>JAQWRT010000008.1 GCA_029243605.1 Myxococcota bacterium
GACGGCGAGTTGTTCTGGATGGCCGCCTTCGTCGAGCGCGACCCCATTCTCGACTGGGTGCATCCCCGCTCGCCCGCGTTCAAGCGATTGCTTGCTCGTCTCCCACTGCGATGGATTCCGTCCCCGGCACGCCATTCCAAGTTCAGTTTCGTCGTCGCCTTCGATGCAAATGGAACGATTGTCCACAACCTGCAGGACCACACCGGTCGCTACGGCGGCACCACGAGCGTCGTGCGACACGATGGACACCTCTACCTTGGCAGCATCACCGAGAGCGCGGTCGGACGAATCGACCTGCCGCCCAGGCCTCGGACGTAGTGCCGGAAGACAGCCCGGCCCGTCACGGGGCTCCCCCTGGGTATTTAACATAACGCCCATACTCGGACGTTATGCCAGAATGCAGCTTGTATGTCCTATCCCCTGGTGGCTTCTACAGCGGCGGCGGGTTCTCGGGTTTTGAGCACGGCGCAGGGAATGCTGTGCTGCTCGGGGCTATGCAACGCAACGCCGCCGCCGCGCACGCGCGAGCCCAGGCGGCTGCCCACGCCGCCGCGCATCCACGGCCCGACTGGTCGTCCTACGCCGACACAGCCGGCATGGCGGCTCAGATCGGGACCGAGGCCTTTGTCCCGTTCTTCAGCACAGCGACCGCATTCGCAGCGGGCGATTGGAGGACCGCCGCTCAAGAGGCCGCGTTCGAGCTAGGGGGAATCGCGCTGGGCGCGGCGACACTCGGCCCGGGCTACTATGCGGTCAAGACACTGAAGGCCTACCGGGCGGTCCGGAAGGCGCAGAAACTTGCCACAAGGGGGAAAGGCGGACTCAACCTCTTCAAGTGGGGTGACAAAACCAGCACGACCGCCAAAGGTTGGAAGGAAGGCGATCGATTTCTTCATCTTCCGAACAAAGGCTCACCCAAAGCAAACTGGAAACAGAATTCTGGACGTTTGCGACAGGAGATGAATCGAAACGAGCCGATATTCGACTCGTACAGGAACCCGGCCACAGGACAGCAGATTCCTACGAAAGGATTCTTGAATGCTGAGCGCCAACTCCTGGAGACCCGAGGTTGGCAGTATAACCCGAGCACTGGTGCATACCATCCTCCAGGAGGCTAGGAGAAGTACGATGCACAATCTTCACGAATGTATTCACGATGCCACTCGCGTCGGCTTTGGCTTTCTCGAGAAAGACTACGGATTTACGTGTGCCGAGGATGATTGCAACCGCGTTCGGTTCGACTCGGGAAGAGTTTTCGTCCAGGTAGTCTACGATGCAACGCGCTCGTTCGAGGTGACGGTAGAAATGGGCCAACCTGACTGTGAGGGCCCGCCATACAACTTCGCCGAATTTCTTCGCGCGTTTGCTGTGGCGGATCACTTGGAGTTGTCAGCCGTTCAGGCGGCTGATGTCGTCGTTGCTCGAAAATTTGTCGAGCGGTTTGCAGAAGTATTGCAACGACACGGGACGGCAGTGATGCGAGGCGATGAGGAGGGGTTTCGTAAGCTGCAGGCTCAAAGGAATAGTGACTGCAATGCGTATGAGCGGGAACGACGACTCGAGCGTGGGACGAGCGTCGCTGAGAGAGCTTGGAATGATGGAGACTACGGTGGAGTCGTTGCGGCGCTCACGCCAGTTGAGGGTGACTTGAGTGCGGCTCAGCGAAAGAAGTTGGAACTCGCGCGAAAACGATCATTGTTAGCGGACTAAAAAACAGAACGGAACGAGCGTGTGGTACCCCCCAGCCACAAGGGGGATACCGGCGCTTCGGCAACAGTATGTCGATGCAGTTGGTTCTCTCGCAGGGAAGGTCCCCGGCATGCGGAGCGCAGGAATGACTTCCGAGCGAATCGCTAGAACTCTTCATGCCGAGCGTCGAGCGCTTGGGGTGAGGTTCAAGGATCTGACGCCGCCTGACAAGTTGACAGAAATCCATGCACGGAACCTAGAACGCTACGGAGATAAGCTAGGCCCAAGTTTCGACTTCCTGAGAGATAAGGCCGGCAAGAGTTTTGAGCAGATTATTGAATCAGCGACACGGCCTGGTGGCAAGGACTTGGGGTTCTAGGCATGCATGGTGTTGGACAGCAGCGAAAGAGCGTTCTGGGGGATGAGTACGACGAGGACCTGCAAGACACCCTGATAGCAGTTCTCAAGGAACTGGGGGGCCGGCCGCGGGCACGAGACTGGAGTATGGGAGGATCACAGGAAATTTCGATACTTGAAGTCGAGATTGGCAACCGCTCTCTTTTGGTCGAATCGGAGACCTACATAGGACTTTCAATTACAGGGGATGAGGATCTGGTCGAGCGAATCGCTGCTCTGGTCGAGAGGCGGCGCGAGCAACATTGAACCCCTGCCACAAGGGGAGGGGCGGCAAGCAAGCCGCTATATCGCTACATGAGCCGAGCTGAAGCAGATGCAGTCCGACAGAGTGGGAAACTTCGAGGTGGGAACGCTGGAGATACGTTCTGGACAGACTCGAAGTTCCGCTCCGCGACGCGAGCGCAGGACCGGCTCTCACTTCCTGATGCTCCGCAGGTGAGAATGGAGTTCCAGCTTCGGTCATCACCCAAGCTGCAGCGCAATGGTACGAGGATACAGGCGGATTATGGCGGACGGGGAGGCGGTCGAGAGTATATGAGCCTTGATCCGGTGGAGGTAGATGTCATCAATGTGCAGCCCTTCTAGCGTACCGGTTCTAGAGGCAGGCACATCGCTTTCGGCCTCAGTCGGCGAACCGTGGGACTTCCGCTCAAGCTCTGGCGACAACTGCCTTACGGGGACTGTTGTTCAGTGTTCGAATGCGGGCGAGACTCCCGAGTGGGTCATCTGTGATGTTTCGAGCTTCTCCCATAAAGGTGTAGAGGTCGATCGGATCGCGATGGTCATGCGATCTAGAAGCGATAGTGGTTTACTTGAACTGCTGGCAGGGCGCGAGTCGGTGACGGTAAACATGTTGTTTTCTTCTGAGCGCCCGATTGATCGGGCCCAGCTTCAAAAGGGCCTTTCTGACCGAAATGGGCTGGATTTCTTGGTGGGCACAATCCGAATACTCCCTGATACCAGTACGACGGGCGTTTGAGCCCTAGGTTTAAGGACCTGACGCCGTCTGATTCGTTTTACGCAATCGAGGTTGCAAGCCCGACAATCTACAACCTCTTTTCTGGCCCAAACGATGCAACACAATCGAAAGTGGATACTGGAGCAGATGCGGAGCGGCCGGAAGATCATTGACATCGGAGCGGATGCGAATCGCGCGAGACCGAGCATCTTCTATCAGATGGAACAGAACATGTTGAAGAACTATCAGAAGCTTCATCCCGAATTCGGAGGTGCGGTCAGCCCATGAATGGCCAGGGTTTCCTGAGAATCGCCACCGAAGCCTTGGTTCCGTTTTTGAGGGAGCTTGGCTTTGTAATGGATGAACCTTCGATCAGCGGACGTTACTACCGGGCGAGCTTCACTGGAATCGCTCACGCCGTTTCAATCTCCTATGAACCCGGTGATGATGCTCTCTTCGTAATGGTGTTAAGTCGGAAGAATGGCGAGTTGTCTGACATAGATGACCGGGCGGAGACCCCACGTCTCGCTGATCTAAATGATCGCTATATGCAAACGGTTACGAGCGAGGATCGTGCCGCGAATGACGAGTTCTTTGCATCTGTCGCCGTGAGCGACGATGAAGAGCGTCGCGTTCTGAAGGCGGCGAAGGAACTGCGCCTCGTACTCCCAAAACACCTCGCTTCCTGAGCCCAACGCCTACCGCAACGAGGGCATTGTTTCAGGGTGCCGTGAATGCGGGCGCCGGTGCGAATCCCGGCGGCGGGGCTTCCCGATCTGCCCCACGAGTAGCCGAGTCGCGCTGGTTATTTGAGGCACCCCAGCCCAGGTCTGGTCGCTTGGGCGGGATGGTTCGGGCCATGTCACCCATGTGGACGCCGTCGACACCGGCGGCGCCCCCACGGCGAGCACCCTGCGGCGCTATTCGGCCTTTGGGGTACCGGGCCAAGCCGCCCCGGCCCACAGCATCGAGCGGGGCTTTGCGAGCCGCCCCATCGAGGGGGCCAGCGGCCTGGTCTATATGCGGGCCCGCCACTACGACCCCACCACGGGCCGCTTCCTGCAACCCGACCCCGAAGGCATCGCCTCCACCCAACGCTACGCATTCGCGGAGCACAACCCCTACATCTACAACGACCCCACGGGCCGGTC
>JAQWRT010000009.1 GCA_029243605.1 Myxococcota bacterium
CTGGGCTATCAGGCCCGGGGCGAGTTCTTCGAGGACGCCGGAATCCCCCACCGGGCCATGGAAAAATCCTTGGCCACGGCCAGGGATTAGCCAAACCAAGCCCCCAGATCCCTAGCGGGCCGCCTCGAAAAGGTGCGGATCCGCCGTATCCGAGAGAACCAGACCCTCGTGACGTTCGAGGGCACGCTGCACGTCCCAATCGTTGTGCGCCAGGATCGCAAATCGCCCTTCCCCATCGCGCACCACCTTGATCCGTTCGGCATGGCGAAAGAGATCCGGATCGAAATCGCCTTGGGGCCAGCGGGCAAGCTTGAAGGGCAGGCTCGTCAGCTCGAGGTCCACCCGGTATTCGCCCTTGAGTCGATGGCGCATCACCTCGAATTGCAGGGGGCCCATCGCCCCCAGGATCCAGGTCACCGCCGCCGCGTCGTGGGCCTCGAAGAGCTGGACCGCCCCCTCCTGCACCAACTGGGCGATTCCCTTCTCCAGAGATTTTCGCTTGAGTGTCGCCGCCACCTCGACCCGCATGAACGACTCGGGAGAGAAACTCGGGATCCCGGCGTAGGCAAAATCCCCTTCATCGCTCACCGTATCCCCGATCCGAAAGATCCCGGGATCGAAGAGTCCGACCACATCGCCGGGATAGGCAGAGTCCACCTCGTGACGATCGCTGCCCATGATCAGGGTCGAGTTGGCCAGACGCAAAGATTTCCCGGTGCGCTCGTGCTGGGTCGTCGCCCCCTTGGTAAAGCGGCCCGAACAAACGCGAAGGAAGGCGACTCGATCCCGGTGGTCGGGGTCCATATTCGCCTGAATCTTGAAAACGAAACCCGAAAAGGGGTGGCCCACCGGGTCGATCCCCCCCTGGTCCGAAAGACGCGCCCCGGGGCACGGGGCCATCGAGAGAAAGCGTTCGAGAAAGGGTTCCACCGCGTAATTCGTCAGGGCGCTGCCGAAGAACATCGGGGTCTGCTCTCCCGCCTGAACCGCCTCGAGGTCGAGTTCGGCGCCGGCCCCCTGGATCAATTCGAGGTTCTCGGCCAGATCGTCGTAGCCGCTGCCCAGGACCTCGCGAATCTCGGGATCGTCGAGGGTGCCCTCGAAGACCTCCTGGTCGACTCGGGTGGTCCCGTGCTCGCCCCCCGAGTAGAGGAGCAGGCGCTCGCGCATGCGGTCGTAAACCCCCCTGAACTGGGCGCCAGACCCCACCGGCCAGTCCACCGGCACCGCGTCGATGCCCAGGATTTCCTCGATCTCGCTCATCAGATCCAGCCCCTCACGGCCGAATCGGTCCATCTTGTTCACGAACGTGAAAATCGGAATGCGCCGGAGCCGGCAGACTTGGAAGAGCTTTCGCGTTTGCTCTTCGACGCCCTTGGCGGCGTCCATCAGCATGACCGCGGAATCCGCGGCCATAAGCGTGCGGTAGGTATCCTCGCTGAAGTCCTGGTGGCCCGGAGTATCGAGAATGTTCACCCGGTGACCGTTATAATCGAAATAGAGCGCCGAACTACTCACCGAGATGCCACGCTGCTGCTCGAGTTCGAGCCAATCACTGGTCGCGTGACGTGCGGATCGCTGACCGCGAACCGCGCCCGCCTCGCGCAGAGCGCCTCCGTAGAGCAGCAATTTCTCGGTCAGGGTGGTCTTGCCCGCATCCGGATGCGAAATGATCGCAAAGGTCCGGCGCCGAGCGACTTCGCGCTCTATTTCCCCTGTCCCATGAGCTCCGGCCGACACTTCTTCCTCCTCCCTCGGCGGATTCGCGCCCGTGGGCGGCCGCCGGTTCGGGGCGCGTAGGTACCTCACCTTTGCGGACGGCGAAAGTGCCGAGGCCCGGCCGAATCAGTCGCGACCCGGCCCGCGCTCCCGGGGAATACCCCGGGCCACCGCCAACTTCTGCTCGGTAACGGCCTGGAGATGGGCAACCAGGGACTCCCTCCAGGGACCCGCGTCGGCCTCCCCCGCGCGAATTCGCTGGCAGAGGACCTCGTTCCCCTCCCGGATCTGGTCGTCCAGGGCGCGCGCCTCCCGGGGCGGCTCGCCCGGGGTCTCCAAGAGGGCCGCCAGGCCGCGCCACTCGCGCTCGAGATGATCCGGGCCGAATTCGATTTCCCGGGCCACGATGCCCACCACATTGGCCGCGACCCGCGCCTGATAACCCAGGTGCCCGCCCAGGGCCGGGACCGCCTCATCGGCGAGAAAACGCCGCACCGCTTCGAGAAGCTCGCGTGCGTCGGGTCGATCGTTCATCCCGCCTCCTCCATCAGCGCCAGCAACTCGGCCTCGGGCTCGGCAATCCGCCGGCCCAGGGAGGCGAGTTCCACCGTCGCATGGGCCCCGTCCAGGTAGGCCCGGGCCTGGGTAATGAAAACCAGGGCCAGCTTGAAATTCCCGAGCACCTCCCAGAAGTGCAATGCCGCGGGGTCGATGGGCGCGCCCCCCGCCGCGCGGTAGCCCGCGAGCAGTTCCTCTCGGCTCGCCAGGCCGCCCGCCGGGAGATGGTCGGCGCCAAAACGCCAGGCGCGCACGCAAAACCAGGCGAGGTCCTCGGCGGGATCCCCCAGGTGCGCCATCTCCCAGTCAAGGACCGCCACCAGCCCGGATTCGTCGAACATAAAATTGCCCAAGCGAAAATCACCGTGCACCAAACCAAGGCTCCCGGTCCGCGGCACATGTGCCCGAAGCCAACGCTCGGCGAGTTCCAGCACCGGGTGGGGTTCCACTGCAAAGGCCCGGTAACCCGCGGCGGCCTGATCGATTTCGCTGAGGGCCGGGTCGTCGCCCCCCGCCGGACGCGGCAACGCCCCCGCCCAGGGCGCACCTTCGACCTCGATGGCGTGGATCCGAGCCAGGGCCTCTCCCAATTGCCCGCAGAGTGCCGAGCGGGCGGGCGCGTAGCGCTCATCGCGCAGGAGCCGACGCGGAATGGTTTCCCCCGCCAAGCGGTCCATGGCGAAAAACGGTGCGCCCAACGTCCCCGAACTCGGATCGCACCAATAGACCCGGGGCACCGGAACGCCCCGGGAGGCCACGGCCTTCAGAAGCTCGAACTCGAGGCCCATGCGGCCCTCGGCGATGCGTCCGGGCGGGTCCTGGCGAAGCACCAATTCCAAGGACGCGGGTTCGCCGTCCCCCTCGATGGCCAGGTCTGCCGACCAGAGGAGCCGAGAGGAACCCCCGGCGAGTCGCCGTAGCCCCTCCACCCTCACCCCGTCCTCGCCAAGGCCCTCTTCCCCGGCGACGAAGGCCTGGAACTTCGCGCTCATGGCCTCGGGCGAGAGTCCCCGGCCCGATTTCTTCCGCCCGGGAAGCGGCACGCTGTTCGGTTCATCTCCGCCGGCTGAAGGTCGATCAGACATAAACCCCTCGAAACCTCCTCAGGCGATCTGGCCGGGATCGCGGGAAAGGTCCTTGGCGATATTCTTGTGGTGCGCCTCGAGGGTGCCGCCCCCGATCTCGAGCAATTTCGCATCCCGCCAGAGTCGCTCCACGACGTTTTCGCCCATATAGCCGGCTCCGCCGAGGACCTGGATCGCGGCATCCGCGGCGCGCTTGGCCACCTGGGCGCCAATCAGCTTGGTGGCATCGGCATCCACCCGCTGTCCCGCTCCAGTAAAGGAGAGCCGGCGCGCCGTATCGTAGACGTAGGCCCGAGCCGCCCGGTACTCGGCGAAAGTCTCGGCGATATACCGCTGAATTTGGCCGTGGTCGCGCAGGGGACGACCGAAACTCTTGCGCTCATTCGCGTAGGCCAGCATCACCTCCAGGGAGCGCTGGGCAATCCCGAGCCCCTGGGCCGCCAGGGTCAGGCGTTCGATTTCGAGGTTTCGCATCATGTGCAGGGTACCCTGGCCGGGTTCGCCGATCAGGTTCCGAGCAGGAATCCGCACCCCCTCAAAAACGAGTTCGGCGGTAAACGAAGCTCGCATGCCGAGCTTGTCCTGCCATTTTTGCCCAAGCCGAAAACCATCCATCCCCTTTTCCACCAGGAAGGCGGTCAGCGAGCGTTCCCCGGTGGCGGCGTAGACAATGAAGACATCGCCGAGTTCGCCGTCCGCGACTCCGCCATTGGTGATGTAGGTCTTGACGCCATCCAGCACCCAGCCGTCGCCTTCGGGCCGAGCCCGGGTCTGCATCCCGAGCACGTCGGTCCCCGCGCCCGGCTCGGTCATGCACATGCCACAGACCGTGTCGCCCCGCGTCGCGTCCGGGAGAAAACGTTGGCTCTGCTCCTCGCTGGCATTGACCCAGAGATTGTGGGCAAAGAGATAGGAGTGGGCGAGCAGCGCCAGGCCAAATCCGGGATCCGAGGTCGAGAGCGCCTCCATCACCTGAACCGCCGCCACGGCGTCCAGCCCCGAACCGCCATAGGTCTCGGGAATCGTGATTCCCAGGAGCCCCAACTCGCCCGCCTTGCGAAAAAGAGGCTGATTGAAGCGCTCCTGGCGGTCGTGCTCGGCGGCTTGGGGTTCGACCTCGCGCTGGACAAAGATCCGTAGGCTCTCCGCCAAGAGAGCGTGCTCCTCGGAGGGCGCAAAGAGGTCGAAATCTCGCCAGCCTCCGGTCGCCCCATCGGCTTCCGAGCCTGATCGAGCCGCTTCCCGGGGTTCGTTGGGTGCTGACGTAGTCATTTTCGCTTCTCCGGCGGAAGGAGGGACTGAGTCTCCGAGAGTGAATCGACCAACGTACCGCTTCGCAGCTGCCCCCGCGACGGAGAAGAGCGCCTGACGCCCGGTGGATTCCCTCCCCGGGACGACGGGCTACACTTTCGCCATGGAGTCCAACCCGGCACTGGCCCGCTGGCTGCTCGGCCAGCGCAATGCCATCGAGGAGCAACTGGCACTGCGCCTGGGCCCGGCAGCCCCTCGGGCCTCGGGCCCCGAGGCCGAGACCCTTCGCCGCTTTCGGACCTTCGCCACCACCGCACTCATGCGGGGACAGGCGCCGACGCCGGCCCTCGAGGGCCTGCGCCCGGATGAGCGACGGGTCATGGCCCTGCTCACCGCCTGGCGCGAGACTGCCACCGAATTGGCGGGGCACCAGGGCGAAGAACTCGCTCGCCGACTCAGCCCCCTGCTCATCGAGTTTCGCCTCGGCCTGCGCACCTCGGCACCGGGCAAGCCCGATTCGACTCGCACGAGGATCCCGCGCCGAGCCGTGGCCGGAGCCATCGACCGAATCCCCGACGCCTTCCTCGCCATCGACGTCTCCGCCGCCACCATCGTCGACGCCAACCCCGCCGCGGGCGCCCTGCTTGGGGTCGAGCGCGACTCGCTCTTCGGCCTCGACCTGATGGGGTTCGTGCCCTCCTCCCAACGGGAAGCCTGGTGGGGTCAACTCGATTCCCTCGCCGAAAGCGAGAACGACATCGCCTTCGATACCTCGCTCAATGATGCCGGGGGCGACCCACACCCCCTGGCGGCTCGAGCCCGGGCTTTTAGGACGCGCAGCCGCACTCTGGCCCTGCTCACCCTACGATCTCCCGGCAAGGCCTGGGAGGACAAACCCCACTCCCATACGCTCTCTCCGCACCACCCCCAGGAGACTCCATGACCCGCAGTCCGCAGACCGAGTACAAAACAATCCGGGTCGAACCCGTCTCACCCACCGTCGGCGCCGAACTCAGCGGATTCCGCATGAGCGGAGAAATCCCTCCCGAGCAACTCGCCGAGATTCGCCAGGCACTGCTCGACTGGAAGGTGATCTTCCTGCGCGATCAAGAGGTCGAAGTCAGCGAGCACGTGGCCTTCGGGCGCCTCTTCGGCGAACTCGAGGTTCACCCCTTCGCGCGCCATATGGACGGCTACCCCGAGGTGCTCACGATTCATCACAACGCCAAAACCCGGGCGGGCCAGAACAATTGGCACAGCGATGTCACCTGGCGCGAGGAGCCCTCCCTGGGGTCGATCCTACGCGCACGGATCATTCCCCCAGTCGGCGGCGACACCCTCTTCTGCGACATGAATGCCGCATACGAGCACCTCGACGCCGAAACCCGGGAACAGATCGACAGCCTTTTCGCGATTCACCGCTTCGACCGGGTCTTTGGCACCAACCTCTCCGATGAGAAGCGGGCCAAGATGCTCGAGGAATACCCGCCCTCCCGGCATCCCGTCGTCCGAACCCACCCCGAAACCGGCCTACGGAGCCTCTACGTCAACAGTGCCTTCGTCTCCCATATCGACGGCATGGCCGAAGACGAGAGTCGCCGACTTCTCGAACGCCTCTACCGCCAGGCCTCCGTCCCGGAATTCCAGGCGCGCTTGCGATGGCGCACCGACACCGTGGCTTTCTGGGACAACCGGGCCGTGCAGCACTACGCGGCCTTCGACTACCACCCCGAGGAACGGCGGGTAGAACGAGTCACGATCGTGGGTGACAGACCCGCCTGAGCGAGACCGGAGCTCTCGGCGGCTAGTAGTTCTTCACCGCGTCATTGAGCTCGATCACCACCTTCTTCGCATCACCAAAGATCATCATGGTGTTTTCCTTGAAGAAGAGCGGATTCTGGATTCCCGCGAAGCCGGGGTTCATGCTGCGCTTGATCACGAAGACGTGCTGGGCTCGGTCGACCTCGAGCACCGGCATGCCGTAGATCGGGCTGCTCTCGTCCTCGCGCGCCGCGGGATTCACCACATCGTTGGCTCCGAGGACCAGAACGACATCGGTCTCGGGAAATCGCGGGTTAATTTCGTCCATCTCCACCAGGCGCTCGTAGGGCACATCCGCCTCGGCGAGGAGAACGTTCATGTGACCGGGCATACGACCGGCCACCGGGTGAATCGCAAAATTCACCTCCATGCCGTTCGCCGCCAGGGTATCCGTCAACTCGCGCACCGCGTGCTGGGCCTGGGCCACGGCCATGCCGTAGCCCGGCACGACGATCACCGACCGGGCATTCGAGAAGATCACCGCGGCATCGATGGGGGTATAGGCGGTAGCCGTACCCTGATCCGCGCCGTCCCCGGCCACCGACACGGTTGCGCTCTGGGCGCCGAAGGCCCCGAACAGCACGTTGCCGAGGGATCGGTTCATGGCGTCGCACATAATCTTGGTGAGAATCAGCCCCGAGGCTCCCACCAGGGAACCACTGATGACCAGAGCGCTGTTGTCGAGCACAAAGCCCGTGGCGCAGGCTGCCAACCCCGAGTAGGAGTTGAGCAGGGCAATCACCACCGGCATGTCGGCCCCGCCGATGGGAATGACAAGAAGAATCCCCAGGAGTAGGGCAAGCGCCGTCAGGATCGCGAAGAGTTGGAGATCCAGGGGCGCCATAGCCAGGGCGACACAGGTGCCCAGGGTCACCAGACCGATCAACGCGTTGACGTATTGCTGGGCGGGGTATTGGATCGGAGCCCCACGCATCAATTCCTGAAGCTTCGCAAAGGCAATCAAGCTGCCTGTAAGCGTGAGTCCACCGATCAGAACCGAGGCGACGATGGCCCCGGGGACAATCCCGCTCGGCTCGTCGCCCGCGGTGATCCGACTCGAGACCTCGGCCCCAGCCACCAACACCGAGGCCGCGCCGCCGAAACCATTCAGGAGCGCCACCATCTGGGGCATATCGGTCATCTGGATGCGGGTAGCCGCGATGGCGCCGATCAGGCTCCCCACCACCAGGCCCGCAATCACCACTGAGTAATCGACAACGCCCTGGACCAGCAGCGTCGCCACGATGGCGATGAGCATACCCATCGCGGCCATCTGGTTGCCCATGCTGGCGGTGCGCGGCGAGGAAAGATTGCGAAGGCCCAGGATAAAGAGCACCGAGGCAACGAGATACGCGAATTGGATCAGTGTCGTGCTCATTTATCGCTCTTCGGATTCTTCTTGAACATGGCCAGCATCCGGTTCGTGACGAGAAAACCGCCCACCACGTTCACCGTTGCGAAGACCACCGCCGCGAAGCCCAGCCAGGTGGCCAGGGGGTTGTTTTCACTGCCCGCAAGCAGGATCGCGCCCACCACCGTAATGCCCGAAACGGCATTGGACCCCGACATCAGCGGGGTATGGAGGAGCGGCGGAACCTTCGAGATCACCTCAACGCCCACAAAAAGCGCGAGAACTAGGATCGTCAGGGCCGCAATGGCCGGTGCCTCGAGCATCTAGCCTTCCTCTCCTTCGGCCCCGGATGCGTCCGAAGCGACCTCGGCCTTGGGCAGGGTGCCCCCGAGCCGTTCATTCACGAGCTGCCCCGCGTGTGTCACCACGGCGCCCCCGGTAATTTCATCTTCAAAGTCAAGCGTCAAGACCCCTTCCTCGAGAAGGTGGTCGAGGAAAGTCACCAGGTTCTTGCCGTACATCTGGCTGGCGTGGGCCGGCACCTCGCCGGGCAGATTCGTGTGCCCGATGATCGTGACGCCCGAGTCGAGCACGTTCTCGTCGGCCCGAGTGAGCTCGCAATTTCCGCCCTTCTCCGCGGCCAGATCGACGATCACCGACCCCGGACGCATGGCGCGAACCGCGTCGGCCTCGATGAGCAGAGGCGCGGGCTGGCCCGGGACCAAGGCGGTGGTGATCACCACATCCGAGGCCGCCACGTGCTTGCCGAGTTCAGCGCGCTGACGCTGGTAGAATTCCTCGCTCTGAGCCTTGGCATAGCCGCCGGAATCCTCGGAATCGCCGGCGTCGAGATCCAACTCGACGAAGCGCGCCCCCAGGCTCTCGACCTGCTCGCGCACCACCGCCCGAGTGTCGTACCCGTAGGTGACGGCCCCGAGTCGCTTGGCGGTGCCCAGGGCCTGGAGCCCCGCGACCCCAACCCCGACCACGAGCAACCGGGCCGGTTGCAAAGTGCCCGCCGCGGTCACCAACATGGGGAAAATCCGCGGTAACTGGTCCGCCGCCATCAATACGGCCTTGTAGCCCGCAATCGTGCTCTGGCTCGACAGCGCGTCCATGGACTGGGCTCGGGTAATCCGGGGCATCAACTCCACGGAAAAGGCCGTGGTCCCACGAGCCGCCAGACGCTCGGTTATATCGGTCTGGTCCAGAGGCTTGAGAAAGCTGATGAGGGCCCCGCCCTCTTGGAGCGCATCGACCTCGTGCCCCGCGGCGGTCGCGCCGGGCATCTGTACTTTGAGAACGAGATCCGCGGCCAGGGCTTCACCCGCGCCCTCGACGATCCGCGCGCCGGCCTCGGCGTAGGCCGTATCCTCGAAGCCCGCCTCAACCCCCGCGCCCGACTCGACGACGACCTCGGGCCCGAGGCCCACGAGTTGCTTCACCGAATCCGGAACCAGGGCGACTCGTCGCTCTCCCGGCGCAATTTCCTTCGGCACACCAATGATCACGTCCCGACTCCCAGGCGCTGCAAAATTCACTGCCCTCCCCCGCACCGCTGCCTTTCAACGGTCCGAGTCGGAAGGGCTGTGCATTCTTGCGCACTCCCAGCAGAATGCCAACGAGTCAGGGTCGATCTCGGCCCGGTCAGGAGACCCCCCGGAGCCCGAGCGCCGGCGCCGAGGCGCGCCCCGCCGAGTCCCCCGGTTGGCCCTCGGGCCCGGGCGGCCTGGGAGCGGGGTCGGTCCGGGCCCGAATCCCCGCCGGGCGGGGCTGTTTATCCTGCGGGGGCGCAAACTTGCGGTTGCATGGGTGGATCACATGACTAGACTCGCCGACCGCCACCGAGAAACCCAAGGAGCCAGACCGTGAGCGAGCAGCCCCGCATCATTCGGAAGAAAACCGGTAATTTCCTCGAGGATTTCCGGCCGGGCCAGGTATTCCGCCACAAGGGCGGCAAAACCGTCACTGAAGGCCTCTTCACTGTCTTCACCGACTTCTCTATGGCGACCAACCCCCTGTGCAAGAACGCGCGCTACGCGCGGACCTACGGCTACTCCGGGCTCGTCTGCCCGCCTGGGCTCGTGATGCTCGTCGCCTTTTCCCAGACCGTCGAAGACATCTCCGAGAATGCCCGAGCCAACCTCGAATATATCGACATGCGCTTCGGCGCTCCGGTTTACATCGGTGACACCCTCGAGGTGGAGACCAAGGTGCTCGGGGTGCGGCCCTCCTCCAGCCGACCCAATCTGGGCATCGTCCACGTCCAGTCCACCGCCCGCAAGGCCGTGGGAAGCGCCGACGAGGCGGTGGTCATGACCTGGCAACGCAAGGTCCAGGTCTACAAGGACGACGAAGCCCTCACAGTGGAGGGTTTCCAGGTCGACCCCGACCCCGTGGAGTGCGATCTATGGCTGCCCGACTACGGAAACCAGGCGGACTACGCCCCCCTCGCCCACCTCTCGAGTTCCGACAGCTATTTCGAAGACCTCGAACCCGGAACCGTGATCGAACATTCCCGAGGCCGAACCGTCACCGACGAACACATCGCGCTCACCGGGATCCTGGACAACACGAGCCAGGTCCACTGCAACCGATTCATGATCGGCCTGAACCCCGAGCGTTACGTCGGCGGCGAGTTGATCGTCTTCGGCGGCATCCCCTTCGTCCTTTGCCTGGGTCTGTCCGGGCCCGACGTCGCCGACAACGCCCTGGGCGACGTGCGCTACACCACCGGGCGGCATACGGCGCCGCTCCAGGCCGGGGACACCGTTTTCGCCGCCACCGAAATCCTCGCCACTCGGGACTCCCCGGGACGACCGGATCTCGGAGAGGTCGATAGCCGACTGCTCGGTCACAAATTCGTCGCCGACGAGGGAGCCCACCACCCCGACGCCCCTCCCGGCTGGAAGAAAGTCCGGATCTTTGAACTCGAGCGAACCCTCGCCGTCAAGCGACGCAGCCACTACTCAGCACACGCCTGAGCACACGCCCGACTAATCAAGCCCGACCAATCAACCCCGACCAATCACGCCCGACCAATCAAGCCCGAGCAATCACGCCCGAGCGCCGATCCCCGGGCCTCGAGCCTCCAACCCAGCGGAGAAAATCCCCATGCGATTCTACGAATACGAAGCCAAGGCCCTCTTCCGCAAGCACCGCCTGCCCCTGGGCGCCGGTGAAGTGGTGAATTCGGCCGACGAGGCCCGAGCGGCCTTCGGACGCCTCGCTGGCCCCGCAGTGCTCAAGAGCCAGGTGCTCTCGGGCGGGCGGATGAAAGCCGGCGCGGTGAAATTCGCCGATTCCGCCGACGAGGCCGCGGCGCATTTCGACGCCATCCTGCCCATCGTGGTGAAGGGCGAGAGCGCGCGCTCCATCCTGATCGAGGAGAAGAGCCCGGTGGCCCAGGAGTATTTCGTGGCCATCACCTGGGACGGCCGGCGCAAGCAGCCCGTGCTGGTCTTCAGCGACATGGGGGGCATCGACATCGAAGAGGTGGCCGAAAAGCACCCCGACCACGTCTCCAAAACCCACTTCTCGAGCATCCTCCCCCTGACTCCCCGAATCGCCAAAGAGGCCATTGGCGCCACCGGGGTCGGGGGTTCGGCACTCAACAAACTCACCCCCATCGTCTTTGAGTTGATGAAGATCTTCTTGGAGTACGACCTGACCCTCGCCGAGATCAATCCTCTGGCACGGCTCGAGAACGGCCAATTCATCGTACTCGACGGCCACATCGACATGGAGGCCGAAGCCCGAGGCGAGCACAAAGCCCTCCTCGACGAGCTCGGCATCGGCGACGACGAAACCCGCCAGGCTCGCCCGCCGACGGAATTTGAGCTGGCCGGCGCCCGGGTCAACGCCGTGGACCATCGCGGAGTCGCGGGCAACGTGGTGGAATTCGACGGCAACCTCGGCCTGGTGATCGGCGCGGGCGGCGGTTCCCTCACCCTCTTCGACGCGGTTCGCAAGCACGGGGGCAAGCCCGCCAATTATTGCGAGATCGGGGGTAACCCCAGCGTGGGCAAGGCCAAGGAACTCACCAAGCTGATCCTCTCCAAGCCCGGCGTCGAAAAGATCGCCGTGATGATGAACGTGGTTTCGAATACCCGGGTCGACATCGTCGCCCGAGGCGTCGTAAAGGGCTGCATCGAGGCCGGCAAGGATCCCGCCGAAACCATCGCGATCTTCCGTATCCCGGGCGCCTGGGAGGACGAGGGCTTCAAGATCCTCGAGAAATACGGCGTGGAATACTGCGACCGCAGCGTCTCGATGTACGACGCCGCGGGTCGTGCCGTGGCCAAGATGGCCTGAGCGCCGACGAAACTCCGCCGAGCCAATCCAGAGTCCAATCCAGACATAGAAATCCAGACATAGAAAAAAGAGAGAAGACATGTCGATTCTGATCAGCAAGGACACCCGCTTTATCGTCCAAGGCATCACCGGGCGGGAAGCCGTGAATCTGACCCGCGAAAACCTCGACTACGGCGCCAAGATCGTCGGTGGCGTAACCCCCGGCCGAGCCGGCCGGGACGTCTACGGAGTCCCGGTCTACGATTGTGTGCGCGACGTTGTCGAAGCCCACGGCCAGATCGAGGGTTCGGTGGTCTCGGTCCCCCCCCGCTTCACCAAGGACGCCGTTTTCGAGGCCCTGGAGAATGGCATCCAACTGATCGTCGTGGTCACCGAGAATATTCCGCGCCGAGAGGTGGCCCAGATGGTCGAACTCGCCAACCTGCGCGGCGCCCGCATCATCGGCCCCAACTGCCTGGGCATGATCTCGCCCGAAGAGGCCAAGATGGGCGGCGTCGGCGGGCCCGCAGCCAATACCCGCCAGGCCTACGCCAAGGGGCATATTGGGGTGATGAGCCGCTCCGGGGGCATGACCACCAAGATCGCCTCGACCCTCACCGCCGCCGGGCTCGGCCAGAGCACCTGCGTTTCCATCGGCGGCGACGCCATCATCGGCACCACCTACGCCGAATTGATGCCGCTCTTCGAGGCCGACCCCGAGACCCACGCCATCGCGATCTATTCCGAACCCGGGGGCCGCATGGAGGCTGAACTCGCCGAGTGGATCCAGGCCAATAATTCCCGCCTGCCCGTGGTGGCCTTCATGGCCGGCCGCTTCATGGACGAGATGAAGGGCATGCGCTTCGGCCACGCCGGCACCATCGTCGAGGGCAAAGAGGACACCACGACGGAGAAGATCAAGCGCATGGAGGCGGCGGGCATCTCCGTCGCCGAGCGCATCGAGGAAATTCCCGCTCTACTTCGCAAAAGACTCGAGGAGGTATAGAAAAATGGCCGGTCTTTTTATCGACATCAAGGTCGCCGCCGAGGTGGCCAAGAACCCCGAAACCGCCCGCAAGCTCGAAGAGGTTTGCCCTGTGGGCATCTTCGCCGCCCGGGAAAGCGGGGTCGAAATCGTCGACGACAACCTCGACGAATGTACGCTCTGTGATCTCTGTCTGGAGGCCGCTCCCAGCGGCAGCGTCGAGATCATCAAACTCTACGAAGCCTGATCGCCCCACCAAGGCCGCGGCGCCCGCCGCCCGCCCAGGAGAGCCCCCATGCGCAACCCCAAGGACTTCTTCCAACCCCTCGCCCTGGGCGCACCCTCGCCCCTGCGCGAGATCCCCTTCACCCCCTCGCGGATGATCCATTTCTTCGATCCCAGCAACGCCAAGATGGCGGCCAAAGTCCCGGACATGGTGCCGAAATGCGACGTCCTGCTCGGCAACCTCGAGGACGCGGTCTCCGCGGACAAGAAGATCGAGGCCCGGGAGGGACTGATCGCCATCGCGAACGCCACGGATTTCGGCAAATGCCAACTCTGGACCCGGATCAACAGCCTCGACAGCCCGTGGATGCTCGACGATGTCACCCAACTCGTGAGCTCCGTCGGCGACAAGCTCGATGTCATCATGGTCCCCAAGGTCGAAGGCGCCTGGGACATCCACTACATGGACCGCCTGCTCGCCCAACTCGAGGCCCGGGCCGGGCTCAAGAAGCCGCTGATGATTCACGCCATCCTCGAGACCGCCTTGGGCGTGGCCAACGTCGAAGAGATCTGCGCCGCCAGCCCCCGCATGCAGGGGCTGTCCCTCGGGCCGGCGGATCTCGCGGCCAGCCGGCGGATGAAGACCACCCGGGTAGGTGGCGGTCATCCCGGCTATCTGGTCCGCGCGGATCCCGACACCGAGAACCCCGACGCTCCCCGGACCAGCGCCCAGCAGGATCTCTGGCACTACACCATGGCGCGCATGGTCGATGCCTGTGCGGCCAACGGCATCCTTCCCTATTACGGCCCCTTCGGCGACATCAAGGACACCCAGGCCTGCGAGGACCAGTTCCGAAACGCCTTCCTGATGGGCTGCGTCGGCGCCTGGTCGCTCCACCCGGTGCAGATCGACATCGCCAAGAAGGTCTTCAGCCCCCCGGTGGACGAGGTGCTGTGGGCCAAGCGCGTGATC
>JAQWRT010000016.1 GCA_029243605.1 Myxococcota bacterium
TGCGCCGGCATCCTCGGGATGGGCGGGGGTTCTACTCCCGGGCCCAACTCATCGCTGGGGCGCGCCACCTGCGAGAGAAGGGGCTGGTGGATGTGGATGAGGAACGCTTTGTGAGTCGTATTCGCATGCGGCCGGTCAGGACTCAGAGCGGTGTGACTCCGCTGACAGTTTTGACTAAGCCGTTCCCGTGTCCGGGAGGCTGTGTCTTCTGCCCGAACGATGTGAGAATGCCGAAGAGTTACCTCGCCGATGAACCGGGTGCCCAGCGCGCCGCGCTGAATGATTTCGACCCCTACCTGCAAACTTGGAATCGGTTGGCCACCTACAAAGCGATCGGTCACCCCGTTGCGAAAATCGAGATGATCATTCTCGGCGGCACGTGGTCGTATCATCCCGAGCCCTACCAGGTGTGGTTCGTGAAGCGCTGTTTTGACGCGATGAACGATTTTGGGCAGGGCCGGGATCGCCGTGACGAAATCGTGAGAACAAATAAAGGCTTTGAGGAGCTTGGGATTAGCAGGGGTGAGAAATATAACGACGTCATAAGGAACCACTCAAAGTCTGGATCCGATGACGAGTGGGTCCAGGCAGAAGAACGGGCTGACTGGCTCGATCTCGAACAGGCGCACCATGAGAATGAGTCGGCGGTTTGCCGAAGCGTGGGTCTGGTCGTTGAAACTCGTCCGGACCATCTGTCTGTCGATGAAGTTCGGCGAATTCGTCGGCTCGGGTGTACCAAGGTCCAAATCGGCTATCAGAGCCTCTCGGACACGGTTTTGGCGGCGAATAAGCGGGGGCATAGTGTCTCCGAGACTCGGGCCGCCATGGCTTTGTTGAGAAGTGCGGGGTTCAAGATTCACGCGCACTGGATGCCGAATCTCCTGTCCGCGACTCCCGAGAGCGATATCGAGGATTTTGGTCGGCTCTTTGGTGACCCCGATTTCCGCCCCGATGAGCTCAAGATCTACCCGTGTAGCCTCATTGAGACCGCCGAGTTGATGCAATTTTACGAGCGGAATGAGTGGAGGCCCTATGAGCACGGCGAGCTCCTCGATGTTCTCTCCTCGGCGCTCGCGAATGTGCCGAGATATTGCCGGGTGACCCGGGTCATCCGCGATATCTCTTCGGACGATATCGTCGAAGGGAATAAGCTGACGAATTTCCGCCAGATCGCCGAGCGGGAACTCATTCAAAAGGGTGGAGCCTGTCGGGATATTCGAGCGAGAGAGATTCGTTCGGATCGTCTCGACTTGGAGTCGCTGGAACTAAAGTCCAGCGATTACCAGACGGGAATCGGGGTGGAGACGTTCTTCGAATTCGTCACCCCGGAGGATCGGATTGCGGGCTTCGCTCGACTCTCGCTGCCCAGCCGTGAAGCAGACCTGGCCGAGCTCACTGGCAGCGCGCTCTTGAGAGAAGTTCATGTCTACGGTGCGACTACCGAGTTTGGCGTGCGTTCCTCCGAGAGGACGCAGCATCGGGGGCTGGGGCAGGCCTTAGTGGATGCGGCCGCTCAGCGGGCCCAAGAGGCGGGGTTCCCACGCCTGTCGGTGATATCCGCTGTGGGAACGCGAGGCTGGTACCGACGTTTCGGTTTTGCCGATGGCGACCTCTACCAACATCGGGAGCTCGGGCCGGAAGGCGCCGATTCCCAATAACCGGCTCGGGCAAAGGGCGCGCCGCTTGCGTGTCTTTTTGCCAAGCTCACAAGCGGCGCGCCATCGGGCAGGGTTCAGGGCTGGCTCAGCTCTTGCTGAATTCCAGTCCTTCGCCTCCATCACCCAGAGCGACCCTGATTGTCGAGCCCTCGGGATAGCGCCCTTCGAGAAGCTCGATGGCCAGGGGGTCCTGAATCAGCCTCTGGATCGTGCGCTTCAGGGGGCGTGCTCCGTATTGAGGGTCGTATCCCTTGTCGGCCAAGAATTCCGTGGCCTCGGGACTGACCTCCAGGGCGATTCGTCTGTCGTTGAGCAGGCCCTGGACCCTCTGCAATTGGATTTCTGTGATGTTTCCGATCTCCGAGCGACCGAGCTGGTGGTAGATGATCACGTCATCCACTCGATTGAGAAATTCCGGTTTGAATTGTGCTTTTAGAGACTCCATTACCCGGTTCTCGATCTCGTCCCTGTCGGTCTCCTCGGAGAGTTCGGTGAGGAACTGGCTCCCCACGTTGGACGTCATGATCAAAACGGTATTGCGGAAGTCAACTGTTCTTCCCTGACCGTCGGTGAGGCGTCCATCGTCGAGAATCTGGAGGAAGACGTTGAAAACTTCCGGGTGCGCTTTCTCGATTTCGTCGAAGAGGACAACGCTATAGGGGCGGCGGCGTACTGCCTCTGTCAGGTAGCCCCCTTCGTCATACCCCACGTAGCCCGGAGGGGCTCCAATCAGACGCGAAACCGAGTGCTTCTCCATGAACTCGCTCATGTCGACTCGAACCATGCAGTGCTCGTCGTCGAATAGAGTTTCGGCGAGCGCGCGAGCGGTCTCCGTCTTACCCACCCCGGTCGGGCCCAGGAAGATGAAAGAGCCGATGGGCTTCTCGGGGTCTTGGAGCCCGGCTCTTGCCCGCCGGACAGAATTCGAGATGGCGACCAGGGCTTCATTCTGGCCGATCACCCGTTCCCGGAGTTGGTCTTCCATCTCAATCAGTTTGATCTGTTCGCTCTCGAGCATCTTGGCGACGGGAATACCCGTCCACTTGGAGACAATTTCGGCGATTTCGTCGTCGGTTACCTCCTCGCTCAGCAGTGAACCGCCGGCCTGAAGCGCCTCGAGCTTCTCCTGGTTTTTCTGGCTCTCCTCTTCGAGGCTGATCAGGGTGCCGTAGCGAATTTCTGCGGCGCGCTCGAGGTCGCCGTTGCGAGTGGCGCGCTCGAGTTCGACTTCGAGCTGCTCCTTCTTCTCCTTGCTGTCACGCACAGCGGCGATAATGCCCTTCTCGTTCTGCCACCGCGCATGCATCGAATCAGATTTTTCTCTGAGGTCGGCAATCTCGGCTTCCACGGCTTCGCTGCGCACCCGGCTTGCCTCGTCGTTCTCCTTCTTGAGGGCCTCCCGCTCGATTTCGAGTTGCATCCGTTTTCGCTCGACCTGGTCGAGTTCTTCGGGCATCGAGTCGATCTGGACTCGGACTCGGCTGGCCGCTTCGTCCACGAGATCGATGGCCTTGTCCGGGAGGAAACGGTCGGTGATATACCGCTTCGAAAGCTGGGCGGCGGCGACGATGGCGTTGTCCGAGATTCGTACGCCATGGTGAACCTCGTAGCGTTCTTTGAGGCCTCGCAAAATCGAGATTGTGTCCTGCACCGAGGGCTCTCCCACCAGAACGGGCTGGAAGCGACGCTCGAGGGCCGAGTCCTTCTCGATATGTTTTCGGTACTCATCCAGGGTCGTCGCACCCACGCAGTGAAGGTCGCCCCTGGCGAGGGCAGGCTTGAGCATATTGGCCGCGTCGGCCGCGCCTTCCGCCGCGCCCGCACCCACGATGGTGTGGAGCTCGTCGATGAATAGGACCACGTTGCCCGCGGCATCCGACACCTCTCGGAGAACGGCTTTGAGCCGGTCCTCGAACTCGCCCCGATATTTAGCACCGGCGATGAGGGATCCGATATCGAGAGAAATCAGACGCCTATCCTTTAGACTTTCGGGGACGTCACCGGCCACGATCCGTTGGGCCAAACCCTCGGCGATGGCGGTCTTCCCGACCCCCGGTTCTCCGATGAGGACGGGGTTGTTCTTGCTTCGTCGAGAGAGCACCTGGACGACTCGCCGAATCTCTTCGTCGCGACCGACGACTGGGTCGAGCTTGCCGGTTCGGGCGATGTCCGTCAGGTCGCGTCCGTATTTGGAGAGCGCCTGATATTTGGACTCGGGGTCCGGGTCCGTTACCCGTGCAGAGCCGCGTATAGCCTTCAGAGCCTCGAGGAGATTCTCTGGCGAGGCGCCCTGGGAGCGCAGGATTTCGCCCGCTTTATCCCTGGGGTTGGCGGCGAGGGCAAGCAGAATATGTTCGGTAGAGACGTACTCGTCCTTCAACGTCTCTGCCTGGGTGAATGCGTCTTCCAGCGCAGTCGAGGAACTCGCAGCCAACTGCAATTGGTTCTGGCCAGTGACTCGCGGCAGGTTGGTCAGCGAGGTTTCGAGGGACTGGCGAATGAGGGGAATGGAAACGCCCAGCTTCTCTAGGATGGGCGCGGTGCTTCCGCCCTCCTGATCAATAAGCGCGAGGAGCAGGTGGATAGACTCCACCTGACTGTGGCTTCGCTCCGCAGCTAGCTCCTGGCTTTGCTGGACAACTTCTTGGCTCTTGAGAGTAAGTTTTTCATATCGCATGCCCGTACTGTTCGCACCGATGCAGCGAAAACAAGGGGCGAAAGCGCCGGGATCTGGAAAAACTCATCGAATCGACGGGAGAAGGCATGTGTTTGACTTAGGCAGGCGATGCAGAAGTTTTTTGCCCGCGTCTCATCCGTCTCAGGAACGTTTCATCGGAATGTAGAGCGTCGAGTCTCCTCGGCGGATGAGCACGAGGACGCTGCTTTCACTCTTTCCGAGGAGTTCATCGAGTTCTCGCTGATTCGCGACCGCGTGACGATTGATCTCCAAGATGACATCGCCGCGCCGCAGTCCGGCTTCGTCTGCCGGAGTGCCCGCGAGGATGCCGGAGACAACGACTCCGTCTTCGCTTTCGAGTTTGAGCTGCGAGGCGATTTCCGGAGTGATGTTCGCCGTTTCAAGGCCAAAATTCGAAGAGTTGTCGCTATCGCGATCGGTGCTCGCGAGTTGGGGTTCATCCAGGGCGCCGATTCGGATGGGAATCTCTTTTTCGTCTCCGTCCCTCATCACAATGACGGTGACAGATTCGTTTGCGCTGGTTTCACCCACTAGGCGGGGAAGGTCGCGCCACTCCTTGATTGGAGTTCCATTGAAGTTGATGATTACGTCGCCGTGTTCGAGTCCGGCATCCTCCGCGGGGCTTCCCGACATGACTTTCGAAATCAGCGCACCTTCCTCGTTGCTCAGGCTGAAGGATTCCGCCAACTCTGGAGTCAGGCCCTGGATAATTACGCCCAGCCATCCGCGGGTGACTCGCCCCTGGGATCGAAGCTGGGGCAATACATGCTTGGCCATGTTAATGGGGACCGTAAAACCGATGGTGTTGGCGCGTGGGTTGATTGCGGTATTGATTCCGATGACCTCGCCCGAAAGGTTGATGAGGGGGCCACCAGAGTTTCCAGGATTAATTGCAGCGTCGGTCTGGATGAAATTGTCGTAACTGCTGCCCACGACATCTCTCCGGTTTTTTGCCGAGATAATTCCTGCGGTCACCGTGTGCTCAAGTCCGAAGGGGTTGCCAATGGCGACGACCCAGTCTCCCGGGCGAGCCGCGTCGCTGTCTCCCAGGGCGATAGCAATAAGTTCTCCCTCGTTTTTAACCTTGATCAGTGCGATATCGGTCTTCGGGTCTCGTCCGACGACGCTGGCGGGCAATTCGCTCCCATCGGTGAAGGCCACGATGATCTCTTCACTCCCTTCGACCACGTGGTTATTCGTGACGATATAACCATCCCGAGAGATCACGAACCCGCTTCCCGCGCCTTCGCGTTTTTTGGGAGTTCCCTGCCCGCGGCCGAAAGGGGATCCGAAGAAATCTTCGAATTGGCGGGGCATCTGCGGATGCTGGCCGACGGTATGCGAGGTGCGGATGCTGACGACTGCGGGCGAAACGCGCTCGGCCAGATCGGCAAAAGTCGTCGGTGCTCCAACGGGGATTAGTGCGGGGATTTGGCTCTCGGTTTCCCAGAAAGGTTGGGCTTTGGTGGCGGCTTTGGTGGCGGCTTGGGTGGCGGCTTTGGCGGGCTCCTTCGAATCCTCGGTACTGCTTCCGAGTAGACGACTAAAGAAACCGCTCTCGCCTTCATCGCCAAGCGCTGGGAAAGAGGACGCGACGAGGAGCAGGGCAAGGGCGAGGCTCGCGAGTTGGCGGATCTTTCGGGTCTTAACCACGGTCTTCTCCAATTCTTGTTTCTTCGTTGTGACGCCCTGTGAGGAGCACGTCCCTGATTTCTCGGGCACTACGACGATTGTTCGGGCTCTTCCTGGGCGCTGCACGCGACTCTGACACCCACAGGGGGCGATCGGTTCCTCGCCCACGGCCCCGTGAATCCCGGGCCAAATATTATTTAAGTGGGATCATCAGGTGATAGCGACCGCGCCCGCGCTGAACAACGACGAGTGCGCGGTTTCGCCCCCGGAGTCCGAGAATCGCGCGCCGAAGGGCTTCGTCCCCATCCAGGATGAGGCCGTTGACCGCGAGCAGATAATCCCCGGGTAGGAGACCGATCGCCGCGGCAGGCGACTGCGGCCGTACGGTGCTGATTTCAAACCCGATCTGGTCGCGCCATGCGAGGCCCAGGCCCATCAATCGGCTCGCCAATTCCGCGGCGACATTTTCGGGGATCTCGCGTGCCACCAGAGTGACGTCCATGGTTTTCCCATCGCGTAGGAAATAGACCTGGAGTCTTTGCTCGGGGGTGGTGGTTTCGAGTACCTCGTAGAGCTGTCGAGCGGATTGAATATTCTGCCCGTTGATCTGGGTGAGGATGTCGCCTCGTCGGATCCCTGCGATCTCCGCCGGGCCACCGGGTCGGACGCGGTTGATCAGGGAGCCGTTCATCGTGGTGGGGAGACCCATAACTTCCCTGAGCGCCGGGTCGAGATCCTGGAAGTCGATTCCCAGGGTGACCGGGTGAACCTCGCCGTGCTCGATCAACTCGTTGACCACTCGGCGGGCAGCGTCGATGGGAATTGCAAAGCCGATTCCCTCTGCTCCTTGATAGATTGCCGTGTTGATCCCGATCAGAGATCCCTCGGCGTTGAGCAGGGGTCCGCCCGAATTGCCGGGGTTGATCGAGGCATCGGTTTGGAGGAAGCCGTGGAAGGTCAGCTGGCCCGCTCGGAACGAACGATTCGTCGCCGAGATGACCCCGGTCGTGACCGTATTCGCGAACCCGAAGGGGTTTCCAATGGCGATTACGGGCTCGCCCACCATGATGTCCGCGGAGCTGCCGGGGGCGGCCCAGGGCAGGCTTTCGTCGGTCTCGACCTCGAGCACGGCGATATCGTTGGTGGGGTCTGCCCCGATCACTCGCGCGGCGAAGCTACGGCCATCGGCCAGGGTGATGGAGACCCGCCGAGCTCGACGAATGACGTGCTCGTTGGTGAGGATGTGGCCCTGGGAGCTGATGATCACCCCGGAGCCGAGGTCGTGGGTAGAACTCGGCGCTCGCTCATCGAAGAGGTTGGAGTAATAGCGCTCGGGTTTGGGGCTCGGAGAAAGCCGGGAGAAGGGGTTCTGGACTTCTTCGAGCTGTTGAGTGGTGATACTGACCACCGAGGGGCCCACTTTTTCGACTGCGCGCACCGTGGGGGTGCGACGCAAGAAGGGGTCATTCGCCACCGCATTCTGCGCGGCCAGGACGAGGAGTAGGGCGGTGAGGACCGCGCTCAGCAGACCCGCGAGTGGCCTCCTTTGTCGGGGCGAGACCTCGGTGGGTGTTCTTTGGTTGGTCTTCATGCTGATTTCCCGCGAATTAAGGAGCTCCCGAGGGTACCTCTCTCGCGGATCTTGTGCGCAGGCTTTCCCGAGAAAGCCTGCTGCCTTCTCCCGGGCCGCCCAGGCGTTTCGCCATGCAGGGGCTGGCATTCTTTTCGGGTCGAACCCACACGCCAACTTCCCGGTACCGCTACCGTGATGGGGGGAGATTTTCCGATGGAAGACGGAGGCCGTTGGGCCGAAACCGCGCGTTCGACCTTCAGGCGAGAGTACGGTCGAGACGCCCAGTGGGCCGCTTCAGCGCCGGGCCGGGTCAATCTGATCGGTGAGCACACCGACTACAACGGTGGCCTCGCCCTGCCGTGCGCCATCGATCGGGAAGCGCTGGTGCTGCTGGCTCCCCGGGATGATTTCAGGGTTCGCGTCTCGGCGTGGGATCTGGCGGAGTCCGCCGACTTCGAGGTGAGTGTCGCCCAACCCCAGCGGGACTGGAGCGATTACGTTCGCGGCATCTTTTTTGCGCTCGCCGAGAGGGGTGTCGAGACCTCGGGCTTCGATCTGGGAATCGTCAGCCGGGTCCCCATGAACGCGGGACTCTCGAGCTCGGCGGCGCTGGGGGTGGCCGTGGCGGCGGGGGTCAGTCAGGCGTTGGGGCTGGAGATGGGACCCCGGGATTGGGCCCATATCGCCCATCGCTCCGAGAGCGGTTTCGTTGGGGTTGCCTGCGGGCTCCTCGATCATTTCGCGAGCGCGCTGGGCCGGCAGGGCCACGCGCTTCGGATGGATTGCCGAAGCGAGGAGGTCGAGGCGATCTCCGTGGGAGGCGAACCCTTTGGTTTCCTGCTCGTCCACTCGGGGGTGGAGCGCCGCCTGGCCGACGGGACCTACGGGATGCGGGTCGATGAGTGCCGCCGGGCCTTGGATGCGGCGGTCGGCGCGGGCCTCGCGCCCCAGTCGGCTCGGGTGCTGAGCGACCTGGCGGGCGTGGATCGGGAAGCCCTCGAGGCCGCTCTCGATCCGCTGCTCTTTCGCCGGGCCCGGCATGTGCTGAGTGAGAACGAGCGAGTCGAGGCGTTTTGCCAAGCGCTCGCCGCGGGCGACCTGCAGCGATTGGGCTCTCTGCTGGCCGAGGCCCAGGCAAGCTTGGCCGAGGACTACGCGGTTTCGACTCCAGAAATCGATTGGCTGTGCGCCTTCGGGCCCAGTTGCGAAGGCGTCCTCGGTTCGCGCTTGACCGGTGCCGGGCTCGGGGGCTTCACCCTTCACCTGGTCCTGACGGATTCCCGGCAGGCCGCCGAAGAGCAAATCGGCCGGGGCTTCGAGGCTCGCTTCGGGAGCAGGCCCCAGAGCCTTTGGGTGCAGCCCTCCCAGGGCGCTCGAGTCGAGGCCCTGGGCGACTGAGGCAAGGGCCCGTCAGCTTGGGGTGTCCAGGGCGGTGCGCAGCTCAGCCGCGGCCAGGGCTGGGCTTGCCGCGTGGAGAATTGCTCCGGTGACCGCCACCCCGGCGGCCCCGCACCGGAGGGCTTCCGGGCTTCTTCGGGCGTCCATGCCCCCCTGGGCAATCACCGGCATTTCTCCGGCGCAGGCCTGGGCGAGGGGGCCGGGGCCCAACTCGGGCCGGGTCGCGGCCTTGGAGTTCGGCGGGTGAATGGGGGCGAGGTGGACGTAGTCGGCGGCTTGGGAGAGCCCGGGGATTTCACCGAGGGCATGGATCGACACACCCACCAGGGCGTCCTCTCCCAGGAGCGCTCGGGCATCTTCCGGGGAAACGGCGTTGGAGCCCAAGTGGACGCCATCGGCGCCCAGGGCCAGGGCAAGATCCAGACGGCGATTGACGATGATTCGCGTTTTCGGCGCCTGGGCGCGCAGATGGGCCGAGAGAGTCATGGCCCAGTCGAGCCAGGCGGCTCCTTCGAGGTCCCGCTCGCGCAACTGGAGCCAGTCCACGCCTTCGGCGCAGGCCTTGGCCACGGCAAGGCCCCGGTCGCCTTGGGTGGAGTCGGCATCGACCACGAGAGCGAGAACCGGGCGCTGGGGCCATCCCCTCCCGATGAAGGGCGGCTCGTTTCTCAAGGGCGCCTCCCGGTGGGTCTGGGTTTTAATAACTCGCGATGCCGTCGAGGGGGCTCGAAGCCGATGCGTAAAGGCGTTGGGGCATGCGGCCGGATTCGTAGGCCAGGCGTCCAGCCTCGACGCCCAGGCGCATGGCCCGCGCCATGGCGACGGGGTTCTTGGCGTGGGCGATGGCGGTATTCATGAGCAGGGCTGTCGCCCCGAGTTCGAGGGCAAAGGCCGCGTCGCTGGCAGTCCCCACCCCCGCGTCGACGATCACCGGGACCTCCACGGTTTCCAGGATGATGCGGAGGTTGGCGGGGTTGCGGATGCCCATCCCCGAGCCGATGGGGGCGGCCAGGGGCATGACCGCCGGGCAGCCCATGCCGGCCAAGCGCTGGCAGGCCACCGGGTCGTCGGTGATATAGGGGAGCACGGTGAACCCTTCGTCGATCAGAACCTGAGCCGCTTCGAGGGTGGCGGGGACATCGGGGAAGAGGGTCCGCTCGTCGCCGATGACCTCGAGCTTGATCAGGTCCGTCTCAAGGAGTTCGCGGCCCATACGGGCGGTGGTGATCGCGTCGTCGGCGGTATAGCAGCCCGCGGTATTGGGCAGGATGGTGAAGCGATCGGGTGAGATGACGTCGAGCAGGCGAGGGCCCTTGGCGGCGTCGAAATTGACCCGGCGCAGGGCCACGGTGATCATTTCGGCCCCGGAGACCTCGGCGCACTCGAGATTCTGCTCGAAAGATTCGTATTTGCCGCTCCCGATGATCAGTCGCGAGTTGAACTCGTATCGACCCACCCGCCAGGGTTCACGCGTTTCGCTTTCAGACATGGATCATCCTCCTCCAACGGCTTCGAGAATTTCAACCCGGTCCGCCTCGTCCAGGGTTACGTCTCCGTAGCGGGATCGCGCAACCACGTCCCGGTTGACGGCCACGGCCACTCGCTTTCCCCCCAACCCCAGGATCTCCAGCAGGCCCGTCACCGTGCAGTGCGGAGCCACCGAGGTGCTGTCCCCGTTGACGAAGACTGTCTGCTGAACCGGGTTCTGGGGGGTGGGCATGGAGGATTGGGCTCGCGATGCGAAAGTCGGGAGGGAGGGCGCGGACCGCCGGCGCCAAGAGTACCGGAGGCGTGGTCGGGGTGCCGCTGTTACGTTGTCCCGGGTCGGAAGTAGGGAACAGGGGGAGGACCAACGCCGTGACCGAGGGTGCCTGCCGGGCCACCATCGACCTCGCCGGGCTGCGAGGAAATCTCGGATTGGCCCGGGAGCGGGCCGGGGGCCGAGAGGTCATTCCCGTGGTCAAGGCCGATGCGTACGGCCACGGCGCCGCGGCCGTGGCGCGTTGCCTCGAATCCGAGGGCTGCCGCCGCCAGGCGGTGGTGACCGCCGAGGAGGGCGCCGCACTCCGGGAGGCGGGTATCCGGGGCGAGATCCTGGTGATGGGTGGCCTTGGAGATGCCCGGGAATCTCAGCTGGCGGCCGCTCACGGCCTGTGTCCGGTGATCCACCACCCCGAGAGTCTCGCCTGGGCGCGCGAGGCGGGCGCGCGCCGGGAAGAGCCCCTCGAGGTTCATCTCGAAGTCGATACCGGGATGCGCCGAATGGGGATCGAGCACGAGAGGGCCGCGGAATTCGCCGGCGAGATCGCCGGGACCCGGGGACTCCGGTGGGCCGGGACCTACACCCATTTTGCCTCGGCGGATTCCGCCGATCCCGCCGCCTGCCTCGAGCAGATTCGGCTATTTCGCGGGGTGCTCGGGCAGATGCGCGAGCGCGGGCTCGATCCCGGGCTGGTCCACGCGGCGAACTCTTCGGCGCTCCTCGCCGGGGCTGAGCTTCTCGAAGCGCTCCCCGAGGCCGATGCGGTTCGCCCGGGCCTGATGCTCTATGGCGCCTGCGCGGCGCCCCACGAGGATCCCGAGCGGCGGCTCCAGCCGGTCATGTCGGTTCAGACCCGGGTGCTGGCGGTTCGTCGCCTGAGCGCCGGGGAGGCCGTGGGCTACGGGTCGACTTGGCGCGCCGAGGGCTCCGTTCGGGTGGCGATCCTGGCCCTGGGCTACGCCGACGGGGTGATGCGCTCGCTCTCCAACCGAGGCGAGGTCTGGCTGGCCGGGGCGCGCCGTCCGGTGGTCGGGAGGGTTTCCATGGATTCCATGGCCGTGGCGGTGACGGATCCCTCGCCGGAGATCGCTGTGGGCGACCTCGCGACCTTCTTCGGAAAGCCCCCCGAAGGCGGTGCGGGTATCCGGGTCGAGGATCAGGCCGAGGCCGCCGGGACTCTGGCCTACGAGCTTCTGGTTCGCGTGGGGGGGCGGGTTCCCCGGACATTCGTCGGAGCGGACTAGGCGAGGGCGTTTCCTCGATTGACTTGAGGCCGACGTGCGGTTACACACCACGCGACCCCCTCCCGCTTTCCTCAAAAATACTCCCCAGGAGGATCTGATGCCCCCCACGGATACGCTGCGCCCTGTGGCGCGCGCGTTGCTCTCGGTTTCTGACAAAACCGGTTTGGTCGATCTCGGCCGCGGCCTGGCCGCACTCGAGGTCGAACTCGTCGCCTCAGGAGGAACCGCCACGGCCCTGCGAGAGGCCGGCCTGACGGTGTTGGACGTCGCCGACCTGACCCAGAGCCCCGAGATGCTCGGTGGCCGGGTCAAAACCCTGCACCCCAAGGTGCATGGCGGAATTCTGGCCCGGCGCGATTTGGCCGCCGACCGCGAAGATCTCGAGGCCAACGCCATCGGGACCATCGATCTCGTGGTCGTCAACCTTTACCCCTTCGAGGAAACCGTGGCGAAGCCCGGGGTCGAATACGCCGAGGCCATCGAGAAGATCGATATCGGCGGTCCCTCGATGGTCCGTTCGGCGGCGAAGAACCACGAGTATGTGGCCGTGCTCTCGAACCCGGCGGATTACGACGCGGTGCTCGCCGAGCTGCGCGATTCCGGAGGGATCTCCCGGGCGACGCGTCGGCGACTGGCGCTCCAGGCCTTTCGGAGCACCGCGAGCTACGACGCGGCGATCCAGCAATGGCTCGGGGAGCAGCTCGCCGAGGAGGACGGAGAGATCTTCCCCCCCGCCTTGATCGCCGGATTGCCCAAGGTCACCGACCTGCGGTACGGGGAGAACCCGCACCAGGCCGCGGCGCTCTACGGCGGCTTCATGGACGCGGTGGAACAGCTCCACGGCAAGGAGCTCTCCTATAATAATTTGATCGACGTGCAGGCGGCTCTGGGCATGATCCTCGATTTCGATCCCGGGGATCGGACAACCGTCGGGATTCTGAAGCACAACACGCCCTGTGGCGTTGGGGCGGGCGCGTCGCCCCTGGACGCCTACCGCCGGGCCTTCGAGACAGACCCGGATTCACCCTTTGGCGGCATCATCATCAGCAATCGACCCTTCGATCTCGCTCTGGCCGAAGAGGTGGATCAGATCTTCACCGAGGTTCTCGTGGCGCCGAGTTTCGAGGCCGATGCCCTCGAGTTGCTGCGCCAGAAGAAGAACCGGCGGCTCCTCTCCTTCGATGCCTCGCGGATCGATCGGGCGGAGCACGAGTGGCGGAGGGTCTACGGTGGCGTGCTGCTCCAACAGCCGGATGCCTCGGTGGAAGAACTCCAGGGCGCGAAGGTGGTGACCCAGGCCCAGCCCAGCGAGGAGCAGCGGACCGCGCTGGCCTTTGCCTGGCGGGTGGTCAAGCACGTCAAGAGCAACGCGATTCTCTTCGCCGCCGCCGACCGCACCCTCGGTGTGGGGGGTGGGGCGACTTCCCGGGTGGACGCGGTCCACAACGCGGTGGCCAAGGCGGCCCGGGTGGGGGTCTCCCTCGAGAATTCGGTGCTCGCCAGCGACGCCTTTTTCCCCTTTCCCGACGGTCTTGAAGCGGCGGTGGAGGCGGGGGCCCGGGCGGTGATTCAGCCTGGGGGGTCGAATCGCGACGAACTCGTGATCGAGGCCGCCGATCGCCTGGGGATCCCGATGATCTTCACCGGCGTGCGGCATTTCAGGCACTGAGTCCGGCACTGAGTTCCGCACTGAGTTGAGCACCGAGTCCGGCCTTGGGTCGGTTTCGGCAGAGCGGCTCCCGACCCCTCGGTGGGGGGCGGTGGCTGGGGGAGCGAGAGCGATGAAGAGGGTGCACGGGTGAAGGTTCTGGTGGTCGGTGGAGGAGGACGCGAGCACGCGCTCGCCTGGAAGCTCGCCCAAAGCCCTCGGGTCCAGGCCATTCTGGCCGCCCCGGGAAGCGCTGCGCTGGAGAGCCTGGCCGAATGCCATCCCGACGTCGCCGCGGCGGATCTCGCCGCGGTGGTGAAGTTGGCCCGGGAGCAGGCGGCGGATCTCGTGGTGGTGGGCCCCGAGGATCCTCTGGCGGCGGGAATCGCCGATCGCTTGCGGGATGAGGGCATTGCGACCTTCGGCCCCTCGGCCGCAGCGGCCCAGCTCGAGGGCAGCAAGGCCTTCGCCAAGGATTTCATGGAGCGGCACGGGATTCCCACCGCCCAGCACCGGGCCTTTGACGACGTGGACGCGGCGCTCGCCTATGTGGCCGAACGCGGCGGCCGGTGCGTGGTGAAGGCCGACGGTTTGGCCGCTGGCAAGGGCGTGGCCATGTGCGAGACCCCGGCGGCCGCCGAGAGCGCCCTGCGAGAGATCATGCAGGATCGCCGTTTCGGCGAAGCGGGCAGCCGGGTGGTGATCGAGGATTGGCTCGAGGGGGAAGAGGCCTCTTATTACGCCATCAGCGACGGCGAGAATTTCGTCACCCTGGCCGCGGCTCAGGATCACAAGCGCCTGCTCGATGGCGACGCCGGGGAGAATACCGGTGGGATGGGAACCTATTCCCCGGCTCCCGTGGTCGATGCCGAGGTCGAAGAGAAAATCCTCGAGCGCGTCGTGCGTCCCACCATTAGGGGCATGGCCGCCGAGGGGCACCCCTATGTCGGCGTGCTCTTTGTCGGTTTGATGGTGGACGCGGCGGGTGATCCCCAGGTCATTGAGTTCAACGTTCGCTTCGGCGACCCCGAGACCCAGTCCTTGATGGTGCGCATGGACGGCGATCTCGCCGACCTGCTCGATTCGGCGGCTCGGGGCTGTCTCGACCCGGAGATGGCCTTGGGTTGGGGCGATGCGGCGGTTTGCGTGGTGTTGGCCTCCGGGGGATATCCGCGGAGCTATTCGACGGGCTACGCGATCCGCGGGCTCGCCCAGGCGGAGTCCGGCGAGGGCGTCGTGGTTTTTCACGCGGGTACCCGCCGAGGAGCCGACGGGGGGTTCGAGACGGCTGGGGGCAGGGTGCTCGGCGTCACCGCTCGCGGAGAGAGTGTCGCGAGCGCGCGGGATCGGGCTTACGCCGCGGTGGAGGTCATCGATTTCGAGGGGGCCCACCACAGGACGGACATCGCCTACCGGGCCTTGGACCGAAAATGAGCGACCCGTCTTGGCCCGCTCGGTGAAGTCGGGTTCGAGGGTGGCCGTCGTGCCGGCCGGCTCGGTGGCCGATGCAGTGCGCGTTCTGGCCCAGGACGGATGCGTGGCGGTTCCCACAGAGACCGTCTGGGGCCTTGCGGCTTCGGCGGGTTCCGCCGCTGCGGTCGAGGGGATTCGGGTTTGGAAGGGCAGGGCCGACGATCAGCCGATCTCGGTCCTGGTTTCTGACGCTTCGCGCCTGGCCGGGTATGGCTTCGCGGTGGCCCCCCAGGCCCGGACATTGATTGAGGCGTTCTGGCCGGGTCCGCTGACCCTGGTGCTGCCCTGTCGCTCGTCGTTCGCCCCGGGCGTGGCTCGGGCGGACGGGGGCGTGGGGGTGCGCTGCAGCCCGCACGTCGGGGTCACGGCACTGGTTGCCGCCGCCGAGGCCTCGGGTCTGGGCCCCCTGACCGCGACGAGTTGCAACCGCAGTGGTGAGCCCCCGGCCCAGACCGAGGCCGAGGCCCGAGCGCTTTGTGCGCGGGTTCCTGGCCCCTTTGTCCTCGAGGCGGGGGAGAACGATGCCGGGGGCACCGAGCCGTCGACGGTTCTCGACCTCGTGGCCGCACCCGCTCGCATTCTTCGTGAAGGCGGCGTCAGTGCGGCTATGCTTCGGCCCTTCCTCGAAATGAGCCAAGAGATGTCAGCGGGAGATCCACCCGGGTCTCCAGAAGGAGAGAGAACCGGATGACGGTGGTCCGTCCCTTTACAGCACTGCACTACGATACGGATCGGGTTGAGCTTTCGAAGGTCATCGTTCCCCCCTACGACGTGATCGCGGCGGATGAGCGGGGCGATTTCTTCGATCGAGACGCGCACAATGCGATTCGCTTCGAACTCACCCGGGATGTGGCCGATGAGGCCGCCACAGATTATTCGGAAATCGCCGAGACCCTGGAAGCCTGGCAGAAGAGCGGTGTCCTGGTGCGCGATCCCGCCCCCGGCTATTACGTTTTGCGCCAGCGCTTCAACGCCCCCGACGGGCAGACCCTCGAGCGCACGGGCTTCTATTGCGAACTCGGGCTCGAGGAGTACGAGCGTCGGGTGGTTCTGCCCCACGAGCGCACGTTGGCGGGTCCGAAGGCCGACCGGTTGAAGGTGCTGCGCGCGGCCCGAGCCAACCTCTCGAGCGTTTTTCTGCTCTACGAGGATCGTGAGGCCGCCTTGGCCGAGAGCCTCGATTCGGCCTTTGGCGAAGCCGGCGAGCCCCTCGGCCGGGCCCGAGACGACGCCGGCGTCGACTACGAACTCGCCCGGCTGACCCGCCCCGAGGCGGTGAGCCAGATCCAGTCCTTCTTGGCCGATCGCGCCTGCGTGATCGCCGATGGCCATCACCGATACGAGACCGCTCTGGAATATCGTCGCCAACAGCGTGAGGCCACGGGGGACACGAGCGGAACGGCTCCCTTCGATTCGACCCTGGCCTACCTCGCCAACGCCTACGCGCCGGGTAGCTTGCTGCTGCCGATTCACCGGGTGATTCGCCGGGTGCCGGCTCCGGACAATCAGGCCTGGGCGAGCCGGCTCCCGGGCTGGACCTGCCAATCCCTGTCCGCGCCGGGGGACGCCCGGGCGGTTTCCGCCCTGGCCGTCGAGAGTCTGGGCAAGGCCAGCGGTCGGGCCTCGTTCGTGGCCGATACCGGGGACGGAAAACTCCACCTCTGGACCCGGGACGAACCCCTGGGCGACGGGTTGGTGGTTCGAATTCTCGAAGAGGAAGTGATCGGCGCGGTCTTTGGGCTGAATACCGACGATATCCGGAATGGCGCCGTGGGATTTCCCAAGAGCGCCGAGCGCGCGGCCCGGGATGTGCGCGAAGGAAACGGGACCGCCGCTCTCTACCTCAATCCGCTCAGCCCCGACGACGTTTTTCGCGTGACCGGGGCGGGTGAGGTGATGCCCCAGAAGTCGACGTTCTTCTATCCCAAGATTCCGACGGGGATGGTCTTTCGGCTGCACCGGGCGGCGGGATGAGTGGCCGGCGGCGGGGCCGCAGGAAATCCGAGCTGCGAGCCTTGGGCGGCGTCCTCGATTCGGTTCTTGAGGATCTCGGCCTAGGGGAGGTCTCTCGGGCGGCCCGGGTCTGCGATGCCTGGCCCGGTGCGGTGGGGCCCGAGGTGGCGAGTCATTCCCGGCCCGAGGGCTTGCGGGCGGGGGTTCTGGAGGTTTCTGTGGAGACGAGCGTCTGGTGTCAGGACCTCCAGATGAGACGGCCGACGCTCCTCAAGGCCCTGCGCGAGGCACTCGGTGATGAGGCTCCAGAGGATCTTCGCTTTCGGGTCGGCTACACTTCGAAGGGTTGAGAGAGTCGTCCGGGCCAGAGGAGGAAGAGCGCGTGAGTGAGTCGAACCAACTCGAGCCGATGAGCGAAAATGACCCCGCGGGCCAGGGCCTGGAGTGCGATTTCTGCCAATCGACCGCGTCCAGCGTGCGGCGGGTGGCGCTGGATGGGGATTACGAACGACTGATCACCCCCCACGCCGTGCAATACGCCTGCCCCGACTGTTTCGAGCGCAAGGATCGGGCCCGGCTGGGCGTCGCCGCCGCCGGTTGACCCCGTGAGGACGATCCTCTAGGATCCGCGGCCCTCGCCCGGCGAGACCGAGACAGGCCCCTGTGGCCACCGGTCCGGGCATCTAAAACTGTACGATTCAAAAGAGGATTTCCGCTCATGGTCAAGATTCGACTCACCCGGGCGGGTTCGAAGAAACGCCCCTTCTACCGCGTGACTGCCATCGACGAGCGCAAGCGTCGCGATGGTCGTCCCCTGGAATTTCTTGGAACCTACGACCCGAAGCCCAACGAGGAAGAGCTGAATCTCGATATCGAGGGCATCGAGGCTTGGATCGCCAAGGGCGCCCAAATGACCGACACGGTGCGAGCCCTGGTCAAGCGTGCGCGTGGCCGAGCCGCCGCCGCCGCCGCCGCTCCGGCCCCTTCCTCCGCAGCCCCTGCCGCAGCCCCCGCCGAGGCCTCCTGATGGCCAACGCCGAAGAGCGCGGAGCCGAACTCGTCCGCTTTATTGCGAGCGGGCTGGTCTCGAAACCCGACGAGGTGAACGTTGTCCTCGCCGACGATGGGGCTCTCGAATTGGAAGCCAATGCGGACGACCGCGGCCGGGTGATTGGTCGCCAGGGTCGGGTTGCCAAGGCGATGCGCGCCCTGCTTGGGCGAACCCCCGGCTGCTCGGATCTGCAGCTGGAAATCGTCGACTGAGAACCCGGGCTCCGGCCCGTTCGAGCTTCCCCGTGCCGTCTGGCCTCCCTGCTCATCGGGGCAGGGATCTTCGCTGCGCCCAGTGTGGGCTGGCGGAGCACCCATGGATGGACCGATCCCTTGGCGAATCCCTTGCGCGTCGAATTGGGCCGAATCGTGGGCGCACATGCGCTCGGCGGTGAGGTCCGCGTGCGCTGGTTCGGCGATGGCCCAGACAATATCCTCGATTCCGAGTTCGTTTTTCTGGGCGAGCGTCGGGACGACCCGGAAGCTCGACGCTACAGCGTTCGGGGCGGGGGAAGCGGGCGCCATGGCGAGATTCGCTTGCGACTCGAAGGCGTCGATGATCGGACGGCGGCCGAGGGGTTGAGGGGTTGCCTGGTGCTCGTGGATGCCGAAAAACTCGAACCCCTGGGCGACGATGAGTTTTATTGGCACGAATTGATGGGCTTCGCGGTTTGGACCGAGCAGGGGGAGTCGGTCGGTGTCGTCCGGGAACTCTGGAATACCGGGGGCCACGACGTGCTGGTGGTGATCGGCGAGCGAGGCCAGGTTTTGGTGCCCACCGCCCGGGCGATCATGAAGGAGGTCCATCGGACCGAGGGGCGCATCGTCATCGACGCGATTCCGGGGCTCTTGGGCGAGGAGGAGGACTAGGGTGCTCGAGATCGACATTCTCAGCCTCTTTCCCGAACTCTTTGCCCCCTTTCTGGAGACCGCATTCGTCGGACAGGCCCGGGACAAGGGGCTGGCTCGGATGGAGGTCCACGATTTACGCGGGTGGGCGAAAGACCGTCACCGCAGCGTCGACGATACTCCCTACGGGGGTGGGCCCGGGATGGTGATGACTCCGGAACCCCTGATTCCCGCCATCGAGGAGCTGGCAGGCGCCAAGGGCCCCACCCGGAAAACCCATGTTGTGGCCCTCTCGCCCCAAGGCCGGCCCCTGAATCAGAGGGGTCTAGAGGACCTCCTGGCCAGGGAGAGGCTCCTCTTGGTCTGTGGTCGCTACGAGGGCATGGACCAGCGGGTGCTCGATCTGGCGGTGGACGAGGAGGTCTCGCTCGGCGATTACGTCCTCTCGGGCGGAGAAATTCCCGCCATGGCGGTGATCGAGGGTCTGGTCCGCCTGGTTCCCGGAGTTCTGGGAAACCCAGAATCCGCCCAGTTTGAGTCCTTTGGGGGAGATCTTCTGGAAGGTCCGCAGTATACTCGGCCGCCCGATTATCGTGGTCATGCAGTCCCCGAAATTCTTCGCTCCGGTGACCACGGCGCCATCGCACGTTGGCGCCGGGAAGCCGCGGTCCAGCGGACCCGGGAGAGAAGGCCCGACCTAATGGCCGGGGATGAAAAAGAAGAGAGCGACGGCTGAGCCGGCCCAGCGCCAAATTTCAGTCAAGACCGAGAGCCCCGGGACGCGATCCGAATGGGTCCGGTGCAATTTAAGCGAGCGAGAGACGACAGCGAGAAGAGAGGAAACAAGAGCAATGAGAAGCCTGGACTTTGTCGAGAAGGAATCCCTGCGTCGAGATCTGCCGCCCTTTCGGGTAGGGGACGCCGTGCGTGTTCACGTGCAGGTCAAGGAAGGCGACAAGGAGAGAATCCAGATTTTCGAGGGGCTGGTCATTCGCCGCCGGGGTGCCGGTGCCGGTGAAACTTTCACCGTTCGCAAGGTGGCCAGCGGCGTGGGGGTCGAGCGCGTCTTTCCCATCCAGTCTCCCCTCGTCACAAAGATCGATATCAAGAGCCGAGGCTACGTGCGTCGCGCCCGTCTCTACTATCTGCGTGACCTATCGGGCAAGAAGGCACGGCTCCAGAGCAAGGTTCGCGACCTCTCGGATCTCCTCTCGCCCCAGGAAGTCGACGAGCGCGACGCGGTGGGAGAGGAAGCGCCGGCTGTTGAGGTCGAGAGCGTCGAGACTGTCGAGGAGACCGCCACCGCCGAAGAGAAGGGCGGGCTCAAGGGCAAGGCGCGCAAGCGCGCCAAGGCCCTGGAAAAAGCCGAGCGCATGAAGGTGCAGAAGGCTGAGGACGTGAAGCGAACCGCCGCCAAGGAGGCCGAGGAGGCCAAGCAGGCGAAGAAGGCCGCCGAGGAAGCGGCCGCAGCCGAAGCCGAGGAAAAAGTGGCGGCCGAAGAGACCGGCGAAGAGACGACCGAAAGCTGAGCTCGGGTTCGCCCGCCGAGGCTCAGGCCTCGGACGTGCCCTCGCGCGCGTAGTCGTCTTCGAGGCGCACTACGTCGTCAATCTCGGGAGTCGATACCTCGAAGAGTTCGACGGAAGTCTCCACTGCCTCGAAGCGGTGACGCCGGCCGACGGGAATTCGGCTGCGCTGGCCGGGTTCGAGATCGTGGATCTCGAGCACGCCGCTCTCGTTTTCGAGATGCAGACGCAGGGTTCCCCGGGTCACGATGAGTGACTCATCCTTGCGCTCGTGGTACTGGAGCGAAAGTCGGTGCCCGGGTTCGATCGCGATGATCTTGCCGACATAGCGATCGGTCTCGGCCCAGATGACTTCGTGGCCCCAGGGCTTCTCGACTCTTCTCGGTGCGGCATCCTGCACGGCTTGGGTCTCTCCCCGCACGCCCGCCGGGGCGCGATCCAGAAGAGACGAATGCTAGCGGCGCTGACGTAGGCTTCCAAATCCCGAGGCCCTCAAGCGGGATCTTCCGCCTCGAACGCGTTTTGAATGTGGCGCAGCTTCCAGGTCGCCTCGCCCGGTCCCCGAGAAAAGACCTGCCACGCGATGACGTCGAAGCGAGCGCTTTGGAAGCCTCGGCCGCGTTCCCGAAGCCACGCGTAGGCACCGCGGACGAGTCGACGTCGCTTCCGGGCGTCGATGGCGAGTTCCGGGGCGCCGAAGCGGTGGCTGCGCCGGGTCTTGACCTCGACGAAGACGACGGTTCGTCCTCGTCGAACGACGAGATCCAACTCGACCCCGCCGGCTCGGACGTTGCGGGCAACGATGCGGTACCCTTGGGCCGCGAGATAGTCGGCCGCCCGGGCTTCGCCTTCGTTACCCAGCGCGAGGTGGGGGGCCGGGGGATGGCGGCACGGGGCTCCCCCTGCCGGCGATTCAGGAGAGGGACTGGATGAGGGTCGCGATGGGGTACCGGTTTTTTGGCGCCGTCGGTCAGGCGGTTGCGAGGTCATGACGAACTCCTCGGGACCGATCCGGGGTGGGGAGCGAGTCTAGCCGATGGGAACGATCCAGGTGGTGGCGACGCCGATCGGCAACCTCGAGGATATGACCTTGAGGGGGCTGCGCGCGCTTGTCGAGGCCGACCGCATCTATGCCGAGGACACCCGTCGAACTCGGGTGCTGCTCGATCACCACGGCATTCAAACAAAAACCACCTCGCTCCATACCGGCAATGAGGAAGCCAGAATCGCCCAGGCCCTGGCTCAACTCGACGCCGGGGATTGTCTGGCCCTGGTCTCCGATGCTGGGACGCCCCTGATCTCGGATCCGGGTGCGCGACTCATCGCGTCCGCCGCCGAGGCCGGGCACCGGGTAGAACCGATTCCTGGCCCTTCCGCTGTGCTCGCGGCGCTTTCGGTTTCCGGCCTTCGCGCACATCCGTTCACGTTTCTCGGTTTTCTTCCGCGTAAGAGCGGCGCGCGCCGCCGCTTGCTCGCTCCCCATCGCGATCGTTCCGAGGCGCTGGTGCTCTTTGAGTCCCCGAACCGGTTGGCCGAAACCCTGGCGGATCTTGTCGCGGTCTTCGGTCCCGAGCGCAGGGCATGCGTGGCCCGGGAGCTGACGAAGCTGCACGAGGAGGTTGTGCGCGGCCCCCTCGAGACGCTCGAAAAGCGCTTCGCCGGTGAAGTCCGTGGCGAGGTGACCCTGGTCGTGGAGGGTGGTGAGGGGGCCGAGTCGGCCTCCCTCCAACCCCTTCTCGAGGCGCATGAACTCGACCAGCGCATGGCCGAACTGGCTTCGGAAGGGCGCCGGCCCCGGGAGATCGCGGCACTGCTGGCGCCGCTCTCGCCGCTTCCGCGTCGGGAGGTCTACGCCCGGGCCGTGGCTCACCAGAAGGCGGCCGAGGATGAGTCGGAGGCCAGCCGGGGTTGAGGGCCAAAGATAAAATGATTCGGATTGCGCGGACTCTGCGCCCGATCGGTGCTCAGCAACTCTGGGCTCAGGGGGTCTACGCGCTTCGCGGTCTCCGGCCGCCGCCGCCGTCTCACGGGCCGGCCCCGGAACTCTCCCCGGGCGGCGAGCCCACGGCCTTTTTGCCCGGGCCTCGCCATGCCCGTTGGCTTTCTTCGGACGCGTTGGAACTGATTCAAAGGCAAGTCGATTTTTCTGCGGGGGTCGACTGGGGCTATTCCGCCGAGGGGCCTCTCTGGCTCTATCACCTGAACCAGTGCGACCACCTGCGCGACGGGGAAATCTCCCCCGAGCGCCGACGCGATCTGATGCTCGATTGGGTCCGGACGTGTTCCACGGGAGCGGGTTGGGATCCGCACCCCACTTGCCTCAGGGTGCTCAGCTGGGGAAAGCTTCTTCTGACACCCGGGGCGGTGGCACTGACCCCGGCAGAAGCGCGGCAAATTCACGGTTCCATGGCGCAGCAACTGGACGGCTTGGAGCGCAATCTCGAGTTTCGCTTGCAGGCCAATCACCTGCTCGCGAATCTGACCGGCCTGGTTTTCGGTGGGCTGCTCTTCGAGGGGCCCAGAGCCGATGCCTGGCTCGGTCGGGAAGGCGACCTGCGCGCCGAACTGGCGCGCCAATTCGATTCGGAGGGGGCGCATGAGGAGCGCAGCCCGATGTACCACAGCCTGCTCCTCGAGAACCTCCTCGATCTCCTGAATCTGCTGAGGGTTCGCGAAGGGCGAGCGCCCCGACCGCTGGCCGAGGCATTGGTGGCTACCGCCGAAAGAGCTCTGGCCGCGCTTTCGGTCTGGAAGCACCCCGATGGCGAGATCGCCCTGCTCGGCGATTCGGCTCTGGGGATCGCTCCGCCGCCGGATGCGCTGCTCGCATACGGTCGCGCGTTGGGCCTTCAGCCCCGGGGACCCGAGGTGCCCGGGCTCCTGGCGAGCGCGGGATTCGCCCGGCTCGAGGCGGGCCCCTTCTCGCTGGTGGCCTCATTCGGGCCCCCATCCCCGGCGCATCAGCCCGGCCATGCGCATTGCGATGCCCTTTCCTTCGAACTCGTGTGTGAGGGGGAGCGGGTGGTGTGTGATACCGGGGTGCACAGTTATGAGCCCGGACCTCGGCGCGATCACGCTCGGGCGACGCGCTCCCACGCGACCCTCGAGATCGCGGGGGCCGAGCAGTCCGAGATCTGGGCGGCCCACCGGGTCGGTGGCCGGGCTCGCACCGCGCTCGTGACCTTCGAACCCCAAACCTCCCTGGAGGCCACCTGCGCCTCTTGGTCGACCCCGGATACGCTTCACCGCCGACGCTTCTCCCTGGCCGATGGCGTGCTGGAAATTCGGGATTGGGTGGAGGGAACGCCCGGCTCGGCTCGGCTTGCTTTGCCCCTCGCCCCGGGTCTCGAGCCGCGCTTGGTGCACGATCAGGAGGGCGGTACCGAAACGCATATCCGCCTCCCCGGGAGCGGGCACCTTCGCGTGGTTCTCCCCATCGAGGCGAATTGGCGAATCGAGCGCATGCCCTATTACCCCGAGTTCGGGGTCGAAGCCGATCGGGCTTGCCTGGTGGGCGAGGCCGAGGTCTTCGAGTCGGGGAGCTGGCGCTTCGAGTTCTCACCCCGGGCCGAGTGAGGGTGACCTAGAGAAGCGCTTCGAGCGCGGCCTCGTCGAGGACGGCTACGTCGAGGTCCAGAGCCTTCTTGAGTTTTCCGCCCGGCTTGTCGCCGGCTACCAGGAAATCGGTCTTCTTGGAGAGAGAGCCGACGACCTTGCCCCCGGCAGCCTCGATACGCGCTTTGAACGCGCTCCGAGGGGCGCTCAGGGTTCCGGTGAGAACGAAGCTCTGGCCCCCGAGAGCTCCGTCCGGGCTCGCTTCCCCGGGCGCGGGGTCGGGCCAGCGAAGTCCGAGTTCGCGCAGCCTCGCCACCTCGGCGACATTGCTCGGATCGGCAAAAAAGCGCGCCACGCTCTCGGCGATGGCGGGGCCGACCCCCTCGATTTCCTCGATCTCCGCTGCGTTGGCCGCGATCAGGGGTTCAAGAGCTCCGAATTCCGTGGCCAAGACCTCGGCCATGGTGGTGCCGACGTGGGGAATCCCCAGGGCGATGAGAAAGCGGGGCAGGGTCGTATCCCGGGCCTTCTCGAGGCTCGCGACGAGATTTTGGGCGGATTTTGCGCCCATTCGTTCGAGGGCTTCGAGGCCTTCGGCTTCCAGGGTAAAGAGATCCGAGAGCCTCTCCACCAGACCCGATTCGACGAGCTGCTCGACGATTTTTTCGCCCAGGCCGTCGATATCCAAAGCACCTCGGCCGGCGAGGTGGCGCAAATTGGTCTTGAGCTGGGCCGGGCAGTCGAGGTTCGGGCAGCGCGTGACCGCCTCGCCGTCCAGGCGAATGGTTTTGCCGCCGCAGATAGGGCAGTCGACGGGAAGCGTATAGGGCTCGAGGGGAGCCTCGGCTTCGGCGCGCGCAGCCAAGAGGATGCGGACAATCTGCGGGATCACGTCTCCGGCTCGCTGAATGACCACCGTATCGCCGACCCGGATATCTTTTCGGTGGATTTCGTCCTGATTGTGGAGGGTCGCGTTCGAGACTCGGACGCCTCCGACTCGGACGGGCTCGAGTTTGGCCACCGGAGTCAGCGCCCCGGTCCGACCCACCTGAACGTCGATGGCCTCAACTCGAGTTGTCGCCTGCTCCGGGGGGAACTTGTATGCGATGGCCCAGCGCGGTGCTCGCGAAAGCGTGCCGAGGGCTTGCTGGAGAGCCAGGTCGTTCACCTTGACCACCGTCCCATCGATTTCTACGTCGAGAGCACTTCGCCGCTCGAGGAGCTCGCGGTAGAAGAGAAAAACCTCTTCGAGGCCCTGGCATACGCGAGATTCCGGAGACACGAGGAAGCCCCACTCGCCCAGGGTTTCGAGGCTTTGCCACTGGCTCGCATGGGTTTCGGGTTTGCCCTCGGCCAGGGCATAGGCGCGAAATTCCAGGGACCTCAATCGAGGCAGGTCGATATCGTGGATCTGGCGTAGGGCTCCGGCGGCGGCGTTGCGCGGGTTGGCGAAGGGCTCGAGTTCCCGTTTCTGGCGCTCTGTGTTGAGGGTCTGGAAAGCGGCGAGGGGGAGGACGACCTCGCCCCGAATCGAGGCGAAGTCGGGGGCTTGGCCGCCCGCTCGGCGAAGCTGTTTCGGAATGGAAGGGACCCGGGAGAGGTTGACCGTGACGTCTTCGCCCACTCGGCCGTCCCCCCGGGTAAGGCCCTGGCTGAACTTGCCCGCGCGGTAGATCAGTTCGACCCCGGATCCGTCGAGCTTGGGCTCGGCCACGTATTCGAAGGCTTCGCTGCGCTCGAGTAGCCGGGCGATCCGCTGGTCGAAGGCACGCAACTCATCGGCATCCATGGCGTTGTCCAGGGAGAGCATCGGCGTGCGGTGGGCTGCGGTGGCAAAGCCCGTCCCCTCGAGGGGGGCGCCCACGCTCTGGCTCGGGGAGTCGGCCGCAAGAAGCTCGGGATGGTCGGCCTCGAGCCCCTGGAGCTCACGGAGGAGCGCATCGTACTCGGCGTCGCCGATCTCCGGGCGATCGTCCCGGTAGTAGAGCGCGTTGTGCCGCCTTATTTCCGCAGTGAGCTCGCCGACCCTGCGGCGGCTGCTTTCGAGGGGGGAATCGGCCAAATATGCGTCCCTGAAGAAGAACCCGATTAAAGTCCGCGCTTCAAAAGGGCGATATAGAGAACTGGAATGCGTTGTGGGCTGAACCTGCGCCCGAAGAATACCACGCCTGATGGCCGGCGATTCATGCGACCGGAATTGCATCTAGGCAGGGGTTTGGAGCGCCAAGATTTGAGTTCATCGACCCAGTCAGAAAAGAGGGCTTTCCCGCCAGAATCTCGCCAGGGGGTTCTTCTTTGCCGTGACGGCCGCGTTCTTTGGGCCTCCCAGGAAGCCGGTGACATGCTTTCTTGCGAGCGGCCCCAGGACCTAGTGGGGAGAGGCTTTCTCGACGAACTCCTGGACACCGGCGATGGCCTGCCCTCCCGCGACGGAAAGCCCAAACGCTGCAGCGTCCGATTTTCCGATGAGGCTCCGGCAGAGTTGCTGGCCCGACGGGTGGGCAGCGGCGACGATGAAGTGTGGTTTATCAGCGATGGCGACGGGGTGCCCGAGGGCGAATCCCTGGTGCCCTTGCTCGCCGAAGCGAGTGCCGAGGCGGCGACTCTCCGCGCAAAATTAAAGGAACGCGACGAGGAGCGGAACGATTTCCTCGCCCTGCTCGGTCATGAGTTGCGAACCCCCATCACCGTAATTGGCGGCTATGGACGACTTCTTCTTTCGGGAGAGGCAGGAGCCCTCAGCGAAATTCAGCAGCGATACGTGTCCCAGGCCGTCAAAAGTTGCAAACACCTCGATGCCCTGGTGGAGAGCATGTTGGAAATTTCCAGCTGGGAAGGGCTTGATCGCGTCATCGCCCCTTCGGCCCGCTCATTACACAATCTCATCACGGATACCTGCGAGTCCCTGGCCCCTCTACTTTCGGCGCGGGCGATCGAGGTTGAGATCGAGGTTGACCCCGGGGCCGACTCCGCTTTTTTCGACGCGATTCGCATCGGCCAAGTTCTCGGAAACCTGCTGGGCAACGCGATTCGCTTCAGCGAGCCCGGGGGAACGGTGCGCATCGGGGCTAGACCGTCCCCGGAACGCGGTTCCCCGTTCGTCGAGATTTACGTCCTGGACCAGGGGTGTGGAATCGAAGAGAGCCAACTCGATCGGATCTTTGAGCCTTATGTTCGCGGTATCCGCGGGCAGGAGCGCTGTGGACACGGGTTGGGTCTCGCGATTGCTCGAAGGATCGTGAGGGCCCACCGAGGCGATATCTCGGCGGCAAACGAGCCGGGGGGAGGCGCTCGATTTGCCTTCACTCTGCCCGTGGAACCCCGCGGAAAGCCGGAAGACGATTAGGAGAATACCCATGGCTGAAACAGGCGTATCGTTGTCGGGGGGCTCGCGGGATTCGGGAGAGCAGCCCCCGCACATTCTCGTTGTCGACGATTCCGAAGGAATCCGTGGCTACCTCGAAAGCCTTCTGGTGAGCCGGGGGTATAGGGTGAGCTGCGCAGAAGATGGTGAGAGTGCGCTTGCGCTCCTCGAAAAGGGGGCTCTGCTGCCGGATCTCGTTCTCCTCGACCTGATGATGCCAGGCATGGGAGGCTTGGCGGCACTCGAAGGCATGCATGCAATGGTTCCCGGGATCTCCGTGGCGGTGATCTCGGTGGTCGGTCGCGCGCCGACCATCGTCCAAGCTATGAAGCTCGG
>JAQWRT010000031.1 GCA_029243605.1 Myxococcota bacterium
CTTTCGATCGAGGCTGGTCAATTTCGTCGAGAGGCAGCTTCCTTCCTCAGCCGCAGCCAGAAAGAGCCTTATCGAAGAGTACGAGCAGCCGTCTCCGGAAATGATCACAGAAGATGCCAGCGCGAACCTGCTTGGAAGAACGCTCGAGAGTGGCCTCGAACCTACTACGCTCGCAGTGTTCCTTCAGAGCCAATCGGGCTGGAGGCCTGCGTATGCGAGTCTTGAGGCTTCTGCCATTGGCCTCTCCATGGCGAAAGCGGGCTCAGAAGTACTCGTGGGTTCCAGTCGTCTCAACCTCGCCCACGCGGATGTGCCGGAATCATCGCAAGTGAGTGCGCTCCGGGAAACTGGGATCGCTCTGGTGCTCGCTATTGAAGCCGCCGGAACACGCCTGGGCGTTGTCCTCGTGGGCCCTCCGGCGGAACGTGTTGCATACAGGCGCGAGGACCTCGACTTCGCCGGCCTCGTTACGCGCCACGCCGCGGTTTCACTTTCCTTGGCAGGCAACGCGGCAAAGAAGATGCTGACCGAGCGGCAGCGTGCCGCCTCCCACAGAACCACCGAGTTGGCTCACGAAATTGGAAGTCGATTGGTCGTTCTAGAAAGACGAGCGGACAGAATTCAGCTGCGCCCAAACGAACCCCAGTTTGTTTTGCGAGAAGCAGCCAAGATTTCCAATACAGCCAAGTATCTCGCCCGTACGATCTATGGAATGGCGAGAGAAGCGGAGGCGCTGCTTCAGGGTTCTGCAGATATGATGCCCCTCGCCGATATCATCTCATCCGCGATCGATGCATTGGAGAATAGAGAATTCGCCGATTCGATTCTCCTCAGCCTTGCGCCAGACTTGCCGCCTATGCGCGACTCAGACGCGCTCATCAGAGTCGTGGCGAACCTCTTGGACAATGCCTTCAAGGCTTCGGAGCATGGCGAGACAGTCGGAATATATGCCACCGCGAGCGAATCAGAGGTTGTGATTGAGATTCATGATCATGGGGTTGGAATGTCGCCGAGAGTGCTTGCGCACGCCTACGACTTTTCTTTCACAACCCGGCGAGAGGCGGGTGGCATGGGTTACGGCCTCTCGATCAGCAAGGACGTGATTGAGAGTCTAGGCGGAAAACTCAGGCTCGAGTCCGAAGGGGGGCAGGGTACCCGGGCGATTATCACGCTTCCGCGCATTGGGGAGTCGGAATTGCCGTCATGAGCTGCCAGGAGAAGGGGGTACTAGTGCCCAAGCCGATCGATTCGTCCCTGTCCGTTCTCGTTGCAGGTGTGTTTTTCTTAGCTGCCCTCCATGCTCCGATGTGCCTGCGTGCGGAAGAAGTCCGCTCCCTGGGATCGCCGACTGAAATCTTGAGTAGGGCATTCGAAAATCTGTACGACTGCGATTTGACGATGTTGCTTGAGGTGGAGATTAACGACATGCGAGGGGGAGTTTTCGTGCGTCGGGCCAAGGTCGCACGAAAGCGGATCAATGGACACACGCATTCGATCGCACGTTTCGAGGATCCTGCTTGGATGCGTGGCACCACAATGCTGATGGTCGACAATACCGGGCGCAGTGACGACCACTTTGTCTATCTACCCGAGAGCAAGCGAACTCGTCGGATGACAAGCGTTCAGCGCTCCGATGCGTTTCTTGGGTCGGACATGTGGTTCGAGGACCTGGAACGGCGGTATGTGGAGGACTATGTCGAAATTCGCATCACTGGCGGACGCGAAGCATCCAGCTATACGATTTCCGTGAGAGCCCGGCCTGTCCATGGCACATCGGCCTACGATGAGATCGAGTTCAAAGTCGCCAAAGATGACTACTTTCTGTTGAGCACTGCCTACTTTCGAGGCAACTCGAAAGATCCAATTCGGACGATTACTTCTGCTCGAGAGCACATGGTCGAATCCGAGGGGCATCGCATTCCAACGCGCTACGTGATTGACAATGTATTGCGCGGAACAGAAACAGTCGCCACTTTCTTGCGAATGGAGGTGAACCCTGAGCTGAAAGATTCCCTCTTTCAGAGTGTTGCCCTGGAGTCTGGCAGGAAAATACCGGGCCTGCGCTCGCGATGAATCGAGAAATGCAAGGGATCGGAGCAGTAGTTTTCTATAGGACGCGTTAGAGCGTTCTCTCGGCGCAAGAGTCGAGATGATGATGGGAGCGAAGATGCGGAAGATGACACCGAGAGAGTTGAAACACGCGATTCGGCTGCTCCTTACCGGGCGAAAGTTTATAAAGGAGGCTCCATTCTCTGGTCTTCATGAGGTAGAAAAAACGCAGTTTGCGCGTGTATGTGAGCTCGTTACCCATGCCTATGAAACAGTTCCGTTTTACCGGGACCTGTACACCGGCGTGGGTTTTGAACCTCGCGACCTCAAAGGATGGAAAGATTTCGAACGGCTTCCCCTGGTTTCGAAGGATCAAGTGATCGATGCGTATCCGGAGTCGTTCATATCGTCAAGCTTTCAACTGGACGATCTGGTCGTGTCGAGCAGTAGTGGGTCGGGGGGCAAGCCCCTTGACGTTGCATACCCCCCGCAAACCTTCCTGAAGTACGCATTGGCGACGCTGCGGCTATACCAGATGGGGTTCGGCTACAGGCCGTGGCATCGGCACGTCTACATCTACACTTCGGCCTATCCATTCGACTCGATATTCGGAATGTACCCGCTTCACTTTATTTCAACGCTGGCACCGATTGACGAGGTGGAGAAGAAGCTTCTGGAGGTTAATCCCGACCTCATCGTTTGCTATCCGTCGCATCTCCGTCAGATAACAGAAATGTGCAGCAGTTCGGTACTCGAGTCACTGAATCCCAAGTTGATCTCGGTGAGTTCTGAGATGTCTACTCAGGTGGAGCGGGACGGACTCGAAGAGCTTTTCGGTTGCCCGGTGCTGGACAATTACAGTTCGGAAGAGCTCGCAAGAATTGCTTCGCAATGTCTTTTCCACACCTATCATGTCTTCGAAGACATGAACTACATCGAGATCCTTGACGCAAGAGACCAGCCGACAGATGAGTTGGGAGCGGTCGTCGGAACGAATCTCCACAATTTCGCGACGCCGCTGATTCGCTATCGCCAGAATGACTTCGCGCAGGTGGGACCGTCTTCGTGTCCCTGTGGTCGAACATATCGCGAACTCTCAAACCTACAGGGACGGAAAAATGACAGCTTTGTCCTGCCTTCGGGGCGAACGCTGACTTCGGGCTTCCTGCTTGATGCGACCTATGAATTCCTGCTCGAACACCGTGGTGCTATTCGAGACTTTTGCTTGATCCAGGAGTCATCCGCGGAGATTCTTCTAGAGGTTGTCCCGGGCAAGAAGTGGACCGAAAGCATAGCCGTAGCCATCGCGAATCGATTCACCGAGTATCTCGAGGAGGGTATGGGGTTCCGAGTCGAGACTGTCAAAGAATGTGAGAAGACCCGAACGGGTAAGCGAAATCCAATCATTCGCCGTGCCACGTTGGTTGACTGATCGCCGGAAATCGGGGCGAAGGCCACACGTCGGTCACCTTCGCTCCTCCGGGATAACTGCGACTGGCCACTAGCTGTCTTTTAGCGCTTCGATCGAAACACCCTGTGCGCGCATACCGGCCTGAGTAGCCTTTGGCTACCGATCCCATCCGGTTCAGCCCCTGCAGCGGGGGTAGCAGGAATTTTAGTTGCGGCTGACCGACCTGCGCTGCGTTTGAGATCAAGTTCCTCTGCCGCTAATTGCCGGTACTTGCCGCTTATTTGCGTTGAACAGGTCATGACCAGCGTGGCACTGTGAAAGTGCCGCCACGCTCATGGACAGGGATTCATCGAGTCGTCCCATCTGTATCAGAATAGACCCGGGGTTCGAGGCGGCCGGAGCACGGGAATCCGGGAGACCGAGATGGCCATTGACGCTCGCCACAGCGCGGTTCTTTCCCCCTGGTTTCGGTACACCCGGCGACGCAATTGGAAGCCGGCGCGCTCCCTGCTTCTCGTTCTGCTCGGCCTCGCGGCTTGCGAGGGCCCGACCGAGGAAAATGGTTTTGCTGGAAACCCTGCGGTTTGGCCCCAGGCTTCCCGACTGGGCGATTCCGTGGGTTGGCTTCTTTCGAGCGAATTGGTTGCGGGTTTTCAAGTGGCACCGACTCCGTTCTTCACCTGGTCCCGCGACAATGTCGAAATCGGCCTCATCGACGACCAGGGCCACGAGGTGATTCTGCCTCCCCGGGCGATCTTCGAGGTTCAGAGCGCGATGGGGGCGCAGATCCGCGGAGACAGCCACGAGGCCAACATCGGGGCTGTGGTCGCGATGTTCGATCTTCCCGACCCGTGGCCCAATGCCTCGAACCCGACCCCGCCTGTGCTCGACCTGGTTCTCTACGTCGATAGCCAGGCCGTGCCGGACTGGACGAACACGATCGAAGTTCTGGGTTCGGGTGGCGCGCCGACGGTCTTCGGCGTTGCTTTGGACACGGATCCACTCCAACCGGCACCGATGCTGCGGCTCAGGCCGCGTTGGGGCCTCGGCATCGCCGCGGGTGTCGATCCGGATTGGGTGATCGCCGGCATCGAATTCACACTGAACTATCCCGACTACGCGGACGGAGACATCTTGAACCCGCGCGCTATTCCAGCGGGCGACGCGGCCACGGCGCTTACTCTAACGGGCCCGGTGACGCTCGATGGCACGACTAGACGCGTTCGATTCAATGTTATTTTGCCAGGCGGATTCAAGCTTTTACATGAAGATTGCGACCCCTCGGGTTGCTACTCGGGCCGTACGTCCCTGATCGACATCGTTTTCGACAAGGATTCGGGTTCACTTCCAGTCGGAACGCCAGTCTTTGCCCCCGATGATTTCGAAATTACAGACTTAAAGATCATCGATCCAAACGGCGTCCGTCTGAACGCGAGTATCTACGGGGTCGGGTACTTCGACCGCTTTGTCGTGAACAACCTGTCGGAGGGGCCCTGAATATTCCGCTGTTGAATCGATTATGGAATCGAGCCATGATGGCCTCGGCGTTATCGTCCATCGGTCGGCGCCAACCCCCCCTTAGGACTGCTTGCATCGCCGTCTCTGCTCTGTTCATCGGGCTGGCGCCCGAGCCAGCTGAGAGCAATCCGGAGATCGGCCGGCTCGAACTCTCCGCAGCTGCTCGGCAGGCCATTACCAGGGTCCACGGATTTCACCGAAGAGCACCGGAAGTGAATCTCGGAGGGTCGGACCGTTACTTATCCCAACTCGAACGCTCTACGCGACGCATCGGCCTGCTGGTGGCTGGGTCGGTGGGCGACGGTCGCCCGGAATCGAGACTGGAGGCACTGGCGCTCCTTAAGGCCGAATTCGCGAAATGGCAACAGCTGCGCGGCGAAGTAGAAAAAATCGGTCTCGGCCAGGCTCGGGAGCGTCATTTCGGCAGGGCGGGAAACTCGGAGCGTCCGCTCGCCGAGCTCGAGCTGGCGATCCGCCGAGAACTCGATTACGCCGAGCGCATTGCTTTGCTCAAGGACGATACGGCGCGACAAGTGTTGGGCCGGCGACAGCTTCATCGCATCCGAGGCCAGCGGATCGATGGTCCGGATACGTTCCGGTCGCCCATGTTGAGTGTCGCCATAGCCAGGGAGAGTCTGGGCGAAGGCGAACAAACAGCTGATGCGATTTCTGGCGTGCAGAGCATTGGAGTGCCGGGGACAGCGGCCCCGTCTGCACTCGAACCTTCAAGGGTAGTCGTTCGCGAAGGTCAGGAGTACCGAATCCTCGCGCCATTCCAAGGCAGCCGCGGCAAGGAACGTAGCCGATTCGCACTACCGACGGATGGTTCTTCCGGCGCCGAATTTGTCGATGGGGGTGCCCGACAATGAATCGCCTGCGCACGGTTTTCGCCGTGGTCACGGTAGGGTGGGCGATTTTACTTCCGGATGCGGCATTTTCTCAGGTGGATCCGAGTTATCTGGCCGAGGACAGCCCTGATGTCGTCTTCTCCCAGGCAGTACTCGGGCAGGCAGCCGACTTGGGCTTCGAGCCGGTTCGAATCTACGAGTTCGTTCGCAACGAGTTCGTCTACCAACCGTACTTCGGGCTCATGAAGGGCCCGGATGGGACACTCAGTTCGCGGGCGGGAAACGACTACGATCTGGCTGCCCTTCTGGTATCCCTGCTCAGATGTACCGAGGACGCCAATGGCAATGGGCTGCTGGACCCTGGCGAAGACCTCGATGAGGACGGCCAGCTCGATCGCGGCACTCCGGCCCGCTTCGCTCGGGGGCGCATTCTCATGTCCGAACAGCAGGGCATGGCGTGGCTCGGGAAGACCGACCGTTACGACTTGGACAATCACCTCTGGATCAGAGAGCCAGCAGACTGGCCAGGAGGGATACTGGGAAAGAAGGCGTACTTTCAATACTCCGCAGGTCTTTACGTCACACACGTTTGGGTCGAGGTGCTCGTCCCGCTGGCCACTTATCGCGGCGCGAGCCTTGTTCCCGTGGACTGCGATACGAGTCAGTGCTCCTGGCTCGCTCTGGATCCGAGCTTCAAACAGAGCTCGTGGCAGGGTACGTACCTCAACTACCCTTTCGACAAACAGGGCTACTACGCCGCCACGTCACCTGGCCTCCCCTTTGATTACCACTACAGCGATGTTCGCGGGCAGCTAGCAACGAGTCATCCTGGGACGAGCCTCGCCGACCTGCCGCTCAAGGGGGTCATCGACCGGCACGAGGCGGGGGTCCTCCCAACGGCGCTGCCCTACGAGATCGCGTCCCCTGCTGTTCGAGCGCACAACATCGCGGGAATTCAGGATCCCGCCGAGCCGTACCGCGGAAGATGGCGGGTCGAAGTCTGTCAGTCCGAAGATATCGTGGGCACGGGCATCGCCGGGGATCCCCGAAGATGCGGCGGTACCGAAATGGTTTCGTACGAGGCTTACTCCGCAGCGATTTCGGGGGAACGCCTCACATTGACCTATGTGCCAGATGGATCCTCCAATCCGAGCAAGCCGCGCCTCTATCTCGGCGGAAGTCTGGTCCAGCATTGGGCTCCAGATACTGGCAAGCTGACGGACTCGCAGCCTGACCGGCTGCTGATTCGATATCTCGAACCACAGGGCCTCGACTTTTTTTTCCCCACCACGCAGTACTCGGTGGGAGGTAATGCCGGGACCTGGCTCGTGGCCCTGAATGCCGTGGAGCCGACCGACGGGGATGTGACAACGAAAGCGCAAGCCCTCGTCGACGCGCTCGAGGGGCCCTACGCACCCGACCCTGCGCCGGGGCAAGACCCGGTTGGATACGACAATGTCACGGTGAATGGCACGCTTCTCACCGAATATCCCGAGGCGACGGATGCACTGATTGGGAGCTACCTCGATCTCGTGGCGACCCGCTACTACCAACTCGGTCGAGCCGCATTTCGCGATGCGGTCGCCCTTCACCATCGCCTCGGATACCACTTCCCGTGGACGGGAGTGGTCGAGTCGGCTCCGGCCGTACGGTTCTTTGCCGAAACCCCGTACTCGCTGCTTCCCGATCAGGTCTTGTACATCGATATGAGCCTTTTCAGCGCAGCGACGGGGCGCGGAAGCAGTTCGATCGACTCCGGCGTCCCTCCCTGGTTCTGGCTGCTCGGCCATCAGCTTTCTGCGCTGGAGAGTTCGGTCTGGGAAGAGGTCGCAGGGGTAGAGGCAATCTCGACAGTAAAAGGCCTACGTGTTCGCCACGATCAGGGTGTCCCGGTGCTCGAAGTCTCGCGAGACTCGGTTGACTCTATCCTCGGCAATTGCCCGTATCCGTCGGGCTACCAACCTGGTGGCCCCACCAGCGCCTATACCTGCAGCGACGTGACCGAAGATGAGTATTGCAAGCTTCGCCAGGAACTCGCGCCGTATTCGGCGCTTGAGTCGACGATTACCGTCAGCAACCCGAATTTTCAGGATATCTG
>JAQWRT010000048.1 GCA_029243605.1 Myxococcota bacterium
CGCTGAAAGCCAAACATCGAGTAATAGATGTAGAAGGGGATCATATTCACGCCATGGTTCGCATACGCGGTTCCTGCGGCGAGCCAGGAGGAAAATGCACCCGCCTCGGTAATCCCCTCTTGCAAGATCTGGCCGTTCTTCTCTTCCCGGTAATACGAAACCTGGTCGGAGTCCACGGGCTCATAGAGCTGCCCCACCGAGGAGTAGATCGCGAGCCGACGGAACATCGCCTCCATCCCAAAGGTTCTCGACTCGTCGGGGACGATGGGAACGAGGCGCTGACCAATCCCCGAATCACGACTCAGTACCTGCAGTAGCCGGACCGCCGCCATGGTGGTCGAGATCTCACGATCTCCGGTCCCATCCACCAGGGCCTGAAAAGCCGACAACTCGGGAATTTCCAAGGGCGGCGCATCGATTCTCCGAGCGGGCAGATAGCCCCCGAGCTTCTCTCTTCGCTCGCGCATGTACTGAATCTCGGGGCTGTCCTCCTCGGGCTTGTAGAAGGGGGCGTTGGCGATGGCATCGTCTGAAACCGGAATATTGAAGCGGTCGCGAAAACCCTTCAGCGCGGCCACGTGAAGATCGTGGATCTGATGCGTAATATTCTGGCCCTCTCCGGCCTCCCCCGTGCCGTAGCCCTTGACCGTCTTGGCGAGAATCACAACGGGCTGCCCCTCGTGGGCGACGGCCTCCGCGTACGCTGCATAGACTTTCGCGGGGTCGTGCCCGCCGCGGTTCAAGCGCCAAATATCCTCGTCGCTCATGTTGGCGACCATCTCGCGCAATTCGGGGCTTTTCCCGAAGAAGTGCTCCCGGGTATACGCGCCTCCGCGCACCTGGTACGCCTGATACTCGCCGTCGACCGCCTCTTCCATTCGCTTGCGAAGAATGCCGTCCTTGTCTTTGGCCAGCAGCGGATCCCAATAGCTGCCCCAGATCAGCTTGATCACCCGCCAACCCGCGCCCCGAAAACTGGCCTCGAGTTCCTGGATAATCTTGCCGTTGCCCCGAACGGGGCCGTCCAGGCGTTGAAGGTTGCAATTGACCACAAAAATCAGGTTGTCGAGTTTCTCGCGGCCCGCAAGAGAGATCGCCCCAAGACTTTCAGGCTCATCGGTTTCACCGTCCCCGAGAAAAGCCCAAACCTTGCGTTTTCCATCCCCGGCGATCCCGCGATCCTGGAGATATTTCATAAACCGCGCCTGGTAGATCGCGGTGAGTGGGCCGAGCCCCATGGAAACCGTGGGGAATTGCCAGAAGTCGGGCATCAGCCTCGGATGCGGGTACGAGGAGAGCCCGCGGCCGTCGACTTCGCGTCGGAAATGGAGAAGTTGCTCCTCGCTGATTCGCCCCTCGAGAAAAGCCCGGGCATAGATGCCCGGGGCCGAATGGCCCTGGATATAGAGCAGGTCTCCCTCGTGCCCTTCACCCGGGCCGTGAAAGAAATGATTGAAGCCCACGTCGTAGAGGGTCGCTGCCGACGCGAAACTCGAGATGTGCCCACCCAGGGATGAATCCACCCGGTTCGCCTGGACCACCATCGCCATGGCGTTCCAGCGAATGATCGACCGAACCCTGTGCTCGAGCCCAGGATCTCCCGGCCTAGGGGCCTGGGCGGATTCGGGGATCGAGTTCACGTAGGCGGTATTGGCGCTGTAGGGAAGGTAAGCCCCCTTCCTGCGCGCGCGGCGGACTAGGCGGCCGACCAGATAGTGGGCCCGTTCCACGCCGCCCCGCTCCAGGACGGAGTCCAGCGCATCGAGCCATTCCTGGGTCTCTCCGGGGTCCTGATCGTCGACTCCCGAACCCGGGCTTCCCGTGAGTCCCTTCGACTCACTCATGGAGCGAAACCCGTGCTCCCCGGTTCGGTACGGCCGACCAATCTCAAGTCACTCTCCCATTCAATGACCGAGGATAGCGCTGGATCTTTCAAAGAGGAACACGGGACCACCAAGGGCACCCACCCGACCGTAGAAGCCACCGTTCCGGGCAAATCCTCGACGCCAGTCCCAGTAAAAAGCACAGAAGACACCGACCGCGGGTGACCCTCCCGCGCTTGAAGCTTTCAACCGAGTCCCTCCTTGCCACCCAGGAGAAAAGAGTGCCGATTCGGGACAGTCTCGATAAAGACCGATTCAGCGACTCGACTCGGCGCGAGAAAATTTGAGCGGGACCGGCGTTCTCGCCCATTCATCCGCCGCTTTTCGGTCGCTTCAGCGCTGACGCATCGGCACATCGATCGGGCCTCGGATTTTCCGCCGAGGAGCGGCAGAGACCTGGTTCCGCTCCAGCGTGAATCTCCCGGGGACTGAGGGGCCGATAGGAGGGTTCTAACCCATCCGGTATCGATCAAAAATCCCTCCAGACCGTTCTTTAGACAGTTCTCCTGTAACTTTTACTCAAGAGGATTGACGAAGGCATCGATGTGACTAGATCGTAACAAGTGAAGAAACGACAAACAGAAGATCGACGGCAGGCATCGCTCACGGGAGCGGGGAGCCCCTCCCCTCCGGGGCCACCCTCAAGCCTCCCTCAACTACCCCACTACCGGAGACGAACCGATGGATTATTTCGATGAGGCAGCAGGCGAAGACAACTTTGAGGGCGACGAAGTCGTCCAGAACCGGGTTAGGGAAATCCGCAAGAGCAGGCTGATGACCCAATCCCAGCTCGCCAATCGCGCAAAACTCGCCCGGCGTACGGTTCACAGCGTCGAGAAGGGCTTGAGCTGCCGCATGGACACCAAGCGGAAGGTCCTCATCGGCCTGGGCTTGACCTTCGAGGACAGGGAACTGGTCTTCCCCAGGCGGGCGAAATCCGACTCGGAGATTCCCTACTAAGTCGCCATTCCGGTGGGGGCGCGCCTGGAGCGCCCGCCCCGACCTGGGCTAGGGCCCCTCAGCGCCACGAGAGAGTCGAATTGGGCTCTCGAAACCCCGGGAAGCGGCCCAATGGGGTTTCGAGGCAAAGAATGGTAAGCTGCGCCGCACTGAGGCCAGCCCGGCTCCTCGACACCGAGTGCACAGCCGGCCTCCCGAGTTCTCGCAATGCCTCGATTCGGAGCCTTGGCGGGAAGTATTCTTGCCTTGCGCCTGACGTAGCGCGAAGAGACCGCCAGCCGGCGACCCCGGCGACGGCGAATTGAGGAACGAGCGACCGCGATGACCGAGCTTTCCAACCCTACCGGGCCCGGGGTAACACCCGCGCCAGTCTCCGCCTCCCTCGAGGCCGTCCCCAAGCCGCTTGAGGACGCCATGCGCCGGCGCGGCTTTGACGACCTCACCCTTGTCCAGCGCGCCGTGTTGGCCGCGGAATCCGACGGAAGGGATCTACGCATCTCCTCCCAGACGGGCTCGGGCAAGACCGTCGCCATTGGCCTCGGCCTCGCCGATCACCTTCTTGAACGCCTCTCCGGGCCACCTCATCCCCAGCCTGGACCCAGCGTCCTCATCCTCGTCCCAACCCGAGAACTCGCCATGCAGGTCCGCGAAGAGTTCCAATGGCTCTTTGCAGGAGTCCGTGGACTGCGGACCGAAGTGGTCATGGGGGGCACGTCCGTCCTGATGGAACGCAAGGCTTTGGCGAGGAATCCCCAGATTGTCGTCGGGACGCCAGGCCGCACCCTGGACCACATCAAGGGCGGCGCCTTCAGCACCGCCGGCATCGAACATGTCGCCCTGGACGAATCCGACAGGATGCTCGACATGGGATTCAGGGATGAGCTCGAGGCCATCCTCGAAAAGCTCCCGGCCCAACGTCGTACTCATCTGATCTCGGCCACCTTTCCCAGCGGAGTTCGCCGGCTCGCGGATCGCTTTCAAAAAGAAGTTCTTCATATCGAGGGGACACGCCTCGGAGCCGCCAACGCCGATATCGAGCACACCGCTCATCTGGTGGATCGCCGAGATGCCTATGCTGCCCTGGTGAACCTCTTGCTCCTGAATGAAGGGGGCCGCTGCTTGATCTTCGTCGAACGGCGAATGGAGGCGAGTTCCCTGGCGACGAAACTCTCGGGCGATGGCTTCCCCGTCCAGCCCTTCAGCGGAGAGCTCCCCCAAGCCCAGCGAACACGAACTCTCAACGCGTTCCGAGACGGGACGATTCGAACCCTGGTCTCGACAGACGTCGCCGCTCGGGGCATCGATATTCCCAACATCGAACTCGTGATCCACATGGATCCACCCGGCGATGCCGACTCCTACGTCCACCGGAGTGGCAGAACCGGCCGAGCCGGCCAGACGGGAAAGAGCGTCATGCTCGCGGCCCCGCGAATCCAGCGTCAGATGACGCGCCTGCTCGGTGCCGCTCGCATCGAAATGGAGTGGGCGCCTGCCCCTGGGGCCAGCAAGGTGAACAAGCAGCTACGCAAACGCTTCCGGCACGAAATGCATCAGCGCCTGAGCGAGGAGAACCAGCTCAGTCAGGCTCAACTCGATTACGCAAAGGGGCTCCTTGACGGTCGCGATCCCGCCGCCGTAGTGGCCCACCTGCTCGAGTTGGCGCAGCCCAAGCCCAAGCGAGAACCCATGGAAGTCCGAGAACCAAAAGCGGGCGCCCCGCCCTCCCACGGCCCGAGCAACCGAGGCTTTACCCGATTTTCGATCAACTGGGGCGAAGCTAGCGGCGCCACCACTAATCGCATTCTCGGGCACGTCTGCCGCCGGGGACAAATCAAGAGTCCCATGGTCGGGGCCATCGAGATCGGTAGCGAGAAATCGACCTTCGACGTGGACGCCAACGCGGCCGCTCGCTTCGAAAAACTGGTCAAGCGACGAGACCCCCGCGACCCGAACCTCCGGATCGTACGCACCACCGCCGGGGGCCGAAGCGGAGAAACCGCTCGTCCCAAGAGATCGGGCAAGCCCGCAGAGAAGCGGGCAAGAGGCAAGTTCAAAAAGCCCTTCAACGCCAAGAAGCCCCGGAAAAAGGCCTAACAACCCAGCCGCGGGAACTTGCCTGGGACAACCGGGCCGCCGAAATCCAGCCCGGCTCGCCCGACCCCCTCCAGGCAAGCGAACTCCTGGGTGGGGCTATACTCGGCCTCTCTTCTCCGGGCGGCGTGAGCACGCCCGCTTCCAGGAGACCGCAACTTGGCCCAATGCCTCTTGATCACGGGAATGCACCGAAGTGGGACATCCGCCGTGGCGGGGGCCCTCGACGCCCTGGGCGTCGATTTCGGAGACCGGTTGATGCCCCCTCGAGAGGGTGAGAACAGCCGGGGATATTTCGAAGATCTTGAAATTCACAAAGCCCACGACCGGCTTCTCTCAGATGCAGGTCATAGCTGGGATGACCCTCGCGCGCTCGATGAGTCGCACCTTCCCGAGAGATCGCTCGGAGATTTTCGCGAAGAGATCAGACGCATTCTCCGGGACCGGTTCAGCACAAAGACCCTATGGGCCATCAAGGATCCACGAATCTGCCTGCTGGGCGCGACCTGGCTCGAAGTTCTCGACGATCTCGGGATCGAAACCCGTTGGGTCATCGTTCACCGGCACCCCAATGAGGTCGCGGCTTCCCTGGCCCACCGGAACGGTTTTTCGGCGGAAAAGAGCGCGGCGCTCTGGCTTAACCATAACCTGGCAATCGAATCCTCTACCCGGGGAGTCCCCAGAGCCTTCATCACCTACGACGAACTTCTCGATTCCCCTGGCGACAACCTCACTCGCCTGGCCCACGAACTGGATCTTTCTTGGCCTCTCGCCCCCGACCAGGCCGATGCCCATGTGCGCGATTTTCTCGCCCCCGCTTTGCGAAATCACACGGCATACCCGGAAGAAAAGGTACGAGCAGGACGCTTCTCCCCGTGGCCCGAACGCCTGCACCTCCTATTGCTCACCGCCAGCAGGGCTCGGTCCACCCCGCTCAGCGACCCGGTGGACAACCTCGTTCGGGGGATGCCTCCTTTCGAAGACCTCGTCGACCCCTTCCCCCTCGAGCACAACGCCCAGCGAGCCAATCTCCTGGAGGGGGAATTGGCTTCCCTTCGCGACCAACTCGTCTCCCTCTCCGACCAACTCGTCTCCCTCTCCGACATGACCGAAGATCGCCTCAATGCGGCTGAGAGCGTCTTGGGAACTGATGCACAAGAAAAGCGCGACACAGCCGCGGCGATCACCGGACTCCAAGAACAACTCGACGAGCAGTCAAAATGGCTCCGTATCCAGGAAGACGAAATCGAAACGCATAAAGGCGCGATCAAAGCCCTCCAGGAACAGTTGGGGGAGCGGACTCGCTGGCTTCAAATTCAAAGCGAAGCCATCGACCGACTCCTCGGGGAGTTGGAGCAACTCAAGAAGGCCTCCGAGTGCTGAACGGGTCCAACGGCTGGCTGCGGAAGACCAAGGTCCATGAAGTCTACTGACGCGAGCGACGAGAATCGCGAGCGCGTGGATCCAGTGGCCGGCGCGCAAGCCGAGCCCCCTCCCCATGGTCGGTCCGTGTTCGCTCCCCCGGATCTCGATCCCAGCCTCAGCCTCCTGGAAGCACATTTCGAGAGTGCCAGAGGGCGAACACCCGACCCCATTCGGAATTACCACCGAGAAAGCCCCGTCAGCGATCGGATCCGGGACCAGGCCGTCGCCGCCTCGGTCCTTCTCCCCATAATCGAGAGACCCGAGGGCTTGCAAATCCTCTTGACCCGACGCCACCACGCCATCACGTATCCAGGGCAAATCTGCTTTCCCGGCGGACGCGCGGATGCCACCGATGGGAGCGCCGAGGCAACCGCCCTCCGGGAGACCCACGAAGAGATCGGGCTCACACCCAGCCGAGTACGTATTCTGGGGAGGCTCGGGATCTACCACACCCAATCCGGTTACCGCATCACACCCATCGTCGGACTCATCCGGCCGCCCTTCTCTTTGTCGGCCAGCCCCCACGAAGTCGACGAAATCCTCGAGATCCCCCTGGCCACATTGACCCGATCCTCGTCCTATAGGATCTGGCGAACCGCCCCAGAAACCGACCAGGCGTTCTTCGCCATGGAGTACGGGGAAATTCGCCTGACGGGCCCCACGGTCTGTCTCGCCATGGGCTTCTACGAAGCCCTGGCCGCCACCCACACACCCCCCGTCGAGCCCCGCTCCTCCCGACCTTGACATATACCCCATGGGGGTATATGATTATACCTCCCGGGGGTATATAGCGGCCCCCGGAAACGAGGAGGGTCGGCCCCGTGCAACATTTCAAGGATCCCCAGGTCGGCAAGAAACTTCTGGCCCGCCTGCGTCGCGTCGAGGGCCAGGTCAACGCCATCACCCGGATGATCGAGGAAGAGAAATATTGCGTGGATATCCTGCTGCAGATCTCCGCCGCCCAGGGCGCCCTGGGCAAAGCGGGGCAACTCCTGCTCGGGACTCACGTGGAGAGCTGCGTGGCCAACGCGTTTGAAAGTGGATCGAAGAAGGAACGTGAAGAGACCGTCAACGAACTGATGGAAGTCTTCTCCCGCTACGGCGGGATCGCGGGGCGCTAAATCATGATTGAATCCCTCATCAGCACGATGCTCGAGCTTTCTCCGTGGTTTCTCCTGGGCATGCTCGTGGCCGGATTGCTCCACGTGGTCCTTCCCCGCAACTTCGTCCGAAAACAGCTCACCGGGCGATTTGGCGTACTCAAGGCGGTGGCCCTTGGCGTGCCCCTCCCGCTTTGCTCGTGCGGAGTGATTCCTGCTGGCTTGGGACTCAAACGTGATGGAGCGAGCAACGGGGCCTCCATGGGCTTCCTGATCAGCACGCCCCAAACCGGCGTCGACTCGATTCTGGTCAGCGCTTCTTTTCTCGGGTGGCCCTTCGCCCTTTTCAAGGTGATGGCCGCTGCCATCACCGGCTTCGTCGGAGGAATGCTCTCGGATCGACTCACCGAGGACGAGGACTGGAGGAGCGATCTCAGCGACGCGGCGGCCGACGACGACGAGAAGCCCCGCAACCTCCGGGCCATGCTTGAACACGCCCACGAACTACTCGCCAGTATCTGGCGATGGCTGGTCTTTGGCATCGTGGTGAGCGCGCTCATCAGCGCCTTCTTGCCCATGGGCACCATGGCGATGTTTGCCAAAGCCGGCCCCCTGGTCGCCGGCCTCCTGGTTCTATTGGTCTCCCTCCCCCTCTATGTCTGCGCCACGGCCTCGGTCCCCATCGCGGCCGCACTGGTTTCAAACGGGATGCCCGTCGGCGCTGCCCTAGTGTTCCTGATGGCCGGGCCGGCGACCAACGTGGCCACCATCGGCGCCATCTACCGGGGCTTTGGGCGACGGCAGGTCGCCCTCTATCTGGGCGTCCTGATTGTCGGGAGCCTCGGCTTCGGGGTTCTCTTTGATCTGGGGCTCAGCTCCCTCTCGGTCGAGCAGCACGTCCACCAAGACGGCCACAGAACGTGGTGGGCCGTGGGGAGCGCCCTGCTCCTCACCGCGCTGATCGCCCGACTCGCCGCCCAGGATATCATCCGGTTCGTACGCACCCGCCTCGGTGTGGTGTCGGGTTCCTACATCGATATCAATGTCGAGGGCCTGTCCTGCGGGGCGTGCGAGCGCAAGGTGGAAAAGGCCCTCATCGCCCTGGACGGAATCACATCGGTCTCTGTGACAAGAAGCCCCGATCGCGCGCGAATCACGGGCACCGCCAGCCGCCAGGCTATCGAACGGGCGATTGTCGATGCGGGCTACCAGATTGCCCCGACCGCCCCCGCCACGGGCTGACTTTTCACCCACAGAACCCGCATAAATTCCAGTAGACGCTCGCTGATCGTCCGTCCCTGGATTATTTTCCAAGCCGGGTCGAGGGAAGGTCCGTTTCCCCCGAATGAGGGCGCGCGCCTCAACCGATCTTTCGATCTGCATGACCCCAAGGAGAACCAGCATGCTCCGGGAAAAATTCTCCAGGCTTCCCAACGGCCTAGAAGGTTCGGAGCGGAATCGCCGAATCCTCCAAGCGCTCACTATCCTCGTCGCTCTTTTCATCTCGGGTCTCGCCCTCGACGGCTCCGCCGCCGATCTTCAGCCGCCTCCCCCCGGATCAGATGCCAAGGAAATCGCCAGGCGAGCCGAGGACAGCCTGCGGAGCGCACGCACCACCCTCGACGCTTCGATGACCGTCGTCTCTCCCCGGCTCTCGGCGCCGCGCGTTGTGCGCTTCCAATCCTGGGAAGAACGCGACACCAAGCGTTCCATGGTTCGTATTCTCAGCCCCGCCAAGGATGCGGGGACCGGTTTCCTGAAACTGCACCCCAATCTCTGGATGTTTGTTCCCCGAGTCGAGCGCACTATTCGAATCCCTCCCTCCATGATGCTCCAATCGTGGATGGGCAGCGATATGACCAATGACGATCTGGTCAAGGAGTCGAGTACCCTCGACGACTACAGCCATACTCTCCTGGGCCTCGATCCTTCCCCCGAGAGCAACCCCGAACTCCCGGCGTATGTCGTCGAATACATTCCCAACGAAGATGCCCCCGTGGTCTGGGGCAAAATCGTCGCCTGGATCGAGCAGGAGCACGGAACCCCTCTCCAGCAGGATTTCTACGACGAGGACGGCTCGCTGCTGCGACGAATGCAGTTTTCCGACGTCCGGGCAGTCGGCGAGCGCCGGGTCCCCTACCGCTGGGCCATGACCCCTCTGGACAAAGAGGGCCATAGCACCACCATCGAGATCGAGAGCATCGTCTTCGATGCGGAAATCGACCCCTCGATCTTCACCAAGCGCAATCTCAGAAAAGCCCGCCGCTAATGAGTCTTGAGTGGCGACTCGCCTGGCGGAACGTCTGGCGCAATCCGCGCAGAACGGGGTTAACCGTCTCGGCCACCGTCTTCGCCGTTGCCCTACTCGTCCTGATGTCCGCCCTTTCCACGGGCATGTGGGAAAAGATCATCGACGACAGCGTGAGCATGGGCTCGGGTCATGTCACCCTGACGGGTCCGAACTACCTGGAGGAACGCACCCTCGAGCAATACACCTACCTCGACGCCCCCCTTGCCACGCGCCTGGGGGAAAATCCCGCCATCGCGGGATACGCCCCGCGCGTCAACGCTTTCGGTTTGCTCTCCGACGCCGACGTGACCCGGGGCGTGATGGTGATCGGCGTCGATCCGGAGTTGGAAAAATCGGTTTCCAGCCTTCCGGACCGGATCAAGTCGGGCCGTTTCCTCGAAAAGGGAAAAAACCGTGAGGTCGTGCTCGGTGGCCGTCTTGCCGAGATCCTCGGCGTCAAGATCGGCGACCAGGTGCTGCTCTACTCCGTCGCCTATTCCCTGGAAAGTGCATACGACCTCTTCAGCGTCGCCGGAATCATGCACCTGCCAGACCCCGCTCTGGATCGCGGCCTTGCCCTGATTTCTCTGGCCGATGCCCAGGCCTTCTTTGTCTACGGCAACCGCATCAGCGAAGTCGCCATCCGAGTCCGGGAAGCCGACCACTCGGCCAGTCTCGCCGAACAACTCGGCTCGTCCCTCGACCCCGAGAAGATCGAAGCACACCCCTGGCCCGAGGTGATGCCCGATCTCGCCCAGACGGTGGTCATCGACAAACTCGGCATGTATCTCATGCTCGCCATCTTGGTGATCGTGGTGGCCTTCGGAATCTTCAACACGATCCTGATGGCCGTGCTCGAGCGGAAGCGTGAGTTCGGCGTCGTCCTCGCTCTGGGCCTCCGGCCCCGGGCGATTTTCCGAATCGTCTACCTCGAATCCATCCTCCTCGCCGGCGTGGGGCTGACCCTGGGGCTTCTCGTCGCCATCCCCCTGGTCCTCTACCTCCAAGCCAATCCAATCCCCATCACGAACAGCGAAGAGATGGCCGCCGCTTTCGAAATGGTGGGCACGGACCCTGTCATCTACGCCAAACTCATCGCCAACAACCCGATCCTCTCCGCATTGACCATCCTGCTCGTCGCGCTCCTGGCCGCCCTCTACCCCGCCATCCGAGCGAGCCAGGGCAAACCGGTCGACGTCCTGCGAAGCCTCTGAAAGGAAACTCAAAACCATGCTGAGCGTCATCCGCCTGGCCTGGCGCAACGTGGGCCGCAATCCCCGCCGAACCGGAGTCGTGGTTACCGCCGTAGCAGTCGGTCTGGCCGGCACGCTCCTCTCCATGGCGATTTTCTCCGGCATGATGTTCCAGATGGTGGACAACGCGATCAAGACCGATCTCGGTCATCTACAAATTCACGCCCAGGGCTTTAACAAGGACCCCGAGATCGGCCTGTTCCTCGAAGACAAAGGTGCACCCGAGATCGAAGCCATCCAGGCCGAGGCGGGCATCCAGAACTGGGCGCCGCGCATACGGGGGGAAGGACTCGTGACTTCCCCCTCCTCCAGCGTGGGTGTCCGGGTGATCGGCGTCGACCCCGACGCCGAAGCACAGGTTTCGATGGTCTCGGGTTCAATCGTCCAGGGCGGGTATTTCGACCAAAAGAGAAGGCTGGTCCTCGGAGAAGGCCTCGCCCGGCGCTTGGGGACGGAAGTCGGCGACAAGATCGTTCTCTCGGTCCAGGACCTGGAGGGGGATATGAACGGCACCGCGCTTCGTGTGGGAGGTATCTTTCGCACGCCTTCAGCGGAGCTCGACCGCAGCACGGTCTTCCTTGAGTTGGCCCCCGCGGCGGACCTCTTTGGTATGGGAGACAGCATCAGCGAAATCGTCATCGTCGGCCACTCGCGGGACGCGGTTCTCGAAACCCAGGCACGCCTCTCTGCCGCCCTGCCAGACAGGGAGATTGAGCGCTGGGATGAGTTGCAGCCGCTTCTCGCCTCGATCCTGAGCGTGATGGACCAGATGGCCTCGGGGCTCTACCTCATCATCTTTGTCGCCATGTCCTTCGGCATCGCGAACGTCCTCCTGATGGCGATCTACGAACGCATCCGTGAGATCGGGATTCTCCTCGCCGTCGGACTTTCACGCGGTCGCCTGGTCGCCATGGTGATCTGCGAGTCCATATTGGTCACCCTGCTGGGTCTCGTGGCGGGCTTTACCCTTGCCCTGCTCGCCCTATTCGCCCTGTCGGACGGAATTGACATGAGCCTCTGGGCCGAGAGCCTGGCCTCCTTCGGCATGGGGACTCGAATTTTTCCTGTCCTGACGCCCGCAGATTTCACGATTCCCACGACAGTTGCGCTGCTCACCGCCCTGATCGCGAGTGCCTGGCCGGCGCTGCGTGCAGTGCGCCTGCGACCTGCGGAGGCAGTACGTCATGACTGAAACCACACCGATTCTGCAAGCCATCGGGGTCCGAAAAACCTACGAGACCCGAGGCGTCGAAACCCAGGCGCTGAGTGAAATAGACCTCAGCGTCGCCGAGGGCGAATTCACCGCCCTCGCCGGCCCCAGTGGCTCGGGCAAAACCACCTTGCTCAACCTGATGGGTGCACTCGACATCCCCACCCAGGGCGAGATCCGCCTCGACGGTGAAAACCTCGGCAACCTCACCCCGGCCGAACTCTCCCGTCGACGACTCCATAAACTCGGATTCATCTTCCAGGCCTACAACTTGATCCCGGTCTTCTCCGCCGCCGAAAACATCGAATTCGTCATGGAACTCCAGGGAGTCCCCCACGAAGAGCGCCGAACTCGCGCCCTCGAATTACTGGAGAGTGTTGATCTCGCGGGCCTCGGCGACAAGCGCCCACTGGAGATGAGCGGTGGCCAACAACAGCGGGTCGCCGTGGCCCGCGCCCTGGCGAGCCGGCCCCGCATCATCCTCGCCGACGAACCCACCGCCAACCTCGACTCCAAGACGGCGATCCGTCTGCTCGACCTGATGCTCGAACTCAACCGAAGCCAGACCACCACCTTCCTTTTCTCGAGCCACGACCCCCTGGTCCTCGAACGCGCCCGGCGACGGGTCTGGCTTCGCGACGGCGTCATCGACCGCGTCGAGGGGGGGGCGGCGGCTTGATCCGTCTCCTTTCCAGGGCGATCGTGCTTGCCCTGGCCGCGTCCTGCTGCGCCGCCCTGCCCGCCTCGTCCCGGGAACTCTGGCGCTCCGGCGACGCCTATCTCGACCTCAGCGGCACGGTGCGAGAAATCGCTCTAGTGAGCCGGGGCACTTCGTCCGAGGCCTTCGCGGCCGAACTCGCTCAATGTTTTCCGCCCGCCGAGCCGAGTGTTCCGACGCCCACCGAATTCGCAGATTGCCCGGCTTTCGCCACCGTCGGCGACGAGCGAGTCGGGACCTCCACCACCCGCTTGCGGCTCCGGATGGAAGCCCGGGCCAATGAACACTGGTCCGCCGTGATCAGCTTCGACAACGAAATGCTGGCGGGCACCTTGGACACCTTTGAAGCTCAAGCGGGCAACGATCTGGCCACCCGGGATTTCGTCGACGCGTCGGGACAGATCGGCACGGATCCCGTGGCCTACCGCTATTCGCTCTACCGCGGCTACCTCAGTTTTGAGTCCGACCACCTGGAAGCCGTGGTCGGGCGGCAGCGCATTCCGTGGGGGGTCGGACGACTCTGGAATCCCATCGACCGATTCAATGCGATCCGTCCGCTGGCGCTCCAGCCCGACGAGTCCCCAGGCGTCGACGCCATCAATACGCGCATCCTATTCTCAGATTTCAGCCAACTCCAACTCGTTTTCGCGCCCGGCCGAGATTCCGACGATCACAGCTATGCCGCACGCTTGCAGGGCATGGCCTGGGACATCGACTATGGCCTGGTGGCGGGAGTCTTCGACGGCGCCACCACCCTGGGCCTCGACCTCTCGGCCAACCTGGGCGAAGCGGCCGGGCGGGCCGAAATCGTCTACACCCACCCGACCCGAGATGTGTGGCCCGTGGGCGCATCGGGTCCGGCACGCCTGGCGGATTTTTGGCAAATCGTGGTCTCCCTCGATTACAACATCGACTGGGGGAGCGGGATCTACGTCCTCGCCGAGCACCTCTACAACGGAAATGCCCTGGGTTTCGGGGAAGGACTCGCCGGCCCCATTCTCGGACTCTTCGAACAAACCCCCGCAGCCCCCTTTTATGCGCTGACCTCTCCCGATCGCTTCGGCGGCAGCCAGGTCATCACCCGCTCGTCCCAACTCACGGGCTTCCAAGCGACCTACGAGTTAACGCCGGAGATGCGCATGGCGGCCATGATCCTCTACGATTGGGACGGGGAAAGCGCGGTCTTCTTTCCCTCGGTCGTCTACGGCCCGCGCTCCTGGGCCGAAATCACCCTGGGCGTTCAAACCACTGCGGGCGGCCATTTTTCAGAATTCGGCGATGTGCCAACCACCGGCTACCTGATTCTTGATTTTTTCTTCTAGGAGCGGGGCAGCGCTTTCAACCCGACTCGTCAATGGCTTAGAGTGCGGCGGGGGATCGCGTGCCTCGAAGGCGTTACGCAAATGCCACACGCGCCCCCTGTCCTCGTGGCACACTACTGGTCCTGCCCCCGTACGATTTCCCTCGATTCTTCAGGAGAAAACCCATGCACCCGAGCACCCGACTCTTTCGCGTCAGGGCAACCAGTCTCTTCTCAGCCGTCGTGATCGCCCTCGCTCTCAGCCCGGCCGCCGGAGCCGACGGCGGGGGCTGGCAGAAGGACTGGAAGAATGGCATCGGCTGGAAGAGCAGCGACGGCGACTTTTCGGCTCGGGTCGGCGGCCGACTCTTCGCCGATTTCGCCACGGTCAGTGAGGACAGCGCTCTCAAGGCCGGCGACTGGGATGGCAATGGGAGCGGCGTCGAGTTGAGGCAGGCCCGAATCAAGATCTCGGGCACCGCCTACGGGCGGCTCGCCTGGAAGGGGCAATACGATTTCGCCGGAGACAAAGTCAAGGACGTCTGGGTCTCGCTCAAGGACATCCCCCTGGCGGGCACTCTCAAGATCGGGCACTTCAAGGAACCCTTTTCTCTCGAAGAAATGGAAAGCCTGCGCTTCACCACCTTCATGGAGCGCAGCGTCGCCATCGCCTTCAGCCCTTCCCGGAATACGGGAATCCAATTCAACAACACTGCCTTCGACAAGCGGATGACCTGGGCCGTGGGCGGCTTCCGCCAGAGCGGAGACAAATTCGGCGATACGGACAGCTTCTCCGACTCCTCGGCTTACCAGATCACCGGCCGGGTGACCGGAGCGCCGATCTACCAGGCCGATGGCGAAAGGGTCATCCATCTCGGCGTCTCCTACAGCCATAAATTTCGCAGCCTCGGCGGCGAGGCGATCCGTTGGAAGACCCGACCGGAATCCCACCTCGCCAACACTGTCGCTGACACCGGCAACCTAAGCACCGACGGCGCCGATCTCCTCAACCTAGAACTCGCCGTCGTGGGCGGGCCACTTTCCTTCCAGGCCGAATACACCAATGCCTGGGCCGATTTCGGAGCAGCGGGCACCGTGCGATCCTGGGGGATGTACGCCCAGGGCAGCTTTTTCCTAACCGGCGAACATCGCAACTACAAGCTCAAGAAGGGCGTGTTTGGCCGGATCAAGATCCTCAAACCCCTGGGCGAGGGCTGGGGGGCCTGGGAAATCGCCGCCCGGTTTTCTCGCCTGCAACTCTTGAACGCCTCCAGCAACAACGCCGGAAATATCCGGGATATCACCCTCGGCCTGAATTGGTATCTCTTCTCGAATTTCCGCGTGATGGCCAACTACGTCTACTCGGATATCGACAACGCTGTGGAGAAATACCAGGGCGACGCAAATATCTTCCAGATGCGCGTCCAGGTCGATTTCTGATCCCCTGGGCCTCTCAGCCGCCGCCCCGGACCTTCTTCCCCAAGCTGTCGATATCGATAAAACCGTCCCGAGAATAGCCGCAGGCCTTGTCCGGCTCTTGGGCCAGGATCGCCGCATGGCGTTTATCCAGGGCATCGGTGCTCAGAAAATCATCCAAACGTCGAGATGATTCGAGGATCTGGCGGCCTTCGACCAATCGCTCGGGTTGGTCCTTCTCCACGCCAAGGCAGAGAAGCGACGCCCCCAGCTCGACACGGTAATCGACGCGAACCGGAGAGAGAGCCACCGCCTCGCGTGCGTACCCCAACGATTTCTCCTTGTCGCCGCGCACGCCGATAATCCACTTGAGCCAGCGCCACTCCGGAACCACGCGATAGAAAACCGACCCCGCGTAGTAGAGGTTGGCCATGGTGAGGTTCCCATCGTTGTCCCGATGCTCCGGAGCGAGCTCGATCCCGCGCCCGAGTAGCCGATCCATCTCGCGCACGTCGGAAACCGCCGTGAGCAACCCCCGGGTCGTCGCTTGGCGCCCCATGGCGACAAATTTCCAAAGCATGCAGGCCGCGCAATCCGGGTCCACCGCGAGCCCTCGGGCCGCCCAGAGCTCGGACAGGTCGAAATAGCGACCGCGCTCGGCGGTCCTGTCCAGAGGCTGGTTCTCCCCCACCCGCCAATAATTTCGCGCGATGCGCCAATACGTGTACGACTCCTCGGGCACGCTGGTGACGATCAACTCGTAACGCCGCGACGAAGCGACGAGGAGCCCTCTGCGTTCGAGGTCCAGCCCCTCGCGCCACAGCCCACGCAGGCCCGGGCTCGAGAGCCGTCCGGGCAGGGCCAGGTAATTGAAATTGGCGACGGCCTCGGGATCACCGCCGCCCCAGCGCCCGGGTTCGTCGCTGACCACGGCTTCGCCCAAGGCCGGGATATCGACGGCTCTCGGCTCGTCCCAGGGAGCCTCCGCCGAGAGCGCCCGCTCGGGATCAGAGGCCCAAATCGAGGCACTGGGTTCGGGACTGCCTTGAGCCCCCCCGACCCCCCCGGCCAGGACCAGCAGACAAAGGGCCACCGCCTTCGACCCCAACACTCGTTCACCGACTTTCCCCATTGGGAAAGACTAGCTAACGAACGGCGTCAATCTTCCGGTGAACGAAGGAACGTGAGGCCCCGGGCCCCAAGGCCTCTTCGCGTTTCGCCCGCTGCTCGGCGTAATACTCCCAGGCGCCGCTGCAGAATTCCACGCGGCCGCTGCCCTCGAAACCAATCACATGGGTGGCCACCCGGTCCAGAAAATAGCGATCGTGAGTAATCACGATGGCGCAACCCGGGAACTCCGACAGGGCTTCTTCCAGGACCCGAAGCGTCATCAGGTCGAGGTCATTGGTCGGCTCGTCGAGGATGATGAAATTGGAGGGCTTGCGCAGGCTCTTGGCCAATTGAACCCTGTTGCGTTCCCCCCCCGAGAGCTGCCCCACCAGGGTCTGCTGAATGGATCCCGTAAAGAGGAAGCGAGCCAGGTAGTGCCGAATTGAAAGTTCCTTGTCGCCGTAGGCGATCACTTCGGATCCCTCGGCGACCTCCTCGTAGACCGTCTTCTCGTCGTTGAGCGATTGCCGGGTTTGATCCACATAGCAAAAGTGCGTGTTCTGTCCGACTTCCACCTCGCCGGCATCGGGCTTCTCGCGACCCGTGATGAGATTGACCAGAGTCGTCTTGCCCAGACCATTGGCCCCGGTAATTCCGACGATGGCGCCCGGAGGCATATCCCAATCGAGGTCCTCGAAGAGCAGCTTGCCGTCGTAGCCCTTTCCCAGGCCTCGCAGAGAGAGCACCTTGCTCCCCAAACGCGGGCCAAAGGGGATTCGCAGGTCCATCTCGTCGGCGGGAACGATCTGCGACGCCTTCTCCACCATGTCTTCGTAAGCGGAGATTCGCGCTTTCGACTTGGTACGACGCGCCTGGGGAGTCGAGCGGATCCATTCGAGTTCCCGCGCCACAGCCTTGAGAAGATTGGCGTCGGTTCGGCTCGAGATCTCCTCCTGTTTTTCCTTGGCGGACAGGAAATCCGAATAATTCCCTTCGTAGCTCCTCAAGTTGCCATGATTCAGTTCGAGCATCCGCGTCGCCACTCGATCGAGAAAATACCGATCATGGGTCACCAGCAGATAGGTGCCCGAGTAGTTGGCCAAAAAATTCTCGAGCCAGGTAATCGTGTCGGCATCCAGATGGTTCGTGGGCTCATCAAGAATCAGTAGATCGGGCTGAGAGAGCAGGACGATACACAGGGACACGCGCCTCTTCTCTCCGCCGGAGAGAACCGCCGCGCTCTTGTCACCGGGAGGCAACCGCAGGGCCTCCATGGCCTGTTCGATCTTGGCGTCGAGGCGAGCCGGGTCCATGGCATCGCGATGCTCAAGGATCTCTTGCACCTCACCCTGTTCGGCGAGAAGCGCATTGGTCTTCTCTTCGCTCTCGAGCACTTCGGGGTCTTCCCAGGATTTCAGGATCGCCTCATAACGTTCGATATAGCCTCGGGTCTCGGCCACCGCACTCTCGACGTTTTCGCGCACGCTCTTCTCGTGATCCAGCACGGGTTCCTGGGAGACGTACCCCACCGATGCGCCGGACGCGATCATCAACTGACCCTCATAGCCCGTATCTCGGCCGGCCAGGATCTTCATCAGGGTCGACTTCCCCGTGCCGTTGACCCCAAGAACTCCGACTCGGTCGCCGGGTTGCAGGCTGAAGCTCACGTCCTTCAAAATCACGCGATCCCCAAATTTGCGCTGGAGATGGCTCGCGTTGAGAACGGGTTGCCCCGGATTCAGGCCCTTCATGATGACTCCTGCTCTAGCTGCCCGGGGTTCACACCCCGGAGTACGCGGCCCGCGTTCTCGGGCCGGCGCCGGGGCCCGCGCCGAGCGCCCCCCACTAGGAGGCCAGGCTGCGGTGGCCCGGGTCGCTGGATCTGGCGCGTATAGGTAGCGCGCCAAGGCACCGCCGTCGAAAGCGGACCCGGGACGGAGCCCGCCGCTAGTCGGCCAGGGCCCGGTTCACGATTTCAAAGACGTCCTTGGAGAGACCCGGCTGCGCGCCGATCGCTTCGAGTTCCCGCTTCATCAGGCCCTGCCTGGCCGGGTCGAATCGCCGCCAGGGGTTGAAGATCGAAACCATCCGAGCCGCCACCTGGGGATTGACGGAGTCGAGATCCATGACTTTTTGCGCCAGAAAGCGGTACCCCGCTCCATCCGAGCGGTTGAAATGAACCGGATTCGCCGAGCAGAAGGCCCCCACGAGGGATCTCAACCGATTGGGGTTCTTGAGGCTGAAAGCCGGATGAGCCGACAATTCAACCACCTGCTCGTAGGTGTCGCTCCGGCGCGCCGTGGCCTGAATCGAGAACCACTTGTCGATCACCAGGGGATCGTGCTGCCAGCGGTCGTAGAAGGCCTCCAACGCCCGGTCCCGGGCGGAGGAGCGCGTGTCCACCAGGGCGTGAAGCGCCGCCTCAGCGTCGGTCATATTGTCGGCACTCTCGAACTGACGGTGAGCTGCGGCCAGGGAATCCTCGCCGCCCAGGGTCATCCAGTAGAAAAGCGCACAATTCTTGAGCCGACGTTGGCCGATGGCTTCCTTGTCCCTCGAATAGAGACCCGCCTCACTCCCCTTGGCGTAGACCGCCTCCAAGCTCTCCCCATGCGCCTCGGCCAAGGCTCGGCGCATGAATTCCCGGGCGGCAAAAAGGGCATCCGGGTCGATCACCTCCATCTCTTGGCCCAAAACCCGCTCGGAAGGGAGCGTCAGAGCCAGGGCCTTGAGGGAGCCGTCGAGTTTTGGATCGCCCAGGATCCGGCCGAAGGCGTCGGAGTAGAGGGGGTCCAGGTGCAATTCATCACCCCGTGCCGATGCCTCGGCGAGATCCAAGAGGAGTTCGGTCGCGAGTTGTTCGCCCGCATCCCAGCGGCTGAACGCGTCGGAATCCCGCCCCATCAGAAAAGCCAACTCCTCCCGGGAGCGCTTCATACGCAGGCGGACCGGTGCCGAGAAGCCCCGGAGAAGCGAGGGGACCGGCGGCTCAGAAAGCCCTTCGAAGGCGAAGGTTTGCTCGGCATCGGTCAACTCGAGCACACGGGTTTCGCCGCTGGCTGCCTGGGAATCCCCCTCGAGCCGCAGGGGCAAGGCCTCCCCCTCGGTATCGAGAAGACCCATGGCGATGGGGATATGCAGGGGCTCCCGCGCCTCGGAGCCCGACGCATCGGACTCCGGGTAGGATTGCCTGAGGGTCAGCGAGTAGCGGCCCGTCTCGGCGTCGAAGGCCGAGTCCGCCTCGACGAGAGGCGTTCCCGCCTGGCTGTACCAGCGGCCGAAACCCTCGAGATCCCGCCCGCCCGCGGTCGCCATCGCATCCCTGAAATCGTCGCAGGTCACGGCTTGGCCGTCGTGTCTCTCGAAGTAGAGATCCATCCCACGCCGGAATCCCTCCGCCCCAAGCAGGGTATGGAACATGCGAATCACTTCGGCGCCCTTGTTGTAGACCGTCGAGGTGTAGAAATTATCCATCGAGATATAGGAGTCCGGACGGATCGGATGCGACATGGGCCCGGCGTCCTCGGCGAATTGGGCCGACCTCAGGACTTTGACGTCGTCGATCCGGGTGACCGCTTGGGAGGACATATCGCCCCCAAATTGCTGGTCGCGAAAAACCGTGAGCCCCTCTTTGAGGGTCAACTGAAACCAGTCCCTGCAGGTCACCCGATTGCCCGTCCAGTTGTGGAAATACTCATGGCCGATCACCCGCTCGATCACCTCGTAATCCTCATCCGTCGCCGTATCCGGCCGAGCGAGGACGCATTTCGAATTGAAGACATTCAGACCCTTATTTTCCATGGCCCCCATATTGAAATCGTTAACGGCCACGATCATGTAGATATCCAGGTCGTACTCGAGGCCGTAGATCGCCTCGTCCCATGCCATGGCCCTCTGCAGGGATTTCAGGGCGTGGTCGCAGCTCTCGACATTCTGGGGTTCGACCCAGATTTCCAAGGCCACCTCGCGCCCACTGCGAGTGGTGAATGCTCCTCGATGGGCAAGCAACTTCCCGGCCACCAGGGCGAAGAGGTAGCTGGGCTTCGGGAAGGGGTCCTCCCAGCGAACCCGATGACGCCCATCCCCGAGATCTTCCTCGAGAACTCTGTTGCCGTTGGAGAGCATGACGGGATACTCGGCTTTGTCGGCCGTGATGGTCGTGGTGTAACGCGCCATGACGTCGGGACGGTCGAGGAAATACGTAATGCGACGAAAACCCATCGCCTCGCATTGGGTGCAGAAAATCCCGCTCGTCCGGTAGAGCCCCGAGAGCGCCGTATTTTCCTGGGGCTTGATCCGGACCAGGGTCTCGAGCTCAAACCGGGCTGGCGGTCTATCGATTACGAGTTCGTCGGCGCTTGACCGATATTGACTCTCGGCCAGGGCCTCACCCTCCAGCCAAACTCCCAGACATTCGATTTCCTCGCCGACGAGCACGAGGGGGGGCACGTCTCCGCTGAGGCCCTCACTCCGCCGGATGATCAGGCGCGCCCGAACTCGGGTTTCCCCCTCGCCCAATTCGAAGTCCAGATCGACCGAATCGATCCAATAATCGGGGGGAGAATAATCCCCACGGAAGACAGCCTGGGGCTTTTCACTACTCATGGGCTTCGCATCCTCGCTCCGGCCGCAACACGAGCCGAACGCCGACAGTACGAAGCCGACCGAAGTCCCGCAAGCCGAGACAAGGCGAACTCGGCGCGTGGATTCAGCGCCCTCCAGACCCCCCCGTCCACTTGGGCCCTGGCAGCGGCTCGGCTTTAGAACTCGCCAATCGCGCGATCAATGGCGTCGCGCAGTTCCTGGCGGGTGAAGGGCTTGCCCAGGAAGCCCGTCCCCGGGGTTTCGATAAAATCTCTGCCCACGGCCTCGGGCCCGTTCCCGCTGCACGCCACCACGGGCAGATTCGGGCGAATTTCGCGGATGCCCTCGAAGGCCTCCTCGAAGGTCAGACCCGGCATCCTCATATCGAGGAGAACGCAATCCACGGGGTCGTCTCCCCGCTCGGCGAGGACTCGGCACGCTTCGGCGCCGCTGCTGGCCATCAGAACATCCGCCCCGGAGAGCATCCGGGCCGAAACCCGGCGAACCATTTCATCGTCGTCGACGATCAAGACCGATCGGTGCTGGGGCGTGACCTCTTTGTCGCTGCCCGCTCCCTCGGAGGGGCTTGAACCCGACGCCGCGTTGCTCTGAACACTCATCATTGTTTTGCTCTTTCCCTTTTCTAGGGGACCCTTCTCCTGGCGCCCCTTGGCGATGCGAGGGCCCAGCGGGCCCTCCGTTTCAGCAGACCGCGGCCGGATGGAGCGCGCGCTCCGAGGCGGGCCCTCCCGGCGGACGTTTCCAGTCCTCTGACTCGAATGCCAAAACATTTCGGGCGTGGGCAAGCTTCTCGCGATTATCCCCCCGAGCCGAATGCGAGCGAAAGACTAGCGTTTCCTCGGGGAGGGCGAGAAGTTCGGGCTCCTGGTGGACTCGGCGATCACCCACGAAGACGCGCCCCTCCAAACAGTACGAAACCGCGTCGTTGACCCGCCCTACCCGACCCACCACGGAAACGGGAAGCCCGCCGAGATCGACGAAATCGCCGTGTCCCACGGGAATCGAAGGCGCCAAGCCCGATCGATCGCAGGGCATGAGCCCTCGGGCACCCCAGCGCCGCCCGATGGTCCGCGCGGCGTCGCGAGACCTTCGCACCGAACCGGTTTCCAGGACAAAAATAGGCCCCTCCCCCTGCCCGTCGAAACTTTCCGCGTAGGCGTGGATCCACTCGGGCGCCGGATCGACGACGATCACCCCGCGCAGCTCGGGAGTCCGGAGCAGGTAGCTGTAGGCGCCGTCGCAGCTATAGAATTCTCGTTGAGCGAGGAGCATTTTCCCCCAGGGGTGTATGGACACCTGCGTTTACTCGTTGCGTTTACCGTCGGATGGATCGGAGAGCGCGCCCGGGCAAGACCGCCTGATGCGGCCGAGGCCGAGGAAACCGGCACCCCAGGCACCTCCGAATTGCAAGGGCTGTGCCGACCCCCCGGACCCGTGAGCCCGGATTCAGGTGCCCTAGAGCTCGAACCGCCCTCGGGCGCTGGTGCTTATCGGTCATCTCCAGAGCCCGACTGATGCATGTGAACCACACCTCCTGTCGGTTTCCGGCCCCACTCGGCGGGTGAGTTCCGCCAAAATCCACTACTCATCTAGGGTCGTTCCGCCCATTCCCTCATCTGCCCGCCAGGACCTTCACATGCACGACCCCTCGCATCGTTCCCGCGGAAACAAATTCTCCAGTGCCCTGGCCTGGCTGGCGCTCGTCCTCGGCCTCGGATGCGTCACCGGACCCGAAACCCGATCGCCCCGGGAGGCTCCCCGGCTCCGAATCGGGGTGGAATCCGGTCGCCCTCCCCTGGCGGAGATCGGCCGAGAGGGCTGGTACGGGCTCGAAATCGAGCTCGGGCGACGCGCGGCAAAAAGCCAGGGGCTCGAGGCCGAATTCGTCGACGTGAGCTCACACGGCCCCTTCGAGGCGCTCGGCGACGAGCGTGTGGATGTGATCACAGCCACGCTCTCCAACGGCGCCAGCCCGCGAACGGGCTTTCTCTTCAGCCGCCCCTACCTTCAACTCGGGCTTCGGGTGGCGATTCGAGCGGCGAGCCTGGCCGAGTTCGAGGACCCCCTGGCCCTCGAAAGCGCCGGCGCCCGAGTCGGCTACGTAACGCGAACACCGGGAGGGGCCTTCGTACGCGACCAACTCCCCTTGAGCGACGCCTACGCCTTTCGCGATCCCGATGCCGCCATCCGTAGCCTGCGCTCCCATCGCATCGACTTCTTCATCCACGACGGGGCAAAGATTCGCGCCCAGGCGGATCGCTACGAGCCCAGCGGCGTGTTGATTCTTCCCCGGGCCCTGGGACACGAGAATTACGCCTGGGCGGTGCGCGCCCGGGACAAATCACTGCTGGCCCGGCTCAACACCTTTCTCGACCGAGCGATGGCCAGCCGCAGGCTCGAAGCGGTCTACGAAACCTGGTTTCCCGAACCCCCTCAGCCCACGGAGTAGCGAGCCTCCCCGGACTGCTCGTGGGCATCGGCCGCTTGGATGGCGTTGGAGCTGACCCGAACGATTCGCGTGTCACCGAAGGGCGTACCCATTCCCGAATTGAGGACCAGTCCGAGGGCAAGTCCACGATCTGGATCCGCCCAGGCGCCGGAGCCTCCGATTCCGAAATGCCCGAACGCCCTGGGCGCGGCAACCCGCACCAGGGGAATCCGGTGATAACCAAGACGCCAATCCATGGGCATGGGGATGACCCGGCCCGGACGTCGACTCTGAATTTTTAAAGCTTCACCCAGGGTGCGCTCAGACACGAGGGAGTGGCCGTCGACCTGCCCTCCGCAGGCCAAGCCCGAGTAGATCCGGGCCAGGGATCGGGCGGTAAAGAAACCGCTCAGCGCGGGAACCTTCGCGGCCAGCATGGACTCGGAGTTCCAGTCCAGGCGATCGAAGCCCGGCGGCATGAAAACCGATTCCAGCTCATCGAGTTCAAAATCATCCGACAACCCGCGAGCCGCCTGCTGGCGCTGGCGCCGAAGGAAGGGGCGCAGGATTGCCTCTCGCTGACCTCCGACTCCAGAACCTCCCCCCGTCCCCAAGACCTCGGCGCATCGCGACCGGGCATGCGCCGGGAGCCCGAGGTAGAGACCATCGAGGCCAAGGGGATACGCCAACTCGCTCTCGAGCAGGGACGAAATGTCCTGGCCCGCAATTCGCTGAATCAGCTCGCCCACCAGCCAGCCGTAGGTCAGCCCGTGGTAGCCGTGGCACTCACCGGGGGGGTGGACAGGAGATGCCTTCTCCAGCACGCCCACCATATGACTCCAATCGAACATCTCCCGGGCATCGTTCACAAGACCCCTGATTCGGTAGAGACCCGCCTCGTGACAGAGCAGCTGGCGAACGGTAATCCCAGACTTTCCCGACTGACCAAACTCGGGCCAGTAATGACAGACCGGGGCGTCGTAGGCGGCCAGCCCTCGGTCCACGAGCATGTGCAGGAGGGTCGACAGGACTCCCTTGGTGGTCGACCAAGACAGGGCGAGGGTATCCTCCTCCCAGGGGTTGCCCTGGGAATCCCGAGTGCCTCCCCACAAATCGACCACGCACTCACCCCGGTAGTAGACGCAGAGCGCCGCCCCGCCGACCCCATCCTTCGGAAGCAACCGGGTGAGGCTCCGAGCCATGGGCGCAAACCCTGAGTGAACGTATCCGGAGAGCATTTTCTATTTCCCTTCCCGGGTGAGCCTTGGCCTAGCGCCACCCGCGTGCAAAGCAGTTCTCCACTAGCATCCAGTCCACCCCCAGCAGGCCATCGTGCCGGAGAACACAGCCGGCGAGCCGTTTCGACTCCACGGCTTCGGAGTCCAGAGAGGCCCGCTGAAAGACGGGGACCAGTTTCTGGTAGGACTCGTCGGCGTAACGGCGGCAGCTTTCCAGGGCCACCGCGTATTCGCCGAATTTCGCCTGGCAGTAGGCGAGTTCTGGATCCGCCAGTGCATCGGTCAGCCGGGCCTCAAGCGCTGGGTCTCGGCTGACCCCTCCTGGGGACGCATCGCCCTCGAGGGAGAAGGCCGCCAACTGCCCCGCGGAGAGGAAGGCCGAGGGAGGTCCGGCGAGATCGGGTTGCCCGGGCGAGCGGCACCCCCCCACGACGGCACACGCCACGAGGAATACGCCCCAAGCCAGAATTCTCTTTTCCATTCCGCCCCCCCGAAAAGCCGGATCCGGGCCGAACCCAGCTCCTGGGGGGGGATATCGGGCGGTTTGGGAGTTGGCTTGAGAAAACGGCGGCAGAAAAGGCTCAGGGAGCGGAGAGCAATTCGACGAAAAAGTCGGTCATGGCCTCGACCTGGGCGACTTCGACGTATTCACGCGCGGTATGGGCCCTTAGAATCGACCCTGGGCCCATGACGACCCCTGGAATCCCAGCCGCCTCGAAGACCCCGGCATCGGTTCCGAAGGCGACGCTCGAGCACTCACCGGGCCGACCCAGGGATTCCAAGGCCCGGACGCAGCCTTGGGCCGCCGGATGCTCGATGGGAGTCGAAAGCGTGGGCTTCTCCAGGCCGCAGGAGACGATTTCAACCTCATCGGCCACCTGGGCGTCGAAGAGCGCCGCCTCCAATTCGGCCCGGGCGCTCGCCAGGGTCTCACCCGGAAGCAGGCGCCGGTCCGCCACGAGGAACGCCCGATCCGGAACCACATTCGGAGCGTGGCCGCCGTTCATGACGCCGATCGAGAGAGTGGCCGGCCCCAACTCGGGATCCACTCGACCGGCCAGGCGTTGGCCGAGTTCATCCAAGGCAATGGCCGCCCTGGACAGAAGCACGATCGCGTTCTTGCCCTCGGCCGGGTTCGAAGCGTGCACCGCATGCCCGCGGGCCTCCATGTGGACGTGGACCACTCCCTTATGACTGCAGGCAACCTTCAGTTCGGTGGGTTCCGTCGCCAGCACCCAATCCGGGCGGCGCTCCCCCAATGCGCCCAGGACGTCCCGGACGCCCTGACTTCCCAACTCCTCGTCGGCTTCACCCACAAGGATCAGATTCCGCGCGAGCTTGCCTCTCCCGAGAACGCGCTCGAGGGCGGCGACGAGGGCCGCCATCCCGGCCTTCGTATCGCACGAGCCGCGCCCATAGAGTTTTCCGCTCTCCAACCTGGGATCAAAGGGCGGGATCTCCATCCCATCCACGGGGACCGTGTCGAGATGCGAAGCCACGAGCACCGTTTCGAGTGCGGGCCCCGAGCCCCGAATCTCGGCCACGACGCTCGGCCGCTCAGGCGAGCCCACCAGCGCCGCGTCGATTCCGAGGCGACCCAATTCGGCTTTCAAATGCCCGGCGTAGGCGGCCTCACCGACGATCTGGTCCGGGATATCCGAGCGTCCCATTGGGTTGACCGAGGGGATCGCGACAAAATCCTGCAGATACTCCAGCGCGCGTTCGGCCATGGTTCGATCTTCTCCTCAGCGCCAGCCTAGCCGTTCGACCTCGCCGAATCCTCCCCCTATCCCCCACATGCCAATCCTGCTAAGCGTCACCCGGGTCGCGTTTCCGAGTTCCGGTTCGACCCGGACTGCTCCCTCCTTTGGAAAGAGATCTGCGTGCCGGACACACGAAAAGAATGAGCAAAAAAAACCAGACAAACCTGGAAGCGGACAAGGTCACTCCCTACCTCGCTTCCCTGTTCGCCCTGCTCTCAACCGCCACTCTTTTCGATGGGTTCGACTCGGCGATGCTCAGCTTTGCTGCGCCGGATGTACGGGCCACCCTGGGCATCAGCCGGGACGAATGGGGCATGGTCTCGGGGCTGACGCGAATGGGGGTGATGGTCTCCTTCGTCTTCCTGCTCTCCGCCGACCATCTCGGGCGCCGAACGGTGATGATGATCACCATCGTCGGCTTCGCCGTGGCCAATGGCTTGACGGCATTCGTCACCTCGACGGAAGGTTTCGTCATCGCCCAATTCTTCGCCCGCATCTTTCTCACCGCCGAATACGCCCTGGCCGTGATCATGATCGGCGAAGAATATCCCGCCCGACTCCGGGGCAGAGCCATCGCAGTCCTCACCAGCCTCTCCACCGCAGGCGTCATGCTGATGGCCAAGGTTCAGCCCTATGTGCTGGTGCCCGAGGGCGAAGACGGCGGCTGGCTCCACCATCTGGGGCTGGACCTCGTCAGGTTCGGCCAGGACTTCTTTGGCATGGCCATCCAAACCGAGAGCTGGCGAGCCCTCTACGTGCTCGGCGCGATCCCCCTGGTCCTCGTCATTGTGCTCCGCTTCAGCATCCGAGAAACCAGGCGTTTCGAGCATAGCCAGGAGCAGAAGGAAAACTCGAAAAGCGATGAGCCCGCCTGGCGTCGGCACTGGCGCGATGCCCGGCGCCCCTGGGATCCTCGCTACCGGGGACGCACGGCGATCGTCGCCCTGCTCTGGAATTGTGTTCATATCGTCACGGCTCCGTCGGTGGTCTACTGGGTGATCTTCGCACGCGAAGATCTAGGTCTGACCACCACCCAGGTCGGCGACATCGTTTTCTGGGGGTATGGAGGCGGGGTCGCGGGGCATTTCGTCGCGGGCTGGCTCATCGACTCCATCGGCCGCAAACGGACTTGCGCGGGTTTCTACGTCGCCGCGGCCATCTCTATTTTTTGGCTCTATCACCACCCCACTCTCTTCGGGCAATATTTCTGGATGGTCTCCACGGTCTTCTGCTTCGGCGCCGCCATGACCGCAACCCATGTCTACGCCTCGGAACTCTTCCCCACGGAGATCCGTGCCACCGGCTACGGGTGGACGACCAATTTCCTCGGGCGTATCACCGAGGTGATCACCCCCATGGCCATCGGCGCCCTGTTGATCCCGCTCAACGACGATATCCCCGCCGCCATCGCGGTGGTCGCCGTTGGGCCCATCCTTGGCGCCATCGCGGTGCTCCGCTACGCCCCCGAGACTCAGGGACTCACCCTGGAACAGGTTCAGGATCATTTCGACCAAGAGAATGCAGCCGAGAAGGCTCTCGACTAGCTCAAGGCGTCGCGTCGGCGTTTCGCGATAGGGGAGCGCCATCACGGCGCTCCTAATCAGGCTACTGAGTCTTCCCGGCTTCCATCCGCTGCTTCCGCATGGCTTTCATCATCTCCTGGCGCTGCTTCTGACGCATGCTCTTGTACTTGACCTGCTGCTCGGGATCGAGGAGCGGATCGATCAGGTCTCCCATCTTGCGCAACTGCATCTGCACCTGAACACCGAAGGCCATGGCCGTGAGTTCGCCCGACTCGAAGCGCGACCGAAGCTTCTGAAGGTCGGCAACCCCGTCGGTGACGACCTCCCGGACGTCCGTCTGCTGCTCGGGGGAGAGTGCCAGGTCCTCGTCCAATTCGGTCATGATCTGAGACACGCCCTCTTCACCGCTGGGCAGGCGGCCGAGTTGATCGCGAACCTGCTGCTCCATGGGCGACTTCGCCTGAGCGCCCCCATCCCCCTCTTCGGCCAAGGCGAGCGGCGTGTAGAGCAGGCCGAGAATCAGCGAGCAGAGGACCCACGCTCTCCCTCGTCGGGCCAGCGGGCTGCGGCGCTTCTCTTCTCTCGAGGGAATCGGCGAGGACTGGGCGGGGGCGGTGCTGGAATCGGACAGCATAAAAATCTCCAGGTGGCTGGCAGGGGTAGACTCGGCGAGACGCCGGGCAGCACGGTGACTCGTCGACTGGGGAAGCCTAGTGCGCTTCCACCCGGGCTGCCTCGCCCCCCCCCGGCCCCAGCGCTCTCTAGAGTCGGGCGTGGCGAAGCTCTGTCTCGAGGATCGCCACGCAGCCGAGGGCCTCGAGCGCGTCGGCGACTCGCGGGATTTCGTTTTTTTCCACCATCACCTTAACCCCCAGCCAGTCCGAATCGTGCAGGGGCTGAACCGTGGGGGACGAAAATCCAGGGGTGATGGCTCGAGCCTCATCGATCTTCGCGACCGGGCAATTGTATTCGAGCAGGGAGTAGCGGTCGGCGGCGAGCACACCGTCGATGCGCCGAATCAGCTTTTGGGCACCCTCGGAATCCCGAGGAGAAGCGTTCCCAATCAGCACGGCTTCGGCCGAGAGCACCTGGTCGATCTCCACCAGATCATTCTCCACCAGGCTATTCCCCGTCTCGACGATTTCGACGATGGCATCGACGAGGCCGAGCAGAACCATCCCCTCCACGGCCCCCTGGATCTCGAGGATATGAACGTCGGCCACACCGTTGCGTTCGAAATATGCGCGCGCCAATTCGACAAATTTGGCGCCTACCACCCGGCCCGCGAGATCGCCGGGGGCCCGGTAGGAAGCGTCCTTATGAACCGCCACCGAAAGGCGGCAGCGCCCGAAACCCAGGTGGCGATGAATCTCCACCGGTCGGCCCTTCTCTTCCACTTGGTCGCTGCCCGTGATCCCGAGGTCCACCACGCCCTCGGAGACCAACACTGGAATATCCGCGACGTTGCAGAAGATGATCCGAACTCCGCTCTCGGGACAATCGGCAAAGAGCCGGCGGCCGGAGATTCGGAAGCGAAGCCCTGCCCTCTCGAGCACGCTGAGAGCATTTTCGCGCAGTCGCCCCTTGGATGGGGCCGCGATCAGTAGACCCGGCTCAGCCAATGGGGTCGCCCTCCCGAGCGGCCTTTTCCGCCAGACCGCCCACACCGAACCGCTCTTCCAGAACGCGATAAACATCGGACGGGCGAAGCCCTGCGCCGGCGAGCAGAACCCATGCGTGAAAAATCAAGTCGGCGAACTCCCGGGCGCTGTGCTCGCTGTCTCCAGCAGCCACCGCCTCGATGGTTTCCTCGGCTTCCTCTCGCACCTTGGCCGCCATGGCCTCAACCCCGCCGTCCAGGAGGGAAACGACGTAGCTGTCCTCGGGACGCTCCAATCGGCGCGCTTCGATCACCTCGAAGAGCCGGTCCAGAATCTCCGATTTGGCCATTTTCTCCCGTTCCCTCCCGCTCCCCTAAAACTCGCCCCAGGCGCGATGAGCCGAGCCTAGCAAAGGGCAACCGGGCTTCGGAAACGCGCGAACGAAGAGTGCTCCCGGGGAGCGCTCACTCGGAGCCGTTCGCACTCTCCAAGCCGGATTCACAGCCGAGGTCGGCATGGCTCTGGGCGTAGGACTCGGCGCCAGTCTCGGCATTCCATTCCCCAGGACCGCCGAAGAGATCCTTGAAGAGCCCGCACCGCTCGGCATCACTGAGCCCGGGCTCCGACATCAGGCCACTGAGCACATGCTCTCCGCTGACCGCTTCCAAGGACATACGGATCCCCCCGTCCTGGAGCGTGTCGAAGATCAGGAAGCGAGCTTCGCCCGACGACCAAGCCGACCATAGGGGAAGCTCCCCGCCCCGCCCCCGGCCCGGATCTCCGCTATAAGCGAATTCGGCCCAGTAGGACATCATGGCGTCCGAGACCCGGCGGCGTCCGGGCCCCCCCTCCTCGTCGAAGAGCGCTTCGCTCATGGTTTCATCGCCGAAACGGAAATGGCCGAAGACGAAGGGGATCTCCATCCCGTGGGCCGCCCCGAGTAGGACGCCGAAATCCGTCCCCAGGCGAACGGGCTCCTCGTCCCAGTCGAATCGATAGGCGTACACCCCCGACGACGACGTCTGCGCGAGTACTCGAGCCGGCTCGTCGACTCCGCGCGCCTTCCAGAGATCGCTGTGCAGGCGCGCGATCAGGTTGTATCGCGTCTCGTCCTTGATCCGCATCATCCCGAGGTTGCTACTGACCTGCTCGGGATTCTGAAAAAGGAAGAGCTTGGCTTCGTCCCGGTTACTGCCCAGGATGATGGGAACGTCGCTATAGGCTCCGGGCTCGGCGAATAAATCGATGACCGGGGTCTCGGGGAGCACGACCCCGTCTCGGATCACGCGCGGCGGATCGATCCGCGCGGCACTGCCTTCCAAACGATACCCGGCATAGAGTTCCTCGGGGCTCTGACGCCGGAGGTAGCTGGCGATTTCCGCAGCCTCCAACCCCTCGGCGAAAAATTTTGCGCTCTCCCGACCCGAGGCCGTCCCATCCTGGATCAATAGGCGCAAAACGAGTTCGTTAGCGCTGAAGGCATCGCCCGGTGAGTCCTCGTCGACGTAGTTCACCGCCTCGGCCAGGGAGACCGAGGCCAGGGAACCGCTCTGGACGATCGCCCGGTGGAAGAGCCCGGCCGCCGCCGGAGAAGCGATCAGGCTGATCGTATTCTGCCCCCCCGCCGACTCGCCGAAGACCGTCACGTTCCCCGGGTCGCCCCCGAAGAACTCGATATTCTCGCGCACCCAGCGAAGCGCCTCGATGAGATCGAGGGTCCCAAAATTGGCGCTCGCTTCCTGGGGTTCTGGGCCGAGCACGGCGGGATGGGCGAACCAGCCCAGGGGACCCAAGCGATAGTTCACCGACACCACCACCACGTCGTGGCGGCCCGCCAGGAGCGCGCCCTCGTAGAACGCGTCCGCCGTCCCGATGGTGTTGGCGCCGCCGTGAATCCACAGCATCACCGGCAACCGCTCGTCACCGGAGGGGACCTCGGACGCGTCGAAACGCGGGGCCCAGACATTCAGCGCGAGGCAGTCCTCGCTGCCCACCAGAGTTCCAGGGGGAGCCGTAGCCACGCCCCCCATGGGGCTCGCCAACTGAACGCAGGGCGAGCCGTAGGCCAGAGCATCGAGGGTGTCGGTCCAGGGCTCGGCGCGCTGGGGAGCTCGCCAACGCGCCTCCCCCACCGGCGCCGCGGCGTAGGGAATCCCCAGCCAGGCATGGCTCTGGGCCGGACCGGCGAAGCCGACGACGCTGCCCTGGGTCGTCAGCCGCTCCGAGGCGACATCGGCGATCTTGAGGCTCGCATTCTCGGGCTCGGGCGGCGGCTCACTCGTGAGCAGCACGCCCACCAAGAGAGCGAGACCGAGGAGTCCCAGCAAGAGGCCGGCGGGCCACCTTCTCATGCCTCCCCCATCCTTCCTGCGTCGCGCATGGTTCGAATTTCCGATCCTGCCCGGATGACCTGGCTCGCCGGGCCTTCGGGACGATGGCAGCACCCGGTCGAGGCTAACTTCGCCAGCTTAACACCTGACCTCGAACGCGTCCGGGAAGAGCCGCTTTCTTCCGCGCAAAACAAGAAAAATTTCCCGACGCAAACTCCGAACCGCGTGCTCCGGCCTACGTCGCGCTGGGCTATCTCTTGGCGTCAGGAGATCTCGCCGTCGATGCCCGAAGACTTCACTCTTGGAATCGCCCACCGCCGGGACCGAGCCGATTGCTTCGCCCTGCGTCGTCAGGTCTTCATCGAGGAGCAGGGTGTTCCCGAAGCCCTGGAACTCGACGGACTCGATGACCAGGCGACCCTTTGGATCGCCCGGTCGGGCTCCCGCACCGTGGGCACCGCCCGGGCCCGGATCGTCTCCGGGGTCGCCAAGGCCGAACGCGTCGCCGTCCTCGCCGAACAACGCGGCGCGGGGGTGGGGCGATCCCTGATGGCGGCCATCGAGGCCTGGGCCGCGAGCCGGGGGCTCCAACGCATCGCTCTCAGCGCTCAGGAAGCGGCGATCCCCTT
>JAQWRT010000050.1 GCA_029243605.1 Myxococcota bacterium
TTTTGGCAGCGGTTTTGGTTTTGACCACAGGTGGGGCACAGGCCGCTCCGCGGACATTCCTGGTGACAGGCACGATCGCCGATGCGGAAGGGACTTACGCCCCCGCATTCGCGACCGGCCAGACCTTCAGCGGCACCTTCGTCCACGACACCGACGAAGCCAACGCCGGCCCGGGCTCGATCACGACTCCGTCCACGGTTCCCGGTCATGAGTTCACCTCTTTCTACGAGTTCGATGTCCCGCCTTATGGCGTCGACCTCTCGTTCCCGGCGGTCCCGACGACCTTTACGACCAGCCCGATCGGCACTGTCGGCCTCGTTGGCGTAGTCGTAAACGACAACCTCCCGCTCACGGCCGAAGATACGGGCGGGCTCCTACCGGCCGGAACGTATGACTGGATCGAGATCCTCGGCTCGAACGCGCTCGGCGTCTGCCTCGAGCCCGGCGGAGAATGCGAACCGGACGAGATCTCGCCGGCGGACGGAGAGGAGTGGACGCTCGCAATCTTTGGAGACTCGGCCTGGATCACGGACGGCAGCGTGATTCCCGACGATCTCCCCGTCTCGCCGACAGTGCTGGTCGTGGGTTTCGACTACGACGCGAGCGGGAACGAAATCGGGGCGGTGTTCGCGACGGCGTCGTTTTCTGTGAGTGCGCCCGCTGTACCTGCGCTTGGGCCGATCGGGATCGGCTTCCTCGTGTTCTTGCTTGCCGCCTTTGCCGCCCAGCGGCTTCGCCGCGGGCGGCAGGGGGGAGGGAGACTCCCCGCGGGAAGTTTAGGATTGACGGCACATCACCCCAAAACCACGCTTATACTTCCTAACCGCTGCCAGTCGCCCTCTCGCTCATGAAGCCGGCGAGCACGCTCACGCAGGCGACGCAGACCCTCAGCGGAAGGCCGAGGCCTCGCCCCCGCACGAATCCGGTAGCCAAGGAAATCAAACCCCTTCGTGGTGCGCCCGATGAAACGCTTCACCCGGTGAAGGCGTAGGCCGAGCCGGGCAATCTCTTCCTGCAGCGCCGCAATGGCCCGCCGCAACTCCCAGCGGGTTCGTGCCAGCAACACGATGTCGTCCATGAAACGCACGTACGAGACCAACCCCTCCGCGTCTACGCCCACGCGCTCCGCGAAGAGGAAACCGACCTCTCTTTTGCGGACTTTGGCGGCCCCAGACGGCCGGTTACGGCCCCAACCCAGATCGCAGCCGTGGGCCGATCCCGTACGTCCGCGAAAAGAGTGGTGACCCGGGCGCGATTCGAACGCGCGACCCCCAGCTTCGGAGGCTGGTGCTCTATCCAGCTGAGCTACCGGGCCACTCGCCTGGAGCCGGGCCCCCTGCCCTGTCCGCTGAAGGCGGCCGGGGAGTTCGGGGCATTCGTCCAGGCGGGAAATTCCATGGTGGGGCGTAGTGGACTCGAACCACCGACCTCCGCGGTGTGAGCACGGCGCTCTAACCAGCTGAGCTAACGCCCCACGTGGAAAGCAGTTTTTAGCGACCCGGGGGCCCTTGGCGCAAGGGCCGGGAGGGCAGTTTTACGCCCCCACGGGCGGTGGGGGGTAAAAAACCGGGACCCAGCCGCCTTCGGGGCCCTAGGTGGCGGGTTCCTCGCCTGCGTGGGTGCTGGCCGCCTGAACGAAAGCCTTGAAAATCGGGTGGGGGTCGAAGGGCTTTGAGGCGAACTCAGGGTGAAACTGCGAAGCCAGGAAGAACGGATGATCGGGGAGCTCGATGACCTCGGCGAGCCGGCCATCGGGCGACATCCCGGAAAAGCGCAGGCCGGCGGCTTCCAGGCGCTCGCGGTATTCGGCATTGAATTCGAAACGGTGCCGGTGGCGCTCGGCGATCTCGCGCTCGCCGTAGATCGCGTGGGCGCGGCTGCCCTGCTCGATCACGCAGGGGTAATCGCCCAGGCGCATGGTGGCGCCCTTGTCCTCGACCTGCTCCTGGCCCGGCATCAGGTCAATCACGGGGTGCGGGGTCTCGGGGTCGACCTCCCGGGAATTGGCGCCCTCACAGCCCGCCACGTGCCGGGCAAACTCGCAGCACGCGAGTTGCATGCCGAAGCAGATGCCGAGGAAGGGAATCTCGTTTTCCCGGGCGTATTGGACCGCGCGGATCTTGCCCTCGGCCCCCCGCGACCCGAAACCGTGGGGCACGAGCACGCCGTCGGCGCCCTCGAGCACCGCCGGGTCCTCGAGCTTCTCGCTGTCCACGTACTCGATATTCACCTTGGCGAGCACCGCCATGCCGCCGTGAACCAGGGCCTCGTTGAGGCTCTTGTAGCTCTCGGTGAGATCGACGTATTTGCCCACCATCACGATGCGCACTTCGCTCTCGGGGTTGAGCTGGGCCTCGATCAGGCGCTCCCAGGCGCGCAGGTCGGGCTGCCCCGTCCAAATATTCAGGACCTGGGTGATCTTCTCGTCGAGCCCCTCGTCGCGAAAGGCCAGGGGCACCTCGTAGATGCTGCCCACATCCTTGGCCGTGATCACCGCGTCTTCGTCGACGTTGCAGAAGAGCGCGATCTTGCTCTTGATGCTGCGGTCGAGGAACCGGCCCGTGCGGCAGAGAATGATATCCGGCGAAAGGCCCACGGTCTGAAGTTCCTTCACCGAGTGCTGGACGGGTTTGGTCTTGAGCTCACCGGCGCTGGATTGGTAGAGCACCGGCGCCACGTGGATAAAGCAGGTGTGCTCCCGACCCACATCGCCCCGGAACTGCCGGATGGCCTCGAGGAAGGGCAGCGATTCGATATCGCCCACGGTCCCGCCGATCTCCACCAGGATCACGTCAACGCCCTCACCGGCGCGCCGGATGCTCTCCTTGATCTCGTCGGTCACGTGGGGAATCACCTGAACGGTGCCGCCGAGATAATCTCCGTGGCGCTCCTTGGCGAGCACGGTGTCGTAGATGCGCCCGGCCGTCATGTTGTTGAGCTGGCTCATGCGCGAGCGCGTGAAGCGCTCGTAATGGCCGAGGTCGAGATCCGTCTCGGCGCCGTCCTCGGTGACATAGACCTCGCCGTGTTGCAGCGGGTTCATGGTGCCGGGGTCAACATTGAGATAGGGATCGAGTTTCAGGAAGGTCACCTTCAGGCCCCGGGCCTCGAGCAGGGTGCCGATGGAAGCGGCCGCAAGGCCCTTGCCCAGGGAGGACATCACGCCCCCGGTCACGAAGATGTACTTGGTGCTCCTGCTTCTCATGAGGTTCTTCTCCCGGGTCTCTCGAGGGTCAAGGGGTGGCTTGTGGGGCTTGGGGCGGGGGCTTGGGGCTGGGCGTGCGGGGGCACTGTGGGCGTCGTAATCGGAGCTCCGGCTTCCGGGGTGGCTTGAAAGCCGACCTCAACCATCGGCTGCCCAAGCGCGTTCAAGTGGGCCGGAGGAGCCTCGGGCCTGGCATTCATCGAATGCCGGTTGGGCCGCCGTTCCTGCGGGGCCGAGCCCGCCTGCTCCCTGGCAATTTGGCCTGCCAACACGCCTCCGAGTCAAAGTCCGCTCGGGATGACTATATAGCCCGGCCGGGCGATCCGAGTCAATCACTTCGACGCCGAAGCGACCCGAATGACCAAAAGAACCGAAGGCCCTGGGCGCCCGCCCGGACTAGGCGCTCCAGCGCGACCTCAGCCAGGCGAAGATTCCCCAGGTCCCCGCCGCCACCCCCAGGGCGTTGACCGCCCCCCCGGCGTAGCGCCACGCGTCCGAGGGCCAAAGCCCGGGGTCCTCGGTAAAGACTTTGGCCACCGAGGGCGCGGCCACCGCCACCATCACGCCGCAGAGGCCGGCGAAGAGCAGCGGCCAATAGCGCGCGCCCGCAAGAAGGCCGGCGGCGCTCAGCAAGGAAAAACCGATCACCGCCGGCGAAGCCACCGGACCGGGGGCCGCCCCGCCCCGAGCGATCTGCAAGAGGCCGGCGGCGTTCCAGACGATCACCAGCGCGAGGTAGAGAAAACCGAGGCGCAGGGGCGCTTCGAGGGAGCGGGAATCCATGAGCCCTCCCCCCGGCCTAGACCGACTTGACCTGGCCCGTGGGCAGGTCATAAACGGCCCCCACGATATCGATCTTCCCTTGGGCGTAGCTCTCAGCGATGATGGGCGAGGCCTTCTTCAGCCCAGCCACCTGGCCGCGAACGTTCTCCTCGCACGCGTTGGCGAGCAGGCTCCCCGACGGCAACTTGATCGCCCGCTCCACCGCGGGTTCGATCTGAGCCACGAGTTCGGGCAGATGCCCGGGCAAAACGGCTTGTTCCTGCACCACCTGGATCGCCGCACCCACCGCCCCGCAACCGGTATGGCCCAAGACCATCAGCAGGGGAACCCCCAGGAACTCGACGCTGTACTCGAGGGAAGCCAACAGGCCCGGGGTCACAACATTGCCCGCCACCCGGGCCACAAAAAGATCCCCCGGCCCTTGATCGAAGGCCAGTTCCGGAGCCACCCGGGAATCCGCGCAGCTCAGGATCGAGGCCACCGGGTGCTGAGACTTGGCGCGTGCCGCCCGGGTCGCCGAGAAATCTTGCGTTTTCATCTTCCCGGCGACGTAGCGGGCGTTCCCCGCTGTCAGCCGGTCCAGAGCCGCGCTCGGCGTGATCGCGTTCTGAGGCGACTCGTGCCCCGCCGCCAGGGCGCTCGCCCCGCCCAGGGGCAAGAGCGCCGCCAGGGCGCCCGTCTTCAAAAATGCTCGGCGCGAAAACCCGAACTCCGTCGATCCAGTGTCATTTCGTCGAGTCACAAGAAGACCTCCAGCAGGGAAAACCCGAGAATAGCGGAAGCGCGGGCACACCACCGGCGCTGGGGGGCGCCAAAAAAGCAGAAGCCCCCGGCCGCAGGGCCGAGGGCTTCGATGAATCATGCCGCCTCTGAAATAAGAGGGTTGAGTGCTAGCGCTTGGAGAACTGGAAGCGCGCCCGAGCACCCTTCTGGCCGTATTTCTTCCGCTCCTTGCGGCGGGGGTCTCGGGTGAGAAAACCCGCTCGCTTGAGGACCGTTCGCTGGCTGGCGTCGAGCTTCTCGAGGGCCCGTGCGATTCCGTGGCGTAGGGCGCCCGCCTGACCGGCGACACCGCCGCCGTGAATGCTCGCCATGATGTCGTAACGCTCTTCCGAACCCGTCACCTCGAGGGGACCACGCACCAGAATCTGCAGCGCTTCGCGGGGGAAATATTCGTTCATCTCCCGGCCGTTGATGGTGATCGCACCCGAGCCGAGCGCAACGCGGACACGCGCGATGGCGTTCTTGCGCTTACCCGTGGCAGTGGTCAGAGAACTGGCTTCAGACAATTTCGAGAACCTCCGGCTTTTGCGCCGCATGGGGATGATCGGGGCCGGCGTAGACCTTGAGCTTGGCAAACATGTGCCGCCCCAAGGTCGTCTTGGGGAGCATGCCACGCACGGCAGATTGAACCACGCGGTCGGCGTGGCTGGACTGCAACAATTTATCCGCAGTGATCGACCGCACTCCACCGGGGTAGCCCGTGTGGCGGTGGTAGATCTTCTGCTCGAGCTTACGTCCCGTCAGCTTCACCTTCTCGGCATTGACGACGATCACGTACTCCCCGGTATCCACGTGGGGGGTATAGATCGGCCGATGCTTGCCACGCAGGATCGTTGCGACCCGGGTGGCCAACCGGCCGAGGATCGCGTCTTCGGCGTCGACCACATACCACTTGCGCTCGATCTCTTCGGCTCTCGCGCTGCGGGTCGCTTTATGCGCCTGCACTCCCATTTCGTTTCCCCTGTCTTGGCTTGATCTTGACGTCTTCTGGGCTGGGCCCCGGTACACCGAGCGGCCGGCCTCGCCGTTGTATGCTGGGTGCGCACTCGCGGATCCGACCACGAAGCGCGCAGATTTTATCCGAACCCCCCGACGTATCGAGGGCGGCCCATAGGGCCAATCGACCGGCGGGCTTGCGCCTGGGCCGGGCCTTTATTTAGGCGATCCACTGCCGCCAGTCAAGCCTCGCTGTCTTCGGAAGCCGCCGTTTTTCCATCGGAAGTTGGGGACCGGGCGCCGGCCTCCCCGGGGCCTCCCGGGTACTCCACGGCCTCCAGAGTCAGGCCCGCAGCGGGGGCGGTCGGCCCCGCCTGGGTCCGGTCCCGAGCTTCCAGCAATCCCACCATGGAATCCGGCGAGCGGCGGCCCTGGCCCACCTCGAGCAAGGTCCCCACCAGATTGCGAACCATGTAGCGCAGGAAACCCGAGCCCTCGGCGAGGATCTCGAGTTCCCCCCCGGGATCGCCCTGAATTTCGAGCCTTCGCAACCGGCGCACGGTGGTCTTCGCCCCGGACCCGGCGGCCTGGAACGATTGAAAATCATGCTCCCCCACCAGAGCCCGGGCGGCTAGAGCCATGGCCGAGACGTCCAGGACCTGGGGCACGTGGGCGAAGCGCCCGGCGCGCAGGGGCGAGCGGACCGGGTTATTCCAGATCCGGTAGCGGTAGCTCTTGCCCTGGGCGCTGCGCAGGGCGTCGAAAGCCCCGTCGACCTCATAGGCGGCCCGCACGGCCATCTCCCGAGGGAGCACCCCATTGAGCGCTCGCTGCAGCTTCGTGGGCTCCATCGCCGCCTCGAGCGCCAGGCTCGCCACCTGGGCCTCGGCGTGGACACCGGCGTCCGTACGCCCGGAGCCCGTCACCGTCACCCTTTCGCCGGTAACCCGGGCGACGGCTTCGGCCAGGCAGCCCTGAACCGTGCGCTCGCCCCCGGCCTGGATCTGCCAACCCGCAAAGGCCTCCCCGGCGTACTCGACCACCAGGCGATAATTGGGCACGCCGACACTCCCGCCTAGGCCAGAGAAAGGCGCTTGCGCAGGAGCTTCACCGCGTTGGCCGCCGCCAGGCGAACCGGGTCCCCGGCGAGCCAGAGCAAGAGGTGACGGTCCGGCTCGGCGGCCGAGAGATCCGAGCGCAATCGCCCAACCCTCACCTCGTCGAGGCCCACGACTTCCCGGGTGTGGGGATCGTCCTCCCGGTCCACCACGTCGATGCCCGGTGCCGCTGACAGCACCCGCGCCGCCTCCTCGGGGAGGAGCGGGCGTTCGGTCTCGACCCAGAGCGTGCCGCCCTGCCCCGCGAAGCTCGGTACATAAACACTGCTCGAGACCACGGCCACGTCGCCGCCCAGCAGGCGATGGAGCGAGGCCTGAAGCTCGACCTCGGCCGGGGCCGCGCCTTCCTTGCCCTCGTCCTCGGGACTCGCGTGGGGGGCGCTCGCGAAGGCCACCGGTCCGTTGGCCATCTCGGGCTCGATGATTTCCTGCTGGCCGATCAGCGCAAGGGTCTGCTCCGAAAGCGTCTCAAGCCCGGCCCGCCCGACGGAACTCGCCGAGTGCAACACCGTGCCCACTACCCGGACCAGCCCGGCCTGCCGCTGCAGAGCCGAGAGCACCGGCCCCCAAACCAGGGTCGGACCCGTCGGGGCCGAGATCAAGGGCGCGGCGCTCACCCCGTCGTGGGCGCCCAGGTCGGCGAGCACCAGGGGCACCTCGCTCGAACCCAGGAGCGCTCCCGAACAATCAATGCAGGGCACCTCAACCCGCAGCGCCTGGCGGATCATCTCCAGGGCCACCGGGGCCGGGGTGCAGAGAACCACGGCATCCAGCCCCTTGAAATCAACTTCCCCGGACAAGACCGGCAGCCTGTCCCCGGCGAATTCGACACTCTCGCCCAGGGAACGCTCCCCGGCGAAGGCGCGCAGTTCCACCACCGGAAGGCCCGACTCCTCGAGGGCCGCCAATAGGTCCTGTCCCAGGATCCCCGTGGCTCCCACCACTCCCAAACGCAAACCCGAGCTCATTTTGCCTCCAGAGCGGCGAGCACCTGGCGCCCCATCTCGCGGCAACCGATCACCTCCCTGGCCTCGCCCTCGAGCACCAAATCCCCGGTCCGGTGACCGGCGGCGAGCACATGGGAAACCGCCCCTCGCACCGCGGCAGCGCCAGCCGGGCAAGCAAGAGAGGTCTCGAGCAGCATGGCGACGCTGAGAATCGCGGCGAGGGGGTTGGCTTTGTCCTGGCCGGCGATATCCGGAGCCGAGCCGTGGACGGGTTCGTAGAGGCCGAAGCCTCCGGTGGCCAGGCTGGCCGAGGGCAACATCCCTAGAGAGCCGGTGATCTCAGCGGCCTGATCCGAAAGGATGTCCCCGAAGAGATTGCCCGTCACCATCACGTCGAAGCGCCCGGGATCGCGCACCAGGAGCATCGCGCAGGAATCGACGAGCTGGTGGGCCAGGGTCACGTCGGGGTAATCCTTGGCGACTTCCTCCACCACGTCCATCCAGAGCTGGCAGACGTCGAGCACGTTGGCCTTATGCACATGGGTCACGTGGTTTCGGCGCAGCCGGGCCTGCTCGAAGGCCACTCGGGTAATGCGGGCGACTTCGTCCTCGTCGTAGACCATCGTGTTCCAGCCTCGGCGCTTGCCCCCCTCCTCGCCGCGTCCCCGGGGCTCGCCGAAATAGATCCCGCCGGTGAGCTCGCGCACCACCAAGAGATCGATGCCCTCGACCACCTCCGGGCGCAGGGTCGACGCATCCGCCAGGGCGGGGATCACCGCCGCCGGGCGCAAATTCGCAAAAAGACCCAGAGCCTTCCGGATCCCCAGCAGCCCCTTCTCCGGGCGCACATCCACCGCCATGGCGTCCCATTTGGGTCCCCCCACCGCGCCGAGCAGGACCGCGCTGCTCTCGCGGCACAGGTCGATCACCTCGTCGCGCAGGGGCGATCCGTGGGCGTCGATGGACGCGCCACCGATCAGCTCTTCGGCGAATTCGAGGTCGAGCCCCTGGGCGCTCGCCACCGTTTCGAGGACTCGGCGGGCCTCCACCACAACCTCGGGCCCGATGCCATCACCGGGTAAAAGTACGATCCGATCCAATCTATTCTCTCCTTCGTTGGGTCTTTCGCTCGGCGGGGCCACTGGGCTCCCGCCTCCCCCGAACAGCGGGGGGCGCTAGATACCCCGGGGTTCGTCCAACTCGTGGCGCTGACGATGCCATTCGAGTTTATTGATCGCGTTGACGTAGGCTTTGCCGCTGGCCACCATCACGTCTTCATGGACGCCGTTGCCAATCACCCGGCGCCCCTCCTCCTGGATGGTCACCGTCACCTCGCCCTGGGCATCGAGCCCCGCCGTAACCGCGTGCACCTGGTAGCGAATCAATTCGCTGGACGTCTCGGTGAGGTCGGCCACAGCTTTAAAAATCGCGTCCACCGGGCCGACGCCGCTGGCCACGGTGCTCTTGGCATCGCCGTCGACGTCCAACGTCACGCTGGCCTTGGGGGCCGTGGCGTTGCCGCTGGTGATCGTGAGTTCGACCAATTCGAAGCGGTCCTCGGTGGCCGTCGCCGAGTCGGCCACGATGGCCTCGATATCTTCGTTGTAGATCACCTTCTTGGCGTCGGCGAGATCCTTGAAGCGCTTGAAGGCCCGCTCGAATTCCTCGCCCTCGGTGTGCAGGCCGAGCTCATCAAGGCGATCACGGAAAGCGTGCCGCCCGGAATGCTTGCCCAACACCAGCTCGTTGGAGGCGCGACCGATGGAGTCTGGGGTCATGATCTCGTAGGTAATAGGGGCTTTCAGCACGCCATCCTGATGGATCCCCGCCTCGTGAGCAAAGGCATTATCGCCGACGATGGCCTTATTGGGCTGCACCTGCACGCCGGTCACCGACGAGAGCAGGCGACTCGATGAATAGATTTCCTCGGCGCGAATCCCTAGATCCACCCCGGCATAGACGTCGGGGCGGGTCTTCACCGCCATCACGACCTCTTCGAGGGACGCATTCCCCGCCCGCTCGCCGATGCCGTTCACGGTGCATTCGACCTGGCGAGCCCCCGCTCCCACCGCCGCCAGACTATTGGCCACGGCCAGGCCCAGGTCGTTATGGCAATGAACCGAGAAGATCGCCTTTGCGCTCCCCGGAATCTCGCCGATCAGGTAGCGGATCAGCTCGGCGTACTCGCCCGGGGTCGTGTAGCCCACGGTATCCGGAACGTTCAACGTGGTCGCCCCGGCCTCCAAGGCGACGGAGAATGCTTGAACGAGAAACTCGGGGTCTGAGCGCGTGGCGTCCTCGGCGGAGAACTCCACGTCCTCGGTATATCCCCGAGCCTGACTCACGGCTCGGCCGATCTCGTCGATCACTTGCTCCCGGGTCATCCGCAACTTGTGCTCGAGATGGATATCGCTGGTGGCGATGAACGTGTGAATGCGCCCCTGGGCGGCGGGCTCAATGGCTTCGGCGGCGCGTTCGATATCCACCGACGGAGTCCGCGCCAAGCCGCAGACAATCGGGCCCCGGATCTCCCGGGAGACCTGCCGCACCGCCTCGAAATCGCCCTGGCTCGCGATGGGAAAGCCCGCCTCGATCACATCGACCCCAAGGCGCTCGAGCTGGCGGGCCAAAGTCAGCTTTTCCTTCAGGTTCATGCTGCAGCCAGGCGACTGCTCCCCGTCGCGCAGGGTGGTATCGAAGACCCGAATCGCGTCACTCATGCGTGCTACCTCGCTCCTTCCGGCCCCGAGGTCGGCGCACTCTCGGCCGTCGGGGAGCCGGAATTATTGGGCCCGGGCTCGGCGGGTGCCTCATCAGCGGCTTCCAGAGCGCGCCCGGTCCGCCACCGCCACCACCAGGCCACCGGGCCCGAAAGCACGTAGGCCAGGCCGATGGCGAAAAAACTGATGCCGGGCTCGAGGATCAGGACCAGCGCCATGATGACCATCAAAACCGTCGCGCTGTACGAGCCTCGAATATTGACTTCCTTGAAGCTCCGATAGGGGATGGGCGAAACCATCAGCAGCCCCAGCGCCACCAGGCCGGTGGCCACCATAACGGGAGGTAGGGTGAAGCCCAAACCCTGGCTGTTCAGAAACCCCCCGAACCAGACCGTGGAGACCACCATTCCCGCAGCCGCCGGGGTGGGCAAACCATCGAAACGATCGCGATAACGCCCGGAGGAGACATTGAAGCGAGCCAGGCGCAAAGACCCGCAGGCGGTATAGACAAAGGCCATGACCCAGCCCGCCCACTTGAGATCGATCAGCGCGCCGGAATGAAACGCGATCACCGCCGGCGCCAAACCAAAGGAAACGGTGTCCGCGATGGAGTCGTACTCCGCCCCGAAACGGCTCTCGCTGCCCGTCAACCGGGCCGCGCGTCCGTCGAGCATGTCGAAAACCGCCGCCACGAAGATGGCATAGGAGGCCGTCAAAGGATCGCCGGTGCTCGCCCGAACGATGGCAAAAAAGCCCGCCGCCAGATTGCACGTGGTGAGCAGCGAGGGCAGCAGGCTCCCGAAGGTCCCCACAGCGGTCCCGCCGCGCCGCCCCCGCCTGCGCTTACGCGCTCGGCGGGGAGGTTTATTTTCGCTCTCGACCGCCTTGAGGGACATTCGCACTCTCCTCCGGCTGCCGGCCGGAAAACCGGCCCGCTAATTCTTCGAGCGATCCACCAGTTGACGTTCCTTGAGCCACGGCATCAGCCCACGCAGACGCGCGCCCACCTCTTCCAGCGGGTGCTCGGCTGCCCGGCGACGCATGGCCTTGAAGGAGACGCCCCCCGACTTGTTTTCGAGGATGAACTGCCGAGCGAAGGTCCCGGTCTGAATATCCGTCAGGATATCCTTCATGCGTGCCTTGGTATCCGCGTCGATGACCCGGGGGCCACTGACGAAATCTCCGTACTCAGCGGTGTTCGAAACCGAGTAGCGCATATTGGCCACGCCATCCTGATAGATCAGGTCAACGATCAGCTTAACCTCGTGGATGCACTCGAAATACGCCATCTCCGGCGCGTAACCCGCCTCGACCAGGGTTTCGAAACCCGCCTGCATAAGGGAGGTCAGGCCACCACAGAGTACCGCCTGCTCGCCGAAGAGATCCGTCTCGGTCTCCTCCCGGAAGCTGGTCTCGATGATGCCCGCCCGGCCCCCGCCGATGGCGCTCGCGTAGGCCAGGGCCATCTGGAGCGAATCTTCCGAGGGGTCCTGATGGACGGCCACCAAGCAGGGCACACCCCGCCCGGCCTCGTAGTGATCGCGCACCGTGTGCCCGGGGCCCTTGGGAGCGACCATGAAGACGTTGACATCGTCCGGGGGAATGATGGCCTCGAAATGAAAATTGAAACCGTGGGCCACGGCCAGGTAGTTCCCCGGCTCGAGCTGCGGGGCGATCTCCTCGGCATAGACCTCCGCCGCGAGTTCATCGGGCAGGGTCAGCATCATGATGTCGGCCTGGCGAGCGGCCTCACTCACGGTGGCCACCGCGAGTCCGACCCCCTCGGCCTTGGACCAACTCGGTGAGTCTTTGCGAAGCCCCACAACCACGTCGATCCCCGAATTGGCGAGGTTCTGAGCGTGGGCGTGTCCCTGGCTTCCGTAGCCGATGATCGCGACCTTCTTGCCCTTGAGGCGACCGAGGTCCGCGTCCTTGTCGTAATAGATATTCAAAGCCATCGCTGTCTGTTCACCTTCCGAGTCGGCACCGATCCCGGGTTTCTCGGGCGGCTGCCCCGGTGCCGGGAGCCCACGTGTGGAGTCCCTGAGTGGAATGACGGGGGAACCCGCTCAAAGCGCGCTCCACCCTGCGATCCCACGCCGTTGCGGGATCCGCTAAGCCCGCGAGATTAATCGAGCTTTAGGGGCATGTCAAAAGGGCCCCCGAGCCGGGATCAGGTCGCCTCGAGACGCTCGGCTGTCCGCGTGACCTCGGCCTCGGCCCGGCGGACGTAGCGCGGCACGAGTTCGCCGGCGGGACGCCCCTGACCGGCGGCGAAGTGCGCCAAGCCCAGCAGGCCAACGGCCACCGCATCGGGCACCTCGGGTGCCCGACTTTCGCTTCGCCAGGGCGCCCCCGGCTCGGCTGCGAGTGCCGGGCCCACCACGGCGGCCCCCTCCCCCACCAGGCACCCACCCTGGGGCAAGGCCTCCGCGAGTTCGGCGGCGGAGTAGAGCGAGGCCGGAATCACCGACTCCCCCAACCCGACCCGATAGGCCGCGGCATAAACCTCGCCACGCCGAGCGTCCAGAGCGGGGACCAGATAGCCCACCGGGGGCTCGGGCAGCGCGCGGTAAGCCGAGAGCGCCAGGGCCTCCAGGGTTGAAACCGCGACGGCGGGCCGATCCCCCCCAAACGCGAGCCCTTTCAGGGTCGCCAGGCCGATGCGCAGGCTGGTGAACGCCCCGGGGCCGATGGACACCGCAAAAAGATCCAGATCGTCCAGGCCCAAGCCCTCGGCCACCAAGAGATCATCGATCATGGGCAGCAGGGTCTCGCAGTGGTGCTGGCCATCGCTCCCCCGGCGCAGCCCCAATTCCACCGAGCCTCGGAGCAAGGCCACGCTCGCCGTGGCCGTGGCGGTCTCCAGCGCCAGACAGAGGGTCTCGTCGTTCGAGGCCATCGGCCGGCTCAGAACTCCGAGCTCAGCCATTGGAAAAATTTCGTCCACTGGGCGGAAAGGTCGTTCCAGAAGGCCAGCCCCATCAGCATCATGAGCAACATGAAACCAAATTGCTGGACGTACTCCCGAGTCCTATGGGAAATCGGCGAACGCTTGATCCCCTCGATGGCGTAGATCAGGAGCTGACCGCCATCCAGGATCGGAATGGGTAGGAGATTCAGCACGCCCAGATTGATGCTGATGAAGATCATCATGCTCAGATAGGCCTGCCAGCCCACGTCCAGGGACTTTCGTGCGATCTGAATGATGGTGATGGGGCCTCTGAGCTGATCGGCGCTGGTCTGGAAGCTCAGCATCTTGCCGAGCCCCTTGAGAAGCAGGCCAATATTTTCACCGGTCAGGCGCAGCGCTCGGGGCAACGCGACCAGGGGGTTGCGTTCGCGATCGAGCGCCGTGGGCCCGGGCAGAGTGGCCATGGCGTGGGCGATGCCCACCTGCAGGACCTCCTCCTGCATGCCATCGATGCCAAAGGGGCCCGGCACCTCCCGCAGCACCGGAGTCACCTCCACCCGCTGAACCACGCCCTCGCGCGCCAAGGCGATGGCAATCGCCGAGCCGTCGCTCGAGCGAACCGTATCGGCAAAGGTGCGAAAACTTCCTGCGGGCCGGCCGTTGACCTCGAGGATCAGGTCCCCCGCCTGGATCCCCGCGGATTCGGCGGGCATGCCCTCCTGGACCAGGCTCACCAGAATTGCCGCCGAGATCACTCCCAATGCGGACACATCGCCCAGTCCCGGAACCGTCAGTTCTCGCTCGGGGGCGTCGGCCTCAATGCCCGCCATCACCCCCAGGCGAATCTCCCCGAAGCCCGCCTCTGCGTAGGCTCGGCGAAAACCTTGCCAGTCCTCCACCGACACCCCGTCCAGGCTGACCACCCGGTCACCCGAGCGCAGACCCGCTCGAGCCCCTGGAGAGTCGGCGTCGGGCACCCCTAGGAGCGCGGGCAAGCGCTGGCTATCCAGGCCCACCCAGCCAATCGCCTCGACGTCGCCAAATTCGTCCAGCGCCGAACGTGAGCCCAGGGCGATGGACAGATCCATGGCCGTGCCCTCGCGCTCCAGGGCCAATTCGAGGTCTTGCCCCGAACTCTCCTCGATGGTCCGGCGCACATCGGACCACCACTGGACGGGCTCGCCGTTGACCCCGAGGATTTTATCTCCGGGCCGAATTCCAGCCGTCTCCGCCGGGGAGCCGCGCTCCACCATGCCCACCACGGAAACAACCTTGGGAATCCCCACCCACAGCATCCCCATGATAATCACCACGGGCAGTAGGAGATTCATGGCGGGACCGGCCAGGGTAATGGCCACCCGCTGCCAGAGCGGCTTGCTCTCGAGAAATTCATCCGGCCGAGCATCCTCGGGAATCAGGCCTTCGACCTCGGCATCCCCGGGCATCTGTTCCCCGAGCATGCGAACGAAGCCGCCAAAGGGCACCCAGGCGATGACATACTCGGTTCCACCGTGCTCCCAGCGCAAGCGGCGATCGCCGAAACCGATGGCCGCTCCAAAGCCGATGGAGAATTTGAGGACCCGAACGCCGCAGAGCTTGGCCACGGCGAAATGACCGAACTCGTGGACAAAGATCAGCAAGCCCAACATGGGAATCGCCGCAAAAAGGTAATCCAGCACGACCATCAGGCGCTCTCTCCCGCGGCTACGGATTGATCGCCGAGCCCCAGAGCCACCCGAGCCCGGGCCCGGGCCCAGCGATCGGCTTCCAGCACATCCTCAAGGCCCTCGACCCGGCTGCCTCGGCAATTCGCCAGGTGTTCGTCGAGCACCGCGCCATTGGTCTGGGCGATCGCTCCGAAGGGGATCTGCCCGGCGAGGAAACCCGCCACCGCCACCTCGTTGGCCGCATTCAGCACCGCCGGGCCCGCCTCGCTTCCCTCCAGGGCCCGGTAGGCGAAGCCCAAATTGGGAAAACGCCCCCGATCGGGCGCTTCGAAATCCAGGCGGCTCACGGCGCCAAGATCCAGCCGGGGGATTTCCAGGGACAGGCGATCCGGGTGCGCCAGGGCCACGGCAATGGGCACGCGCATATCGGGCAAGCCGAGTTGCGCCATCACCGAGGTGTCCCGGTACTCCACCAGGGAATGGACGATGGATTGGGGATGGACCACCACGTCGATCCGTTCGGGGGGCACGTCGAAGAGCCAACGCGCCTCGATCACCTCCAGGCCCTTGTTCATGAGGCTCGCCGAGTCGATGGTGATCTTGTCCCCCATCTTCCAGTTGGGATGATCGAGTGCCTCCTCGAGGCTGGCTCGGCCAAGGCGCTCCGCGGGCCACGCTTGGGCATCCCGGAAGGGCCCGCCCGAGCAGGTCAGGATCAGGCGTGAGACGTCCTCGACCCGCTGCCCCGAGAGCGCTTGAAAGATGGCGCTGTGCTCACTGTCCACGGGCAGGAGACTCGTGCCCCGAGCGGAAACCTCTCGCCGCACCAGGGCGCCCGCCATGACCATGACTTCCTTGTTCGCGAGGGCCACATCTCGACCGGCGCGGATCGCCGCCAGAGTCGGTGCCAGGCCCACGGCCCCCACCAGGGCGGCCATCACGAGATCGGCCGGATGGGTCGCCACGGCTTCGAGCCCCGGGGCCCCCACCCGAATATCCAGTTCCGTCCCCACGCGCTCGCGCAATTCCCGAGCCCCGTCCTCGGAGCCCACCGACACGAGTTGGGGCCGAAAGCGCTTCACCTGCTCGGCCAAGCGAGCGATGCTCTTTCCCGCGGCCAGCGCCACCACGTCGAAAGCATCCGGGTGGAGAGAGGCCACGTCGAGGGTCTGCTCGCCGACACTCCCGGTGCTTCCCAAGACCGACAATCGCTTCATTGGGGCCCCGCCCTGCCCCCGCCATCGGTCTCGTCGTCCTTCTCCACCTGGGCGCTGGTCATCCCGAAGCGGCGCTCCCGGGCCTGATAGTCGCGAATTGCGGCCTCGAGGTGTTCCTTGCGAAAATCCGGCCACATCACCGAGGTGGTGTAGATCTCGGCATACGCGATTTGCCAGAGTAGGAAGTTGGAGACTCGGCACTCGTCCCCGGTCCGGATCAGGAGATCGGGATCCGGGACATCGGGCAGGTAGAGATGCGCCGCAAAGGTCTTCTCGTCGAGCATCTCGGGGTCGAGTCGCCCGGCTTCGACCTCCCGGATGATTTCGCGCGCAGCATCGACGATTTCGCCGCGTCCGCCGTAGGAGAGCGCGAAGATCAGATCTCCATTGGGGTTGTCGAGGGTCGCTTCCACCGCCCGGTCCACCGCGGCCCGGGTGCT
>JAQWRT010000032.1 GCA_029243605.1 Myxococcota bacterium
CAGAGCGGTGAGTACCGGTGGCATTTCACCCAGGTGCCGGGCAACGGATGGAATTACGAACCCGCGGGGGGGCTCATGACGGCCACCTTGCCCATCGATGGCGAGGACAGGCGAGTCGTCCTCAGTGTGCCGAAGAATGGCTTCGTCTATCTCCTAGATGCGAAGAGCGGCGAGTTCATTTCGGGGCGCAACTACGTGCCGGTCAACTGGGCGAAAGGCCTCGACGACGAGACCGGGCGACCGATCTTCGACCCTGCTGCACGCTATTGGGAAGCGGCCGACGGCGAACCCACGATCATCCTTCCGAGCAACGCAGGTGCGCACGATTTTGTCGCGCTGGCCTTCGACCCTCAGAAGAACGTGCTCTTCATTCCTGCGATGACGACGCCCGAACGGCGTGAGCGAACGGCCACTGGGGAGTTCAGCTACGACCAGCGGCACGCCAGCCAGGGCGACTCCGACTGGGAGGCGTTCGCAGAGCTCGTGGCCTGGAATCCGGTCACCCAGAGCGAGGTGTGGAGGCAGCGCAATGCCTTGCCCTTGAACGGTGGCGCGTTGCACACGGCGGGCGGACTCGTCTTCCAGGGAACGGCCGAGGGCTACCTGAACGCGTACGATGCTGCCTCGGGAGAGCAACTGGGGGCGTTCGTAGCCGGTGGCGCGATCCGAGGAGCGCCGTCGACCGTCTTGGCCGACGGTGTCCAGTACATCGTCGTGCCGGCCGGTGCGCCCTCCACATCGGCCGCCTCGTCGGGATTGACGGACTACAGCTCGACCAAGGAGTCGCGCAGCCGGCCACGGTTGTTGGCCTTCGTTTTGGGAGGCGACGCACCGGCGCCCGCATGGGCGGCAAAGCTGACCTTTCCGAAACCGCCGGTCGACCGGTATCCACCGGAAACGGCGGCGATGGGGGAAGCCATCTACGAAGCTGCGGGATGCGTGGCATGCCACGGATACGGCGGCCAAGCAGTTGGGGGCGCGGCCCCCGACCTGCGAATGCGCCTGCCTGCGAATCTCGAGTACTTGAAGGCCGTGCTGGGTGGAGCACTCGCCCCGCGTATGCCCGCGGTGGAGCTGGACGATGCCAGCACGGAGGCGCTCTACGCCTACCTGGTCAACACCGCCTGGGGCGCGCATGAGGACGCCAAAGAGTGAGCTCCGAGAACGAGCTGCCCGCCGAGATCCGGCGCTGGCTTGAGTCGCTCGGCAAAGGGCGACTCGTGAACGCGGACCGCCGCCCGGGCGGGGGGCGACGCGAAGCGTGGTTCATCGACTTCGAGGCCCCGACGGGCGATCGCGAGGAACTGTTCATGCGCCTCGACCGCTCGGCGGGGGTGGACTCCCAGGATCCCTACGACACGCGACGCGAGACCGACGTCTTTCTTGCGCTGCATGAGACGGCGCTGCCGATTCCGCGTATCCATGCTGTCTTTGATTCGCCCCAGGCCGTGCTTTCCGACCGGAGCCTCGGCGAGACCTGGTTCTCGCGCATCCGCGATCCCGAGGAGCAGCTCGCCGTCGCGACGGACTTCATCGGCCATCTCGCGACGATGCACCGTCTCGATCCCTCAACCCTCGAGATTCCGGCACTCGGGAAGCCAGGAAGCGTCGTCGAGCACGTGCACGAGGAGCTCGACCTCTGGCGTGGGCTCTACAAATCCTACGACGCGCCGCGCGATCCGCTGATCGAGTTCGCCTTTGATTGGCTCTCTCGCAACGTGCCCGATTACGACGGCCCCGTCGTTCTCGTTCAGGGGGACACCGGTCCGGGCAACTTCCTCTACGCTGACGGCAGGGTCGTCGCGATCCTCGACTTCGAGCTGGCCCATTGGGGGGACCCGATGGACGACCTCGCATGGCTTTCGCTGCGTGCCACCCAGGAGCCTTTCACCCATTTTCCCGATCGCGTGAGGCAATATGCCCAGGCCTCCGGCCACCCGATCGACGAGACCCGCATCCGCTACCACCGTGTTTTCGCCGAACTGCGCATCGCCATTATGCATCAGGAGCGCGCGGCCAATCCGTCGTCGAAGGGCGAGATCGGCAACAGTCTGATCTACGACGCGCTCCACAACCGTCTTCTCGTCGAGACCCTCGTCGACGTGCTCGGCCTGGACATGAAGGATCCCGACCTGCCGGACGCCCCCTCGACTGAGCGGGAGTGGCTCTATGACGCGGCCCTTGACCAGATTCGCGAGGTGGTCCTGCCGCGAAGCGACGATCCCCTGGCGATCCTGCGCCTCAAGGGGCTCGCACGCATCCTGAAGCATCTGCGAGACGGCGACCGGCTGGGTCGCAGCTTTGAGTCGCAGGACCTCGACGATCTCGAGGCGCTCCTCGGTTCGCGTCCGACGGACGTGCCCTCGGGCCGAGAGGCGCTCGCGATCCGCATCGACGCCGGCGATCTTGCCGACGAGGCGCTCGTCGCGTATTTCCATCAAGCGACGACGCGTCGCACAGCCCTGGTCCGGTCGGCGAGCGGAGCGCTGGCCGACCGGCATTATCCACCGCTCTCCGACTGAGGACCGCTATCGTGCCCAACACCGATGACCACACCGGCTGGATCGTGACGCCCGACGACGACCGTTTTCATGATTCCGGTCGTCACCCGTGGCAGATGGAGACGTTTTGGGTGTCCTTCTTCGTGCCCGAACGGAAGATGAGCGGCTGGTTCTACAACCAGTTCCTGCCGAACCAGGGCGACACCGGAACCTACAACGGTGGCGCCTTCGTCTGGAACGACGAGGACGACTCGCCGTACCACGAGTTGATCGAGGGCGCCCCGCTTCCGGCCGAACGTGATCTGCGCGACATCGTCACTCCGGGCGGAAACCACCTCCAGACCATCGAGCCGCTCCACAAGTATCGGGTCACACGTCACGATCCGGGGCGCTTTGAGGCGGAGATGATCTTCGAGGCGGTGATGGAGCCCAATCCCCATCCGGAGGGCGTCGCGCCGTTCTGGAAGGGGCATCATTTCGATCAGGCGATGCATGTGACGGGCGAGCTCGTTCTCAACGGCGAGAAGCTCGAGATCGACAGCCTGGCTGTGCGCGATCGCAGCTGGAGCCCGCGGCCGCCGAAGGACGCGCCGAAGCCTCCGCCGAAGCCGCGCGCCCCCGACGCGCCGCCTCGGCTGAAAATTCCGCCCTTCGAGCTCGGCTACGTGCTGGGGACCGCGTCGCCTCAGGACGCGTTCCTCGCGTATTCGATGATGTACGAAGGGACGGAGCGGGACGAGGTGGTGACCGGTTACCTGATTCGCGATGGCGTGTGGGCGCATCTCGTGTCGGGCGAGCGCCGCTGCGTTGTCGACCCGGATCGCGAATGGATCTGGCAGATCGAGCTCGAGGCGGAGGACACCCTGGGTCGTTCGCTCGCCGCGGAGGGCCGCATGGTCAGCCATCAGGGCAAGTGCGGACCGACCGCGGGCGGACCCGGCAATGCGCTCTTCTATTGGAAGTGGAATGGCGCCGAGGGCTGGGGTGAGAATCAGGGTGGATCGACGGACTGGTATCCGCGTCGGCGACCGACGCCGTAACCCGGAGCTTCGCCCCCGCGAAGTCGGGGTTGCCGATGGCGCCAATGCCACACTGGCCGGTACAGAGGACTGGGATCGTTCGGGTGCATGAACGCGCTCAGTCGGTCGGCCGCGACGGCTCACTCTTCGGAGGAGTCGGCGGGCTCGTCGAGTCCGGTTCCATAGTCGGCAACGGCCTCGTCCGGTTCCGGCGCGCGCAGCAACATCGTTTCGTTGCCGAAGCCCGGATGGTCGAGCATGAATCCAAAGTTCTCGGCCAGGTAGGCTCCGACCTCGGGCGTGGCGAGAGAGCCGGTGCGGAAGCCCTGACGTTGCCAGTAGGGGAAGAGCGAAGCGAATTCCTCCGGGTCGAACTCCCGGCTGAATTCCGAGGGGTGCGTCGGCCCGAGGACGACCGTCACGAAGCGGCGACCACCGATCTCCTCGGTTCGCCAGCCCTCCATCGTGGCTTCGAGGGCGGCCTTCGAGCAGCCGTAGGGCACGAGCGAATGGCGTGGCGCGGAGGAGGAGTCCGACGAGACGACCGCGACGACGGCAGTCTCCGAGAGATGGGGAAGCGCAGTCGAGAAGACCAGGTTGGGTCCAATGAGGTTGACGGCGAGTATGTCGCTCCACTTTTCGGCCGTCATCTCGCGAAGTCGGGAGATGATGGAGACTCCCGGCGTATAGAGAATCGCGTCGATCGTGCCGAGCCTCTCGAACGTCGTGTCGACAGCGGCCTCGATGCTGACCGGATCGCGAACATCGATCCCGACGACGTGCCCGGCGCCCGCCTCGCGCGTGGCTTCCGCAAGCAAGTCGGTTCGACGCGCAGCGAAGACGACTTCGGCGCCGCGCTGGACCATCGCGACCGCGGCGCTGCGACCCACGCCCGAAGACGCACCCACGACCAGGACCTTTCGACCGTCGAGTTTCATCGCATCCGGACCTCGACCCGTGTTGCATTGCTGGGCCACGAAAAGAAACGGGTTGCTCGCAGGTGGTTCCACCTGACCGCCGAGCATAACTCCCCAGCAGCGCGTCTCCAGGGGATAGGACATATAAGCTGGTTTCCAGCACAACGGCCGAGCCTGGGCGTTATGTTAAATCCCTAACAGCCGGTTCCGTTAAAGCTATTTGGGAGTCTCTGGATTTACCCCGGACCGTGGCCCTGCGGCACGGCCTTAAATATGTGCAAATCGGTAATCCCATCGGGCAACCGCAAGTCGACCGCGCAAAACTCATGGCCAACAAGGCGAAGAAGTACTCTCTGCGCTAGAAGTCTTTTTTGATCAACTCCGAGTTTTCCTAAAAGGGAAAGGCGAAGACTAGATGACGATTAAAGTGATCATGTGGGGGCCGGGCGTCAATGGGTCTTCCATCGTGAGGGGCGTTGTACGCCATGATGACATGGAGCTGGTCGGTTGCCGCGTCTATAGCGAGGAGAAGCATGGCGTAGACGCTGGGGTTTTATGCGGCATTGAGCCAATAGGCGTGCTTGCAACCAACGAGCGCGAAGAGATCATGTCAATAGATGCAGATGTTGTTGTGCATTGCCCCAATATGCATAGCGGCCCTAAATCAAATGACGACGACATCCTTGACCTTCTTAGGTCCGGCAAAAACGTCGTGACCCTGACCGGCGCGCACAGCTTTCCGCAAGCTATCCCAGGCTACGCAGAGAAATTTGAACAAGCCTGCCACGAAGGCGGTTCTACTTTTACACATACCGGCATCAATCCAGGCATGATTGGCGAGCGCATATTGCCGGCACTGACAGGCATTTGCACCGAGGTCGACAGAGTAACATTCAAGGAGATCTATAACTGCAGCAATGATGCTGCAGGGATCATCCAGTTTATGCAGTTTGGCATTCCGCTTGAAGAATGGACCGTGGATTCTCCGATCTCAGATACCTTCTTCGAACTATTCTATCAAGTGATTCACCACGTAGCGCATACGCACAATATCGAATTGGATGACATCAAGCGCAGCTGTAATGTGGTCGGAGCACCAGAAGATATCGTTTTGGATGAGCTAGCCGACGTTGAACAAAGCGGACCGATCATCATTAGAAAAGGAACGGTTGCAGGAATTCACATGGTCTGGGAAGGTGTCCCCAAGCGCGATACGGACTTCATCGTTGCCAAGGAGAATATATGGGTTTTGCAGCCCGACCTGCCTGATTTTTTCAACTTTGAAGATTCTGGTTGGGAAATCGAAATTGACGGGCGGCCCTGCCTGAATACAAAGATAAAGCTCGTACCCTCAGCCGATGGCAAACTAAATCGTGGGGACTGCATGGTAGGGGCGGGCATTCCTGTGATCGGCGAGGTGATGAAAGCCCCTCCTGGGATCTTGCTACCAACGGTCTTTGCGCCGTTCAAACGCCGCTTCAACTGACTCTCTCGGCTAGAACCATCAGGCTTGCCTTTGTGGTCTGAAGGGAACCGTCGCAAAGCCCCGCACGTGGGCTTGGTATGTGCGCGTCAGGTCGTCCTCATCAATTGCATAATTGGGAAAGCGCTCACCCAGCTCTTCGAGAGCGATGCGCGTTTCGAGTCGAGCGAGCGACTTGCCCAGGCAAAAGTGTTGGCCCTGGCCAAAATAGAGCTGACGGTTCCGTGGGCGGTCGATATCAATTGTGTCGGGTCGGTCAAACTCCCGTTCGTCTCGACAAGCCGCTCCGGTCACCAATGCGACGCGCGCACCCTCTGGGATCGTGACCCCATGCATTTCGAGGGTACGGCCGGCGGTTCGTCCTTGAAACTGCGAGGGGGCGTCGAATCGCAAGAGTTCCTCGATGGCCTGCGGAATCAAATGAGGTTCATCCCAAATTCGCTGCCGGAGCGATGGTTCCCGCGAGAGATAGACCAGCGCGTTCCCGATTAGCTTTGCGGTGGTTTCTGCACCGGCTTGGCCGAGAAGCGTGATGAAGCCAACGACCTCCGCGTCGGTCAGGTGCTTGGTTTGGCCATCGGTGTCCTGGTACTCCGATTGCGCGAGGATCGTCATGAGATCGTCTTGCGGGGCCCGTCGTCGCTCCTCCAGAATTTCACGCACGAAATCGCGCGCCTTGACCCCAGCCTCCAGGGCCCCCGGAGCCTGCTGGCCCGTGTCTGGGTCACGGGACAGTGCGAGGTCGGACCATTCGCGGAACATCTCTCGGGATTCCTCGGGAAATCCCACGAGGGCGCCGATGATTTCCATCGGATACTTCTTTCCAAACTCGGCTTGAATGTCAAAATGCTCCCGGTCCATGAGCGGATCGAGGAGCCTGCAGGCTGTGGCACGCATCTCGGCCTCCAGGGAGTCGATTCGCGCCGGAGTAAACCCTTTGGCGACCAATTTGCGAAGCACGTTTTGACGAGGGGGGTCCATCGAGATGATCACGCCCGGCTCTCCGGGCTGGTCGCGATTGGACAAATCATGTCCGAGTCGCGAGCTATAGCCCTGCCAATCCAAGGAGGCTTCCCAGACGTCTTCAAATCGGAAGAGTGCGTAGAAATCCATTTTTGGGTTGTAGTGGCAGGGCTCCTCGTCTCGAAAACGCCGATAGGTGGGGTACGGGTCGTGCTGCATCTCTCGAGAGTAAGGGTCATAGATCATCAAAATGAACTCGTCTCAATCATCAGAGTCGGGGCATAGGCCATTCAAGCTGACTTCCAGCACAACGCCCGAGCCTGGGCGTCATGATAAATCCCCAGGGAAGCCCCGTTGCGGGCTCTCCCTCCATGACGAACTTCTCCGGGACGTCGGTGCGCCCGATGTACTTGGATTCGTCCTGATCGATGGGGATCAAGTTCATCGTGCGCTCTCTCCTTTGCGCGTGACCGCTCGCCGACGCCTCTTCCCGCCGGCGAGTGGAGCCGTATCAGGGCGCGGGCAACGCTTCCGTGTCGACCACGACCAGCTCGCGATACCGCTCCGGCATCTCCCACATGCCGACGAAGCCCTTGGGCACGATGAACGAGTCCCCCTGCTCAAACTCAAACTTGCGTCCGTCGTCGAGGGTGAGAATGAGGCGCCCCATCACGATGTGGACGAACTCGTCGTAGGGCAGGCCCTCGATGCGGACCTTGTCCGGGCCGGCTTCGATGACCGAGACGTGGATCTTGTCGTGGTGGAAGATGTGTGAGCTGCTCCGGCTCGTGGGCTCGCGCTTCCCGCCGTCCGCCGACTTGGTGTAGTCGTCGTATTCGCTCGGGTCGTCCTCGACGAGACCCTTTCCTTCGAGGAAGGACTTCCCGATGGCGATCGGGACGATTTCACTCATGGGGGTGGTCTCCTTGCTGGGTTGGGTCTCCGTTCTCGCGTCGTTCGCGAACAAGGCCAGGCTGATCGACGCCAACGCGAACACCAACAGTCTTCGATGAGTTTTCATGATCGCTCTTTCTATACTTGATGCTCAATAAGGAGGGAAGAATGCGGTGGAAACATCTATGATCGCTAAATCATTGCACTGTTTTACTCGAGAGACAAACGACGCTGGCGAGCGCCGTGCGCAGTCGCCATCAAGCGCCTAGGCCGGGAAAAACGTGGAGCCGAACAAGCCATAATGCCGGAGAAAAGCCTCATGCACTCGCCCCTTTTTCGAACGACTTGCAACTCGCGCCGGGCGCCGTCCGGGTTGCCAGTCGTCGCTTTCACCCTCGTCGGTCTCATTCTCTCCGGCTGCAGCACGATGTGGGATCGCGTTCGTGAGCAGGAGCGAATGTTCGCGCTCGACTCTGCCCGCACCCAGACCGACCGCGGCCAATGCGCCTCCGCCCTTCGATCCCTGGACCGCGCAGAGGCCAGGATCGATCTGGGCCCTTATGCCCGAGAGGCAACGCTCTCTCGCCAGCGCTGCTATGAGAAGATCGGCGAGCAGGAGGTGGCCACGGCGCACCGCCAAATGATCGACGATTTCTACACGGACAAACCGATGGCATTGCCGGAGCCGGACGGTTCCTCCGTGTTTCGTGTAAAGGCACTGTCCTCGGACGCGTTCGAGCGTCCGCCGAGCTGGCTCGAAATCCCTTCGCCCCGCTACACACCCTACGCCCAACGCTCGAAGATTGTCGGGCGCGTGGTCATCGCCTTTGACCTGAACAAAAACGGCCGCCCCCAGCGGATCCGCGTGCTCGAGATGAGCCACCCGCTGCTCGCGAGCTGGGCCATCGAGGCAGTCGCCAGCGCCAAGCCCTCCAAGGAACAGAAGGGGCCGAACCTGCTGATGCCCGGCGGGCGCTTCGTCACGACCTTCGTCTTCGAGTGGCACTGGGCCAAGGAAGAACCCACCTCGGAGTTCGACTTCTGACCCGCCAAACCGAGGAGACACGCCGCCCGTCACGGGATTGGGGGGAGGATCGCTGTCCGGGCCACGACGACCGCGACGCGACGCGACAAAAAACGCTCGAACGGCTTCACAAGCTCGCCTTGCGTAGGTTCTATATAGTATATTTATTATAATGAATTCTCCAATGGTTGAGCGTCCCCGCTTCGCTGCGAAGGTGGGAAAGCCCGATTTCAGCCAGGATTCAGAGGGAGCGCCAAATATCATGCGAATTCTCTTGAGTGTCATCGTCATCGTATTGACGTCGCCGTGTGCCCTGGCTGGCCACCCTGGCTCTGAGAACGCGGATCTCCACGCTGCGATCGAAGCGTTCGACCGCGCCTATGCCAACAACGACGTCGAGCGGTACTTCAGCTTCTATGCCGACGATGCGACGGTGTATTTTGGTGGCGCCAGACAGGATATTCCTGCCTACCAAGAAATGTGGACCGCGTTGATGAAATCGGGCGGCGGCGTCGAACTGAACGAGATGTCGGATCTCCGGGTCCAAATCATGCCCAGCGGTGATGTCGCGATCTCGACGTCCTTCATCGAAAACCGCACGCGCGCGGCGGATGGAACGAAGACCACGTCGAAAGCGTTCGAGACGGACGTCTGGCAAAAGATCGATGGCCGGTGGAAGATCATCAGCCTGCACCACAGCGGCATTCCAACGGAAGAGTAGAGCAAGGAAGAAAGACGATGGCCAAATCGCGGAAAAAAGAAGAAGTGATTGGCAAAGACATGAAAAGTGGAATCTACGACGACGAACTCGGCATGGGCAAGGCCATCGAGCGCCGCGATTTCCTGCAGGGCGCCGCAGTCACGCTTGCAGCGGCCGTTGGAGGACTGGTTCCAGACCTGGCCTTCGGTGCGGGGGTGGGCGCGGGTCCGGGCGCGGGGGTGGACGCGGGGGTGGACGCGATCAGCGCAGCACAAGATCGGCCGGGCTACTACCCGCCCACTCGAACCGGTATGCGCGGGAGCCATCCCGGCTCATTCGAAGGTGCCCACGCGATCAGGGACGCTTCGGCCTCCCTGGCCGAAGCCGAGGACACGGGCGAGCACTTCGATCTGATCGTTGTCGGGGGTGGCATCAGCGGGCTGGCTGCCGCGCACTTCTACCGCCAGGCCGCAGGACCGGACGCCAAGATCCTCATACTCGACAACCACGACGACTTTGGTGGTCATGCCAAGCGCAACGAGTTCCAGGTCGACGACAAACTGCTGATCGCGAGCGGCGGAACCGCCTTGATCTCGAGCCCAACCCCCTACAGTCCCGTCGCGGATGGACTCCTCAAACAGCTCGGGATACATCCTGAAAAACTGACCAAGGACACTTACGACAAGGACCGGGACCAAAAATTCAATCTTGGTGCCGGCGTATTCTTCGACAAGGAAACCTTCGGCGAGGACAAGTTGGTTCCGCGAGCGGGCGGATACCATCCCTCCGCGGAAGATACCGCCAAGTTTCTGGCGGAGGCGCCACTGAGCGCCGCCGCCCGCAAGGACATCCTCGCGATCGAAACCAGCCCCAAGGATTATATGGCGGGCCTTTCCGCCGACGAAAAGAAGGACCGCCTGTCACGCATGAGTTATGCGGACTACCTGCTGAAAGTCGTCCAAGCCAACCCGGCTGTAATTCCCTTTTATCAGCACGCGACAGATTTGTACTGGGGCTGCGGGATCGATGCGATTTCGGCTCTTGATTGCTGGGGCATTGGATTACCTGGCTTCGACGGCCTGGAACTGCCTCCCACGGCGACGGCGCGCATGGGTTATACACCCGGCAAGCAGGTGGAAACCGGGGGTTCCTATACCTACACGTTTCCCGATGGCAATGCGTCGATCGCGCGGCTCTTGGTGCGCGACTTGATTCCAGCCGCAGTGCCTGGCAGCACGGTCGAGGATTCGATCGGTGCCCCAACGGACTACGCCAAGCTGGACCAGAGCGGCAAGCCTGTGCGCATCAGACTTTCCAGCACCGCCGCGCACGTAATGAACACCGATGATGGCAACGTTCAAGTCACGTATCTGCGTGGTGACAAGCCGTACCGAGTCAAGGGCAAGCAGAGCGTGCTCGCTTGTTGGAACATGATGATTCCGTTTCTTTGCCCGGAACTGCCTCAGCCCCAGAAAGACGCTCTCCGCTCCCTCATCAAGACGCCGTTGGTCATCACGTCGGTGGCCCTGACGAACTGGCGCGCATTCGCGAATTTGGGCGTTGGGTATATTCAATGCCCCGGCGGATACCATGTGACTATCCAACTGGTTCAGTCGATGGATATTGGCGACTATCACAGCGCGAAATCACCGGACGAACCGATCATGATCCAAATGATCCGCACGCCGGCGCAACCTGGCCTCAGCGAACGCAAGCAGCATATCGCCGGGCGCAACGAACTTCTCGCCACGCCCTTCTCGACGTTCGAGCGCGAAATTCGAAGCCAGCTGAATCGGGCCCTGGGTGCCGGCGGCTTTGACGCCTCACGTGATATTGCCGGTATTGCGGTCAATCGCTGGCCGCACGGCTATGCGCCTGAATACAATGCGCTGGTGGATCCGGATGAGGGTCTCCCCCTGTTGACAGCGCGAGCCCGTCGAGGCCAGATCGCCATCGCGAATTCCGACAGTGGCGGTGGTGCCTACACCGATATCGCAATCGATCAGGCTCATCGTGCCGTGACAGAGTTGCTCGAACCTCAAGGCGCCTGAAATCCCGTTTTCGGCCTCGTTTTCGTGATTGCTGGAAGCGAGTTCGCCGAGGGCGAGTTCACGCCCCATCGGGGAATATGACGCGAGGCCAATCAAGTAGGAGCGAGATAGAATCCGGAACACGCCGCTGCAATCAGAGACGGCGTGTTTCAAGGCGATCGGCCGACGGGGAGAGTGCCCCGGCGGCGGAAGAGCAAGAGGGAGTGATCCATGGATAGGCTTTCTGGGGTGTGCCGGTGACGAAGGGGGCTTGGCGTATTGGATTGCCCATGGCGGGATTCATGCTACTTGCGGCGGGGGCCGTTTTGTTCTGGCCTTCGCCCGAGTCTGCGGCCCCGGGCCCGGGCGCCGATGGGCTTCAACTGGAGCGTGAAGGAGCGGCAGGCCCCGGGGCAGTGACATCAGCGGAAGCGGCGGAGAATGAACCCTCCTCAGCGCCGAGCCCCTCTTTGCCCTCCGAATCGGAACCTTCCTCTTCCGCGGCCTCTCGTTCGGCTCGTCGTTCTTCCTCTCCGTCTGTTCGCCCCCGGGACGAGGCCCCGGAAAGGTGGGTGCAGGAACGCTCCAGAGACGTTCTGGATGATCAGGAGGCCTCATCGGAAGGCGTGGCTGCTGAGCCCGAGCAACTCCGCAGAGCCGGTGCCTTGGCGCGCGTAGACGCGCTTCAGGCCGCCTGGGCCGCCGATGCGCAGCTTCTCGATGAGATCGGACCGGCGGCCTACGATGAACTTCTCTACGAGCAGGAAAGAGACAACCGTTCCGAGGTGCTATTCGTGGCGAAGCGTTCGAATGCGGGTCAAGCCGGCATCCAGACAGGGGATGTGATCCTCTCGTACGGCGGAGAGCCCGTTTTTGCACCGCACTCGCTTCGCGAAACCAATCGCCTCTTTGCTCCGGGTGGAGAAATTGTGGTGCAGGTCGATCGGGGCGGGGAAATCCTGGAATTCACCCTGATGACCGATCACATCGACCGAGGACGTTCGGGCATTGTAAACGGGATGGTGCTCGCCCCTATTTCGCAAGACCCGAACGCAAAGTAGACTTCAGAGTAAACGGCTTCCTGGATCCGCTTGTTCCAGTGTACGTCCGATTCGAGCAGAGTAGTCCATACGGTCGGTCAGGGTTCTATTGCCCGGTTTCAGGCCGTTTCCTGCCCGCTCGTGCCTTCGCTCTTTCCTTGGCCCTTTCAAGTGACGCATGGACGCGTCGAACGGCTACTTCCGGAAGCTCGCCCTTTTCCAGCCAAGCGCTGGCCGCCTCGGGGTTCTGATGCATCCAGGCCTGAGCGATTTTCTCCAGCGTTTCATTTCGCCGAAGCGGGTCGGTTATACGACCGGCCCAGGGGATGGCGGCTTCGGCGTCCTCGCGGGCAATGCTACGAGAATACACGGCCAGTATCGGATCGAGGGACAAGTCGAGTTCTTGTTCCGGCAGCCAAGCCCGGGCTGTCTCGCGGTCCGTGCTCAACCAGACGCGATACCCTTCCTCGAATGCTCGAGCCACATCGGTCGACTCGGGGTCGGGGAGACCGCGCAGCCACTCCATGGCGGCTTGGCCATCCTGCTGAGACCACTTCTGTGAGACCGCTCGGGCCAGACCGTCTCCCCAGGGTCCATCGCGCTCACTTTCTACCCAGGCGGCTGCCCGAATCGGATCCACTTGGGCGATTGCCCCCGCAACGCGACGGTAGGCGAGCTGTTTGAAATCACCGGCGGAGCCGTCGGGCAGGTCCTGGACCCAGAGAATCGTTTCATCAATGCCGCCACGCTTGACCTTGTCGACGGCGAGACCCGTGAGTGCGACCTGACGACTGACGTCCGACCGCAACCCGATGAGGTACTCCTCCACGCCTGGCGCACCGGAAGCATTCCATCCCTGTGCGAGAGCGCTGACCACTTGATGTGCTTCCTGTTGCCGTGGCGAAAGCACTTCTATCCCCATGCTGGCAAAGACGGGTTCTCGCACAGCCCAGGAGTAAACGAGATTCGTCATGATCACGGGGTTTCCCTGGCGTCGGCTGTTCTTCAGCCAGGTGAAGGCCCCATCGGGGTCGTATCGAGCCCACCAATCGACCAGAAGAGCGAGTTCCACGGTCTGGGAGCCATGAAGGCCACCTTCGATCAGGGCCTGGGCCTCTCGGACCTCCCCGAGTGACTCCTCATTGAAGCCCTGTAGAGCCGTAGCCAGCTGGGCTGCACGGGCCAGTGGATCTTCGACGGACATCGCGTGCGCGACAGCTGAGGTCAAGTTCTCGTATTCGGGTACACGATCCGATGGCGGAGCACTTTTCTGGCCGTCACATCCCGGGGCACAGAGGAGGAACGCTAGACCAGCGAGCAGCAAGTAGGTACGTGAGCCAAAGACCCGCCGATTCACTCGCTGATCTCCTGCGGCCCCAAAGGCCGTCGTTCTACTGAAGGAAGAAGGTGTCGTCTCGCATACACGGACATCAGATCACGCTCCGCTTGTTCGTCATTTGAAGCCCACCTCTCGATGCGGTGGGTAAAAACGCGTTTCGCCGTAGCCTCTCGCTAGAGTAGCAAGTGCCGCGCCCAGGTTGCTCCTGGACGCGGCACTCATTTGAACGTCAAACACAGGGCCCGGTATCACAGCCCGTGTTGATCCTTCTAGGCGGAAGCCCGCCGTCGCACGAGTCCGATGAGACCGAGGAGGCCCACACCGGCCGCAAACATCGAGACCTCTTCCGCTTCCGGTACATTGATCGTGAAAGTGACCAACTGCGGAACGGTGATGCCAGTGTTGGAGAGCATACCGCCGGCCACCATGCTGATGTTGCCCGCGCCCGCCGGCGTTCGGTTGTCCGCACCCATGCCCGTGATGGTCAGGAACGGTCCCGGGTACCACGGAACCTTGATGTAGACGGTGCCTGTGGTGAAGGGCATGCCCCAGCCGTTGGCGGCCTGGCCCGGAGCGCTCGACACGGGGGTGCCCGGGTCGGTGATGATGTTGTAAGCCAAGTAGGGGGTCGGAACGAACGGGGGGCTGTTGAAGATCGGGTCGGATCCCGCTGAGGCGTAGACGTAGTTTGAGTAACCGGGACCCGCCGCAAGCGTATCCGGCTCCGAATTGCCGTGCAATCGGACCTTGTAGGTGGGAAGCGTGGCTTCGACCGTGAACCACTGGAAAGGCCCGGTATTGAGGATTTTCATCGTGCCGCCATACTGCGGCCCTGAGAGACCCGACTGGTATTTGATGATGGCGGACATGGAACCCTGCGAGCCGCCCGCGAGGACGGTGGTACAGGCCGGATTCGCGCTTGCGCCCGGGCACCAGGAGAAGTTCGCGGGGCGTGAAGTCTTGGCCCCTGGCTTGAAGGTCGCAGCTGACCCATTCGGTGCATAGGCGGCCAGGCCCGTCGTGAACTGAATGTACGACGGGAGTGAGGGAACAGGCAGAATAGCCGGAGCGGAGGGCTGGAAGCTGATGAGGCCGGGCGGGATCGTCAGGCTCACCGGGTTCGTTCCCGTTCCTGTGATGATGGGGGAACCCTGCGGTCGCCATCGTAGGGCAGGGGTGCCTCCATAGGAGGTCGGCAGATTGCCTAGAATCGGCAAGACCGAGCTACCGGTTTGGTAGGTCAGGTTGCTCTGTTCGGTTGTGACGGTGAAGTACTTCGCCGCGTTAGCCGCTCCCGCCAATAAGACAACCAGTAAGGCTCCAGACAGCAGGGCTGTCAATCTCTTGGCCGTGGATTCGATTTCTCGCATGTTGATACACCTCCCGTGTGTGTGGACCTGGTGGCGCACTCTCGTGCATGTCATATGACATGTTATTTATGACAGATGTCTTGAGGCTTGTAAAGCATTATCGATCAGACTCTAAAAACGGTCTAATCATTTAGATCATTATACGTACAGAGGTCGATTTTTCGAAGGGAAAGTTGGCGTCCCGAGAGGAAACTGGGGGGTTCGAAATCTCAGGCGCGCCCACCCGACGGCTTGGCCAAGAAAGCGGGGGGCTCTGTAAGACATTGTAATTACGGGACTTTACAGATAATCCGTCGTGTCGACACGGGTCCCCATCGACACTTTTCCCCTCAGGGAGGGCTCGATCCTGAGGCAAAGCGGGTCGCGCGTGCTTCGAACTCCGAGGTCCGAGCGTCGACGACACCGCGACCCCGGCGGAGAGACGCGAGGGTCGCCGCCGCCCCCCCAGCGTAAGGATTGTGATGGAGAAGTTCTTCGAGGGCACGCTCCGCCTCTTCGGGTCGGCCGGCGTCGATCAACAGTTCCGCTTTCGCACGCAGAGGCGCATCGGACTCCGGGGAGGCTTCGATCGCCCGCGCCAGTAGCGAATGCGCTTCCTCGACGCGACCGTTGGCCGCCTCGAGACGTGCGAGCCCGAGAAGAGCGCGCTCGTGATCGGGTTTGATCTCAAGCGCTCGCTCGAACGCGAGGCGCGTCTCGGTCACCGGAGCGCCGGTGAACTCCAGTCGAAGTCCATGAATCTCGTGAAAATCCGCAACGTCCGGGTGCCGCTTCAGGGCGGCACTCACCGCGGCGGACACCCGCCCTTCCCCGCCGTTCGACCCACGATAGATAACCAGGGCTCTCAGCAGCTCGGCATTTCCCGCGTGGGTCAGATTGAGGTTCTTCGCGTCCACCAACAGAGCGGCCGCCGCGGCGGGGCCCGCTCGAACGTTCGTTCCCTCGGCGAGAGCCACGAGGCCACGCGCCTGCAGGGCATCGACTCCCCGCAGACTCTTCAACAGGGGTTTCACGCGGTCATTCAGGCCGCCACTGGCTGCGGCGCGGATGGCGACCATGGTCGCGTCCGCGTCGGTCGGTGAGCGTCCGGCCGCGCTTGAGGCCGCCGAAACAGCCCTGTCGTATCGTCCTTCGGCTTCGTGGAGCATGGCCAGTCGGTACCGCGCGTCGGTGGCCGCCGCGTCGGATCGAATCGAATATCGATACTCCTCGATGGCCCGATCAAAATCGCCCAGCCGCTCTGCGGTCAGCGCAGCGTAATAGCGTGCACCGGGATTTTCCGGCCAGAGTCGAAGCGCGGCTTCGATTCGCTCGAGCGCTTCCTTCATCTCGCGGCGCTCGTAGAGGACTCGGCCTACGATCAGGTCTCGGTGGGCGGGTAGATCAAGCGCCTGGCCCGCGGCGAGCGCTTCATCGAACCGCTGAGCGCCGAGAAGACCATCCGCCGCCGCGAATCGGAGATCCGGCGTTGGGTCTTCGGCCACGTCGACGGCTCGTTCGTAGGCAATCGCCATGGCGGGAATATCTCCCAGCGCAGCATGATGCCGAGCCAACTCCACCCAAGCTGCCTCGGGGGTCTTCGTATCCAGCTCTGTCGCTTCTCGCAGTAGCTCCTCGGCTTCGGATACCTGACCGAGGGCAAGCAATCGACCGGCCAGTTGAGCTCGATAGGAGAGGGCAAGGGGTTGCTCTTCAAGGACTTGTCGCAGGACTTCTATCGACTGCGCGCCATCACCGGAACCGTCGTAGAACTCAAGCGCGTTGTCGACCACCTGCGAATCGGTCGGGAATTCCTCAAGGCAGTCGCGAAAGGACTCTGCGGCTGCGTCCACGTCGCCCTTTTCGTTGACAAAGACCGAGCGAGCCGCACAGAGCCGGGCCTCCATCTTGGGATTGACGCTCTCATCGTCCGCCGAAATCTCGATTTCGATCAGCGCTTCGCCGGCTTCCTCGCCACGTTCCAGGCCGAGCAGGGCGACGACTCGCGCCATGTTGGCTTCGCGTCGATCAGGGTCGATCTCAAGGGCCCGTTCTGCATCTTCGAGCGCCTCTTCGAACTGCGATCGCAGGGCGAGCCGGACATTGGCCCTGATCACGAGGGCGTCCACGTTTTCCGGATCTTCGGCCAGCACTCGGTCCGCCGTCTCAAGCGCGAGTTCGTTATTCTGTGCCCTCAACGCAGCCGAGGCCAGTACCAGACCAGCCCGCGAGAGCCATTCAGGGTCTTCCATGGCTTTTCTGAGGGCCCAGACAGCTTCCGTGGGGCGCCCGGCCTGCGCCAGCGCCACGCCTTTCCGGTAATGGAGTTCCCGGTTGTCCGGATCCTTTTCAAGGGCACGTCGCAGCGGCTCGAGGGATTGCTCGAACTGGCCGGCTTTCTGGAGCGCTGCCGCCTTCGCTCAGGAATCACCAAAGGTCACTCCAAAATGGGAATCGCTATTCAATGGCAAGGATCTCAGCGGCTGGAAAAAGATCGGCAACGAAAAGTGGATCGTGGAAGAGGGGGCCATCTACGGCGAGGGAATTACGGAAAAGTACGGTTACCTGGCGACCGAGAAGACCTACAAGGATTTCGAACTGGAACTGAAGTTCAAGTGTGAGGCGAGCGGAAACAGCGGCGTCTATATTCATACGACTTTCGAGCCAGGTACGCCAAAAGTAATCAAGGGCCGCCAGATTGAGATTGATCGCGCTATCGGTCACCACACAGCTGGGATCTACGGGGACGGAAAGGGGTGGATCGTGTGGCCAGCTCCGGACCTTGAGACAATCATCAAACCGGACGATTGGAACGATCTGCGAATCAGCGTCATCGGGAAACGATACATTACGCATCTCAACGGAACTCAGATGATCGATTTTACGTATCCGTCACCGGTCGCAACCGATGGAGTCATCGCGTTGCAACTGCATTCGGGTGGCTAAGGCCGAATGAGATTCAAAGACCTTAGGATTCGCGATTTCACGGACGCTCGGTGATCGCACGGTGAGAGCCAGGCCGTCTCGTCCAAAGTGAAAAACTTCTCCGTGCGTAGGTACCCTATTGCGTCAGCAGAATCAAAAAGGGCCCCCCCCCCGGGGGCCTTCTAAGTTCACACCGGAAAAGAAAATCCAGAGTCAGGCGTCACGGCTCGCCGAATAGCTTCAGCCTTCTCTGTGATCGGCATGCGAAGGGACTCGAACTGTTCTTAGCCTTTACGAGTCTGATGCGTCTTCGACTATTGCTAGAACCGCCCGTCGAAGCGATGTGGGAAGCCTCGCCCATGCTCGAACCACCGAGGTTAGATCAGGCGGCAATACCGCGATCAACCGCTCCAGATCGTCACCAGATGTCAGAGATTCGCAACCGGGATCGTGAGTATCGAGTGCAACCATTGGTGCAACCACAGAATCACGATCGACAGAAGTGCAATCTACTACGTCGGTTGTGGATTCCCGGCGACGCTTTCGTAAAGCGTAGGTCATGAGTTCAAGTCTCATCGGTGGCTCTTTTTTATGCGCTGATTTATCGGACGTAAACTCTTTTTCTGAAATG
>JAQWRT010000038.1 GCA_029243605.1 Myxococcota bacterium
GAGGGACCGCGAATTGAGAACGCAACTCAACTCGACCCTCGGCGGCAAATGCGTCGATCAAATCGTTCACGAGGCTATCGACCCGGGCGCCCAGTCGGCCAATGCTTCGAACTGTAAACCCCTTATTGACCAGGGAACGGAAACGCCGCTGCTCCGGAGGGTCGGCGGTGAGCATGGTATCCACCGAGGGATACCCCTCCTTCATAATTTCAGAAACCGCGTCGGGCACCTTGGCCTTTGCACCGCTACCCATCAGAAGCATAAAGCGGTTCGAGAAGGTCTCGTGGTGAGCCAACACATGGCTCACCCACTCGTAACTCGAAACCAAGATCAAGCCCGTATTGACGTCACGATGGACAGGCGCCTGGGACACTAGGAGATCGTTGTACTCCCACGGCTGTGCTTGGACCGCCGGATCGAACGGATTGAAACGATCGAGACTCGCAATGTCTTCGCTGGTATCGGCCATCATCCCGCCTCCTTGCTGTACGCGCTGGGATCATACCAAATCGGAGAACTCCATAGTCGCTCCTGAATGGTCCGAGGCACCATGGGCTGAGTGCAGACCTCAGGCCGAGAATCCGGGGGGAGTGCAATGCACTGACGCTGGGTCCAGCGGCAACTGGGATTCTCAATCACACGAACGTAATAGGAGGCATTTCGGCCGGGATCAAAATCGGGATCGCTCCAAACACTGCACAAACTATCGGCTCCAGCGCCCTCGGGCGCGCACGTGTCAAGATCGACGCTGGCCTCGTTGGCTCCACCCGCGACGTCGTAGACCTTTTGATGAAATTGACCATCGTCGCCGAGCCATCCCTTGATGACCTGAGCCCGCTGTAAAAGTCCACCGGGGTGCCCGGGAATGCCGGGGTCTCGGAGGGCGGAAACGACAAAGGAAGGCGCCGAAGCTCCCTTCGGGCGCGGGGGAAGATCGCTTCCCATAGGCACCCCTTGGGCATAGCCCTCTTCGACAAGGTTGGACTTTTTGCAAAGATTCGCCGGGTAATCCCACCCGCCGAAGAAGCGGGCCGTCATCCGGGGGCCACTGGTACCGAAAACTTCCCGCCTCTCCATGGCATCAAAAAGAGAGTCTCGGGAATTCTCCTCGGCCCAAATACCCGCCAGACCGCCGGGGCTCGAAATCACGTTGGAGATCGCGGCGACCACCGCAGAGTCCGTCGAGAGTCGTTGAGCCACCGTCGCATCCTCGACGCCGTGCCAACCCTGGTAGCTGTACTCCTCAACGTCGCCGGGCGTAGCATTGTGGTTATCCGTCGCGGCGATAATACCGAGCTTGTACGGGTTGACTCCGATGCGCTCCTGCTCGCGAAATCCCTCGACGAGCACGTTTCGCACATAATCAAGCCGGGAAACACAGCCCTGGCCTCCTAGGGCACCCGCGCCGGTGCCCTCGACGCAATCCGGCGCGGTGGGAGGGCGCCATTCCTCGAAAGCACAGAACTCGTCGGGGTCCGAGACCACCCCGTACATGTCATTTCGACATTCCGAATCGCCCTTGACCTGGGAAATTTCCACCAAGCTTTCCAGTTCTGCTCGCAGCCTCGCCCGGGCCCGCTGGGTTTCTAGGGGCAGGTCCCGGCCGGTTACCGTGAACATACGCCCGTTACTCAAATTCGAATTGTGGGGAAGCGTGAGCACATCGCAGCCTGTCCCCGCCTGGAGGCATTGCTCGTTCAAGCGACCCCACAGTTCATAGACATCGGGGTAATCCACCCAAGCGGTGGGGGACGCGGGCACACTGTCGTTTCGGAAAATCACGTTGTGATGAACCTTGGCCAGCCCCGGAGTGGCTGTGTACTCGTACGCATTGAAGGTGGTAAAAGAACAGGCCGAAGTACGGTCATAATGCCGCGATGCTGCGGCCTGCTGCTCGCGCCAGACCGACGCCATGGCCTCCAGGCAGATTTCGTTGTCATCCCCACAGAGTTCCGAACTTCGAACCGGAACCTCCGAGCGAGGGTCGAGAGAACTCGTAATCGCACCCGCGCGAGTGGTGAAACCTGCGGGTTCGCCATCCGAGCCCCCCATCTCGCCCCGGAAGACCTTGCAGCCCTCGGCCTCGTAGCGCGCCGAACCCTTGCGCGTACAGAGAGCGACCTCTCCCTGGTAAGAGGCGTGGTCCGTCAGGGCCGCAAAGTCGAGGGGCCGCTCCAACTGAGCAGAGCGCAGGGGCTTGCCATCCGGGGCGTAGGGGGCGAGGCCGATTCGCTCCCCCTGAGCGAATCGATAGACGTCGTCGGCACTCCCGCGCACATCCCACATGCTCGCGTCGAAGGAGAGCGCGGAATGAATGTGAAGCTCACCCCAGAACGCCTGGCGCAGCGGGTCGCGCACCGCACAGGCCTCCCGTTCTTCGCTGTAGGCGTGACCCGATGGGGCCTTGGCTTTTTCCGCCTCTCCCGCATGGGCTTGGGACTCGAAAAGCAGCACATCCATCGACAACAAAGCCACAGCCACAGCCAGGGTTCTCGCCAACCCCCGTGACAACCCGCTCCCCTCTTGCAATCGACCGATTGAAATGTCCAATTGACTCTCCCTAGGATTGCGAGGCGACCTGGAGCTGATTACGACAGACCCAACCGAGCCTGGTTCTCTAAAAATCGTCAAATCTGTCGGCGAATAATAGTTATGTATGATCCAAAGGGCTAGACAATATCCGGCGCCTTCGATCGTGAAGGATCCCCGCCCTCCCCTGTCCAGGCAACGTCCCAAAACCATCAAGGATCCTTCATGAGTCGCAGTCGATTGGTCGAAATCACCCGGCGTCATATCGCTCATGCTGTCGCGGGCACGGTGGATCAAGCGCCAGGCATCCATACCGTCCCCGCCGCTCACTACTCTGACCCTCAGCGATGGCAACTCGAAGTCGATCGAATCTTTCGCCGCCTGCCCCTCCTCTTGGCTTTCTCGACAGAATTCCCGAAACCCCACAGCTACCGGGCGCTGGAAGTCTCAGGCGTCTCCATCCTGCTGGTGCGCAATGCCAAGGGCATCATGCGAGCCTTCGTCAATATGTGCAGTCACCGAGGCGCCCAGGTCGTCCCAGACGGCACTGGCGAGGCCCGGCGCTTTCTCTGCCCCTACCATGCCTGGGCTTACGACAGCAATGGGGCTCTTGTTGGCGTTCGCAACAGCGGCGAGTTCGGTGAGGTCGATCCGAGTTGCCACGGGCTGACCCCTCTCCCCGTCAGCGAGCGAGCTGGCATGATCTTCGGAGTTCTCTCTCCGGCCGAGAGCTTTGATTTCGATGCCTTCTTCTGTGGCTACGACAAGGCCCTCGACCTCATGGGCTTCGCCGGTTGCCAGGTCGTCGGGCGCCAGGCCGTCGAGGGGCCGAATTGGAAGATCGCCTACGACGGCTACCTCGACTTTTATCACCTACCCATCCTCCACCGCGAGTCCTTCGGAACCGAAATCGGCGACAAAGCGGTCTACGATGCTTGGGGCCCACACCAAAAAGTAAGCATGCCCCTTCCCTATTTGTCCTCTCTCGAGAAGAAGCCCGAGGACGAATGGCCCGAATCTCTGCTCTTGGCCGGCATCTGGACGATCTTCCCGCATGTCTCCATAGGTACCTTCGACGCCGATGGGCCCTTCTTCATGATCTCGCAACTCTTTCCTGGAGATCGGGTCGATTCCTCGATCACCTACCAGACCTTTCTCTCTCCCGCGCCTCCGGGTGAGGAAAACAGGGAGGGAATCGAGAAGCAAATGAAATTCCTGCAGAGGGTCGTTCGGGATGAGGACTACGCTGTGGGCAAGACCATTGGCCGCAACCTCGCAACCGGGGCCAAACCCAACGCCCTCTTTGGGCGCAATGAAGGCGGCGGGCAGCGCTTCCACAGTTGGGTGGATGCCTTGATAGAAGCCGAGGAGTCGGATCTACCCGAAATTTTCTCGCGCAAGATAGGCCCCGAGGTCAGCTGACCTAAACTTCACGGCAAGCGAGTTCCCGCACCGCTAGACTCCCCATCACAAAACCAGGGCCCTCATTGGAAAGAACTCAGGCCCCAAGGGAGATCCGAACGCGTGAAGCACATCGACGGACGGATCTTTGCCCTCTCTGTAGGGTTCCTGCTTCTCGTGACACTGCCCCTCGCCCTGGCTCCCGAGGCCAGTGGCCGAGTGATCGCTATCACCTACGACTGGCTCGCCCTGAACCTCGGCCCGCTCTACCTCTGGGCGGGGGTCGGAACCCTGGGCTTCAGTCTCTATCTCGCGCTGGGCCGCTACGGCCCCGTCGTGCTCGGCAAGGACGACGAGGCCCCTGAGTTCTCGAACCTGTCCTGGTTCGCCATGCTCTTCTGCGCAGGCATCGCCAGCGGGCTTCTCTATTGGGGGGTCATCGAGTGGGCCTATTATTTCCGCTCTCCCCCCTACGGAGCCGAAGTCGGCTCGCCCGAAGCCATCCTGTGGGCCGCGAGCTATCCCCTCTTCCACTGGGGACTCACCGCATGGGGCTTCTACGCCCTGCCCACCCTAGCCGTCGCCTATGCATGCCATCGCCGGGGCGAGACCGCCTACCGGCTGAGCAAGGCCTGCCGACCGGTGCTGGGCGATCATGCCGATCGCGGCGTGGGACGCATCATCGACGTCCTCTTCATGGTGGGCATCCTTGGAGGCGCGAGTACTTCTCTCGGGCTGAGCACGCCGCTGATCGCCGAAGGAGTGGCCGAGTTGACCGGGATTGTCCGCTCTTTCGCCCTGGATATCGGCATCGTAATCAGCTGCTCGGTCATCTTTGCCATCAGCGTCTACGTCGGACTTGAACGCGGAATCCGGATCCTCAGCGACCTCAATCTCATTCTAGCCCTGGCTCTCGTCGCGTTCATCTTCGTCGCAGGAGATACGCTCTTCATCGTCAAGATGAGCACCGCTGCCGTCGGCCACGCCCTGGATAATTTTATTCGGATGAATTTTTGGACCGACCCTATTACCCAGACGGGCTTCGTCGAAGACTGGACAATTTTCTATTGGGCCTGGTGGATCGCCTATGCGCCCTTCGTCGGGCTCTTCGTAGCCCGCATCTCCCGGGGGCGAAGCATTCGCCAAGTCGTCCTGGGAATGCTCGTCCTGGGCACCGCGGGAAGCTGGCTCTTCTTCATGGTCCTGGGAAATTACGCCCTCTCACTCGAATTGAGCCAGCAGCTCCCGGTCCTTGCCCTCCTGGAAGAAAATGGCGCCCCAGCCACCATCGTCGCCATCATCCTCTCGCTTCCCTTCGGCTCCCTCGCCCTGGGTGTCTTCTGCCTGGTCGCACTTCTCTACCTGGCCACCACCTTCGATTCTGCGGCGTATACCCTGGCTGCCGGGGCGAGCAGCGATCTCGGGCCTCTGGCCGACCCCTCTCGGGGGCATCGAAGTTTCTGGGCTGTGGCACTGGCTCTGCTTCCCATTGCCCTGCTGGGCATCGGCGGCCTGCGGAGTCTGCAAACCGCTTCATTGGTCGCGTCGGTTCCCCTGCTGGGGGTAGGCTGCCTGTTGGCCATTTCACTTCGGCGCGCCCTGCGCGAAGATTTCGGCTAGGGCAGACGCGGATCCCGGATAGAGAGACTCCAGTGGGTGACCCGTGGAAGCCTCTGGCGGGCATCAACCCAAAAAAATCACAAAGAAATGAGGACAGAACATAATGGACCGCTTTCTCGAGGGACGCACAGCGTGGGTGACAGGAGGTGCGTCGGGCATGGGTCGCGCCATGGCTTTGGCCCTGGCCGATGCCGGCGCCAACGTCGCCATTGGCTCTCTACTCGTCGGTACCGGCAAACAAGCAGATGGCGAACTCGCCTATCTACCGGGCGAGCGCGAGCTTGAAGAGACTCGCGAAGAGATACAAAGTCGAGGCGTCCGTGCCCTCGCCCTGGGTCTCGACGTTACCTGCGATACCTCGGTCGCGGATTTTTATAACGCGGTCGACGCCGAATTTGGAGCGATCGACATTCTTGCCAACGCGGCGGGAATCACGGCCGAACAAACCGTCTCCGGCCATCCCGACCCTCTCTGGCACAAGGTCATCGACGTCAACCTCAATGGCATCTATCGGACCAGTCGGCTCTGCCTCCCCGCCATGATCGAACGCAAATGGGGACGCATCATCAACATTGCATCCACAGCGGCCAGCGTGGGAGCACCCACGTCAGCGGCCTATTGCGCTTCTAAAGCCGGCGTTGTGGGGCTCTCGAAATGCATGGCCCTGGAAGGGGCAGCCCACGGGGTCACCTGCAACGCCATCAGCCCCACCTGGGTCGAAACCAAATTCGGAGCGAGTTGGATGAGCGATATCGCCGAGGTCCAGGAAGGACGATCAGGAGAGGCCTATATCGCCGACGCCCGGGCGGCCAACCCTCAGAACAGGCTGATTCAACCCTCGGAGATCGGGGCCTTGGCCTGCTTCCTTTGCCGTGACGAGGCCGCAGGCCTTACAATGCAAGACCTGACGGTTTCTGGAGGCTCTCTCTGGTAATGAGGAGTGACGACCCCGACGGCTCCCTCGGCGCGAGGGAGGGTAAGCCCAAGGACTCGGACCCGCATCCCGGCCCTCGCCTAGCCGGTGCAGGCCTCGCCGCAGGTGCACTCCTCGGCACCGCCATGGCCCTCTACATCCTGGTCTCCTGGCTCGAAGGCTTCGGCTTTGCCCTCCAGGCGGATCCCAGTCAGTGGCTCGCGGGGGTCGATCGAACCGCCGCCCTCGATGCCGTTGGGAACGCGGCCGAGGTCATCTCGGCGCTGCTCGCCATCGTCATCACTGTGGTCGCCATCGTCGTCGAACTCGCGGCCACCCGCTACACCCACCGCATTACCGAACTCTTCATCCGCGAACCCATCAACGTCCTGGTCCTGAGCTTCTTCGTCCTGACTACGGTTCTCTGCCTGTGGATCGCCGCGACCTTCGGCGGAGAACTCTCACCCGCCGCCCTGCTCCCCCAGGCGGCGCTGTGGCTTCCACTCCTGATGCTCACCATGTGCCTCGTGATCCTCCTGCCCTATTTCGCCTTCGTCTTTGCCTTTGTCTCTCCTCTCAATACCATTCGGAGACTCCAGATCCAGGCGATCAAGGCCATCCGCAGCTATCCGAAAAGAGGGGAAAAGGCACGCCTCGAAGTCTTGACCGCCATCGAAGAACTCGCCGATCTGGCGCGTGGTTCCCTCCAGCATAAGGACCGCACCATCGCAATGGCGGTGAGTGAAGCCTTTTCCGATCTCTTGCAAGATTTTTGGAGATTCCGCGAAGAGTTGCCCGATTCGTTCTTTGCCCTCGATGGGGCGATCGCCCGGGATCCCGACTTCGTGGCCGTCGACTCCAGCGTCCGTCAGCGCCTGGGGCGCCGGGGAAGTTGGCTAGAGGTGAAGATCCTCCGCCAATTCCTCGAACTCTTCGCCAACAGTCTGGGACAGGCTCGCGATGTCGGCAGCTTTCTGGCGATCAAGACCCGAAATCTCGCGATCGGATCAGGAACCGAGGGGCGGGAAACCCTGGCGCTCTGCATGCAATTTTTTAACAGCTATATGCGCGCGACGATCAACGGCCGCGATGTTCGCCTCGCCTATTATGTGCTCGACCAATATCGCCAACTGGCCGAGCAATTGATCTCCCGGGGCGATTCGAACGGCGCCATCCAAATCGGCCATTTCATGCGCTATTACGGCCAGGTCGCCTACGACGCCGGCCTCAAATTTCTGATCGAAACCGTGGCCTATGACCTCTTCCGATTGATCGAATTCTCCGAGCAAGAAGGATCGCCGGCAACGGACCCGCTTCTTTCCATCTTTCTCGAGGTGGATCGCCCTGAGGAGCCAGCGTCGGGTGACGAGGATCGACTACTCGGGGTTCGCCGGGTACAGGCGCAGTTGGCTGCAGCCCTCCTGGCCCGGGGCGATCGAACGCGAGCGCGTCTAATTCAACAGGATATGGCCGAGGAGCGCCCCGAACGGCTTCGCCTGATCCGGGAGGAACTCGCTCGGGAGAACCGACCCGCGTATTGGGAGTTCACCGACCGGGGAGTCAACTTCTCCTACC
>JAQWRT010000039.1 GCA_029243605.1 Myxococcota bacterium
CCATTCCTCACGCTATTTCTGGTAGTCTCCGCTGTGGGCAAGCGGCGAGCACGCGATGGGCGCCGAAGGGGGGGAGCGAACTGTGGTCAGGGGGAGCCTAATCAATGGATCGTGATTAAAGCCGGGGCCACGGCTGGTGGCCCTACTTGGGCCCCTATCTCGCCTTTATGTTGGTAGGGGAGGTCAGCGTTCGCCTGCCCGAGGACTGGGCGCCCGCCATGCTCTTCCTCAAGCCCATGGCCCCACTCACCTTGATCCTCTACCACTGGCAAAAGGGTGCTTATCCCGAACTCCGGGGAAAGGGCCTGACCCTGTCCGGGGCTTGCCAGGATATTCTCGTTGGCCTTGCCCTCACCGCGGCCTGGATCCTTCCCTACCTCGCCTTCGACGGCCTGCGCCTTGAGGACCCCGCCACTGGGGGTTTCATTCCCGACGCTCTTCGCGCCGATACCCTGTCTCCATTCGACCCCTTCATCCTCGGGACCGAAGGCCTATGGCTCGTCCTGGGCGCCCGAATGTTCGGATACGCGCTGGTCACGCCGATCTTCGAGGAACTCTTCATTCGCAGCTTCGTGATGCGCTACTCCGAGGTGTACGCCCAGCGAGGAGATTTTCGCGACGTCCCCCTGGCGCACTACACCTTGGGAAGCTTCATCGCCACCACGGTCATCTTCACCATCGGTCATGTTTACTGGGAATGGTGGGTTGCGATCCCATGGGTCATGCTCTCCAACCTCTGGTTCTACCACCGCAAGAATCTGTGGGCGTTGATCCTCGTCCACGGTGTCACCAACGCGGCGCTGCTTCTCCTTGCGATCTTCGGAGGCAGCTTCTTCAGCGACGGCACAGGACGGCCCCTCTCGCTCTGGTTCTTCGTCTAGGCTGGGAGTGCGCGAGATTCAGGCCGCGCCGCGGTGCCCCTGACGAATGCAACGGGCCAATTCGGTCACGTCGAAGAGACCTTTCTGAATGACGTCCTTCAGTTCATCGCCGCAGGCCTGGGCGACCTTCTGGACCGCCCGAGCGAATTCCGGATAGCCCATGCGGTCGGCCTCGTCCGCGATCAGGACAGCACGCTCCTCAAGGCTCTCGTAGTCCGAACTCTGCTCGTCATCCTGAAGAAGATCGACCTGCTCGGCCAAGCCAATCACAAAGGCGTGAATCGAGTCCTCCAGATCGGCGGAATCGTCAAGAATGGAGTAAAGGGGCTTGCGGGCTCGTCTGTCCATACCCCCTGTATCGGACCTTGCCGAGCGGGGCTGTACGAAGAAGTCGACGAATCCTTGGAGATTCGGCTAACGCAGGGGAGGTTGCCAGACCGCAGCGGGGTCGAAGAGTGGCATCCGGATGACCTGTCCACTTCCAGACTCCAATGTCAGCAGAATTTTCCGCTCACTCGGAAAATCAACCAGGGCGCGCTGAGCGTCTGTGGCCGGAAAAATAAGGGACAGGCTCAACTCGCCGCCTGAAAAATCCACCTGGCGAGCCGGGACCGGGGGATCCCCAACGGCCTGAAGATCGAGGGTCCCGGAAATAACCCGGTAGCTGAATCCCTTCTTCTTCTGCAGGGCTCGTTTAAAATCTCTTTGCGCCGTCTCCGGGTGCCGACTCCGCTCACGCCTGAGTTTGAGGCGACCCACCACATTGGGCAGGGGGGCCCCCGTTGCATCGATACAGCGGGTTGCGTCCTCGGGTTCAAAATCGACGAACTCCACTTCGACCCCGGGGTCTCGGCCGGGCACCGCCGCTGCCCTAATCACCACCCGGCGAATGCCTCGGATCAACTGCCCATCGATCTCGCAGTGAACCGGGGAGCGAAAACTCCCGGCCGACCAGAGAGCCACGCGCTCATTTAGGCTCGGCTCGGCCGAGCCCGCCGCCGGCACCACCAGGCCAAGCACCAAGCCCAGGAGAACCCGGACAAGAACATTGGGTCCGAACACGCGAGCCCCTTGAAAGAGGCCACGCCGAAGCGGTCTGCCTCTGGCACCAGGCGACGTCAAGTCAGCTCTCAACCAACTGATCTTCGAAGTAGGCGATGGTCTTCCGCAAGCCTTCTTCGAGTTGGACAGTGGGCTCCCAGCCGAGTTGGCTCTTCGCTCGGCCGATATCGGGCTTGCGGCGGACCGGATCATCCGTGGGTAGGGGCAGAGTCTCGATACTCGACCGCGAATTGGTCAGATCAATGACTTGCTCTGCCAGGCCCCGAATAGTGAACTCCACCGGATTTCCGAGATTGATCGGCCCCGTCACGTCCGCCGGACTCTCCATAAGCAGGATCAAGCCCTCGATGAGGTCATCCACATAACAAAAACTTCGAGTCTGCTCGCCATGGCCGAAGAGGGTTATGGGCTGATTGCGAAGCGCCTGAACGATAAAATTCGAAACGACCCGGCCGTCATTGGCATCCATACGCGGACCGTAGGTATTGAATATTCGCGCGACCTTGATTTCGAGATCGAGTTGCCGGTGATAGTCGAAGAAAAGAGTCTCGGCGCAGCGCTTGCCTTCGTCATAACACGAGCGGGGACCTATCGGATTCACGTTTCCCCAATAGTCCTCGGTCTGAGGATGCACCGAAGGGTCACCGTAAACCTCGCTGGTCGAGGCCTGCAAGATGGGGATACCCAGGCGTTTGGCCAGACCGAGCATATTGATGGCCCCATGGACACTCGTCTTGGTGGTCTGGATCGGATCGTTCTGATATTGCGGAGGCGATGCGGGACAAGCCAGATTAAAAATGCAATCCGCCTCGACGTATAGGGGGAACGTGACGTCGTGACGAATCGCCTCAAACAAGGGGTCATTGAGGAGGGGCAAAATATTCCTTTTGCTCCCGGTGAAGTAGTTGTCGACGCAGACCACCTCGTGGCCTCTGGCCAGCAACTGCTCACAGAGATGCGAGCCGAGAAAACCCGCTCCTCCGGTCACGAGCGCTGTGGGCTTACCGGGTGACGTTGATTCCATTTTCGTTTTCCACCTTTCGAATCGGCCGGATCACCGGCTTCAGGCATTCACTGCAAGCCCAATCCGCCGAGCCAGACTCGAGGAGAAGAGTCCCTCGGGATCATACCTCGCCTTCACGGCGTTGAATTCGTCCATCCGGGGATACATCGCCCGGAAATTCTCTGGACTCAGGCGGCTGTCCTTCGCCAGATATACCCGGCCACCATGGGCCAGAGTCACGGCATCGAGATCGTCGAGGAGGGAGAAGAGCCCAGCCCCGGTATTCGGAAAATCCAGAGCCAGGGAGACACCTTCGATAGGAAACGAAAGCGGGGACGAGTTGGCAGGCCCAGTCGTCTTGAGCACCGCGAGGAACGAGGCAAGTCCTCGATCCACGATTCGCTCGAGCAGCGCGACCAGTCCTTCCCGCGCTTGAGCCGAGGGCAGCACCACCTGGTACTGAAGGGCGCCCCGGCGGCCATAGACCCTATTCCAGTGCTCGACCCTATCCAAGGCGTAAAAATATCGATCGAAATCCAGGATCTGTCGCTGGTTTCTATGCGCGGTGTAGAAGGCGGCGTTGAAGGCTCGCATGCTCCAGGGATTAAGCACCCAACCGGGCAGAAAGAGCGGCACACTGGGGCGCAGCCGACTGGGCACGTGATGGGGCCGCTCCCGTCGGGCAGGCGCGAGATCCTCGAGTTCGGCCGGGTTGGCCCGCATGAGGATAGAGCGCCCGAGCGCTCTCCCCTTGGCCAAACAATCGATCCAGGCAACAGCGTAGTCGTATCGCCGATCGCCTTCCTCCATCCGGGTGAGAACATCGTCGAGATCCCGACAGCGCTCGTTGCTGCTGGTGACGTAGGCCGTGGTGGAGGCCTTGAGAGCTAGGCGAACCCCCAGAATGACGCCTGTCAGTCCCATCCCACCCAGGGTGGCCCAGAAGAGGTCCGAATTCTCTTCTCGCGAACAGTCGAGAATATTTCCCTCCGCGGTCAGAAGGCTGAAGCCGAGCAACTGGTGGCTGATCGTGCCCTCCTTGTGGTGATTCTTTCCGTGCACATCGGCAGCAATCGCGCCGCCCAAACTGATCCGCTTGGTCCCGGGAGTAATCCCAAGCGAATAACCCCGAGGCACCGCGTAGTCGAGAATCTCGGCCAGAGTTGTACCCGCGAGACATTCCAGAGTGCCCGATGCCGTATCCAGGTGCATGCCTTCACCCGACCCGTGGGTCAGGATGACTCCACGCCGAGCATTCAGCGCGGCGTCCCCATAACTCCGCCCCTGGCCCCGGGAGATGAAGTCGAGCTCCTGCCTCCGGCCTAGGACCGAACGAAGCTCTTCGAGCCCTTGGGGCCGATAAAGCGTGCAGTTCTCAACAGGGAAATTTCCCCAGCCGGCAAGGTCGGTGACTTCTCCGGACGCCATGCTTACCACGCCGCCGCAACGATGATCGCCAGAGCCAGCACCGCGACGACATAACTCCGAGCATCGCGGGTCGCAAAAAGAACGGGATCGTCGTCGAGCAGGCCTCTTCGAGCCAGAAACCAGATCCGCATGACCCAGTAGAGCATGGCGGGACAGATCAACCAGAGAATCTCAGGCGTCGCATAAAGTCGGCTCACGTCGCTACTACTGATGAAGAGGCAGAGGACCAGCACCGAGACCAAACCGGAACTCACACCCACGGTTTCGATCATCGGAATATCCTCGACCTGATAGTCCCGGCGACGATTCCTGGGCAACGCCTGATCTCGAGCCTGGATCAGCTCGGCGTGACGCTTGACCAGGGCCAGGCTCAAAAAGAAAAAAGCGGAGAAGGCCAACAACCAGGGTGAGACCGCCACGGCCCCAGCCACGCCGCCCGCAAGGATTCGCAGGGTGTAGAGCGAGGCAAGCACGAGTACATCGAGGAGTAGAACACGCTTGAAGAAAACCGAGTAGGACAGGGTGGTGCCCATATAGGCGACGAGCATGAGCAATAGGCCCTTGGGCGCCCAGGCCAGGGTGACCGCGAGCGCTCCGAGGAGAATCGCTCCGAGCAGAGCCACCGCATGGCCAATCCCCAGCTCGCCCGAAGCGATCGGTCGCTCACGTTTCTTGGGGTGAGCTCTGTCGCTCTCGAAGTCGAGCAGGTCGTTCAGGATGTATCCCGCCGATGCTACGGCGCAAAAAAGCAGGAAGCTCAGAGCCACTCCGCCAGCGCGCGCTCCATCGCTGAACTCGTGCGCAAGAATCAGGGGCACTAGGAGCAGCCCGTTCTTCGCCCATTGCCGAAGGCGCAGGGCCGAGAGCCAGGCGGGCATCCCTCGCCGAGCGGGGGATGAGAGTTCGCGATGGCGGTGCTGGCTCACCAGGCTTCGCCGGGCCCGGCGGCCGAGACCGGCACCCAGGGCTTCCTCGGAAGCCTGCCAAATCGGCTTGTCCGCGGGCGAATCGCCGATATAAGCGAAAGGCGAGCCCTCAAGCCGGTCCTGAATTGCCTCGAGCTTTGCAGCTCCCTTAAGATTTCGATCGCCCTCGGTCGCCAGGACACCCTGAAAGATACCGAGGAAGTCTGCAACAGCCTGCACCCACGGCAAAGGACTGGCGCTGGCAAGGACTAGGCGACGTCCGTTGGCTGCAGCAGCCCGGCAATAGTCGAGCACCTCGGGCCGGTAGGGAAGGCTCTCCGGTACGGGAGCGTAGAGCTCGGCCATGCGGCCCTTCAATGCGGCACGCCCCCCCAACCACCAGAACGGAATCATCAAAAGGACCCAGGGCCGGCGTCCCAGGACGGCGAATATGGACTCCCAGAGGAGATCACTCCGAATCAGGGTCCCGTCAAGATCAACGACCAGAACCAGGTCCGATGTCTCTTCAGGGCTGGCGGACTCGATCGTCATGAAGGGTACCAGTGGAGCTTCAACATTATTTTCCCTTGGCAGGAAGAACCCCGATGATGACGCCTCGGGTACAATCACACAGGGAGGTTATCTCTCGAGGAGTATCGCATGTATCGACGCTCCCGCCCCCAATCTGAATTCATTGGGCCTCCACCTTCCGTTCCCACTGCAATTTCGGTATTTTGTTACGATTAGACCGGAGTCGACCGAGACCGATACTCGCTCGCGATGCTCGCTATCGACACTTGCTGGGCTAATCGGCTTCGGGGCGCCGCGAGTGCGGGCGAACTAGAGACTTCTCCCCCCACAGGATATGAGGAACAAGCAGAACCCCAATGAATATCCTGGGCATATCCGCTTACTACCACGACAGCGCGGCGTGTCTCGTCCGGGACGGAGAGATCGTCGCGGCCGCTCAGGAGGAGCGTTTTACCCGAAAGAAGCACGATCACGAATTTCCGCGCAACGCCGTGGACTTTTGCCTCGCCCACGCCGGCATCGATGGCTCGAACCTCGATCTCGTCGCCTTCTACGATAAGCCCCTGCTCAAATTCGACCGACTGCTGGAAACCTATATCAGCTACGCCCCTCGCGGTTTCAAACTCTTCCGCATGGGCATTCCGCTGTGGCTGCGTCAGAAATTGCATATCCCTCGCGAACTCGACCGCGGACTACAGGGCCAGTACGCCGGGCGATATGTCTTTACCGCCCACCACGAGTCCCATGCGGCCAGCGCCTTTTTTCCGTCCCCTTTTCAAGAGGCGGCGATCCTGACCCTCGACGGGGTAGGGGAGTGGGCGACAGGAAGCATCGCCCGAGGCGACGGTCACCGCCTCGAGATGCTTCAGGAAATGCACTTCCCTCACTCCCTGGGCCTGCTCTATTCGGCCTTCACCTATTTCACCGGATTCCGGGTCAATAGCGGCGAATACAAACTCATGGGACTCGCCCCCTACGGCGAGCCGGTCTATGCCGATGTGATGCGAGACAATCTTCTCGACATCAAGCAGGATGGCTCCTTCCGGATGAACATGGATTATTTCGGCTTCTGCGACAGTGATGTGATGACCAGCCCGAAGATGGATTCGCTCTTCGGCGGGCCACCCCGGGCGGCCGAGTCGGAGATCGGCCAGCGGGAGATGGACATCGCGGCATCGATCCAGGTCGTCACCGAGGAAATCGTGCTAAAGATCGCCGAGCACGCTCACCAGCTCACGGGTTCGCGAAAGCTCGTCATGGCCGGCGGCGTGGCCCTGAACTGCGTCGCCAATGGCCGGGTGCTTCGCGAGGGCCCCTTTGATGAGGTTTGGATTCAGCCCGCCGCGGGCGATGCCGGAGGCGCTCTTGGGGCCGCTCTCTTCACCTGGCATCAATTGCTCGACAAACCACGGACTCCCAACCCTTCGGATCACCAAGCCGGATCACTCCTCGGGCCCTCCTTTACCGGTGCAGAGGTCAGCCGCTATCTCGAATCCAACGGAGCCGTCTACCAGCGCTACGAGGACGAAGACGAACTCGTCGAGCGAATCGCAGAAGCTATCGCGGATCAGAAGGTGGTGGGGCATTTTGCGGATCGAGCCGAATTCGGCCCCCGCGCCCTGGGCAGTCGGTCGATCCTTGGTGATGCCCGCTCCACCGAGATGCAGTCCGTGATGAACCTGAAGATCAAGTTCAGGGAATCCTTTCGGCCATTCGCACCCGCCGTGCTGCGAGAAAATGTCCATGACTTCTTTGACATGAAGGAAGATGAAAACAGTCCTTATATGTTGTTGGTCGCTCCCATTCGTCGCGACAAACGAATCCCCGATGAGACCCAGGAGGAGAGCCGGGGACTGGAGAAGTTGAAGCAGGTTCGGTCCGAGATCCCGGCTGTAACCCACGTCGACTATTCGGCGCGGGTTCAGACCATCGACGAACAACACCACCCGCGCTTCTACCAGATCCTGCGACGCTTTGAAGCAAAAACAGGCAGCCCGGTGGTGATCAACACCAGCTTCAACGTCAGAGGGGAGCCCATAGTGAACAGCCCCGAAGACGCTTACCGATGTTTCATGCACACGAACATGGATGTTTTAGTGCTCGAGGACTGCATTCTTTACAAAACGGACCAACCGAACGCCTCCGAGATCGATGCCAGTCGTTACCTGGCCGAATTCGCGCTGGACTGAAGACGAAAGGACCGCCCGAGCGCCATGAGCAACCTCATCGAACTCAACCTGCGCCCCGATGACGATACCCTCCGACAATTCGGCTGGATCGCGCTGGTCGGCTTTGGCGTGCTCGCCGCCTGTGCCTGGTTCGAGATCCTCCTCTTCGGATTCGGCCTCGGAGCGGCCCGAGTCGGAATCACTCTCTTTTTCGCGTCCCTGGCTGGATTGGCAGCGTTCTTCTCGCTCGTCTATCCCCGAGCGAATTGGCCGATTTACGTCGGCCTTAGTCTGGTGGCCTTTCCCATCGGCTGGGTAGTGGCAAACCTGATTCTGGGCACTCTCTTCTACGTATTGATCACTCCGGTGGGTCTGGTCTTTAAAGTGCTGGGAAGGGATTCCCTCAACCGCTCTTTCGATACCGAGGCTGCTACATACTGGAAAGAGTCCAAGCGGAACCGAGGATCCGAAAGCTACTTCAAACAGTTTTAGGGGCGGGGCGGAAATAAGCGCCTGCTCGAGGAGATCGACCGATGTCGGAACCTAAAGCCAACCGCGATGAGAGCTCGACCCCGGAGCACGGTGCCGAGGATGACTTCCTGGCCCAGGCCAGCGAGGCACGCGGCGGCGTAGCGGGCGAGTTCGTCGACTTCCTCAAGGACAACAAAAAGTGGTGGCTGGCTCCCATCATCCTCTCAATATTGGGGCTCGGCCTGCTCGTCGGCCTGGGGGGAACAGCCGCTGCGCCCTTCATCTACACACTCTTCTAGCGGCTTGATCGCTTCGAAGTGAAAGGGCGAAAGGGTAAAGCTTGAGCGCTGAAAAAGTCCTAGTGACCGGGGGCTGCGGCTTTATTGGCTCGTGCTTCGTTCGCACGCTTCACGAGCGTTTCCCCGAAGTCGAGATCGTCAATCTCGACATCCTCACCTACGCGGGAAATCCCGAGAATCTCGAGGAGATCGCGAACTCGCCGAGATATCGCTGGGTTCGCGGAGACGTGCGCCAGACCGATTCGGTCGATCCCCTGATGGCTGGAGCCGATTGGATCGTGCATTTCGCCGCCGAGTCCCATGTGGATCGTTCCACTTCCGAACGCGCCGGGGCGTTCGTGGATACCAACGTCTACGGAACGTTCACGCTCCTCGACTCCATGCGCAGACTGGCGCCCGAAGCGCGCTATCTCCAGATCGGAACCGACGAGGTCTACGGCGATATTCCAGCGCCCCAATTGCCGGACGAGGAGGCGATGCTCGCGCCCTCAAGCCCCTATTCGGCATCCAAAGCGGGCGCCGACCATCTCGCACTCTCCTTCGCCCGCACCCACGAGCTCGACGTGATGGTTTCCCGGTGCACGAATAATTACGGGCCATACCAGTACCCGGAAAAGTTGATCCCTCTCTTCATCACCAATGCCTTGGACTCCCTTCCGCTCCCCCTCTACGACGGCGGTGGACAGATCCGCGACTGGCTCCGAGTCGAGGACCATTGCGAAGCGCTGCTTCTACTTCTCGAGGCGGGGACGCGGGGTGAGATCTACAACGTGGGTGCCAACCAAGACCCCGAGCGAACCAACCTCGAGATGACCGAGATGATCCTCGGGGTCACCGGAGCATCCCCCTCCCTGGTCGAACACCGCCATGGCCTGCGCCCGGGACACGACCAACGCTATGCGGTCTCCACCCAAAAAATCAGGCAACTCGGCTGGAGCCCGCGCGCTGAAATCGAGCGGGGTGTCGAGGACACTGTCCGGTGGTATGCAGATCACCGGGACTGGTGGGAGAACATCAAATCCGGCGCCTATCGGGAGTTCTACGAGGCGCATTACGGTCGGCCCGCGGGCCAGGGCGAGGCCTAGGTCCAGCCGTTCCGGCTACACCAGCCGCCGATTGGCAACGGATGGAATCTCCCTGCGGACGCGCTCGAGTTCAGCTAGGTCGCACTCGGCTTCGATGAGCGCCGGCGCGTCTCCGCCCTCGGCCAGGATCTTTCCCCAGGGATCGATAATCAGCGAGTGGCCGTAGCTCGCTCGGTCGGGCGAGTGCTGGCCGCACTGAGCGGCGGCGATCACAAAACTCTGACTCTCGATGGCGCGAGCACGGAGGAGGACCTCCCAGTGGTCTTTCCCGGTCTGGGGCATGAACGCGCTGGGGACGGCGATAAAGTGCGCCCCAGCCACCGCGTAGGCCCGGTAGAGCTCCGGAAAGCGCAAGTCGTAACAAATCGACAGACCAAGCGAGCCAAAGGGAGTTTCGGCGAGCACCCCCGATTCTCCCGGTGCAAAGCGCTTGGACTCCCGGTAGCTGTGCGCGCCGAGGTCGACGTCGAAGAGGTGAATCTTGCGATAGCGAGCGATTTCTTCACCCTCCGGCGAGTAAACCGTGCTCGTGTTGTAGACCCGGCTATCCCCTTCGATGAGTTCGGGAAAACTACCGCCGAGCAGCCACGTCCCGGATTCCCGGGCGAGTTCCGAGAGAAAACTCAGCAACTCTCCGTCGGGACCCTGGGCGCATGGAAAGGCCGAACCTTCCCGGCGCATGAAGGCAAAATTCTCGGGCAGGGCAACCAGATCAGCACCGCGCTCGGCCGCTTCCAAGGTCGCCGCCCGGGTACGCTCGAGGTTCCCGGGCAAATCGTCCGTGGAGTTGAGTTGAACGATGGCGGCCCGCATGGCGCTCTATGCCTGCCCGCGACCTAGGAGCGAAAGTGCCCGGGTTCGACCCCGGTCCTTCGAATCACGTCGTAGAAATCCTTGCGATCCTTCTTGGCCAGGCGAGCGGCCCTGCTGATATTGCCCGAACAGCGGCGTAGAAGACCCTCGACATAGCGCGTTTCGAAAGCGCGCTTGGCCTCCTTGAAGGACATCACTTCCTCGACCTCCGAGGCCAGCATCAGGGACTCGACGGATATGGCCCCGGTACCGGAGAGTTCCACGGCCTGGCGGATCCGGGCCCGGAGCTCGCGCACCTGCCCGGGCCAACTTGCCCCGGAGATCGCGGTGCTGGCATCCGCGGTAAAGCCGATGGGGTCGAGCCCCTTCTCTGCGGTGAACTCGGCGAGAAAATGCGCGGCTAGGGGAAGGAGATCCTCCTGGCGTTGGTCGAGTCCCGGAATCATGATGCTCTTCGTCATGGCGCCTGGAAAGGGAGGTTCCACTCCTTCGCTGGCCGTCGCGATAATCCGCGCGCCCACGCCCGGAGGGCTGTCGTCTCCGCCGGCGCCGATCTGCTCGGAGCGCAGGGCGTCGGCGATCTTCGTCTGAAGGCCGGGGGACAGGAGATCGGCCTCAAGGATCAGCAGGGTTCCGCCTTCCGCGCGCTTGAGCGCGCCCGGTCCCTCTGAACTTCCGTAAATGGCCTTGCTTTGGTCGCCTTCGGTGAGGCCCGCCACCGCGAGTTCCACCAGGGGCCGAGGCGCCTGGGGGCTCCAGCCGTGAAAAGCCCGGGCGAGATGTCGTCGGCCGGAGCCCTTGGGCCCGGTGAACACGACGCTATCTTTGGAGCGAGACAGACCGGAGGCGAGATCAATCGCATGCTGAAATTCGCCACTAGCGACAACCATGCGATCCGATCGCCGACGCCGGGCATTGCTCTGCCCGCCGTCGAGAGGCGATCCGTCCGCATCCAGCGATGCCTTCTCGCTCATCCCGGTAGCAAAAGATGAAGACCCGATTTCTGACATTTTTTCGTTCCCCCAGAGTGTCAGCAGTATTTATTCAAATGAAATTTGAAATCAAGCAAATACGACGCTTTCTGCGCGACCTTTCCCGGAGGGAACCAGTCACTTGTTCGCCCCCCATCCTAGCCCGCCACCCGTGATCTCGCCGACGATAAGGAATTAATCATGGGTAACCCACGCCCCCATGGGGAGACCTCTCCCTCCAGCGGACGAATTCAGCGCCTCCCCGACGGCCTGGTCGACCAAATCGCGGCCGGCGAGGTGATCGAGCGCCCGGCATCGGTCCTCAAAGAGCTTGTTGAAAACGCATTGGACGCCGGCGCCCAACGCGTTCGGGTGGAATTGCGCGACGGCGGAGCGAGCCTGATCGCGGTCAGTGACGACGGCTTCGGGATGACCCCGGAAGAGGCCCGCATGGCTCTACAGCGCCACGCCACGAGTAAAATCACCCGCCTCGACGATCTTGGGGAGATCACGAGTTTCGGCTTTCGAGGCGAGGCGCTCCCGGCCATCGCCTCGGTCTCCCGCATGCGTGTGCTCACGCGCCCGGAATCTGCCGAGATCGGTGCTGAGATCCGAATCGAGTCGGGGGAAATTATCCAGGCCCGGGAAGCGGGCTGTCCGGCGGGCACCCGGATCGAAGTCGCCGACCTCTTCGGCCGAGTTCCCGCCCGCCGAAAATTCTTGAAGAAACCCGGCACCGAATGGGGACACGCCATCGACTGGCTCGGACGATTGGCCATGGCTCTCCCCATGACCCACTTCGAAGTTCAGCGCGACGATCATGAGGCGGTGGTCTGGCCCGCAACCGAGGAGCCCTCCGAGCGAATCTCGGCGGTCCTCGGGGCAAGCCAGACCCGATCCCTCGTTCGCATCGAATGGGAGGAGGGCGCTGGCCATGTCGAGGCCTTCCTCTCCGGACCCGAAACAACGCGAGCCAACGGCAATTCGATTCACCTCTACGTCAACGGCCGCCCCGTGCGAGACAAGCTGCTCCGCCACGCGGTCAGCCAGGCCTACCGCGACCTCCTGCCCAGGGGACGCTTTCCGGTGGCGGTGGTCTTCCTGACCGTTCCTCCCGGTTCCGTCGACGTCAACGTTCACCCCGCCAAATGGGAGGTTCGCTTCGAGAACCCCCAGGCGATCCATCAGGTCATTCGCCACGCGGTTCGCGAAGCGATGCAGGACCGGGGCTTCCTTGGTGCCAACCCACTTCCATCCTCCCGCGAGCCGGCGGTGGGCCCGGGCCGTCCCCTGCCGGGGACAACCGGGCAGGGCGCTCGAGGGCAGGGCGCTCGAGGGCAGGGCGCCCTGGGGCAGGACGCGCAGGGGGAGGGCGCTCCCGGAGAGGGCGATTGGCTCTTCGCTCGGGGTTCCTCGGAGCCCGGCGCCCACCGCTTGGAAGATCGCGAGGCTCCGGGTGGAGCGGGCGCGAACTCCGGCCAGGAGGGTCGGGTCGAGTTCAGTCAACTCCGACTCTTGGGGCAAATACAAGCGCGCTACCTCGTCCTTGAGGGCGAAAAAGGACTGATCCTCGTCGACCAGCACGCCGCACACGAACGCGTTCTTTACGAGGGCCTGCGGGCCGCCTGGCTCGAGCGCCGAGTCGAGCGCCAGGGTCTGCTCGTTCCCGAAACCCTTGAAACGGGCTCCCGGGGAGTCGCCGTCATCGCCGAGGCAGCCGAACTCGTCTCGGCCATGGGCTTCGACGTCGAAGCCTTTGGTGAATCCTCCCTGGTGATCCGAGCGATCCCAGCGCTACTGGCCGGGCAGGACCCCGCCCTGTTGGTGGGCGACCTGATCGACGAACTCGAGGGCGTCGATTTCGTGCCCGAGCGGGAGGCTGCCCACAGTCGGATGCTCACCGCCATCGACCGGGCCTTCGCGACCCTGGCCTGCCACAGCGCACGGCGATTCGGGGATCACCTGCCCCAGGAAGAGCAGCGCGCCATTCTGGCGGGGCTCGACGAGATCCCCTGGGCCCCCACCTGTCCCCACGGTCGACCGGTTGCCGCACATTTTGACCTAGGCGAACTCGACGGTCGTTTTGGGCGTCATTGACGCAAGCGCTGGCGGGAGTAGGCTTGGCCGCCGCGCAGCCGGCACCCCAACTCGATCCCGCCCAGGAAGCCCATGAACGCAGCCCCCGACAAAGCGACCCACCCCGTTCCCGTCGTCGTGGTCACAGGACCCACCGCCTCGGGTAAAACGGAACTCGCGATTCGGTTGGCCGAGCGGTTTGGCGGCGAAATCATCAACGCCGACTCCATGCAGGTCTATCGATATATGGATATCGGAACCGCCAAGCCCACCCTCGAGGAACGGGCCCGGGTTCCGCACCACCTCTTCGACGTGGTCACACCCGACGCCGACTACAGCGCTGGGCGTTATGCCGAAACCGCCCGCCGGGTGGTTCGTGAAATCGACGCCCGGGGTGGGGTTCCCATCGTCACTGGGGGTACGGGGCTCTATATCCGGGCTCTTCTCCACGGACTGATCAGCACGGGTGGGGCCGAGCCCGGGCTTCGGCAATCCTTGGAGGCCGAAGCCGAGCGGGCCCTGAGCGACGGCAAACCGGGACTGCTCCACGAGCGCTTGCGCAAGCAGGACCCGGCGGCCGCCGAGTCGATCCACCCCCACGATATCCGACGCACGATTCGTGCCCTGGAGATCATCGTCCAATCCGGCCAATTGGCCTCGACGGTCCGGAAGGACCACGCCTTCGGCGAGGAGGCCTTCCCGGCGCTGCATCTCGTGCTCGATCCCGGCCGGGAAGTCGTCTCGGAGCGGATTGGCACGCGCTGCCAGGCCATGATCGATGCCGGACTGCTGCGGGAGGTCCGCGCGCTCCGGGAGCGGGGGTACGGATCGGAACTCCGCTCCATGCAGGCCATCGGCTACCGGCATATCAACCCCGTCGCCGATGGCAGCGATACCCTGGCCAACGCCGTGGTCGCGATGGCGGCGGACACCCGCCGCTTCGCCCGAAGGCAACGAACCTGGCTCCGGAAAGTCGACGACGCGATCTGGCTGGACCCAACCCAGGAGGAGGAGGCGTTCTCCCGGGTGGAGGCGTTCCGCGCCTAGGCCAAAGCCTGGGCGGGGCTCAATAGTCGGGACGGGTGTAGTTGATCCCCATCTTGACCCGAATCGCGAATGGGGCCACCAAGGGGTTGTAGTAGACCCAGGGGTTCTCGTCCTCGATCAGCGGGTTGTCCCACTCGAAGAGGGCGCCCGCGTCCTCCACGGGATCGAAGAGCGGCTCGATATCCGATTCGAACCCGAAGAGCAGGACGCCGGGAGGGACCTCAAGCGCTCCTGTCAGGATTCGAATCATGCCGCAGCCGAAATTGAGCATCGTCAACCAAGCCACACCGGGAACCGCGTAGGCGACTCGAACCCCCGTGGAATCGTCCACATCCTGGATGTTCTGATAGACGGTTTTGAAGCCCTGAACCGGCGCCAGAAGCATGTCGAAGGGGCCCATCATGATATTGCCCAGGCCTCGACGCAGGGTGTCCGGGGAAGCGGCGGCCGGCGTCGACGACGACGCGAGGATCAGGGCCACCACGAGGGCACGCGAAATTCGGGCTCCCAAAAGGGCTCGAGAGCGGCATCCGGCCTGACTTGGCTCGATCATTCGACTCACACGGGCTCCTCCCAGGCGACGGCGGCCAGCCTAGACGGCGAGCGGTCCCCTTGTCAAGCGGCCGAATCCGCTCCCCTCCGGCGCAGGATCCGAGAGGCGAGCTATCGTGCCCGCCCAATGGAGTCCTCAGGCCCGATCCCGATCATCGCCATCGTTGGCCGTCCCAACGTCGGCAAGTCCACTCTCTTCAACCGCTACGCCGGATGGCGGCGGGCGCTCGTGGCCGATAGCCCGGGGATGACCCGGGACCGGATCGCCGAAGAACTCGAAATCCAGGGCAGGGCGATCCGGCTGGTGGACACAGCGGGACTCGACCCCGATGCCGAACGGGGCCTGCCCGCCGCGGTTCAGGCCCAAGCGGAATCCGCCCTGCGGGATGCCGACGCGATCCTCTTCGTGGTGGACGGCAAAGCCGGACTGCTCCCCCAGGACGAGAGCATCGCCCGAACCCTCCGACGCACGCGCAAGCCTCTCTCGGTGGTGGTGAACAAAATCGACAACCCACGGCACCACGAGGACCGGGTGCTCGATTTCTTCAGCCTGGGCTTCGAACGGCTGCGGGGCGTGTCGGCGGAACACGGAGGAGGGGCCTTCGACGCCCTCGAGGAACTCGTGGACGCCTTGCCCGTACCCGAAGAGGACGAGAATACCGCCCAGACCGGCGTGCCTCGGCTGGCCCTCGTGGGCCGACCCAACGTGGGCAAGAGTTCGCTGATGAACCGGCTCCTGGGGCACGAGCGGGTGGTGGTCTCTGCCGAGGCCGGCACAACCCGAGACTCCATCGACATCGAATTCGAATTCGAAGGCGAGCCCTTCGTCCTCGTCGACACCGCCGGCTTGCGCCGGCCGGGACGCCGGGAGGGGACCGGCGAGCGGATCGGCGCCCTGATGGCCGTCCGGGCCCTGGAGCGGGCCCAAGTCGCTCTTCTGGTCGTCGATCTCTCCGAGGGACTCACCGACCAGGATGCCCACGTGGCGAGACTGGCGCGGGATATGGGCGTCGCCGTGGTGGTGGTCGCCAATAAGCGCGACTGCGTGGTCGGCGAGGCGCGTAAGGAAATCCTCGAGGGCGTCGAGCACGGCCTTCGCTTCATCGAGGATGCCCCCATCGTGACCCTCTCTGCGCTCACCGGGGCCAGCGTGGGCAAACTCCTCCCCGTGGTGAAGCGGGTCGCCGAGGCGGGCGTCAAGCGCATTCCCACCGCGGAACTCAACCGCTGGCTCGAGGATTCCATCCGCAAACACGATCCCGGGATGGCGAGAAAGGGGCCCAAGACCAGGCCTCTCAAATTCCTCTACGCATCACAAATTGGGGTTCAACCCCCTCGTTTCATCATATTCTGTACCGACCCCGAGTCCGTCGGCGTCTCCTATCGACGCTACCTCGAGAACCAACTCCGCTCGAGTTTCGGGTTCGAGGGCTCCCCATTGCGCCTCCACCTGCGCGCCCGGAAGAGCGGCCGGCCCTAAGAAACTCCATAGTCCTTTCGCGTTGCGAAAAAATTCAGTCGAACTCCTGCTCGGCTCCGATACAATCCGCGCCCGAGGCACGCATTCAGGTGCCCGAAACTCTCCCCCCGACATGAGGATGAGACCATTGGCCCGCCGTAGAAGACCGACCCAAGAGGGATCCGCCACCAAGACCCTCGACGAAATCGAATCCGCAGGCGACCGCTTCGTCGTCTGGCTCGCTGAAAACCAAGGCCTCCTGCTGGCCATCGCCGCGGTCGTCCTGCTCGCGGCAGGCGGGTGGGGCTACGTCTCCGCCACCGGCCAGGAAACGTCCTCGGCCGCCGATGCGGCTCTAGGCGCCGCCCAGAATGAATACCGCGTCGCCATGGGCGGCCAGCCCGGGGAAGCCGCTATCCCCGAACCCGCCAACCCCGAGGCCGCACGGCAGATCCGCGAGGAATTCGCCGCGCGTTTCGCCCAAGTCGGCCAGGATCACCTGGGCACCGGACCGGGCGCCGTCGCGTTCCTCGAAGCGGGAAAGATCCAACAGGCTCTGGGTGATGCTCCGGCTGCGATCGCTTCGTACACCACCGGACTCGATTCGCTGCCCGCCACCGATGCCCTGCGGGGATTCCTGTGGAGCCGCTTGGGCTCGGTCTACGAGGCCAACGACCAATGGGCCGAGGCCGCCGACGTCTATGCCAAGGCCGGAGCCCTGAAGGGCTACGCAATTCGTGCCGGCGCGTCGGCATCGGCGATCCGGGCCTACGTCCACGCGGGCCAACCCAGCGCGGCGCTTGCGCTAGCGGACCAACTCCAGGCGTCGGCACCCGATTTTGTTCTCTCGGAGTCGCTCCAAGCCGAAGTCGCCGAACTCCGCTTCGCCGCCACCCAAACCGACTAGGCACCCGGACCGAACCCCGCGGACCGCGCGCCGGGGATCCTCTCGGACTCGACGCCCGAGTTCCCAAGCCCGAGGTCGGGCTCCAGGTCCGCGCCCATACCGATCAAGGGCCAAGGGCCCTGGGCGGGAGCCGTTTCCAGGCCCTCAGGGCTCGATTCCGGGCGAAACCGGGCCTGGGGCAGCCCGAACCCGGGGATTGGGTCTTTCCTAAATCGATTATAATAAGGTCCGATAAGATAGATTATGTTAAATAGGATTTTGAGAGTCCTAGGGACCGCTCTCTCCCCTGGCCAGGAGACTCACCTCCCCGAACAGGGAGCCCGAGAGAGCCGCCACCGGGGCATCCTGCCGGATCGGGCCTCTGCTTCTTTCGCCGCCCCCCGACCCTGTGCTATTAGCGCCTGAACCCGTTAAGGAGAGCCAGAACGCCCGTGGCGATTTCCCAGGATGCCGAAATGAACGCCCTTCGCACGGGCTTCGCGGTTCACGGACAAGAGCACGTATTCGACTATTGGGCCGAGCTCAGCGAGCCCGAGCGCGGAGCTCTGCTCCGCCAGGCCCGGCGTATCGGCGACGGTCTGGACGAGTTCGTGAGCGCTCACCGCCGGGCCCTGGCCGAGCTTAAGGCCGGCCCCAAGCCCGCCTCCATCGAGCCTGCCGAAGCGATCTGTCTCCCCGAGCACGGCGGCGACGCCCAGGCGCTCGAGAGCGCTCGAGAGCGCGGCCTCGAACTCCTGGCTGCGGGTCGCGTCGCCACGCTGGTGGTCGCCGGTGGTCAGGGAACACGCCTGGGCTATCCCGGTCCCAAGGGGGCCTTTCCCGTGGGTCCCGTTTCCCAACGCAGCCTTTTCCGGCTCCAGGCTCAGAAGATTTCCGGGCTGGCACGACGGACCGGCCGGAGCATTCCCTGGTACGTCATGACGAGCCCGGCCACCGACGCCCCTACCCGGGCCCTCTTCGAGGCCGAGGATAATTTCGGTCTCGCCCCCGAGGACGTCCGCATCTTCAGCCAGGGCATGCTGCCCGCTTGGGATTTCGACGGACGACTCATTCTCGAGGCGCCCGGCCGGATCGCCGAGAGCCCCAACGGGCACGGAGGCTCGCTGACGGCCCTGGCCCAGGCGGGAATTCTCGAGGATATGCACACCCGGGGCATCGACCGCCTGTTCTACTACCAGGTCGACAACCCCCTGGTTCGCATGGCGGACCCGGTCTTCCTGGGCCTCCACGAGGCCGTCGAGGCCGAAATGTCGTGCAAGGTGGTCCGCAAAGCGGACCCCATGGAGAAGGTCGGTGTGGTGGCCGAGATCGACGGCGAGCCCGCGGTGATCGAGTACACCGAACTTTCCGAGGAGCTTCGGTACGCCCAGGACGCCCAGGGGCAGCTGCTCTATTGGGCCGGAAATATCGCGATTCACGTCTTCAATCTGGACTTTTTGCGCCGAATTGCCGAGGAGAGCACCACCCTCTTACCGGTCCATGCCTCGGCAAAGAAGATCGAGAGCGTAAATTCAGCGGCTGAAGGCCGTGCATCTCGCGATCCAAATGGCTACAAGCTGGAACGCTTCGTGTTCGACGCCCTGCCCCGGGCGGCGAGAACTTGCGTGATGGAGGTGCGAGCCAGCGAGGAGTTCTCACCGATCAAGAACGCCGACGGGAAGGAATCGCCCGATTCCTCTCGGGCCGCCCTGATCGCTTGCTATCGAAATTGGTTAAAGGGGGTCCAAATCCCCCCATCAACGGA
>JAQWRT010000052.1 GCA_029243605.1 Myxococcota bacterium
ATCGTGGGCGTCGCCAACCTGATCCGATGGCTCCTCGACCGCTTCGAGAAGCCCACCCTCGGCATGTTGCTTGGGCTTCTTCTCGGCTCGGTGGTCGGGCTCTACCCCTTCCAGGGCGCCGTACCCCCCGAGGCCGGTGACCTTCACAAGGGAAGCGTCCTCACTGCCGAGGCCGCCGCCAATCTCGACCCCGAGGATTGGCCCACCCAACGCTTCGTTCCCAGCCCGCCTCAGGCGGGCCTCTCCGTCGGGCTCATTCTGGCCGGGCTCGGCGCCACCCTGCTCGTCGATCGAATCGGCTCGAAACCCCAAAACCCAAGCGCTTAGTCCAAGCGCTCAGTCCCGCCAAGCGCTCAGTCCCGGCGAGGTCCGCGAGGGGACGAAGAGCGCCCTTTTCGCGCAGCCCTTTGCCGCCGGGGCGCCTTATCCTTGAGGCGCGCGGCATGGGTTTTGAGCGCCTTGATCTCCTCGGCTCTCAGCGGGCGCGACTTCCCCACGGCCAGTCGCCCGAGGACCAGAGGCCCCATTCGAACCCGAGCTAGCTTTTTGACCGGGCGGCCTACCGCGAGCATCATCCGCCGAATCTGCCGCTTTCGCCCCTCGATCAGCGTCAGAAAAAAAGTCGACGTTCCCGTATCGGGATCGGCGCGGAGACGGTTCAGCTTGGCGGGCGCGGTCTTGCCGTCTTCGAGATAAAGGCCCGATTGAATCTTCTCGATGAGATCCGGCCCGAGTTCCCCCTTCACCGTCACCCGATACTCTTTCTCGCTTTCATGGGACGGATGCAGCAGCCGCTGGGTCAAATCGCCGTCGTTGGTCAAGAGCACCAGCCCAGAGCTATCGCGATCCAGCCGACCCACCGGATGAATCGACCCCACACCCTCGGGCACCAGGTGCATCACGGTTTCCCGGCCGTGGGGATCCGAGACCGTCGTGACGACACCATTGGGTTTATGAAGCATCCAATAGCGGGGTTTCTCCGAACGAAGACGCTCCCCATCGACCATAACGACATCCTGGGTCGGATCGGCGGATTCGCCGAGGGTCGCCGTGCGCCCGTTCACCGAGACCCGGCCATCTCGAATCAACTCCTCGGCACCGCGACGAGAGGCCAGACCAGCGCTCGCGACGATGCGCTGCAACCGAATCGCCGAGCCGTCCTCGGCGGGGGTATCCATCGCCTTGCGCTTGCGCACGTGACGGGGCGATTGACCGTGGGCCATCCCGATTATGCCTGATCGGGCAAGCCGGATCGCTCCGGCTCCGAAGCCGACCCAACCGCCTCTTCCCGCACCGCTTCTTCGGGAACCGCTTCCTCCGGGGCCGCTTGGGGTTCTGCGGGCGTGTCCACCGCTTCGGCATCCAACTCGGGGGCCTCACCGACCAGAGAATCGTCGACCGCGGCAGCCTCCTCGGCCTCGCCACCCCCCAATGCTTCCGCCAAGTTCTGATCTTCGGTCACCGGGGCGCCTGCCTCTGCGCCATCGTCGGCGCCATCCCCGAGAGCATCCTCGGCCACCACCTCGAGCCCCTGCTCTCGCGCCAATTCTTCGAGCTCGCGCAGGGAGGGCAATTCCTTCAGTGATTCCAGTCCAAAAATCTCGAGGAAGCGTTTGCTCGTGCCATAAATAAGCGGCCGCCCGGGCACTTCGCGGTGCCCCACAAGCCGCAGAAGCCGGCGCTCGAGCAGGCTCTTGAGAATCGCGCCCGAATCGACACCCCGCACCAGTTCCAGTTCGGCTCGGGTAATCGGCTGCTTATACGCGATGATGGCCACGGTCTCGAGAGCTGCCTGGGACAGGCGCAGGGGCCTGTCCTTCCGCAGCTTCTGGACGTAGCCCGAGAATTCGGCTCGGGTCCGGATCTGGAACCCGCCCGCGACCTCCCAAATTTCGAAAGCTCGATCCTGATCCTGGTACTCGGTATTCAATTCGTTAATGCGATCCTTGACCAGAGGCGCGTTTACCCCCGGAAGAATGGAGGCAATACGCTGAATATTCACCGGCTCGGGGGACGCGAGGATCAGAGCCTCGATGATTCGACGTTGTTCAGCTGCTTCCATCTCAAGTCCTCACATGCTGTCCGTAATGCGATCGGCCCACTGGAGTTCCCCTTCGGACAACTCCACCGCCCTCAGTCGGATCTCGCCCTGGGGCACCCCGATTGCGTTCAGGCTCTGAAAAATCTGCAACGCCGAGAGTCGGGCCAACTCCAGAACCGCGAGAAATGTAGCCACAACCAGAGCTCGGCTCACGGGTCGATCTCCGGCGCTGATAAAAATCCCCGAGAACTCCACGGTCTGCTCGGTTCCGAAAAGATCCATCACATGGATCATTCGCTCGCGAACCGTGATCTCTTCGGTCTCCACCGCATGGTAGCGATCGTCGGCCGGGACCGTCGCAAGAACCGAACGGAACGCCTCGAGCAGGTCGAAGAGCCCGACCTCGATCTCTCGTTCGGCCTCGGGAACCGGTTCCGGGGCCGGCCCCTCCGCCCGGTAGACATCCCGACCGAGCAAGCGGCGCTGGGCGAGGGTCTCCGCGGCCTCCTTGTAGCGCTGGTACTCCAGGAGCCGGGCCACCAAGTCGTTGCGGGGATCACCGTCTTCGCCATCGTCCCCCAGACTTTCCCGGGGAAGCAGCATGCGGGACTTGATCAGCGCCAGGGTCGCTGCCATAAGCAGGTACTCGCCGGCGACATCTATATTCAGTTCCTCCATCATCTCGATGTAACCGAGGTATTGCTCGGCGACCTTGGCAATGGGGATATCAACGATCTCGACTTCGTTTTGCCGGATCAGGTGGAGAAGGAGGTCGAGGGGACCCTCGAAGAGCGGCAGCTTGACCGCGTAGGCGGCGTACCCCGGCCCCCCATCCAGAACAGGCAAAGAATCCGACTCGCTGTGGGCATCACTCATGGGCATACGCTGGGACGCCAGGGGGGACTGGTTGTCGGGGGCGAATCGTCGACTCTCGCCGGCCTTCAGTATGAGGGATTCCACCCCCCGTAGCAAGCCCAACACCCTGAAATCGCTACTCTTTGGGCTTCGCTGAGCGTGAGGCTCGGCGACGGGCCCACTCCACGGCGAGCGCCGTGGCCTCCTCCCGGTTGGCGATGGCACCATCCAGGTAGGCGACCCGGATCCGCGCCAGGGCCCGACCCACGGCGGGACCCGCCAAACCGAGTTCGGTCAAATCGTCTCCCGAAAGGGGCACCCTGCGCGCTCGATCTTCAGCGGCCCAGCGCACGATCCGGCGGCGCAGGAGCGGCTCAGACGACGCAAAGAGCGCAACCAGGCTCTCCTCATGAATTCCCCCGAGAAGGGCATCCACCGCGCCGCGCCCTCGCGCCTTGGCCAGGCGCGCTTGCAAACGCTGGCGCTCCGCTCCGAAGCCCAAAATCCGCTCGGCGGTCTCGCCTCGAATCGCGAAGCGCTGCACGACCCTTCGACGCAAGGCCGGTCCCAGGGGTGCCAGCCAGAGAGCGAGCCCCGGCACCCAGGGCCGGAACCGATTCGACCGCCACTCGGGCTCGGCGATCAGCTTTCCCAGCCGACGAACGGGAGTCGCCGCTTCCTTGGCCCAGGCGAGCCCGGGCTCCAGCGCCGAGAGGACATGCCAGCTGGCCAGTTGTCGCAGCGCCAGGCTCGGATCGAGACCGAGTGCGGCGTCGCTGAAGACCTTCTCCAATTCGCGTCTCAGGCGCTCCCCACTGACGGCTCCCATGGCCCCGTCGCGCAGCGCATCCCGCATCGCCGAACGCGTTGACCGTCCCAATTTCATGCCCAGACGGGGAGCGAAGCGGGCGGCCCTGAGAATCCGCGTAGGATCGTCATGAAAACTTCGCGGGTGAAGGATCCTGAGATGCCCGGCCTCCAAATCCCCTCGCCCCCCACACGGATCGGTGAGTTCCAAGGCCCCCGAGTCCTCGGCGGGCTCGATGGCCAGGGCCAAGGCATTGATACTGAAATCCCGGCGCATGAGATCCTCTTCCAGGGTCCCAGAGCTCACCTCGGGAAGTGCCCCGGGCGCCGAGTAAAGCTCCTGTCGAGCACCGGCCAGATCGAGTTGCCATTCCCCGGCCTCGACCCGCGCGGTGCCGAAACGACGGAACTCCACAACTCGTGCGCTCGCCGGGGCGGTTTTGCGCGCCAAGTCGGCGACACCCGTCCCCGGGACGACGAGCAAATCCACATCCCGGATGGGGCGATCCAGCAGAATATCCCGAACCGGGCCACCCACCAGATAGAGAGCCTTCCCCTTCGCTCGCGCCTCGGCTCGGATCTTCTCCACCAGGGCTTGGGAGGCCGGCGGCAAGGCCGATAGCATCGCCGCGAGGCCGATCCCTGAGCTCATTTCCGTTTGGCCTCGCCCTTGCCGCGGGGGTGGCGCGCTTCAACCGTATCGCGCAATCGGCCGCGACCCACGTGGGTGTAGACCTGAGTCGTCGAGAGATCGGAATGTCCCAGCATCGCCTGGATCGATCGCAGATCAGCGCCCCCCTCGAGCAGGTCGGTCGCAAAGGCATGCCTCAGGACATGGGGGGAAACTCGAGCCTGATCGATTCCCGCCTTGCGCGCCAACTTGCGCAGGAGCAAGAAGAAATTTTGTCGCGTCATTGGGCTACCGCGACGGCTCAAAAAAATGGCCCTCTGGGATTCCGAGTGTTTCCCTAGCAGACCGGGCCGGGCCTCGGCCAGATACTCATCGAGACTCTTCTGCGCGGACTCTCCTACGGGAACCAAGCGCTCTCGCTTCCCCTTCCCCAGCACACGGAGCAGGCCGCCCCGGGCGTCGAACGCCGAGATCTCAAGGGACACCAACTCGGTGACACGCAAGCCACACCCGTAGAGCAGCTCGACCATCGCAAAGTCCCGAATCCCGAGGAGGGTACTGGTATCCACCGCCCCCAACAGGGCCTCGGTCTCATCGGTGCGCAATATCCGTGGCAGCGCCTGAACCTGCCGTGGTCCCGCGACCCCTTCGAGGGGATCCACATCGAGCCAACCCCCGGCTGCCGCAAAGGCGATCATTCGCCGAAGCGCCGAAAGAACCCGAGCTCGACTGCTCGCCGCGAGCCCATCACCGGCGAGTTCATCGATGAAGCCCAGCACACAGGCGCGGTCCAAGGCCCTGGGCCGGGTGATCCCCTGCTCCTCCGCGTACCGAACGAAGCGCAGCAAATCACTCGCGTAGGCCTCTACTGTATTCCCGGCCAGCCCCTGTTCGAGGCGCGCATAATTCAAATAACGGTCCCTAAGCCCATCCAGATCTAGAGGCTCTCCCCCCCAGGAGGCCGTTCCGGGCTTCACACCCCACCCCTTCCTGTCCGACCCTCTTCGTCGTCGGAGTCCTCTCCCCGAGCCGCGGTCAGTAGGCGTTCGCGAAGCACCACGAGCCCGTCCTCGTCACGAAATTTCCGCCCATCCGCTCCCTTGAGGTAGAAGCTATCGGTCACCTGATCCTTGATGGTGGCTGCCTTGGAAATATAAATTTCCAATCCTTGTTCGCCGAGACACCGGGTCACGTCGTAGAGCAGTCCGATTCGATCGTCGGCGATCACGTCCACAAGGGTGTAGAACTCGCTCTCTTCATTCGAAACGATCACCCGCGGCGACTTCCGGGCCGGCGGGCGGGTAAATCCAACCGGGCGACGGCTGGCCCGGACGATGCTCTCCACCGAGAGCTCGCCGCTCAACACACCGATCAGGCTCTGCTCGAAATCTCGCCAGGCCATTTCGCGTTCGTCTAGACCGCCCGCAGGTGAGCCCAACCTGTAGACCTCCAAGGCCAGGCCGGTCCGCGTGGTATAGACATTCGAACCCAAAATATTTAAGCCATGGGCCGAGAGGGTTCCCGCTACATCCGAGTAGAGGCCATGGGCATCGGCTGTGCACAGAATGAACTCGGTAAAACCGCCGCGCATCTCGCGAAAAGCCGTGGCTGGAACCCGATCTTCGGCGTGCCGGAGAACGACCTTCGCATGCCGTGCGATCTGCTTGGGTGTGTGTGCGATAAAATATCGCCGAGGGAGTTCGTCGAAGAACGCATCGATGGACGACTGCTCCACCCCCTGGGTATTCAAAACCTCCCGGGCGCCATCCCGGCGCACTTCCACCCTGGCCTCAATCAGCTCCATAGCCTTATCGGGGTTATCGGCCCCGGTCTCGATCATCTCTGCCGCGCGCTCGAAGAGCTCCCGAAGCAATTGGCCCTTCCAATCGGTCCAGGCATCCCGCGACGAGGCCCTGATATCCGCGAAGGTCGCCAGGTAGAGATTTCGGAGGTTGACACGGTCTCCGCAGAGCTGGGCCAGTTCCAAGATGAGACGCGAGTCCGAGAGATCCCGGCTCTGTGCCAGATGAGACATGAGCAGGTGATGCTCAACGACAAAGAGCACCCTCTCGCTGCGCTCCTCGGGCAGACCAAGGCGCGCCAGGGTCCTCACCGCTCGGACCGCTCCCTTCCGGGAATGGTGCCCCCCAAAGCCCTTGCCAATATCGTGGAGGAGGCAACCCAAATAGAGCGCAGGTCGATCATCGACCTCCTGCATCAATTCAGTCAGCTCGGGCATGGCCTTGGCGTATTTACCGCGCCAGAGCCGGCGCAGTTCCTCCACGAGGAAGATCGAATGCACGTCGACGGTATAAGTGTGATAGATGACGTGTTGCCAACGACAAACGATATGCGACCACTCGGGGATGAACGCCTCGAGGAGGCCCACGTCGTTCATCATCATCAGGCTGCGCATCACCCGCTTGCGCGCGTTGAGAATACGCATAAAACACGCCGAGAAAGCCGGATCCCCACGGCGCTCATCATTCAAGAGTTCCAGGTTCTCGCGGATCAAGCGCTGGGCCATGCGGGAGAGCGGCACATCATGATTCTGGGCCACTTCAAAGGCCATCAGAATTCGAATAGGTCGCTCCCGGATATGCGCCGAATGGGGAATCTCGAGGTGATCATTGGCCAGGCGGAAGCCCTCCTCGACCTCGACGCGCTCTGCCACATTCCCACTCGAACCCGCTGCTCTGGCCACACATTGGGCGATCACCAACTCCGAATGCGCCTTGATGACCCGAGCGTGGATATAATAATCCCGCATAAAACGCTCGACGGGGAGATCGGGGTTGTCGGGCCTAAAGCGCAATTCAGCGAGGGTGCCCTCCTCTTCCCCGAGTCCTTCCTCGATTGGCGGGTATCCGTCCAGGTGGCCATAACCGATGGCCTCAGCGACCTGCTCCTGCACCTCGAAGCTCATCTGGTCATTCGCGCGACCGGCCATCTGATGCAGCTCATTCCGAACCCGCCAGACAAAATCGAGAGCTTCTCTGAACTCGAGCATCTCGGATTCGGTCAGCAATCCGAAATGAAGAAAATCGTCAAGATTGCGCAGGGAGGGCTGTGCCCCCCGAGCCACCCAATACGCTGAATGGTAATCCCGCAGTGCTCCGGCGCCTTCTTTCACATTCGGCTGAAGAAGAAAGAGCGACTCGCCGTAGGCCTGATGCCTCTTCTCGAGGAGTTCGACCTGCTCGCCGATGAACGCGCCCACGTCTTGAAGCAATTCCCGGCGGATGGTATCTGCAAAATCCTGAAAGAACTCACCATCGCCACAAAGGAAACGGGCCGTGAGGACAGTGGTCCGCACGGTCACATCTTCCTTCCCCATGGCCAGGGTGTCCTCGATGGTGCGAGTTGCACACCCCACGGTCAGCCCAGCATCCCATAACCAATATTGGAGCCGCTCGGCAATCGTCGTGACGTAATCGCTCAACTCACTGCGGTAGAGAATCAAGAGATCAACGTCCGAATGAATCGACATCTCGCGTCGAGCGAAGCCGCCCACCGCTACCACGCAGAGATCCGACTCGAGCTGCCCTCCATCATCGACGATGACTTCCTCTGCCAGCGCGAATAGCCTTCGGACCAACCGATCGGTCAAATCCGAGTTCGCCTCGTTCACCAGTCGGCCCGATTTCGAGAGACGATGCTCTTGGGCCAAGTAGGCCCGGCACTCTCCTAGGTAGTGGCGCACGGCGGCGGGAACAGCCCGGTCCAGGGAAAGTTCGGATTGCTTCAACTCATCAAGTCGGAAATCGAGGGCCGGAGCGGACATCAGGAATCGTTCTCCATACCTTCGAGAGTGCCGCTACCCGTATTCGCCTGCTGGCGATTGCCATTGCGGTAGTGACCTAGTCCGGCAGCGATTTGGGCAGCCATAACCTCCAGATAAGTATCGCTGCGCAGCAATCGTGCGTCCCTGGGATTGGTCAGGAATCCCGTTTCAACGAGAATCGCGGGCATACTCGACATGAAGAGGACATAGAAAGGCCCCTTCTTCACCCCGAGGTCAGACACGCCCCCGTAGGTCTGAGCCAGACCACGGGTCAAGTCCCGGTGGACGTAACGAGCCAGGGATTCCGAGTAGCGCGAAGCCTCGGACACTCGCAGGCGAGCCAGAGTTTCTTGGAGCGCGTCCACCTCTTCCGGCTCAACCCCGTTCTCTCTGGCCGCCACCTCGAGATTGTGACGCTTATGCTCCTCGTCGAGGTAATAGACCTCGATTCCGCGCAAATTCTTATTCTCGGAAGCGTTCACATGAATCGAAACAAAAATATCACCTCGGGATGCTTCGGCGATCGCCGTTCTCTCCTCGAGGTTCAGAAAGCGATCGTCGTCACGGGTCAAAACAACCTTGAAGGACCGTGCCCGTAGCCGCTGGGCCAGCATTCGGGCCAGCTTCAGGTTGATATCCTTCTCGTGGAGATCGCCGATTCCAATGGCGCCGGGGTCCTTGCCACCGTGGCCCGGGTCGATCACAACGGTATGAAGCCTTCGTATCTCCATGGATAGGCGAGAGTTGCTGCCCTTGCCGGGATCCTCCCGCCCAGCTTTCGCCTTCGAGTGGATAGGGCGTGCTTCGCCATAGACATCGATGACTACCCGATCGGGCGATCGAAGAGTAAACATCCGGTGGTGTTCGTAGCGCTCGAGATCCACCACTAGGCGGCTTGTGCTCCGGGTATTCTGCCCCAGGCGAACTCCCTGGAGCAGCCCATCGCTCACCGGCAGCCCATCGCTATAGCGCCGGCCAACCCAGATTCCCGGCAAGTCGAGATAAAGCCGCTCGGGTCGCTCGGCTAGGGCATTCGCGGGCAAACGCACGGTGGGGTCCGCTTCCAATTCGACCGGTCGGCTCAATTCCACCACCACCCGGGTGTAATCCGGGTACGACCAAGTCCTCACGTCGCGCACATCTCCCAGCCCGGGAGGCCGCTCAGCGCCCACCAGCGTGAGTGCGAGGCCGGCGAGCAGGAGATAGCCCGCCCTTCCCTTTCCCCGTTGCCCTCGCGCCCTCATTCGTCGTCCCTCAAAACAGTTCTCCATCGCTCCAAGGCCGAAAGGGCCTCGAGAGGAGTGGTCGAATCGGGATCAATATCCTGAATTTCCTCCAGGATGCGTTGCTGCCGAAGTTGGTCCTTGGCCTGGGGAATCTCCAGCCCCAGGGCCAGTTGTCCATGCCCCGCCCCCACCGCTACTCCTGCACGCAGATGCGGATCCTGGGATGCCTCGAGGTCGCGCAGAACTTCGTGGGCACGCTCGATCACGGCTCCGGGCAGCCCCGCCAAACGGGCGACCTGTATCCCGTAGGACCGGCTTGCTCCTCCCGCGACCAGACGACGGAGAAAAATCACCTCATCCTTCCATTCGCGCACCTCGAAGTGCGCGTTCGCGATATGCGAGTGGGTCGTCGCGAGTTCGGTCAACTCGTGGTAGTGGGTGGCAAAGAGTGTCCTGGCTTCGAGCCCAGGCGTATCGTGAAGGTATTCCGCCACCGCCCACGCAATGGACAAACCATCGAAGGTGCTCGTGCCACGGCCGATCTCATCGAGGATGATCAGACTGCGACGCGAGGCCAGACGGAGGATCTCTGCCGTCTCCCGCATCTCCACCATGAAGGTCGACTCGCCCCGAGAGAGACGGTCCGAGGCCCCCACACGAGTAAAGACCCGGTCAACAACGCCGATCCGCGCGGCCTCTGCCGGCACAAAACTACCGACTTGGGCCAGCAGCACGATCAGCGCCACCTGCCTGAGATAGGTGCTCTTACCCGACATGTTGGGCCCGGTTAGCAACAGAATGCGAGTTCCATCGCAAGCGAGGCTCGTATCGTTGGGCACGAAACCATCGGCGTTGCCTCGACGCAGCATCGCCTCCACCACAGGATGCCGGCCCGCCGTAATGCTGAGCGTTTCCCCATCGTCAACTTCGGGACGAACCCAGCCCTCGCGCCGCGCGATTTCGGCCAAGCTCGTCAAGGCATCGAGATCGGCAACCGCCTCGGCGGCTTCCCGTATCTCCCGGGCTGCAGCCACCACGGCCTCACGCAGAGAATCAAAGATCTCCCGCTCCAGAGAAGCCGCTCGCTCGTTGGCCCCCATGACCGTTGCTTCGACCTCGCGTAGCCCCTCGATAGTGAATCGTTCCACGCTGGCAAGAGTCTGCTTGCGCACGTAGTCGGCGGGGACCTTGTCCAACTGGGTTTTGGAAACTTCGAGGGAGTACCCGTGCACCGGGTGATAGCGGACCTTCAAGGTCGCAATCCCCGTCCGCTCTCGTTCGCTGGCCTCCAGCCCCGCGATCCAATCCCGCCCCTTGCTTGCCCCCTCGTGAATGGCATCCAGATCGCTGCGATACCCCATCCGGATATAACCCGTCTCGTTGGCCCCCCGAGACCCCCGAGCGATCACCGGCGGGTCATCCACCAACGACTTCTCGAGCAGCTCGCAGAGCTCCGGGATCGGCTTGGGCGCGACCACACCGGCGGGACAGGGGCTTGGCGTCTCGTCCGCCCGCCCGAAGAGAACCGAATCGTCGCCGGACACCGCCTGCTCCACATGGGGCAGAGCCTGGAGAGAAAGCCTCAGGGCACCGAGATCTCTGGGCACCGAAGTGGGGCGAGCCGCCTTGGCGAGAATGCGCTCAAGATCCCTCACTCCCGCTAGGGCGTCGCCTAGGCGCTGGCGTTGAAGGTCGCTGGAGGCCAACCACGCCACCCCATTCTGGCGCGCCCAGATCGTTTCGGGGCTCTTCAGGGGATACCCAACCCAACGCGCCAGTCGGCGTGCACCCAGGGGCGTGCGGGTCCGGTCCAGGGTCGCCACCAGGCTCCCCCGGCGGCCGCCGTCTTCGTTGTTCTTGAAGAGTTCGAGGTGCTCGCGGGTGGAGGCATCCAGGGTCACCGTATCCCCGAGCTCGTATTCCCTGAGCCTCGGCGCATGCCCCAGGGCGAAAGGTTGATTCTCACCGAGATAGGTGAGCAAAGCCGCCGCAGCCCGCTTTACACCGTCATTCGAAGATTCCTCGAAACCCTCGGGTGTCACGGGCACCGTGTCGGGCGAAAAGAACTTTTCAGGGATGGCCGTGACCACGCAGCCCGGCACCTCTTTTTCGAGTCGCGAGACGAACTCGTCCCGGTCGCCCTCGGCCACCAAGAGCTCCCGCGGTCCCACACGCTGCAATTCCTCTAGAAGCAGGTGGGGCAACAGCTCGGGTCCCTCAATCACCGACGTGGCGCGAAAATCGCCCGTCGATGCATCCAATGCTGCCAGGGCGGCACAGCGCCCCTCGGATCCCAGGGACAGAGCGACGAGGGAAACCTCTTCACTCCCCTCGATCCCACTCGGGTCACCCACCAAGCCCGGCGTCACCACTTCGACCACGGCCCGCTTGACCAGACGCTTTCCGCTGAGCTGCTTGGGGTCTTCGACCTGCTCGCAGATGGCCACCCGGTGCCCCAACTCGGCCAGCTGCTTGATATATTGCTCGGCGCTATGCACAGGGATCCCGCACATGGGGACGGCATCGTCCTTCCCCTTATCCCGGGTGGTCAGCGCGATATCCAAGAGAGGCGCGGCGAATTCAGCGTCCTCGAGAAACATCTCGTAGAAGTCACCCATACGATAAAAAACGATCGCATCGGGATGGTCGGCTTTGATTCCGAGGAATTGCCGCATCATCGGCGTATCGAGGGCCGACCCCTTCACCCGGCGAGCCCTCCCAACCCTCGGGGCTCTACGCCCTGGCCGGGAGCGAACGATAGCCACGGCGTCCAGCTCCCCCTTCCAGGAGAGTGGCCAAGCCCTGACTGCCCGTCTTTCTGATTGCACCCGCGCACTACTACTCCCAGCTCGAACGCACTTTCCGAAGTGTCCAGCTCCGAAGACCCCGCTGCCCTCGGGTCAACTCTTTTCGATCCCCTCGGCTTCGTCGCCTTCCTCGGGGCGAAGCCCGGCCAACTCCTTCTCCAGCAGGCGGATCGCCTTCCTATAGCGACGCCCCTCCAACCGGGCACGCATCAGGGAAAGAGTCATCGGAAAAAACACAACGACGACTCCCAATGCGCCAGCGACCACTGGAACCTGCCACAAGGGCACCCCAGGCAACTGCCCTGCCAGGTAGTCGATCTCCACAGGCTGCTGATTCTGGCCGGCAAACTGCCAACCGCCGACCAAGAGCCCCACGAAGAGGCCAATCACAAAGAGACGGCGGAGCCACCTCATCCAGCACCCCCCGCTCGCCCAACGGGCGCGCAATGCTGCCTATCCCCAGAGCGATGCTCGATCAAGCCTGGGAGTCCGCTGCGGACTCCACGGCGTCCGGAGAATCATCGACCTTCTCCTTCAATTCCTTGCCCACTTTAAAGAAGGGGGTCCGCTTGGCGCTGATGTGAACGGGTTCGCCCGTCTTCGGGTTACGCCCTTCCCGAGCCTCCCTGATTTTCACCTGAAAGCTGCCAAAACCCCGGATTTCGATCCGCTCCCCTTCGCGCAGAGCATCGATCATCGAATCAAAGATCGTGTTGACCACGACCTCCATATCCTTCTTCGAAATATGGGGTGTCCGCTTGGCGACTTCCTCGATCAACCCACTCTTAGTCATCTTTTTGACCCCGACCTATTGGGAACTCCTCTGCAGAAGTTCCGAGTCCGACTCCACATCAACGGTAGATCCGAAGGCCAGCCGCGAAGAGAATCACTCCCCCTCGCGGCTGACCCCCGACATCTAGTCTTCTGACTTCTTGCCGAGCTTCTCTGCGAGAAGGTCGCCAAGGGTCGTCGTTTGCGTCTGAGATTCTTGTTCGGCGAGTTCCTTGAGAGCGCGCCGCTCTTCTTTGTCCGTCAGAGCACGAATCGAGAGAGAAACCTTCTGCTCATCCGGCTCGACCTTGACGACCAGAGCGGTCACCTCCTGGCCAGGCTGGAAGTGCTCAGAGGGATTCTCAATTCTCTCTGCTGCCAGTTCAGAGCTGTAGACCAGACCATCGATCCCATCCTCCAACCTGACGAAGACACCAAAGTCCGTGACACTCGTGACCGGCCCAGTAACCTCGCTGCCGATTCCGAATTTCTTGCTGATGCCATCCCACGGGTTCGGTTCGAGTTGCTTGATCCCAAGCGAGAATTTCTCATTCTCCTTGTCGATCTTGAGCACGACGGCATTCACCTCATCGCCCTTTTCGAATTTCTCGCTGGGATGCTTGATCTGCTCAGTCCAGGAGATATCCGAAACGTGCACGAGACCGTCGATGCCCTCATCGAGCCCAATGAACACACCAAAATTGGTGATATTCCGAACCGTACCGCTGACGTTGGTGCCCACCGGATACTGTTCCTCAATGAGAGTCCAAGGATTCTCTTCGGTCTGCTTCATACCCAATGAAATCTTCCGATTCTGCTCATCTACATCGAGCACCACGGCTTCGACTTCATCTCCGGTAGAAACGACCTTGGAGGGATGCTTGATCCGCTTGGTCCACGACATCTCCGAAACGTGCACAAGACCTTCGATGCCCGCCTCGAGTTCGATGAACGCACCGTAATCCGTCAACGACACGACCCTGCCCTGAAGCCTCTTGCCCAGAGGATATCGGAGCGCCGCATCCACCCACGGATCTGGCTGGATCTGCTTGAGCCCGAGAGAAACACGTTCGCTCTCAGGATCGAATTTCAGGATCTTGACCTTAATCTCATCCCCAACATTGAACAGTTCGCTGGGGTGATTGATCCGCCCCCAGGACATGTCCGTGATGTGGAGCAGGCCGTCGATCCCACCGAGATCAATAAACGCACCGTAATCGGTGAGATTCTTGATCACGCCATCCAGAATCTGGTCGGTCGAAAGCGTAGCGAGAGTCGTCTCACGCATCTGCTTGCGTTCGGTCTCGAGCAGTGCACGTCGGGAGAGAACGATATTGCCCCGTCGCTTGTTGAACTTGATGATTCGGAACTGAGCCCGATCACCGATCATTCCGTCGAGATTCCTCACCGGGCGAAGGTCGACCTGAGATCCAGGAAGGAACGCCTTGACGCCAATGTCCACCGAGAGTCCGCCCTTGACTCGGGCGACGATCATGCCCTCCACGGATTCTTCACGCTCGTAGGCCTGGCTGATTTCGTCCCAAACCTTGAGTCGCTCGGCCTTCTCTTTCGAAAGCACGACGCGGCCATCTTCATCCTCAGCATCTTCGACGAGGACTTCGACATCGTCGCCCACGCCGACGAGCATGCTGCCGTCCTCGTCCATGAATTCCCACGCGGCAATCATGCCTTCGGACTTAAACCCGACGTCCACCGTCACGTAGTCATCGTCGATGGCGAGAACCTTGCCTTTGGCAAGCTCACCTTCCTTGACGGACTCGGGGCCTTTGGTAAAAAGCTCGGCGAAGGACATCTCCTCCGAGGCTGTAGTCGTATTCGGTTCACTCATTGGTTGTTTTTGTAACTCCTTGGGTGGCCGATTTCGGATCGGCCTGAATTTCCGGGTTTTCGCCCCCAGATCGGACGTCCTCACACGGGTCGGTTTTCGCCTGGGCGGACACATTACGCATCCCATCCTCAAGCGAACTCCGAGCCTGTGCCAGAAATGCTTCCTGGTTCTCCACATCGCCCTCTTCCACGCTCCGGGCCAGGGTCTCCAGGGATTGTGCGAAGGCCCGCAACGGCGACGCCAGGGCCTTTCGATTCGAGTTCAGGATCTCTGCCCACAAGGAAGGGTCACTTCGGGCAATCCGAACAAAATCCCTAAACCCACTGCCGGCCAACTCGGTGGCCGTCGAGGGGGCTTCCCCAAGGCTGTGGGCAAAAGCAAAAGCCAGGGCGTGGGGGGCATGGCTGACCCAAGCGACCTCAACATCGTGTTCGCCGGGATCCCTAAGCACCACATCGCACCCCAGGGCGCGCCAAAAGCCAGACACCGCAGCCACCGCGTCATCCGGGGTCGATCGCACGGGCGAAATCACGCAGCGAGACCCTTCAAAAAGATCAGCACTGGCGAATTCGACGCCGCACTCGTGGCTCCCCGCCATGGGATGCGCGCCGATATAGTGAACTCCGGCCGGCAATTGGCCGGGCAAACGATCGGCCAGAATCCCTTTCACGCTGCCCACGTCGGTGACTAACGCGTCGGGGGAGAGGTAGGGGGCGGCCTCGGCGAGCAGAGGCTCCATAGCGCCCACGGGCGTCGCCAGCACGATCAGGTCGGCGCCAGAAACCGCGGTCTCCAAATCGGCGACCTCATCGATCAAACCCGAGGCCAATGCCCATTCCAGGGGGCCGCGACGCCGGGCATAGCCCACCGCACTGCGCACCACGCCCCGCTGCCGGGCGGCGGCGGCCACCGACCCTCCCAGAAGCCCGAGGCCCAGAATCGCCATGCGTTCGAAGACGCGACTCATTCGCGGCCTCCGCCGTGCTGCTGGCCCGCCTGCTCGATTTCCTGAAGAGCCTTGACGAGGATTTCGTTCTCCTCCGGTGTCCCCACCGAGATACGAATATGATTCTCCAGGCCAAAGCCGGCCAAGGGCCGCACGATCACCCCTCGTCGAAGCAATGCGTCGTAGTAGCCCGGGCCGGTTTCGGCCAGCAGGAAATTGGCATCACTCGGCCACACGCGGTAACCGAGGGCCTCGAGCTCACCGGTCAGGAAATCGATCCCCGAGCGATTCATCGCATGTGTACGCCTCGCGTGTTCGTCGTCGTCACAGGCGGCCAGCGCAGCCGCTTCCGCCAGGCTGTTCACGTTGAAGGGATGCCGAGCGCGATCGAGAAAGCCGACGAGTTCCGGGCTCGAAATGCCGTAGCCCACCCGAAGCCCGGCCAGACCATAAATCTTCGAAAAGGTCCTGAGCGCTAGGGTCCCGGGCCGATCGGCGATCAGGGCCACGGTGTCGGGAAAATCCTCCCGGGCCACGAATTCGTAGTAGGCCTCGTCGATGACGAGAATCACATCGTCGGGGATACCCGAGACGAAATCCGCCAACTCACCCGCTCCAAAGCTCGTGCCCGTGGGGTTGTTGGGGTTGCAGAGGAAAACCATCTTGGCCCCAACGGCCACCTCCCGCGTAAGGGCTGGGAAATCATGCTGCATATCCGCCGTCAAAGGCACCCGAACGGGCTCTGCTCCCATGCCCTGGGCAACCAAGGGATACATGGCAAAAGACGGCCAGGGCATGATCACCCGGTCACCCGTCAACAAAAAGGTTTTGGCCAGGAGTTCGAGGATCTCGTCCCCTCCCGATCCAAAAATCAGATGGTTGCCGGGGATCTGCAGTTTTTCCGCCAGCCGGGCACGCAAGGCGAAACAAGCTCCATCGGGGTAGCGATTAACCGCCTTCGCCGCGGCGTTCATCGCCTGGAGGGCTCGGGGCGAGGGACCGAGGGGGTTCTCGTTGGAAGCGAGCTTAATCGAGCCCGAGATTCCCAACTCGCGCTCGACCTCCTCGATGGGCTTGCCCGGCTCGTAGGGACGCAAATTTCGGATGTGCGGGTTCACCCGATCCTCGATACTCATGACCCAGCCCCCCCGCCGACCTGGGTCTGGTGGGGTTCACTCGCCCGGGGGTAGGACCCCAGAATCTTGTAGGAGTGGGCGTACTCAGCCGCCTCGGCAAGGGCCTCGGCAACTTCCGCCTGAGCCTGATGGCCTTCCATATCGATAAAGAAGACGTATTCCCAGGGCTTGCCCTTCATGGGGCGGGATTGCACGGCCGCCAGGTTCACCCCGTGTTTGGCGAAGGGTTGGAGGAGCGTATAGAGCGCCCCTGCCCGATCACGCCTCACCGTGAACGCCGCAGAAGTCATATCGTTGCCGCTGGCTTGCGGAGTTTCCTTACCCACGACCACAAAGCGGGTCGTATTCCCCCGTCGATCTTCGATCCCTCGGGCGACGAAGCGCAGGCCGTAGACATCCGCTGCCACAGCGCTCCCGATGGCGGCCACCGAGCCATCCTCCCCCGCCAATTGAGCCGCTGCCGCCGTACTCGGAGTGTCGCGCACCTCGGTCGCGGGCAATTTGGAAGTCAGCCAGTCGCGACACTGGGCGACCGCCTGGGGGATCGAAGCAACCACTCGAATATCCTCGAGGGCACCACTTTGCGAGAGCAGGTTCTGGCAGACCTCCACCATCAGCTCTCCGCAGATGACGACCTCGCTCTCCATCAGGGCGTCCATGGTCGGGTTGATCGCCCCGTCGATACTATTCTCCACCGGGATGACGCCGAAATGAGCCTCACCCCCCTCGGCCGCGCTGACCACGTCGCGCATATGACGAACTGGAAGCAGGTCGACCTGAGAGCCAAATTGGGCCAACGCCGCCTGATGGCTGAAGGTGCCTTCGGGCCCGAGGTAGGAGACCTTCACCCTCTCCTCGAGGGAGCGCGTGGCCGAGATAATCTCGCGAAAAACATGGGGGATGCCGGCATCCGGAAAGGGCCCGGGATTGCTCTCCGAGAGCACGGCCACGAGATCCCTTTCCCGACTGGCAACGTAGACAGGACTTCGGCGACCGCCGGCCTTGACCCGTCCCACCTCGCGTACGAGTTCGGCGCGTCGGTTCAACTGGGCGAGGATCTCCTGATCCACCGTGTCGATGGAACCGCGCAGGCGCGACAACTCCCGAGCGATATCGTCCGCATCGGCGTGTTCGATCGTCTTTGCTTTGCCTTCAGGCATTGGTCCCCGAAATGGATACGCCGAGCGCGTGAAGCGCCAGCGGATCCCTGCGTCAGGGAGACTCGCGTCCCCCGCGTGCGACCGGGGCGAGCCGACCGGACACACCCGGCGGTCACCTCCCCGAAAAAGCGGCTAACCCCTTGAATTTCGGTCGCAATATATCCGAGCGGGGGTCGTCTCGCAAACCTCTACAAGGGATTTTACCTTCCGGGTCGCGGGGTTATGGGGCAAAGGGGCGCCACGCGGCCCTGGGGAGTGCCTAAACGAGCGCTCTCGCCCCCCCCTGGGGCCTCGGAGTGCCTCGGGAGCACCGTTCTCCGCGCCTTCCCGCCCCCTGCGCGACCTGGCCTATGGTCTTCCCATGGGTAAAGTAGTCGCGCTCTCGGGGGGAATTGGTTCGGGCAAGAGCACCGTGCGGGCGATGCTCGAGAAGCTCGGGGCCACCACGGTCTGCGCCGATGCCATCGTCCATGCCCTGCAGGCCCCCGGGACAGAAATTCTCGACACCATCGTCGAGGCCTTTGGGCCCGGGGTCATCGACTCGGCCGGGCACCTCGACCGCGCCGCCCTAGGCGAGATCGTCTTTCGCGACCCCGAAGCTCGGGCGCGACTCGGCGCGATCATGCACCCCCCGGTGATCGCCGAGATGCTGCGCCAATCCGAGGTCGGCATTCAGCAGGGGGCTCCCCTGGTTGTGCTGGATATTCCGCTCTATTTTGAAGGCCAACGGAACGGCACGGGAAGCGCCGTCGCCCGGGACTACGACGCTTCGATCCTCGTCTGGGTGCCGGCGGAAGTACAGATCCTTCGGACCGTCGAACGCGACGCCTGCGAGCAAGCCGAGGCCCAACGACGTGTCGCCGCCCAGATGCCCATCGACGAAAAGAAGGATTACGCCACTCACGTCGTGGACAACTCGGGCGAATTGACGGAAACCCAGAAACAGGTCGACGCCCTCTACCAAAGGCTCACCCAGGCATCCTGAACCGGGGCGGCGGGGCCGAATTGCCCAGTCGATACGCAAGCCTGCCCAGTTCTGAGGCCGCCCGCTGCTCTCCCGGTGCTGAGGCTCCGGAAGTCGCAGGCCAAGCTGGCACGCGCCTTGCTTTAGCTATTCCCCGAGACCCGAGCCCCCAAGCAGAGAGGCCCCATGTCAAACTACAAATTCGAGCGACTTTCAGCCCAGGACAACAGCTTCCTGCTGGCGGAAACCCCTCACGCGCCTCTCCACGTGACCGCGGTCGGAATCTACGATGCCGGTGACCTGAGCACCGGAGAGGGCGGCGTCGACTTTCGCATGATCAAGCGCTCCCTCGAGGCTCGGCTCCACAGGATTCCCCGCTACCGCCAGAAATTGATGTGGGTCCCCTTTGAGAACCGCGCGGTCTGGGTCGACGATGATCATTTCAACATCGACTACCACCTCCGCCACTCCGCCCTGCCCCATCCCGGTGGACTCGAACAGCTCAAGAACCTGACGGCCCGGATCAGTACCCAGCCCCTCGACCGCGCGCGCCCGCTCTGGGAGATGTGGATCATCGAAGGACTCTCGGAGAACCGCTTCGCCATGGTCAGCAAGATCCATCACTGCATGATCGACGGCGCCTCGGGCTCGGATGTGGCCCAGATCCTCATGTCGACGAGCCCGGAACAAGCGACCGAAGAGCCCCAACCCTTCCTTCCCCGCCCGGCTCCGAGTCGTCGAGAACTCCTCATCGATGCCGCCATCCACCAGGTCTCCATGCCCTTGCGCGCCCTGGAGAGCCTTTCATCGTACCAACAGACCGCCCCGGACATCGCCGAGGACATCGGCGAAAAGCTGGGCGCCCTGGCAGGCCTAGCCAAGTGGGCGGTCTCGTCCTCCTCCCCGACACCGATCAATGGAGAACTCGGCCCCCATCGCCGAATCGACTGGCTCGCTCTTCCCCTGGCCGACGTCAAGACCCTCCGCAGCACCCTGAAGTGTTCGGTCAACGACGTCGTGCTCGCCACGGTAACGGGCGCGATGAGGCACTATTTCCTTCATCGGGGCGTCGATCCGAAAGCCCTGGATTTCCGAATATCGGCCCCGGTCAACGTCCGCCAGAAGAGCGAGGAGGGAAAACTCGGGAACCGGGTCTCAACCTGGATCGTCCCCCTGCCCCTGGCCACATCGAATCCCCTGGAATGGGTCGAGCGCATCCGCTCCGAGACCGCCGAACTCAAGGAATCTCACCAGGCCCAGGCCTTTGACATGTTGATGAGTACAGCGGAGTACTTGCCCGCGAGCCTTCTCGCCCTGGGCGCGCGGGCCGCCGAAGGTCCCATCAACATGATCGTGACCAATGTCCAGGGCCCTCCCTTCCCCCTCTACCTGCTCGGAGCCAAACTCCTCGAAATGAACCCCATCGTCCCGCTTCTCAACGGCACCGGCCTCGGCATCGCCCTCTTCAGCTACGACGGCCGACTCCATATCGGGCTCAACGCGGACTACGAACTCGTCCCGGACTTGGGCATACTCACCGCCCTGCTCGCCCAAAGCTTTATGACCCTGGTCGACGCAGCGGACGCGCGGGAACAGCACCAACAAGCCAAAGTACCTCCGGCGAAATCCGCCACCGCCAAAAAAGCGCCCGCTCGGCCCCCAAAGCGAAAGCACTCGGGCAAGGCGCCGCTCCAGGCCGTGGCCAGGGCAAGCGGACCCGAACCCCACTAGGTCGCGGGCCAGGGATGGCCGGCGATCACCGTCGATGGCCGCTCAGGCTCACTCCGAGCGCGCTTGGACGATACCCCTCAGGCTTCTTCCTCGGCGTAGTCCTCTTCTTCGTAGCGGCGAACCGCATCGACGAAATCCTTCATGAGCTGGGCATCTTTCATGAAGTCGCCCCCCTCCACACCCGTGGCGACGTCGACGCCCCAGGGCAGGACCGGGCCCACATCCGCCAGGGCGGCGGCGACATTATCGGGCTTGAGCCCACCGGCGACGATGACGTCGTAGCCGTGGGCGATCAGGTCCTCGGCCTCGCTCCAATCCCAGGCCTGGCCCTTCCCTCCCCCGTCGTGGGGGTGGTCCAGCAGCAGAATCGCGCCGGGGTAGGTCTCCGCCGCTTCTTGATCGGCTCCCCGGATTGCCTTGATGGCGGGCAGGTCGACGGCTTCGAGGTCGTCCTCTGTCTCGTCCCCGTGGAACTGAATTCGGGTCACATCGACTCGGCGGAGAACATTTTCAATTTCGTCCCAGCCCGCATTCCGAAAAAGCGCGACCCTCTCGACGTCCTCGCCGGCGACGGCCTCGCAGACCGCCTCGGCCTGTTTGAGGTCGAGAAACCGGGGCGAATCCGGCACGAAATTCAGGCCGATCAGGTCCGCGCCCGCGCCGACCGCAGCACGCGCGTCGTCCGGCGTTCTGATCCCACAGATCTTGATGCGTACGCTCCCGGTCACTTGCGCCTCCGTAACTCGTCCAGCGCCTCGGCGACATTCGCCTCGCGCATGAGTGATTCTCCCACCAAAAACGCCTGAGCGCCCGCCTTTTCCAACCGCCCGATGTCTTCTGGCCCATGAATTCCGCTCTCGGCCACCCGGACGATATTCGGGTCCCCGGCGAGATGGCCCACCACGGCCTCGAAGACACCCAGATCTACGTGAAAACTTCTCAGATCCCGATTATTGACCCCGATCAGGGTGGCCCCGGCTCCCAGAGCCACTTCCAATTCGGCCCCATCGTGGACCTCGACCAGAACATCGAGGCCCAGTTCCCCCGCCCGTGCGTGGAATTCGGCCAACTGCTCGGGCGAAAGAGCCGCCACGATGAGTAGAACCGCATCCGCTCCAGCCACCCGCGCCTCGTCGATTTGGTAGGCGTCGACGACAAAATCCTTACGGAGCAAGGGGAGCGAAACCACTTCTCGCACCCGGGTCAGGTACGCCAACTCGCCCCCGAAAAAGTGTTCATCCGTCAGGACCGAGAGCGCTGCCGCCCCTCCCTCCTCGTAGGCGCGTGCCAGGGAAACCGGCTCGAAATCCGCCCGGATCAGCCCTTTGCTCGGCGAGCGCCGCTTCAACTCGGCGATCACCGAAGGGGCTTCCCCCGACAGAAGGGCCGCCGAAAAGCCCCGGGTCGCATGGGTCACGGCGTTGGCCGCCGCGCGCAATTCGGCCGCGGGCAAGCGCGCCTTGGCCGCCGCGACCTCGCCCCGCTTGTGTTCGAGAATTTCGTCGAGAATCGTCAAGGACTCAGTCCATGCCCCGAGTGGCGTCGATCAGCGCATCGAGCTTGCCGGCGGCCGCCCCAGAATCGATGCTCTTGGCGGCCATCTCGAGCCCCTGACCGATCCCCGTCGCCGCGCGCGCGGCCCAAAGCGCCCCGGCGGCGTTCAAACAAACGATATCTCGGCGGGGGCCGCTCGCGCCGGACAGTACAGCGCGAAGGATTTCGGCGTTTTCCGCCGCATCGCCTCCCGAAAGATCCTCGGCCGTCGCTCGGGGGACACCAAACTCAAGCGGGTCGATCTCCACCACTTCCACACCCCCCGCCTCGGCGAGAGCGGCATGGGTAGGGCCGGTGGTGGTAATTTCGTCGAGGCCATCGCTGCCGTGGACAACCAGCGCCCGATCGGCCCCAAGAATTCCCAGCGCTTCGGCCAGGGGTTCGACCAGGGCACGGGAGAAGACCCCGACAATCTGGTTCCGTGCCCCCACCGGGTTGAGCAATGGTCCGAGGCAATTGAGCAGGGTCCGCACGCCGATTTCCGAACGCACCGGACCCACGTGCCGAAAGGCCGGGTGGGCGGTCCGCGCAAAGAAGGGGGCGATCCCCACCTTCTCGAGGATGGCCGCACAGCGCTCGATGGAGAGGTCGATCCCCACACCAAGTGCTTCGAGGGTATCAAAGCTCCCGGTCTGGCTCGAAGCCGCGCGATTCCCGTGCTTGGCCACCGGCACCCCGGCCCCGGCCACCACAAATGCCGAGGTGGTCGAGATACTGAAAGTACTTTGACCACTGCCTCCGGTTCCGCAGGTATCCACCACATTCGAAAACGGAACAGTGGCCGTGGTCGCCGCCGCCCGCAAAGCCTTCGCCACGGCGACAATCTCGGTGACGGTCTCCCCCTTCATGCGCATGCCCACCAACAGCGCAGCCACTTGGGCCGGGGTGGCCTCGCCGGCCATGATTTCCGCAAAGGCCGCTTCGAGCACCTTCTCGGACACCTCTTTTTTCTCGGTCACCCGAGCGATGGCCTCTCGCACGCTCATGACCCCACACCCCCTGAACAGCGTCGCACAAAATTCCCGAGCAACTGCTTACCGACTTGGGTCAGGATCGATTCGGGGTGAAACTGAACACCCTCCACCGGCAGTTCACGATGGCGGACCCCCATGATCTCGCCATCCTCGGTACGCGCTGTGATTTCCAGGACATCGGGACAACTATCGGGCTCGATCACTAGGGAGTGGTAACGGGTAGCCTCGAAGGGTGCGGGCAAGCCCTCGAAAACACCGAGACCCTCATGATGCATCAAAGAGGTCTTCCCATGCATAATGGCACGAGCCCGAACGATGCGTCCGCCATACGCCACGCCGATAGACTGATGTCCAAGGCACACGCCAAAAACGGGGGTACCCCGGGCCGCAAAACGTTCGACTACCTCAATGGAAACTCCGGCTTCTTGGGGAATCCCCGGGCCAGGGGAGATCACCACCCCATCCGGATTCCGGGCCAAGAGATCCTCGAGGGATTCGGCATCGTTCCGGACAACCTCGACCTCGGCGCCGATTTCGCCGAGGTACTGGTAGAGGTTGTACGTGAAGGAGTCGTAATTGTCGATCATCAACAGACGCATCAGTCCAGCCCCTCTCGGGCGAGATCGATCGCCTGGAGCACGGCCTTGGCCTTGTTCATACACTCGTCGTATTCGAGTTCGGGCTGGGAATCGGCCACGATCCCCGCGCCTGCCTGGAGGGTGAGTCGACCCTGGTGGGCCACCATGGTGCGAATCGTGATGGCCATATCCATATTGCCCGAATAGTCGATATAACCGGCGCAACCACCGAAGGGACCGCGTCGCACTGTCTCCAACTCGTCGATGATCTCCATGGCACGCACCTTCGGCGCCCCGGACAGAGTTCCGCAGGGGAATGTCGCGCGCAGCACGTCGAGCCAGTCAAAACCCTCGCGCAACCGGGCGCGGACATTTGAAACGATATGCATGACGTGGGAATAGCGCTCGACCACGGAGTACTCATTCACTTCAACGCTGCCCACCTCGGCCACTCGCCCGACATCGTTGCGCCCCAGATCGACCAACATCAGGTGCTCGGCGCGCTCCTTGGGGTCGGCGAGCAACTCCGCTTCGAGGGCAAGATCCTCTTCCTCGGACTCTCCCCGCACGCGAGTCCCCGCGATGGGGCGCACATCGACCCGATCCTCCTCGAGCCGGACGAGGATCTCGGGCGAGGAGCCCACGAGAACAGCATCCCCTTCCATGCGAATAAAGAAGAGGTAGGGGCTCGGATTGACCGAACGCAGATGTCGATAGATCAGGAACGCATCAGCCTGTTGGGGCATGGTGAACTGCTGGGCCAGCACCACCTGAAAAATATCGCCAGCCTCGATGTATTCCTTGGCCTTCTTCACGATGGCGTGAAAGTGCTCTTCACTCATGCTGCGCTCGACTTCCATCCCCGCCTGAACATGGGAAGCCCGCGGTTCCCCAGGCAGTTCTGCGCGAAGCTTCCGCACCACGCTCTCGATGGCGGTCACCTCGCGCAACCGTGCCGCTTCCGGGTTCTCCCCCGGCTGCAGGTGAGCATGGCGGACGATCAGCGCGGTATGACGAATATTGTCGTAGACGACGACCGTCTCGGGAAAGACGAACCAGAGGTCGGGCAGCCCGATCCCATCGGGATTCGTATCCGGGATATCCTCAACAAAACGGATCCATTCGTAGCCGACCATGCCCACGGCACCGCCGACGAAACGCGGAAGATCGAGTTCCTCGGGGTGGACAGCCTCGAATTCTGCGAGCTTGGCGCGTAGAAATTCGAGAGGATCCCCAACGACATCGTGGCCTTGGGTCTCGCCGCCTTCGGTCCACTCGACTCGATGGCCTCGGGCCCGAAAGATCGCGCGCGCGCCGCACCCCACGAAGCTGTATCGGCCCCATTTTTCGCCGCCCTGAACCGACTCCAAAAGAAAGCTCGTCTGGCCATCATCGAGTCGACGAAAAATCGACAAAGGGGTATCCAGATCCGCCATCACTTCGGCCACCACCGGGATCAGATTTCCCTGGCGGGCCAGTTCACTGAATCTTTCAGAAGAGGGGCGGAACACGATTGCCTCTGGGCCGCAGGTCTTAACCCGCGGCGAATGGGGCGAAAAAGAACAGCAATTCTAAGCTTCTGGAGCAAGTCGGGCAAGTTCTACCCAATGTTCTCGAGGAACCCACCCGGAACTCGATCAGCCCGCATCGCCCCGGGCGCGCTGCTTGGCCAGGAACCCATCCAGGGTCTCGCGTTCGATAATCCCCTCGTGGCTGTCCTGCAGGGTGCCGTCCGGGCCGATGACGAAGAGCGCCGGAAAGCCCACCGCCCCCAATTCTCGGGAGAGCGGGTCGCCCCCCACGAGGTTGGGGTACTCAACCCCCTGCTCGTCGACCCAGGCCTGAATCGCCTCAATACCCACCTGATCCACCGAGACGCCGTAGACCACCACATCCCCAGCGTCGCGGTTCTCGCGATAAAAGGCGTTCAGCACGGGCACCTGCAAGGCGCATGGAGGGCACCAGGTCGCCCAGAAATCCAGGATCACGATCTTGCCCGTCAGGGAAGCCAAGCTGACCTGATCCGACCCATCGAGCCGGTCCAGATCAAATTCCGGGGCCGGCGCCGCCGCCTCTGCGGCCGCGCCGGGAGCCTGGGTCTCGGTCCAGCACCCCATGCAGAGGAGCAGCGCGAGGACCCCCGCGACCAGGACGCCGCGCCGGGCCCCATCCAGCCCTGGCCACGCGCTCATTGCAGGGCCTTCTCGGCCCGGGCCACGAAATCCGCCAGAAAACTGAACTGACTGTTGAGGCGACTGAACTGGTTGGTGGCCATCAGGCCGCCCACCACCATCAGGATCATCCCGGAAGCAATTTCCAACCGCCTGAAATGCTTTCGCATCCGGGCGAACGCCTTAAAGAAGAACTCGATACTCCAGCCCGCGGCCAGGAACGGAATTCCAAGCCCCGCGGAATAGATCGCCAGGAGCGCCGTCCCCTCGAGTACGGTCTCACGACTGCCCGCCATGGCGAGAACCGTGCTCAGAATCGGACCGATACACGGGGACCAGCCCATGGCGAAGCCCCCCCCCACCAGATAGGTCGCCCAAAGACTGCGCTCCTTGACGTCGACCTGCATCCGGGTGTCGCGGTAGAGGAAGCGAATCGGCACCAGCCCGGTCATGTGCAGACCAAAGAGCACGATGAGCGCGCCGACGATCTGGATGACCCCTATCTCCAACCCGAAGGCATCCACATGCCAGGTTCGCAGGGTATGGCCCAGGGTCACGGCACCGATGCCCATCAGGATAAAGACCGTCGAAAAGCCCGCGATGAACCCGAGGCAGGCGCGAATGACCCGACGCCTTAGATCGCTATCCCCGACCCCCTTCTCCATCTCCTCGACTGAAACCCCGGAGATAAGCGAGAGGTAGGCGGGCATCAAGGGCATGACGCACGGCGAAAAAACCGAGATCAGGCCGGCCCCGAAGGCCAGCGGGATATTGGAAACAAATTCACTCATAGGTCCCGGTCCGAGTCTCGCCCCTCACTCGACAAGCTGCAAACGAGACTCTCCGGCGCTGAGTCCGAAGCGCCCTACCAGCCGTAGACGCTCTCTCCGCTATCCGGCGGTGCGGCTACGTCCACACTATCCGTATCCCGCGCCGCTCGGTAAACCGGGGAGCGGCCGATAAACTCGATCTCGGTCTCTCCCCGAAGCGCGGCCGGGGTGACGACATACGTGCCTCGTACCGCCCGGGTAAGGATCGTGGTCGCGACCTCGGAGTCCCCGGCCGAGAAGATCCAGGCGCACCCCGCCACCACCGAGCCGCCCAGGGAATAAACTATCTTGACCGGGCCATAGACCAAGCTCGTCAGAGCGGCGGCAACCCCGATGCCCCCCTCGTTGGCCGCCTCACCCACCTCGGCCGCGTCGGCCCGGGGCGCCCCAGCCAAAAGAACCCCCATGGCCAGAAGCCCGGTCAACAGGCTTCTCCAGATCACCGTGCGCCGGCGCAAAGTACTTCCCGAGACGCACCTCTCCGAAGTCGAAAATCGCATAGAACCTCCCCCAAAGGCGGATCAACCGCCATGCTTCCCCCAATGGCCCGAGTTTCCCTCTTTGCTGCGCAAGAGGCAAGGCCGCCCTCTCCCGAACGCCATTTTTTCGCGGGGGAGTCGGTTAGAAGGCGTCGCGAGTATCGAGGAGCAGGGTCACCGGGCCCTCGTTGACCAGAGCGACCCGCATCTCTGCCTGAAAACGACCGGTGACCACCTCGCATCCCAGGCGGCGGGCCTCGTCGACCACCCGTTCCACCAGGGGCTCCGCCCGCTCGGGGTCGGCGGCCGCGCCGAAGAAAGGGCGCCTCCCCTTGCGGCAATCCCCCAGCAGGGTGAACTGCGAAACCACGGCCAGGCTGCCGCCCATCTCCAGAAGCGAGTGATTCATCCGCCCCTGGGCATCGCCAAAAATCCGCATTCCGACAACTTTGCGTGCCAGCTTGACGGCATCTTCCTCGCTGTCGTCCTGCCCCACAGCCACCAGAACCAGCAGTCCCGCTTCCATCTCGGCCACGCGCTCTCCGGCCACCTCCACCGAGGCCTCACTCACCCTCTGCACCACCGCCCGCATAGTCCGCCCTACCCCCTCCAGGCCCAGACCGCCCCACGCTCGAGGGACCCATCCTCCCCAAGCTTCCCCGAACCCAACGTCGGCGGATAGCGGCGGGGAGCCATGATACCCTAGAGCCAATGACCCATCCCTACTTTGATCGCCCCACCCCCGTCATCCTCGGACATCGCGGCGCCGCCGGGGTCGCTCCCGAGAATACTTTGGTCGCCTTCGAACGCGGGCTCGCAGACGGAGCCCACATCATCGAAAGCGATATCCATGTGACCCGGGACGGCGTTCCCGTCTTGATCCACGACCCCGATCTGGACCGAACCACCAGTGGCAGCGGCCCGGTGCTCGAGCAGACCTTCGCCGACCTTCAGACGTTGGACGCGGGATGCTCTTTCCGCCTGGACCACGGCGAGGAGGCTCCCTACGCCGGTCAGGGAATCCGGGTGCCGAGCGTGCGCGAGGCCTTCGAGAGTTTTCCCGATGCGCCCTTCAACTTCGAGATCAAGACAAAGGCGCGGGATGTCATCGACTCGGTCCTCACCCTGATCCAAGAATTCGATCGCGAGGAGCGAACCCTCCTGGTCGCCGGGGAAGACCCCATCCAGGCCTCTCTTCGCCAAGCCCTGGCCGAATCCGGGATCCGTCCCGCCTTGGGGGCGAGCCTCGGTGATATCGTCGATATCGTCCGGGGCGCGAGCGAAGGCCAAGCCCATTCAAGCGACAGCATGGCCATCCAGATCCCCCTGCATTTCGGCGAGAACCGACTGGTCACGCCCGACTTGATTGCTCACTGCCGGGCCTATGGCGTTCAGATCCACGTGTGGACCATCAACGACCCGGGGGTGATGAGCGAACTTCTGGACCAGGGCATCGACGGCATCGTCACAGACCGACCGGATATCATGGCCGGCCTGGTTGCCGCCAGGAGTTGAAGCCCCGGTGTCCGCGCCTATCGCCTCGGTGCCCCTAGCCGACCCCTCCTCCCTCTTCCTGGCCTACGAGGAAGAGATTCGAACCTGCGCGCGCCTTGGCCCCCTCACAGATCTCGCCTGCGGTCGGGGCCGCCACGCCCTAAGAGCTGCCGAATGGGGCTTGCCCGTCATCGGCCTGGATCGCAATCGCGAGTTCCTGACCGAATTGGGTCGACAGTCCGAGACCGGCAACCGCGCATTACACTGCCTCCGCGCCGATCTTGAAAGCGCCCCTTGCCTCCCCTTGGCTCCCGCCTCGTGCGGAGTCGTCCTTGTCTTCCGCTTTCTCTTTCGCGCCCTGGCCCCCCACATCGAGGAGCTTCTGGCCCCCGGTGGCCTGCTGCTCTACGAGACCTTTCTGCGAACCCAAAACGGTTCTTCCGGAGGCCCGCGCAACCCGGCCTTCCGGCTCGCCCTCGGCGAACTTCCAAGCCTCTTTCCCGGGCTCGAGACCCTGGAGTACCAAGAATCCTCCCACGAGGGCTGGGCTCGCCTGGCGGCGCGTAAACCGGGCTGAGCCGCCGACTTCTTTCGGAACCTCAAAGACGTTCCAAGGCCCATCGCGCGTGCTCGGCGAGCAGCGCATCCTCCCCCTCGGCAAAAATCTGAACCCGCGGCTTGAGCCCGGGATCTCCGCTATTGCCCGCCGCCACCAGGGCGTTGCGCATGAGACCTCGATAGCGCGTGCGCCGGATCGCACTCCCCCGAGTCGACTCGCGCCACGCCTCTTCATCCAGGGAGAGCACCCAGTCGAGTTCGGCCTGGACCCAACGCGGGTCGGGCGCCAATCGCTCCCGCAAGCCCAAGGGATCGGGCAAATCTCCCGCCCGGCGGCGGCGGTTCCAGGGACACACGTCCTGACAGATATCGCAGCCGAAAGCCCAATCGCCGTGGTCGGCGCGCAGGCTCGGCTCGATCTCCTCCCGGGATTCGATGGTCGTATACGCGATACAGCGGCTCGCATCGAGCACATAGGGACCCTCGAAGGCGTCGGTGGGACAGGCATCCAAACAGGCGCGACAGGTACCGCAATGGTCTGAAGCCGGCTCATCGAAATCGAGTTCGAGACTGCACAGAAGCACCCCGAGGAATATACGGGAGCCCAATTTTCGATCGATGATGCAAGTGTTCTTCGCCTGCCAGCCCAGTCCCGCTCTTGCGGCGAAGACGCGCTCGAGAACCGGACCGGTATCCACGTAGCAGCGGGTCTCGACTTCCTCGGGGACCATGGCTTCCAGCGCCGTCGCCAGGGCTTGGAGAGGCTCGAGCATGACGTCGTGGTAGTCCTCCACCCCCACGTAACTGGCCACGCGCATGGGACTCCGAGGCGCAGGAGTATCCGACTCCGAACGCGGTGGGTCGTAGGCAAGCCCCACCGCGACCATGCTTCGCACCCCCGGCATCAGCCGCGCGGGGTCTTCGCGCTCGTCGACTCGGCGGCCGATATATCCCATGGTGCCCGCATAGCCCCGGTCGACCCACTCGCGCACAAATCGGGTTTCTGCACTGGGCTCGGGGGAGCAGATGCCTACCCGGTCGAAGCCCAGTGCCAGGGCCAGGGCCTTGACTCGGCTCGCCCGCTCGCTCGTCGCGTCGTCATCCACGCGCTGCCCTCTCCCAAGATCGACGCGGCCCCTTGCCGGTTTCCCTATGGCTCCACTCGATCCTGAGTCTACACCGCCATCCCCTCCCTGCTCCCGGAACCCTGCATGCCCCGGCGAGCGAGAGTTTTCAGGCTGGGGCGACGGGGGCCTGTTAGAATGGAAGCCGTCTGCCGCTGGGGGCAGTCGCCATCGTATCCGGGACGGGCCAAAGTGCAGGACAGGCTTCTTTTCATCATCGGCGCTCCCCGTTCGGGCTCGACCTTGCTCAACCGCATGCTCGGTGGGCACAGCGAAATCCACGCGCCCGCCGAGCCCCATATCCTGACCCCCCTGGCTCACCTCGGATATTACGCGCGGGTCGACGAAGCGCCCTACGACCCGATCATCGCTCAGCTCGGAATCCGCGAACTCGTCCCCCACCTGCCCCAAGGCGAAGAGAGCTACCTCGATAGCCTGCGGGCCTACAGCGACCATCTCTACCAAGGCCTCCTCGAAGGAAGCCCCGCGCGCTACCTCTTAGACAAGACCCCGGCCTACGCGCTGGTTCTCGATTTCATGACTCGACTCTATCCCGACGCGCGCTACGTGATTCTGACCCGCCACCCCATGGCGATCTGGTCCTCGGTGGTCGACTCCTTTTTCGACGGCGACCACGTCCTGGCCCACTCGCACAACCCCATTCTCGAGCGCTACGTCCCGGCCATGGCTCGATTCCTTCGCGCTCCTCCCCGGCGCTCCATGCATATCCCCTACGAGGCCCTGGTGGCTGACCCCGAGGCCCACATGCGGTCCTTCTGCGACTTCGCCGAGCTCGAATTCGAGCCGGGCATGGTCGACTATGGCAAGGCCAGCAGCGAGGGTTCCGCCTCCCGGGGGCTCGGCGACCCCATGACCGTGGCCGGGCAGAGTCGGCCCGTCACCGACTCCCTCGCCAAATGGGCGGGCCAACTCAGCGGGCGCCCAGATCGCATCGAGCAAGCCCAGGATATCCTCGCTGAACTCGACGACCGCGACCTCGAGACCTGGGGCTTCGACCGCGCAACCCTCTCCGCCGAACTCGCCGCCATCGATCCCGCGGCCGCCCCCAAAAAGGGGCCGAAGTTCAGCCGCCACGTCCTCGAGCGGCGGGCCATGATGGCCGTCCGTCGGCGGGTGGGCGACAACTGGCTCGGTCGGGGAATTCGCAAGCTTCGCGAGATCTGCGATCTCCTCCTCCGCTAGTCCTCGATCCCCAGCGGCAGAGCTGAAAACGATACGCGCCACCGAAGAACTCCCGAGCTGACCCCGGGATGGGGACCGAGAGCGCAACCCTTCCATGAACTACCGTGAGGAAGACATGAAAAACCTCTGGAGCGAAATCCGAGCAGCCATTCGGCGCTATTTCACCGCGGGCCTGCTGGCCTTCGCCCCCATCGGCATCACGCTCTGGGCGATCGTCTGGATTATCCAGCAGCTCGACAATCTGCTCCTCCCGAAAGTCCTCGGATGGTTCGGGCCCGTCGTGGGCGACCCCAGCGACCTGCCCCCCCTGGTGGGCGCTGGCTTCACCTTCTTGGTGATTCTTCTCGCCGGGGTGGTCGTTCGCCATCTCTTCGGAAACGAAGTTCTTCGCCTGGGCGAGCGCCTCCTGGGCCGGGTCCCCGTAGCCCGGAGCATCTACTACGGGGTCAAGCAACTCTTCGAAGCGATCTTTTCGAGTCCCGCTAGCGAGAAGAGCTTCAGTCGGGTCGTTCTGGTGGAATACCCCCGAAAGGGAATTTGGGGGATCGCCTTCGTCACCGGCGCTGTACGCGGGCCGGTCGCTGAGCCCTTCAACGGCGAGCCCATGCTGAACTGTTTCATCCCCACCACCCCGAACCCAACCTCGGGTTTTTACCTCCTCGTCCCCGAGGACCAGGCGCTGGAAGTCGAAATCAGCGTCGAGGACGCCTTCAAGGTGATCATGTCCGCTGGGCTCGTCACCCCGACCACGAGCGGTCAACAGGCCTCGCTCCCCGGCATCGCCGACTGAGCGCGAGCCCGATCCCGGTTCTCTCGCCTACTCGGGATCGCTGGGATATTCGACGGCGACCACCTCGTACTCGATATCCCCCCGCGGACGCCGAACGGTCAGCTCGTCGCCCACCACTTTGCCCAGGAGTCCGCGCCCTACGGGCGAGTCCATGCTGATCAAGCCATTGGGCGGATCGGACTCATCGGGGCCTACCACCCGGTAGCGTACCCGCTGGCCTTCCGCGTCCTCCAAGCTGACCCAAGCGCCGAAAAAAACGCGATCCGCCTCGCGATCGGCATCGGGTTGGACAACCTGCAGCGCCTCCATACGCTTTTCCAGGAAGCGCAGACGCCGATCGATCTCGCGCAGGCGTTTTTTACCGTAGATATAGTCGGCATTCTCCGAGCGATCGCCCAGGGCGGCGGCCACGGAAACCTGGTGGGTCACCCTCGGACGCTCCAACTTCCACAACTCGTGGTGCTCCACCCGAAGGCGCTCATAGCCCTCGGGCGTAATATAGTTGCTTCCCTTGGGAGCTTTTTTCGAATCCGTCGCCACGCGCCAACCATGCCGCCCCCTCAGGAATCGGTCAAGCCCAAGAACGCTTAGGAACTTCCGTCCCGAAAACAGAGTGGTATAGTGCCCCCATGTCAGAGATTTCTTCGACCTCAGACCCGAAACCGCCAGTGGAGCCGGGACCGCCCCCGACCCCCTTCGATCACCCGCTCTTCCTGCCCATCCTTTTGCTGGCCGGCGTCCTGTGGTTCGGATATGACGGCTGGATCAACACCGATCCGGAAATGGTCGAGCATCAAGATTTCAACCGCTACGGGTTCGGCGTGCTTGTGCTTCTCTGCGGCTGGTTCGGCTACAAGGGCTGGAACGAATGGCAGGAGGATCGGGCCGCGGCCGCAAAGGCCAGCTCCCCCGGCGAGAATAAACCCGAGGGCGGAACGTCCTGAGCCTTGGATCCAAAGCGCGCCTGAACCAGGGAGACCAATGCGATGCTGATGGATCGCTTCAAACTCGACGGCAAGGTTGCCGTCGTGACCGGAGCCGGGCGTGGAATCGGACAGGGCTGTGCCCTCGCCTTCGCCGAACTCGGTGCGAACGTGGTCTGCTCTGCACGGACCCCGGAGCAAATTGAGGAGACCGCCGAGCGCGCTGAGGCCTTTGGCGCCGATGCTCTCGCGGTGCCCTGCGACGTCACCGATGCGGACCAACTCGAGAACGTCGTCAACAAGACCCTCGAGCGCTTCGGGCGCATCGACATCCTGGTCAACAACGCGGGGGGATCTCCGCCTCGGCCGGCCCTCGAGACGAGCGAGGCCATGTTCAACCGAGCATTCCAGTTCAACGTCACCACCGCGCTGAATCTCACACGAATGGTCGTTCCGCACATGCTCGAAAGGGATGGCGGCTCGGTGGTGAACATCTCTTCGGCGGCGGGTCGTCTGGCCCAGAGCGGTTTCGCCGCGTACGGCACGGCCAAAGCCGCGCTCTCCGCACTCACCCGCTTGCTGGGCCAGGAATTCGCACCCCGGGTACGTGTCAATGCCATCGCCGTGGGGTCCATCGCCACTTCGGCGCTCCTGCCCTTTCTCGATGACAAGACTCGGGGCCAAATGGAGTCCATGACCCCCATGGCACGCCTGGGCGAGGTCGACGATATCGCCCTCGCGGCGCTCTACCTCGCATCGCCGGCTTCGAGCTGGGTCACGGGCAAGATCTTCGAGGTCGATGGGGGCACAGAATCCACGAACTGGCCCTTCGAATTCCCATCGGCGTGACGGCACGCCCCTGCTCGGTGCTCTCCTCTCGGATGTCTCCCTCGGCAACCTTTTCACCTCGCTGGTGAATTTCCTGATCCAAGACGCCCAGGGCAATAGTCGCCTGGCGGGCCCGGACTACTACCTCTTCTTCGCCACCGCCATGTTGCTCACCGCCATCGCCTTCGTTCCCAAGGCCATCCGCTACCCGGAGCGCGCGTACCTCCAAACCGAGGCCCCGGACACGTCGCCCTCAGCCGGTTAGGCTCTCGGGGACCGTCCGCGAGCCCCCTCTCTCTCGAACCCAAACGGAAGCCGTGATGTCCACCGACACGACTCGAAAACGCCCCCTGGGCATCATCATCAACCCGGTGTCGGGCAGGGACGCGCGACGCCTCTTCGCCCGGGCCAGCCCATCCACCCACGAGAGCAAACGCAACCAGGTGGAGCGCATCATCGTCGGCGCCGCCGCTAGCGGGGTCGAGCGAGTTCTCCTGGTTCACGATGCCTTCCGGATCGCGGACAGCGCCGTCGAAGCCCTGGGCGTCGATATCGAGATCGAGCTCAAAGATCTCGGCGCTCGCTGCAACGCTACGGATACCGTCGCCGCGGTGGAATGGATGCGCGACGAGGATTGCGGCGCCCTCGCCGTGCTCGGCGGGGACGGCACCAGCCGAATTGTGGCCCGCACCTGGCCCGACGCGACCCTCCTTCCCCTCTCCACCGGGACCAACAACGTCTTTCCCCAGATGATCGAGGCCACCGTCGCTGGAGCGGCGGCTGGCCTCATCGCCGGGGGCACCGTGAAGCGAGACGAGGCCGCGCGCCGGGCCAAGGTCGTGCGGATCGAGATCGAAGGCGAGGATGCGGATCTCGCGCTCATCGACGCCGTACACATGGTCGACGACAGCACGGGAAACCTACTCCCCTTCAACCCCGAGCGGATGCGCGAGTTGGTGCTCTCCCGAGCCCTCCCCGATGCCGTGGGCATGTCACCCGTAGGCGGGCTTCTGCATCCCTGCTCTGCCGACGACGATTTTGGAGTGCTGGTGGAATGCGCCGAACCCGGTCAGGGCAAGGGACGGGTATTGGCCCCGATCTCTCCCGGCCTCTACCGCCAGGTCGAGATCACCGGCCACCGGCGACTGGAGCTCGGAGAGCGCGTTCCCCTGACGGGACCGGGGTTGATCGCTTGCGATGGCGATCGCGAGCGCGATCTCGGCCCCTCGGGTTCCGCCTCCCTGCGCGTGGAACGCGATGGCCCCTTCGTCGTCGACGAAAAGCGGGCTCTCACCGCGGCGGCGAGCCGAGGCAGCTATCTGGACCGGGCCCACTGGCACGACCACAGGGACGGAACGGCCTTCGACTGCTGCTGAATACGGGCCTGAAACGAACTTTTCCAACGAGGAGCAGAGAACCATGCGGATGGCGACGCCTCCCCCACCGATCGGAACCGAGCGGAGCGGACCATGCTGAGCCAACTGCGGTGGGTTCTCGGTATGGCCATCGGCGTCGCCATCATGGCCGCGGTCTGGCAGGAGCCCTATGTCCGGGATCCCAGCGGGGAGCCCGCTCGACCCCGACCGACCGTCGCCCGCAGCGCGGAGCCCGCCGCCCTCTCCCCCTCGGTCCGATGGCAGCTCCGGCTCGAGGCGTATTGGGCCGAACTCGACGCAGCGCTGGCCGACCCAAAGAATGCCGAGGCCGATCATCGAGCGATCCAGGAGAACCTACGCGCCCAGCATTTCGAAATCGATGAGCGCCCCACCGTCCGGACTCTAGACGCCAGCCGCGAGGGGTAGCCCCGTCGACGCGTTGATAAAGAGGCCGCCAGGCCCCAGAATGGAGCCATGCCCGATTCCTCCGACTCCGATCTCGAAGCCGCCATCGCCCACAGCCGGGAATTAATCGACCAGGCCGAGCGCATCGTGGTGCTCACCGGAGCGGGCATCTCCACCGACTCGGGCATCCCGGATTTTCGTGGGCCCAAAGGCGTCTGGACACGAAACCCCGAGGCCGAAAAAATGGCCACCCTGGAGCATTATATGGGCGACCCGGCTGTCCGCGAACGCTCCTGGCAGATGAAGCTCGAGCACACCGAAAATGTTCGCGCCCCGAACCCGGGCCATGCGGCACTGGTCGAACTCGAGCGACGCGGCAAGCTCGACACCCTGATCACCCAGAATGTCGACGGACTCCATCACGATGCCGGGCATACGGCCCACCGGGTCGTCGAAATACACGGCACCCTCCGCGAAGTCGTCTGCATGCACTGCAGCGAGCGAGCCCCCATGGAGCGCGCCCTGGCCCGGGTGCGTGCGGGGGAGAGCGACCCGGAATGTCGCAGCTGCGGAGGCATCCTGAAATCAGCGACGATCTCCTTCGGTCAGGGTCTCGTGGCCGAAGATCTTCAGCGCTGCGAGAGAGCGGCGCTGGCATGCGACCTCATGTTCGCCATCGGAACCACCCTCGGCGTCTATCCCGCGGCAGGGGTCGTCCCCGCCGCTCGGCAGGCGGGGGCCGGAGTGATCATCCTCAACGCCGAAGCCACGGAAATGGACGCTCTCGCCCACGTCATCCTGCGCGGGTCGATCAGCGAAATTCTGCCCCGGCTGCTCGACGGCACCTGAGGCTTCGCCTCCCGCAACACTCTCGCTCTGCCTACCCGCCCCATGCGCGCTTTTGGCTAGAAGGCGTCCGAGCGGGTCATGGCGTCGGCCCCGCCGTCTATGTACCAGATGGAGCCGTGCACGAAGCCCCCGTGGCGGCCAATCATGAAAGCCACGAGTTCCGCGATCTCCTCGGGCTCCCCCCAGCGACCGACGGGAACCTTGAAGTCCCGAATCGCCTGGCCGATGCCCGGTGTGTCCAGTCCGCCCTGAAGCAGGGGCGTATCGATGGGGCCGGGTGCCACCGCGTTAATTCTGACACCAGCGGCTCCCCACTCGGTGGCTCGACGACGAACCGAGACGCCCACCGCGTTCTTGCTGAGCATATAAACCGCCTGCCCCTCACAATCCTCATCGGCGATTTTTCGCGCCGCCTCCTCATCACCCGCGAGCATCGCCTGCACCAGAGGGGTCTTGACCGAATCGGGCATCAACTGCGCGCTATTCGAGCAGATCACCAACGCCGAGGCCTTTTCGCCCTTCTGGAGGGCCGGAAAGAAACCGTCGAGCAGATCGGCGACGCCAAAATAATTGATCGAAGCCACCAGGGCGTTGTTGCCAATATGGCCTCCCACGCCGGCGCACAAAATCGCTCCCTCGAGTCGTCCCTCACAGGCAGCGAGGGTCTCCTCGATGGCGAACTGGCGTCCCTCTCGGGTCGAAAGGTCGGCCACGACCTCAACGTCGCGCAGGTCAATGCCGATGACCCGGTGGCCGTCGGCCTCCACCCGCTTCCGAATCGCCGCACCGATCCCCGTCGCACAACCACTGATCGCGTAGGTGCCCATAGCTCGCCTCTTCCTTTCCGGGAGTACCGAAGCCGCCCGACAAATCCAATTGCTGACTATTCCCTGATCGCCCGTTTTTCGGGGACCGGGGGGATGTAACCCAACTCGAAGGACCTGCCCACCCTCAACAACCCGCCCTGGAGCGTTTCCTGGGAGTCCCGGCTAAGATGCCGACCCGGCCGCCGTGCCGACAACCCCACCCGGCGGGATCCGCCGGAGAAATCGGACCTACCCGCCCATGTCCCTACCGCTGATCGATCTGAACACGCCCGAGGGGCGGGAAGCCTGGGCGGCGCGGTTCGAGCGCCTGCGAGCCACGGCCTCCCTGGCGAGTCCCGAGGCCGAAATCGTCGGCCAACTCGTCGAGGACGTGCGCCAGCGGGGCGACGACGCGGTGGTGGAGGCCATGCGTCGATTCACCGACCCCGGCTTTTCGGCCCAGCGCATCCGCGTATCCTCGGATGAAATGGACCGTGCCCAGGCCGATCTCGACCCGGACCTACGCGCCGCCCTCGAGGCCGCCATCGGAAATGTACGGGCGTACCAGGAACACATCCGGCCCTCGGACCCGGCCCCCCTCGAACTGGCCGGGGCCGAACTCGGCCTTCGCTTTAATCCCGTGGCGAGCGCCGGCCTCACCGTTCCGGGCGGGGTCGCCGCCCTCGTTTCCACCCTGGTCATGCTCGCCGTCCCCGCAATCGCGGCCGGGGTCCCCCCGAGCAGCTTGCGCGTGGTGAACCCTCCCCCCACCCCCAGACCCGGCCAACAACCCGGGGACATCGCCCCTGAACTCATGGCCTGCTGCCGAATGCTCGGAATCGAAACCCTCTACCGAATCGGGGGCGCCCAGGCCGTCGCCGCCCTGGCCTTCGGAACCGAAAGCGTCGAGGCCGTGGAGATGATCGCCGGGCCCGGCAATGTCTTCGTGCAACTCGCCAAACAAAGCGTGGCCGGCGCCTGCGGGACCGACGGCGGGTTCTACGGGCCCAGCGAGATCGTCACCGTCGCCGATGCCAGCGCCGACCCCACCTGCGTGGCCGCCGACCTCATCGCCCAGGCCGAACACGACCCGGGCAAATGTTTCCTGGTCTCCTGGTCACGCGAGGTCCTCGAGGCCATCGTCGCCGAGGTGGGAGTTCAACTCGCCGAACGCGGCCGAGTCGAGGCCATCGAGGCTGCCCTGGACACCGAATCCGCCGCTCTCTGGGTACGCGACGAAGACGCCGCGGCACAGGTGGCCGATGCCATCGCCGCCGAACACGTCAACCTCGCGGTGGAGGACCCGGACGCTTGGCTCGCCCGCTTGAAGAACGGGGGCGAATTCTTTCTCGGCGACCAAACCCCAGTGGCGGCCGGAGACTATTACGCGGGGCCGAGCCACTGCCTGCCCACAGGCACGACGGCGCGCTTCGCCAGCGGCATCAGCGTCTACACATTCTTGAAACGAAGCGGCACCGTTCACTATCGCGACGGCCTGCCCGCCGACGCCATCGAAGCGATCGCCCGCCTAGCCGAATTTGAAGGACTGGATGCCCACGCGGCCTCCGCCCGGGTTCGCGGCAAGCGACGCTAGGCTCCGAGATTCGTCAAAATGTCGCCGCGACGACCCGGAACTCGATGCCGTGGTCCTGGAGGGCTGTCTCTCCGAACTGCGCCACGGCGAGGATTCGGTAGCCGTAGATGAACTCGAAGCGGAAACTTGGCGAGGGCGACCAGACCGCTTCGCCACCGACACTCGCGAGTTGGACGTGGCTGCTGTTTACCCCGCGATCTGTGGTCCAGGACCGGCCCGAGTCCACGAAGGGCCCTACCCGCAAGACCGTCCGGCCCGAGGGCTCCCGGATCAGGGGAAAGCGCGCATCGACGCGCAGGGAATAGCCACTGTCGCGCACCTCTTGGTTCTGCCGATAGCCCCGAACACTGGTACTGCCTCCCACTGAGAAACGCTCAAAGGGAACCAGCGGATCCAGGGCGATCTGGACGTTTCCACGGACGAGGAAGTCTATCCCACTCCCCTCGAGACGACCCAGCCACTGCCCCTGCCCGAGCCAGGAGACGAAATCTGCCCGGTCTATCGGCCCGGAGGTCGCGCCGAGAGCATCGGTTCCGAAATTCCAGGTCGAACGGAACGCAAAGGCTTGATTATCGCCTTGAACCACCAATCCCTGGTAGAAACGAAAGACAAAATCCCGGACGTTGCCGTTGGCATCGGCCGCGTCGGAGAAACTCCAAGGGAATCCCCCGGCGGTCGAGCGACTCTGGCGCCATTCGGTCCTCAGCCCCGCCTCGACTTCCACCCCATCGGCTTGCCATAGGGGCTGGGACACGGTTAGCCCCGCCGCCATATAGCGCGTCTTGAAATCGAGAGCCTTGAGGCTCTCCTCCACGATCGACGCCTGGCTATAACGGAAATCGGCACTGAGGGCGGTTCCGTAGCGACCCAGGGGCAGGCCGTATTCAAGTTGTAAATCCGTCAGCCCCTCGGACAGCCCGAAGATGGCCCCGACCCGATCTCCCCGCCCCGCCATGGGGTTCAGGAAACCCACAGTGAGGTAGCCGGCCATCTCTCCGATGGTCGGGGTCAGAATATCCCCCGCCTCGACGCTGGCACTCAAGCGATTGGACTCGCTGACATCCACGAAGAGGATCGCCTCCTCCCGGCTGAACCCGGGACGAAGGATCGCCTTGAGCGAGCGGATACCCGGATCCGCCTGGAGTCGACGTATCCTGCTCTCCAAGGCAAAAGCGTTCAGGGGTCGACCGGGCGGCCCCATCAGCCGCTCGCGAAGATACCCTTGGCTGTAGCCCCGATTGCCCTGGATCACCACGTCGGCCAGTCGGCCCTCGACGATCTGGACCCGCAGTACGCCTCCCTCGAAGTTCTGATCGGGAAGCACCGCCCGGCTGTTGACGAAACCCGCCGAGACATAGAGTTGTGTCAACTTGGCTTGGAGCGCTTGGAGCGCCCCACCGTCGAGTTCGCGCCCGACGAAACCCTGTCCAGCGGCTCCCAGACGTTGGGGGGAAAAGACCGTGTTCCCGAGAACAACGATTCGGTCTACCCGCACACGCAGGGCGCCGGGGATCGCTTGGGCTGGAACGTCCAAGGTTTCGGGCAAATCGACCTCGGCATCCCCGGACGACGGCGGCGGTGCCGGGGGAAGCGACAGGGGTCGGCTCCCCGGAAAATCGGGAAAGCCCGCCGTCTCCTGGGCCTGAATGGATGGACCCGCCAACAGCCCGAACGCGAAAAGCCCGCCCACGGCGCATCGACCCACCGCCGCAGCGATCCACATCCCGGGCGGGCGGCCCCCGCTGGCCCCCTCCCTCACGCGGCTCTCCCCGTCGTTTTTCTCCGGGGCTCCGGCCAATTCCCAAACGCTTCCACCCCGCGAGTATGCCCAACTTGGCACCGACGGGCCGCGCCCTTGAGGCGAGCCCCCAGCGGGCCGCCCTCCCCCGGATTGCCGATCCGGATCGAGGCCCTACGCTCAGGACTCGTAAAAACAAACCCCCAAGGAGAAAACCCATGGAGAGCCCCAAATTCGAAACCCTGGAGGTGGGCGTCGATGGCCAACGGGGACACCTGACCCTCGCCCGGCCCCAGCGGCTCAACCCCCTGGGCTCGGATGCCCTGGCCGAAATCGCCGAGGCGGCGCATTTCCTCGATAGCCACCGAGCGCTCAAAGTCGTGGTGGTCTCGGGCCAGGGACGAGCCTTCTCCGCGGGAGCCGACGTAAGTCGTTTCGGGGAGGCCGACGCCAATGGCGACCGGGATGCCCGGCACGATGCCGACCTCGGTCGCATCATGGCCGATACCATGGAAAATTTGAACGCGGTCACTGTCGCGCGCATCCAGGGCCACTGCGTCGGGGGCGGCCTGGTGCTCGCCGCCGCCTGCGACCTGCGCATAGCCGCCTCGGATGTGCGCTTCTCGATTCCCGAGATCGATCTTGGGATTCCCCTCGCCTGGGGGGGCATTCCCCGGCTGGTGCGCGAGATCGGTCCCGCCCTCACCAAGGAACTCGTCATGACCTGCCGCCCCTTCGGTTCGAGCGAGGCGCTCTCAGCGGGTTTTCTCAACCGTGTGGTGGCCCCTGAAGCCCTCGACGCGGAGGTCGAGGAGCTGGTCGCGACCTTGGTGGAAAAACCCAAGCTCGCCCTCTTGTCCACCAAACGCCACACCAACGCGGTGACCGGCGAAATGCTGGGCATGGCCCGGGCCTGGTCCGATGCCGACGGCCTCCTCGCCGGATTGAGAGATCCCGAGGGCCGGGGCTCGGCGGCTCGCTACCTCGAGAACCTGCGCGCCCGGCGCAAGGCTCGAGGCTGAGCGCACCCAACTCTCTCGCCTAGGCGCGCTCGTCGGGAACCGCCGCGATCACCGGAGCGCGCTTGCGCTTGCCCTCCGGGCGCTCGCATGCGCGCGAAGCGTAATGAACCGAGATCGCACGCCGAAAATCGGGACTGCGGTTGCGCCCACTCCCATGAATCAACAGGGGATGAAAGAGCAGCGTATCCCCGGGCTCGAGTTCGACGTGGACCCGCCGATCGAGGTCCGCCCCCATCACCCCGACGAAGCCGCGGTTGACGAATTCCCAGTCCGGCGCGGCGTGTTCCAGCAAGCCCTCGCGATGGCTCCTCGGAATCACGGCAAGGCAACCGTTGGCGCGATGGGTGCGAGACATCGCAGTCCAGGTCCCAAGCATCCCATCCGCGGGGCGAAGGGAGAAATAACGCAGGTCCTGGTGCATGGGGTGGCGCCCGTCGACCCCCGGAGGTTTATTGAAAACGTTGCTCGAAAGCGTCTGTAATTCCGGGCCAAGCAAGCTCCTTACGGCCTCGAGAAGCGCGGGAAAGAGCGCGTAGGCAAAGAGCCTTTCGTCCGCCTCGAAGCTCAGCAGCTTATTCAAACGCTCCACCGGATCCGCCGCCGCCACCGCTCCCCGAGCCACCATCACGTCCTGCATCAGAACCATATTCCGGGTGGGTGCAGCCGTCCCCCGGGCAAATTCCAGAAAACGTTCCTCGAAATCCCGAAGATCCTGGGGCGCGAAGAGCCCCCGGAGGATCAGGTAGCCCTGCTCCCAGTAAAGATCTCTGTCCGAGTCGGCGAGTGACACCCATCAAGCAAAGCGCACTCTCGGACAAAGGGCCAGACAGCCGACCGGGACGCGTCCTCTGGCGATTTTTTCCGCTGATTGTAGGATCCCCGCTCACGCCACTTAGCAGGGTCTCGGGCTCCCGAGGCCGGGAGATCGCAGAATGAAGCGGGTACTCATCACAGGCGCCAACTCGGGCATCGGGCGCTCGACGGCCATCGTTCTCGCGGCAAAGGGCTACGAGGTCTTCGCCGGCATGCGGAACCTCGAGAAGGCGACCAAGCTCCTGCAAGGAGCTGCCGACGCAAATGCCGAACTCAAGCCCGTCGTCCTCGATGTCAACGACGATGCCTCGGTGCGGGAAGCCGTGGCGTCCATCGAGGCCCAGAGCGGACCGGTGGACATCCTGATCAATAACGCGGGCATCGCGCTCAACGCAGCGGTGGAGGACGTCGACATCCAAGTGGGCAAGGAAGTCTTCGAGACGAATTTCTGGGGTTTGATCCGCTGCACCCAGGCAGTTCTGCCCGCCATGCGGAAGCAGGGTTCGGGCCACGTGGTCAATATCAGTTCCGTGGCCGGACGTATCGCGGCCATCGGTCAGATGGTCTACTCCGCTTCGAAATGGGCGGTGGAGTCCATGAGCGAAAACCTGGCCCAGGAGGTCGCCCCCTTCGGCATCCGAGTCTCCATCGTCGAGCCCGGCGTCACCCGAACCGCCATCCTGGCCAAGAACATGGGCCACCCGGAACCCACCGAGTACGAAACGCCCTACCGCCGGATGCTGCAATTCTACGCTCGCGGCGTTATGGCCAACACCCCCGCCGAAGAGGTTGCCACGGTGATACACGGGGCCCTGGAAGACCCGAACCCGAAGCTCCGCTATCCGTGCGCCTGGGGCGGAGAAGAACTCTGCTCCGGGCGAACAAAGCTCGACGACGCAGCGTGGGTCGCACTCGGAGCCTGCGAGAGCGACGACGAATACTACGCGGCCTTCGAGAAGTGCTTCGGCCTGGACATTCGTCCGGCGAGCGAGTGATCCCCGGGCCCGGGGCGATCGCTCAGGAGCCGGCTTCCGCGAAGGGGGGCTTCTCGCCCGCCAACCAAGCGCTCAGCATGGCGTTCACCGTTTCGGGTGCGTCCTGCTGAACCCAGTGCGATGCGTCGGGGAGGTAGCGGACGACCAGATCTCGCACGAAGGCCTCGGTACCCTCGCTGGTGGCTTTGGTCAGGGCCATATCCTGCTCGCCCCAAATAAAGAGCGTGCGCACATCGATCTGAGGCGTCCCGAGCTGCCTTTGCCGCCCGGCTCCCCCGCCCCGAAAGAAGGCGCGGTAGTAGTTGATCATGCCGGTCGAAGCCCCGGGACGAAGCGCCTCGGTGCGATAGCGATCCAGGATTGACTCCGGAAACCGCTCGGGGTGACAAGCCGTGGCCGCGAAGGCTCGAGACACCGCCCGCGCCTTTCTTGCGACCATGATTCTCTCTGGCAAAACAGGTAGTTGAAAGAACATTGCGTACCAGGATCGCAAGAGTTGGCGAGGCCGGCGAAAGGCCCGCTCCGAGGCGCCTGGATGCGGAACGTTCATGATCACCAGACCAACCAGGGGCCGTACCCGCCGCATCGCAAAATACCACGCAATGATGGCGCCCCAATCGTGGGCGATGAGCAGAACCTCCCGGGCCCCCGAGGCATCGATCAGCGCGGCCACATCGTCCATCAGGGTTTCGATCGCGTAATCCTCGACCCGAGCGGGCTTCTCACTCTGCCCGTAGCCCCGTAGGTCTGGCGCCCAGACCCGCCAGCCCAAATCGGCGAGGAGCGGCATCTGGTGCCGCCAGGAAATCCAGTTTTCGGGAAACCCGTGTAAGCAGAGCGCCAGTCGATCGCCCTCGCCGCATTCGGCGACGTGAAATTTCAGGCCGTTGGCCTGAATCTCCAAATGCCTGAGCCCTTCGATCTCGAGACTCGTATCCTTCATGGCCGGCAAACCCCCTTCGAATCAGCGACGAACCAGCAGCACGCTTCCGATGGAGTAGCCCGCCCCGAATGAGCAGAGGACGCCCTGGGCTCCCTGGGGTAAATCCGCACTGTATTTATGGAAGGCAATCACCGAGCACGCGCTGCTCGTATTCGCGTATTCGTCCAAGACCACCGGGGCTTCACTCTCGCTGGCCTCGCGACCCAGCACTCGTTTGGAAATCAACTGATTCATTCCCAGATTGGCCTGATGGAGCCACATCCTCGAAAGGCCCTGGGCTGTCCACCCCTCTTCCGCAAGGTGACTCTCGATATGATCGGCCACCTTCGGGCAAACTTCCTTGAAGACCTTTCTTCCGCGCTGGCGGAAGACCAACTCGTGGGGCTCTCGACCGGCGTCCTCCGAGGGGTTCATAAAACCGAAATCGTTCCGAATATTATTCGAATAGATGGTCTGAAGTCGCGTGCCCCGAATCTCCCAACCCGGACGCGGACTCTCCTCGTCGTCAGCCTCGACCACCACCGCGGTGCAGGCATCGCCGAAGATGAAATGATAATCGCGCAATTCAAAATTATTGTGCGCCGAGGTGATCTCGGGATTCACGACTACAACGCATCGTGCCGACCCGCAGCGCACCGCGTCTACTGCCGCTTGAATGCCGAAGGTGGCCGAAGAACAAGCCACGTTCATGTCATATGCCCAGCCACTTGCTCCCAGTGCGCTCTGAACCTCCACCGAAACCGCAGGATAGGCGCGCTGGAGATTGGAGCAGGCCACGATCACGGCGTCCACGTCTTCGGGGGCTCGACCCGCCTGGGCCAGGGCCTCCCGGATGGCGACCAGTGAAATTTCGCACTGGATCGAATCTTCGTCCTCGCTCCGGGTGGGCAGGTGGGGGCGCAGCCGCTTGGGGTCGAGAATGCCCGACTTCTCCACCACGTAGCGGTGATGGACACCCGACGCCCGAACGATGAAGCGCTCGTTGGGCGTATCCCTCTCCTCAAGCTCGCCCCGGGCGATCTCTTCGGCGTGCTCGGCGTTCCAGGCCTCCACCGCCTTGGAGAGAGAGGCGACGAGCTCTTCATTGGTGATGCCCTCGCTCGGCGTCCAGAGGCCGCTTCCCGTCAAGACTGCTCTTCTCACCGTGCGCTGCTCCTCATGGCTTCACATCCACCGCTTCGAGACGGTACGCCCCCCGGGTGAGCTTCGAATGCCTGGGGTCAGGGCGCCAGCCGCAGGCTAGCTCCCGAATCGGTCCGGGCCAATGCCGAACTCCGGGACAAGGCGCAACGATGGGATAGGATCAGAGCCATGGATACACGAGATCTGAGTGGAAAAGTGGCCGTGGTCACGGGTGCGGGAAGCGGCATCGGCCGATCGACCGCGCTCGCTCTTGCCGAGCGTGGGGCCGACCTCGCACTCTGCGATATCGACGAGGAGGGGCTGGCCGAAACCGTTTCCGCCGCCGAGGAGCGCGGGCGAAAGACTTTTAGCCTCAAAGTCGACGTCGCGGATCCAGAGGCCATGCAGACCTTTGCCCGAAAGACCGAGATCGCTCTGTCTCGGGTCGACCTGCTGGTCAACAACGCGGGGATCGGCGTGGGCGGACTCTTCGTCGACGTTCCCCTCGACGCCTGGAACAAGGTCCTCAACATCAATATTCTGGGCGTGGTTCACGGCTGCCAAGCCTTCCTGCCGGGAATGATCGAAGCGGGACGGGGTGGGCACGTAGTCAATATTGCCTCCATGGCCGGATACTTCCAGGCGCCGGGAATGACCGCGTACTCCGCGACCAAATTTGCGGTGCTAGGCCTTTCGGAATCCCTCCGTGCAGAACTCGCACTCCAAGGCATCGGAGTCACCGCCGTCTGTCCGGGCGTGATCAATACCCCCATCGTTCGCAGCAGCACCATGTACGGGCAGACCAACGCTCCGGAACTCCGCGAAGAGGGCATCCGTGCCTTTGAACGAAGAAACTACTCCCCGGATCGCGTAGCCCTGGGCATCGTCAAGGCGATTCACAAAAATCGCGGGGTGGCGCCGATTTCTCCGGAAGCCTGGTTGGGCTACCGCATCAAGCGCTTCTTTCCAGGTCTGGTGGCCTGGCTCGCTCGGCGCAGCGCATCGGCCCAGCGCAAACGTTTCAACTGAACCGAGGCCGGCGCCCACCCCTCAGAGCGCGGCCGAGGCGATCCCGCGCGCCGCCAGGAGCGCCACCAGATCACCCTTGATGAGTTCCTGGGCTCGGGGGTCATCGCCTAGAACGGCATCCATATGGGCGAGGCCGAGGCCCTGTAAAAACGCATAGGCGTGGCTGCCCGGGCAGAGTTGAGCGCTGCTCTTCATCGCGCCGAAGACCTCGGACATATCCGGCCCCCCCGGCCCCGCCCCGGCGATCATGGGCCCCATAGTCCGGAAGAGTTCGTGGGCCTCCTCCACCCGGTCGCAGAAATGAAAATGATCCGCGTTCAGCAGGGTTACACCTCGGCTGGGTTTGGGGGTCCGGGCCAACAGATCCCGCATCCCGTCCAGGGGGAGCAACGTGTCGAATTCCGCCACCAAGTAGAGGGTCGGCACCTCGCGCTCCCAGCCCAATTCCAGCGCGGCGGCCATGCCCTCGGCCGGACCCGCCAGGCCCCCCTCGCTTCGGCCGCCTGCCGGAGCCAGGGGCAACGCGGCTCGGATTCGTTCATCGCGACCCGTGCTGGCCAAGGTCGTCCAACCCCCAAAGCTATGGCCCGACATACCGATGCGCGTTTCATCGATCTCCAACCCCAGGTCTCCAGCCAGCGCCCGGTCGATGGCGAACGAGGCGTCGGTGGGCCGATCGGCGATGACCTCGGCCAGTTGGACCTCGGGATCCGGCGCGTTGCGGCCCATGGACTGCTGGACCATGTCCATGGTGGTGTTGCCCACGTGATCGACGGCGATCACCGCGTATCCGTGACTTGCCCAATGGGTGCAGAGATGCGTGCTCTGGCGCCGCTCTCCTCCGAAACCGTGGGAGAAAACGATGAGCGGGAGCCCAGTCGACGCCCGGGGAGCGGCATCGCGAATGGCGGCCTGAGTAATTTTCGGGGCGAAGGGGCTGGGCTTGTAGTGGTCGCAGGTTGCCTCATCGAGATCCTGGCCCGCCAGATCCTGCTCGGCGGGATACCAAACCTCTACGGGAAGAGTTCGGTCCCGGCTCTCGTCTCGCCAAGTCAGGGTTCGGACACCCACCGGATCCGAGCCCCGCTCGAACGGGTCATATTTCGACATGCCTATCCTCCTCGAATACCCGCTGCCGGATTTCCCCGAAGCTAGAAGCCCAAATCCCGAAAGCTCTTCCCCTCGGCCACCATCTTCTCGAGCAGCGGCGCAGGCGCAAAGGCATCGCCGTATTCCTTCTGAAGCTCCTGGAGACGTGTCAGCACACGTTCGAGGCCAACCTGCTCGGCGTAGAACATCGGCCCGCCTCGATAGACCGGCCAGCCGTAGCCGCTAATCCAGATCACATCGACATCCGAAGCCCGAATCGCCATACCCTCGTCGAGGATCTTCACGCCCTCATTGATCATGGGGTAGACGCAGCGCTCGAGGATTTCCTCGTCGCTGAGGGCACGCGCCGGCTTGCCTCCCCGAGCCGCGAATTCGCGGATCACCTCTTCCACCACCGGCGAGGGACTCGCGCTGCGATTGGCATCGTAGTCGTAAAAGCCCGCACCGGTCTTTTGGCCCCGGCGATCCATCTCGCAGAGAACATCGCGAACCGTCTCGCCTCGAGATTCCTCCTTATTCCAACCAATATCGAGGCCGGCCAAATCACTCATGGCAAAGGGACCCATGGGCAGGCCGAAATCGAAGAGCACCCGATCCACATCCCAGGGCATCGCCCCTTCCATGACCAGGCGATTGGCCTGGGCCTGGCGGGCGGCCAGGATCCGGTTGCCCACGAAGCCGGGGCAGACGCCAACCAGCGCCGCGTTCTTCCCGATGCGCTTCGAGAGGCCCATGGACGTCGCGATGACCGCGTCGGAAGTAGCCTCTCCGCGGACAACCTCCACCAATTTCATCACGTTGGCCGGACTGAAGAAATGAAGCCCGATCACCGCTTCCGGGCGCTCGGTCGCCTGGGCAATCTCATTGATATCGAGGGCTGAGGTATTGCTCGCGAGAATGGCTCCGGGCTTGACGATGCCATCCAGGCGCGTGAAGATTTCCTTCTTGAGCGGCATGCTCTCGAAGACCGCCTCGATGACCAGATCGACGTCAGCCAGATCCTCCATCGCCAGGGTTCCCGTGATCAGCCCGGTTCGGGTCTCCACGTCCTCCGCCGTGATCCGACCCCGGCTCGCCGTCCGCTCATAATTTGCACGGATGACCCCCAGCCCGCGCTCGAGGGCTTCGGCACTGGTCTCCACCAGGGTGACGGGGAGCCCGACATTGGCAAAATTCATCGCGATGCCGCCGCCCATGGTTCCCGCTCCGATGATTCCCACCTTCTGGACGTCGATGGTCGGGGTCTCTCGAGGGATATCGGGAAGCTTCCAGATCTGCCGCTCGGCGAAGAAAACGTGGCGCTGGGCCAGGGATTGGGGCCCGGTCAGGAGTTTGCGGAAGAGATCCTGCTCCACCGCGAGGCCGGCCTCGAAGCTCTCACTGTTCACCGCCGCCTCGATGCAGCGAACATTGTATTCCGGCGCCAGGAAGCCCCGGGTTCGTCGAGCGATACCGGCCCGAAATTTCTCGAAGATCTCGGGCTTGCCCCGGGAGGCCTCGAGCTTTTCATCGGATTCACGAACCTTTCGCAAGGGACGCCCCTCGGCGAGAACCCCCTCGGCGAAGGCAATCGCCGAAGCCTGCAGATCGTCCTCGGACGCCAATTCGTCCACAAGCCCCAATTCGAGACACGCGGGAGCGGGCACATGCTGTCCTCCCGTCACCATTTCCAAGGCCTTCTCCACGCCGACGATTCGCGGCAGACGCTGGGTCCCCCCCGCTCCCGGCAGGAGACCGAGGTTTACCTCGGGCAGCCCACAACGCGCCGATGGCACCGCCACCCGGTAGTGGCAGCAGAGTGCGACTTCGAGCCCGCCTCCCAGCGCTGTTCCGTGGATCGCGGCCACCACGGGCTTGCTCGAATTCTCGATGGCGTCCTGCACCTCAGGCAGACTCGCGCCCTTGGCGGCGCCTCCGAACTCGGTGATATCCGCGCCGGCGATGAAGGTGCGCCCGCGGCAGATCAAAACCACGGCCCTCACCGAAGCATCGGCCTCGGCGGCCTGTATACCCTCGAGCAGGCCGGTTCGCACAGCGGACGAGAGTGCGTTCACCGGGGGCGAATCGAGACTCAGGATCCCGATTCCGTTTTCGACGCTGAAATCGGTGACATCGTTGATGGGGGCCATATTTTTCCTTTTTCAAGAGAATCCAGAGCCGGCGAGTGTCGGCCTCGAGGCGATCGGAAGAGACTAGCCGAAAACGGCTTCCTCCCCGGGAGTGGTGGTGATATTCAACTGACCCGCCAGGCCCGCGAGACGATGAACCTCGATGGCCTGAAACTCGGGGGAACTGGCGATAGCGATCAGACTCTGAGGCGACGAATACTCGGCGATGGCCACCACGTCCCACAATTCCCCAACCTCGCCGAGAAGGAGATTATTCACCCGGCCCATGAAGGTGATCCCCCCGCCGTTGGCCTTGAGAAGCTTGTTCATCGCTTCCGCGTAACGGGCGTAGGCCTCCTCGCCCGAGAGGTCGGCATCTCGCCCGTCGGGGTACTCGGCCTTTTCCTTGAATTTCAGGAGATTCACCATGGCGATACGTCCCTCGCCCCCGATGAACTCCATCACCTGCTCGCGCTCGGGGGTGACTGCATTCTCGACCTTCATGGCGTCTCCTTAAGTGGGATTCCGAAGCGGCCAGGAGCCTTCCGTCGTCTATGGGCTCTTCCCGCATCGGTGTTGACACTGCTCTTCTGACATATACCATGCCAAAATAAACCCAGGGCGTAAACCGTAAGCCCCGCCCTTTGGCCCCTCCCCCCTACAGCCCAGGAGAGTCTCTTGAAAACCCTACGGACCCCCGACGAATGCTTCGAAAACCTCTCCGGTTTCCCCTATGCGCCCCACTACACCGAGGTTCCCGATGGCGACGGCGGTCACCTGCGCATGCACCATCTCGACGAGGGGCCGAGCGACGGCCCGGTGGTGCTCTGCATGCACGGCCAGCCGACCTGGAGCTACCTCTACCGGCATATGATTCCCCTGCTCAACGCCTCGGGCCTTCGCGTGCTCGCCCCGGATCTCGTGGGCTACGGGCGCTCGGACAAGCCCGCCAGCCGGGAGGACTACAGCTATCAGGCTCAGGTCGATTGGATGAATGCCTGGCTCGTCGCCAACGATGTCAAAGAGGCCACCTTCTTCGGCCAGGATTGGGGCGGCCTGATCGGCCTGCGCACCGTCGCCGAAAATCCCGATCGCTTCGACCGGGTGGTGATCTCGAATACCGGACTCCCCCTCCCCCAGGCCACCCCGGATGAAGTCGTCGAAAAAGTCCGGCGCTTTCGCGCCGAGGCCCCGACCCCGAGCCTGCCCGAGGTCTTCGCGGCGCTGTCCAATCCCGAGGGCAGACCTTTCGCCGAGGTCTTCGCGTATTGGCAAAAGTGGTGTTGGGAGTCCGAGGATCTCCCCGTGGGCATGAGCGTTGCGGGAACCATCGACGGGCGCACGCCGTCCGCCGAGGAAGTCGCCGCCTACGACGCCCCCTTCCCCGACCCGAGCTACAAGATGGGAACACGCGCCATGCCGAGCCAGGTCCCCACCCTGCCCGACGACCCCTCGGTGGAGGCCAACCGGCGCGCCTGGGAGGTCTTCAAAAAATGGGAGAAGCCCTTCCTCACGGCCTTCACGAACAACGACCCCGTCAGCGGTGGCGGGGAGCAGCCCTTCCAACTCCAGGTCCCCGGGGCAGTTGGCCAGCCCCACCAGATCATCGAGGGGGGAGGCCATTTCGTTCAGGAGGGTCGGGCCGAAGCCATCTCGGAGATCATCCGCCAATTCGTCAAGCCGGGGTGAATGCCCAGGCCCCGATGGCCGGAGAGCCGAACTACCCCCGACAAACGGGTCTTTTGAGGGCATGGCAGACGCGCAACCCGTTTCATAGCATGACGGGCCCGCCTCCCGGCCAGCAGTCCAGGGCCCGGGCTTCATGGAAGGAGTCCCAGTGGAAATCCGAGACCGAATCGCAGTCATCACGGGAGGAGCCAGCGGCATCGGGCGGGGCCTCGTCGAGCGTTTTCACGCGGATGGCGCGCGCCATCTGGTCGTCGTCGATCGAGACGAAGCCGGCGCCAAAGCCGTGGCCGAGAGCGTCGGGGGAACCGGCATCGCGGCTGATGTCTCGAACGAGGAAGCCATCCGCCAACTCGTGGACCGCATCGAGACCGACCAGGGTCCCATCGACGTCTTCTTTTCCAACGCGGGCTACGTCACTCTCGGCGGTCTCGAGGCCCCCACCGAGGATCTCCAGCGAATGTGGGAGGTGCACGTCCTCGCCCACCTCTTTGCGGCCCGGGCGATGATTCCCCGCATGGCCAGCCGGGGCGAGGGCTACCTCATGAGCACCGCGTCGGCGGCGGGGCTGCTCTCGCAATTCGGCTCCCTCCACTACGCCCTCACCAAGCACGCGGCGGTTTCCCTGGCCGAGTGGATCGCCATCACCCACGGCCACCAGGGAATCCGGGTTTCAGTGCTTTGCCCCCAGGCGGTGGCGACCAATATCGGGGAGAACAGTCCCGACCGGGACAAGATGGATACGGGTTTCAACGTGGCCAGCGGCGACGGCACCCTCGAGGCCGAGGATGTGGCCCAAGTCATCACCGAGGCCATGGCCGAGGAGCGTTTCCACATCCTCCCCCACCCCGAGGTCGCCCAATACGTCGAGCGCAAGGGCGCCGACGTTGACCGCTGGATCGGGGGCATGCAGCGCTGGCAGGGAAGCCTCTTCCCCGCCGACCAACACCCCTCCACCTGGCTCACGGGCAAATAGAGCTGGGGCCAAGCCCATTTCAGCCAAGCAGCGCCAGCCGGCGCGAATCCAGGCAAGCCAAAGGAGAAAAGATGTCCATTCAAAGTGATCTCTTCGACCTGACCGGGAAGGTCGCCGTCGTCACCGGCTCCTCCAAGGGAATCGGCCGCTCCATCGCCACCGCCCTGGCCGAGCACGGCGCCAAGGTCGTGATTTCGAGCCGAAAGCCCGACCCGTGCGCCGAGGTCGCCGCCGACATCAATAGCCGCTGCGCCGATCACCCGGGAGAGGCCATCTCCATCCCAGCCAATATCGGCTCGAAGGAAGATCTCCAAAATTTGGTGGACCGGACCCGGGAGCAGTGGGGACAGATCGACATTCTGGTCTGCAACGCCGCGGTCAATCCCTATTACGGACCGTCCATGGATATTCCCGACGGCGCCTTCGACAAGATCATGTCCAGCAATATCAAGTCCAACCACTGGCTTTGCAATATGGTGATTCCCGAGATGACCGAACGCAAGGACGGTTCCATCATCATCGTCTCCAGCGTGGGCGGCCTCAAAGCCAGTACCGTGATCGGTGCCTACAATATTTCCAAGGCCGCCGATTTCGCCCTGGTTCGTAACCTCGCTGCCGAGCACGGACCGAATAATATTCGAGTCAATGCCATCGCCCCTGGACTCATCCGCACCGATTTCGCGCGGGCCCTCTGGGAGAACCCAACGACCCTCAAGCACGCCACTTCGAGCACGCCCCTTCGCCGCATCGGTGAACCCGACGAACTTGCCGGCGTCGCCGTCTTCCTGGCCTCCCGAGCGGGCAATTTCGCCACCGGTCAGAATTTCGTGGTCGATGGGGGCCAGACCATCGTCTGAGCCTCGACCCTGGCGCCAGACCCAGGCCAGAGACCGAAGGACCCCCGAGTTCCCCAGAGAAAGGACCTCTCCCATGGAGGCCGACCAACCCGCCGAAACCCGCGACGACGAGAAATTCGACGAAGCCCGACTGGCCCAATATCTCGCCGAGAACGTTCCCGAACTCACGGGCGAGCTCTCGGTCGAGCAATTTCACGGCGGCCACGCAAACCTCACCTATGCCCTCAGCGTGGGCGATACCGAGTTGGTCCTGCGCCGACCGCCCCTCGGCCCCGTCGCCCCTCGCTCCCACGACATGCGACGCGAGCACAAGGGACTTTCGGCCCTGGGCCCGCTCTACCCCCATTCACCCCGGGCCATCCATCTCTGCGAGGATGAGAGCATCATCGGCGCGATCTTCTTCCTGATGGAGAGACGCCGAGGCTACGTGATCCGCAACGATTGGCCGAGCGAGCTCCCCGACGACTCGGCGCTGCGACGACAGATCAGTGAATCCCTCATCGATGCCCTGGCGGATCTGCACACGGTGGATGCCACTCGGCCCGAACTGGCCTCTCTGGGAAAGCCCGAAGGCTTCGTCGAACGCCAAGTCACGGGCTGGTTCGGACGCTGGGAAAAGGCGAAGACCCGAGAAATTCCGGCCATGGAGGAACTTGGCGCCTGGCTTATGGCCCGGATCCCCGAATCGTCCCAGGTCTCGGTACTCCACAACGACTACAAGCTCGACAACGCCATGTATTCCCTCGACGACCCCGGCCGCCTTGTCGCGGTCTTCGACTGGGACATGGTCACCGTCGGCGACCCCCTGGTCGACCTCGGCACTCTTCTCGGCTACTGGACCGACCCCGGCGACAGCCTACCCCGGGGAACCAATCAATTGATGATGCAGCATGCCGGTTTCCTCGATCGCCAGGGCCTCGCCGACCGCTATTCCCAGCGAACGGGCTTCGATCTCACGGGTCTCGCCTTCTACGAAACCTTCGCACTCTTCAAGACCGCGGTGGTCATCGAACAGATCTACGTCCGGTGGGTTCGCGGGCAAACGAAGGACGATCGTTTCCAGGCCATGGGCGCCATGGTTCCCCACCTCGCCGAGGCCGCCCAACTCGTCGCGTCGAAAGCCTGAGAGAAACCCGGCCCGATCAAGCGTCGAGGCGGTAGGCGTCCCCATCGCGCACCAACCGCCCCGCCGTCGGTCCCGCAAAGTGCGTCCCAATAATGAGGGTCGGCGTATCCGCGTAGCGGGCCATAAAATCTCGCCGAGTGCGATCGGCCAGTTGCGGGTCGCTATCGGCCTTGTCCTTCCAGCCCGGGTAGGCGAATTGTGCCGGATGGTGCACCAGATCTCCCGTGATGATCGCCTCTTCGCCCCGGGATGAAATCCGTACGGCGACGTGACCGGGCGTATGCCCCGGCGTGGATTCGAAGCAGACGCCTTCGGCGACCTGGGCGTCGACCTCCACGAGATCGACCAACCCGGCATCAAAGATCGGCTGGACCGAATCCCCCAGGATCGTTTGCGTCAAATCATCTTTCTCTGCCGACCAGTGCTCCCACTCGGGACGGGCAACCAAAGTCCGCGCGTTCGTAAACGTCGGCACCCAACGGTCGCCCACCCACCGGGTGTTCCAACCCACGTGGTCCACGTGGAGATGGGTGCACACCACCGTGTCTACCCGTTCCACCGGAAAGCCGGCGTCGGCCAAATCCTCGAGGAAGGGATTCTGGAGCTGATGCCACGCCTTCATGGGAAGTCGATCCTTGTCGTTCCCGATGCAAGTATCGACCATGACACAACGATCCCCCGACTCGATTAGGAGACTGTGGACGCTCCCGAGAGCGTCACCGGTGGAATCCACATAGGGATCGATCCATGGGATCGTCCCCAGGTTTTCCACCGTGGCGTCGGGCAGGATGAAGCGCATACCCGGGGCTTCCATCTCCTGGACCCGGGTAATCTTGATATCGCCGACTTGCCAGCGCAGAATTGTTTTCGCCATGCTCTCAAGCCTAGCCGGAAGGTCTGGAAACCCGCAACGCTCAGACCGAGCCGTAGCCCGGCGGCGCCTCGAAGGCGAAGCCCGCGGCTTCGAGGTGCCCCGCCAAGGCAATCGTCGTAAGGTCCCCGAATTGGGGCCCGATGATTTGCAGGCCGATGGGCAGACCCTCCTCCCCCGGACCCGTCGGAAAGACCGTCGAGGGGAGATAACTGTTGATCGCCAATCCCGCCCAGAAAATCTGTTCAAAATAGGGCCGTGCCTCGCCATCGACCTCGATGGTCCGCTCACCGAAACGCCGATGGTCGTGAGCGAAGGCCGGGGTTGCCATGATCGGCGCGATCAGCGCGTCGTAGGACTGAAAAAACTCGTGCCAGGCCCAACGAATATGGGTTCGCGCGTTATTGGCCACCAGGTAATCTCGGTGGCGAGCCACCTGGCTGCGCACGGTCTGGGCAGCGTCCCCCTGATCCGAGGGGTCGAGCCGTTCCGATTCCTCGACCATGGCGGCAAACTCCTGATCCGTGGAGCGCGAGCCCATGGTGGCCCAGAGCAGGCCCTGATAGATCCGATGTCCCTGATCGATATCGAAATCCGGTCGCGCCTCGAAATCCACCTCTCCACCCGCCTGGCGGATGGCTTCGCCCACGGCCCCGACCCGAGCTTCGGTTTCCACCGAAACTGGGCTCGACGCATGGTTCGGCCAAAGCGCCACACGGTAATCCCCCAGAGCCTTCGGCTGGGGCTCGGGAAGATCCACACGCATGCCCCGGGACTCGATCTCGTCCGGACCCGCCATCACGCGTACGCCGACTTCGAGATCCGCCGCGCTTCGCCCCAGGGGACCAATCACCGAGAGATCGGATTGCGCCAGGGTTCCGGGAAGGGCATGGCCCCGGGGCGGCAACAGGCCCCAAGTAGGCTTATGCCCGAAGACGCCGCAATAGTGCGCGGGGTTGCGGATCGAACCACCAATATCCGATCCCGTATCGAAACCGGTGAGCCCCGCAGCCAGGGCCGCCGCCGAACCGCCCGAGGAGCCCCCGGGAATTCGCTCGAGGTTCCAGGGGTTCTGGGTCGTTCCATAGATCTCGTTGTAACTCTGAAAGTCAGCCAGGTTGAGCGGAACATTCGTCTTGCCAAAGAGCACCACCCCGGCCGCCTTCAAACGCTGAACGGAAAGTGCGTCCTCGGGCGCAATATTGTCCTTCATATCCGGTCGCCCGTTGGTCGTGGGCGTCCCGGCCACGTTGTAGGATTCCTTGATCGTCATGGGTACGCCGTGCAAAGGCCCCCAACTTTCGCCCCGGGCGAGAGCTTCATCGGCCTCCCGAGCACGGGCTCGCGCCCGCTCGGTGTCCTGAACCACGATGGCGTTGAGCTCGGGGTTGAAGCGTTCGACCCGGGCGAGGAAATAGTCCAGAAGTTCCAGGCAGCCGACTTCCTTCGCCTGGATTTTGCTCGCCAATTCTGTCGCCGACGCGAAGGCCCAATCGCCCATTTTCTACTCCTCGATTCATGTGCCGGTCCGCTCCGGCGACCCCGCGCTCGACTCACGAGCGCCGGAAAGAGAAGTGTCGCGGGTTTCCCACCCTGGCACCACACCCGCAGCCCCCTCCCGGGGGAGCCCTAGAAAGAGCCGAGAAACCTCCCTCCCACCGGGGCCCCGGCGAATTCCGCCCCCGATTAAAATCCTCTCCTCGTCTCCGGGAGCGACTCGGTTCGAAATTCAGGCGGCTATGATCTCCCCATGAAGCGCTGGGCTCCTGCGACAACGGTTGAAGTCTCACACGATCTCGCCCCCCGCCAAGGGTCGCCCCTAGGGTGTTGGTGATACTCCTCATGGAAGCCTGCGGCCTAACCCGCCCCGACTCGCGCCGGGCACTCCGAGGGGTATTGGCTTGGGCCTAGGATCCCGACGACTCCGCTGGGGACTTTGGAGCGTCGGAGCCGTCTCGCTCATGGCCCTGGCCCTCTGGGGCCTCGGCCGTGGTGTCTTCGGCCAACACGAGGGACCCGGCCAAATCACCCCCATTCCTATCCCCCGGACTCAGGTCGAAGAGTGGGCCCAGGAGCGTCGCTCGGCCTCGGAAGGCTTGGCGCCCTCGGACAAGGCGATCCTCTTCGGCGACCTCCACGTGCACACCACATTTTCTGCCGACGCTTTCGTCATGAGCCTACCCCTGGTCTCGGGAGAGGGCGCACATCCTCCCGCGGATGCCTGCGACTTCGCCCGTCACTGCGCCGCCCTGGACTTCTGGTCCATCAACGACCACGCCGAGTCCCTCACCCCTGCCCACTGGAGCGAAACCGTCGCCAGCATCCGGCAATGCAATGCCGTGACCTCAGAATCCGATCCGGATATCACCGCCTTCCTCGGCTGGGAATGGACTCAGGACGGCACCACCCCAGAGAATCACTGGGGGCACAAGAACATCCTGCTCAAAGGCCTTCGGGATGAGGAAATTCCCACCCGCCCCATCGCCGCCCCCTACCCAGACGGGGGCGATATCGTGACCCTGGCACCGTCGGCGCGCGCCGGCCTGGCCCTCGTGATGCGCGACCGGCGAACCCTGGACTTCACCCGTTTTCTCGAGGAAAGCGCGTCCACACCTCGCTGCCCCGAAGCCGAGGACCCTCGGCAGTTGCCCACACACTGTCGCGAGGTCGCGCGAACGCCGGCGGATCTCTTCGAGCGCCTGGACGCCTGGGGGATGGAATCCATGGTGATTCCCCACGGTACGGCCTGGGGGAACACCGCTCCGCCCGGCGCAAAATGGGATAACCAGATCGGAGGTCCGAACGATGACCCCGAGCGTCAGAGCTTGGTGGAGGTTTACTCGGGCCACGGCAACTCCGAGGAGTGGCGAAATTTCTCCGGCGTCCTTTTGGACGCCGACGGAACGGCGAGTTGCCCGACCCCCCAGCCGGGGCCGTCGGGTTTCCTGCCGAATTGCTGGCGGGCGGGGGAAATCATCCGGGAGCGCTGCCTCGCCGAGGAGTTGAACCCCACGGAATGCGACGCCCGGGCCGCCCAAGCCCGGAGCCATCATGCCGTCGCGGGAAAAACCGGCTTTCGCACGGTCCCCGGTGCCCAGCTTGAGGACTGGCTGGACGCCGGACAATGTCGCGACTGCTTCCTGCCCGCCTTCGACTACCGCCCGGGCATGTCGGCTCAATATATGCTGACCCGCACGAATTTCGACCTGGCCCAGCCCAGGGCAGCCCGTCTCGGCTTCATCGCCTCGAGCGACAACCACACCGGGCGGCCGGGCACCGGCTTCAAGGAACTCAACCGCAGCGAGATGACCGAGAGCCAAGGTCCCCGGGAGGGGGCGCCCGACCTGCTCGGCACCGCGGTGCCCCCCGTCGCCCATTCCGTTCCCCTCTCGGATCAGACCCTGAACTCGTTCGCCACCCGGGACGTGGAGCGGATGTCGTCCTTCTTCACCACCGGCGGCCTGGTGGCGGTGCACGCTCGGGGGCGCGACCGAGACGCCATCTGGCAATCCCTCCGTCAAAGAGAAGTCTATGGGACCAGCGGCGACCGAATCCTCCTCTGGTTCGACCTCATCAACTCTCCGGCCGGTCCCGGCGCACCTCTGCCCATGGGCTCCGAGGTTGTCCTCGACGAGGCACCGGTTTTCCGGGTCAGCGCGGTGGGCGCCCACTTCCAAGAGGCGGGATGCCCCGAATTCACCCGAAATGCCCTGGGGGCCCAACGCCTCGAGGCACTCTGCCGGAACGAGTGCTACGCGCCGACCGACCGCCGAAAACTGATCTCTCGTATCGAGGTCATCCGCCTACGAGCGCAATCCCGACCCCATGAAAACCTGGGCGAACTCATTGAGGATCCCTGGCTCAGCTTGCCCTGCCCCCCGGATGAAGCGGGCTGCACCGTCGAATTCAGCGACGCCGATTACACGGCCGGGGGGCGCGACACGCTCTATTATGTCCGGGCAATCCAGCGGCCGAGTCCCGCCATCAACGGGGGTAATCTGCGTTGCGAATACGAAGGGGGACGCTGCGTCTCCCTGAAGCCGTGCCACGGAAGTGCCGCCCAGACGCCCTACGAAGACGATTGCCTCGAGGTCATCGAAGAACGAGCCTGGTCCTCGCCCATCTGGGTCGATCAAAGGAATCCTGCACAACTGGCCGGACCCAAGGGAAGCCCATGAACGACTCTCGAACCCTGCACCCTGACCAAATCGCAACCTTCGATCGCGACGGTTTTCTCGTGGTCGAAGATTTCTTCTCCGAGTCGGAACTCGCCGACTTCGGCGCCGCAGTCGATATTGGCGTCGCGGGCCGCGCTTCGGGGGACTCGCGCCCCCTCGAAGAGAAGAGTCTCTACGAACAGAGTTTCATCCAATGCATCAACCTCTGGGAAGACGATCTCGCGATTCGCAAATTTACCTTCAACGCCGATATGGGCAGGATGGCAGCGGATCTCCTCCATAGCGATGCCGTTCGCATCTGGCACGACCAGGCCCTCTACAAGGAAGCGGGAGGCCGCGAAACCGACGCCCACCAGGACCGCCCCTTCTGGCCCATCGATCCCCCGGACCAAGTAACGGCTTGGATCCCATTCGACGGATCCAGCCGTGGTCACGGGGCCATGGCCTACCTCCCGGGCTCCCATCGCCTGGGATTGGAGCGCTTCGTGGACATCTCCCACGTCTTCCAGGAGCCCTACGATATCGTCAACGACGAAGCGGTGGCGGCCATCGACCCCGTCTGGGTCGAGGCCAAGCCCGGCTCCATCGTCTTTCACCATTCGCTGGCGGTCCACCTCGCCGACGCCAACGCCGGCGATGAGACCCGCCGGGTCTATTGCGTCATCTACTTTGCCGACGGTTGCGTTCGCCGGTCTCCGCTCCCCCACCTGGTCCCAGACCGCCAGGGCATCGAGGTGAACGACCCCATCCGCGGGGACGTTTCGCCCATCGCCTGGCCCCGCCCCGAGGGCGATCTTCCCCCGACCCCCACCAGTCGTCCTCCCCGGCTGGGCTTCGCCTCCGAGGATATCGACGCCGAAGCAGACACTCCCGCGAAATAGGTTCACCCTACTTTTCTACGCGCCCTTCCCAACCCTTGGTGGGGCCTTCCGAGGCCGATACTATTTCTCCCATGCGAATATGGCTCGATACCGATATAGGCAGCGACGTCGACGATGCCCTGACCCTGGCCTATTTGCTTCGCCATCCCGATTTCGAACTGGTGGGCCTCTCCACGGTTTTCGGCGACGTCGAGTTGCGCAGCCAGATCGCTCTGGCGCTCCTCGAGATTGGCGGAGCCCCGAACCTCCCGGTCATCACAGGCCTGGGCGCCCCGCTCTCCCCCGGGCGCCAGGGACTTATGTTCGGCCACGAGGGCCAGGGCATATTGGAGAGCCCCGCCCCCCGGCTTCGAACCGACCCCGAGCCCGACCGAAACGAGCGCATAGAGCGGTTGACCCATGCGGTAGACAAAGCCGAAGCCGACGTCATCGTCGCCATCGGACCGCTTACCAACCTGGCCGCCCTCATTGAGGCCGGGCTTTCGCTCCCTCCCCTGGCCATCATGGGCGGAAAATTGAGCGATGTCATGTTCCGGGGAATGATCGAAGGCGTGCCCGAGTGGAATTGGTTCACCGACCCTCTGGCCGCGCAGATCGTCATCGGGGCCGAGCACACCACGCTCCCCCGTGTCGTTCCCGCCGAAGTGACCTTTCGGACGGCCCTGGCCGATGGCGATGTCGAGCGCATGGCCCAAGGCGATGCACTGACTCGACAATTGGCCGTTCTCTGCCGTCGCTGGCTTGAGTTCCTGGGTCCCCATACGGGCAGCGAAGAACCCAAAGTCGTGCTCCATGACCCGCTCACCGCGGCCGTTCTCGTTGAAGAGTCTCTCTGCCCCTTCGAGGCCAAACGGATCGAGATCGACGACCGCGCGGCTTCGACCATCGTCGACGGAGCCCCCAACGTATCGGCCGCAATCGACGTGGATGCCCCCGCCCTGCGGGACCACCTCATGCACACCTGGTTCTCGGAGGGCTGAGAGGCCCCAGCGCGGGTCAGTCCGTGAAATCGAAAATTTCGTGCTCTTCGGTCAGAAATAGATGGGAGTCAGCGAAGTCGATGAAATGGGCTTCGTCTTCGTAAAGTCTTCGCCCCGCCTCCCGACCCCTGGGCGAGGCACTGCCCGCAACCAGTTCCTCAACGCTCTCCCACCAGACTTCCGTAATTCCGTCGAAGGGCGCCCCTAGCCCCCTGCCCTCGGAGAGCCCGGCGTTCACCTCCGCCGCGGTGGTGTGGCTCTGCAGATAGCGCCGCGCTCGGAGATCGCGCGCCACGCTCTTGACCAGCGGGCCATGTTCTTCCTTCCAATAGCGAAAGAACTCGGCTTCGCTGATATCCGCACGCCGACGAACGCAGTAGACGAGCTTGATCATATCACTCCTCCCCGAACCTCTCGGATCCCTGCCTCACCGCCTAGATCTTCTCGACCTGCAGCTCGCCCTTCTCGTGCTGGGCCCGCAGGACCTTCTTGTCGAATTTGCCAACACTGGTCTTGGGGACCTCTTCGATAAAAGTCCACCTTTCGGGCATCCACCAGCGGGCCACTCTCTCCTTCAAGAAGGCCGAGAGTTCGGCCACGTCGGGTTTTCCGGCCTCCGCCCGAACCACGCACGCCATGGGACGTTCGTCCCAGCGCTCATCGGGCACACCCACCACCGCCGCTTCAACGACCCCGGGATGGGCCATGATCTCGTTCTCGAGTTCCACCGAGGAGATCCACTCCCCGCCCGACTTGATCACGTCCTTGGCCCGATCGGTAATTTGAACAAAACCCAAGGCATCCACGTGGGCGACGTCCCCCGTGCGAAGCCAGCCGTCCTGAAACTTGTCTTCCGAGGGGTCCTTGTAATAGGAGCCCGTGATCCAGGGCCCGCGAACCTGAATCTCCCCGACCGATTCGCCGTCCCAAGGGAGTTCCTTCCCCTCATCATCAACGACCCTGAGTTCAACCCCAGCCGAGACCCGCCCGGTCCGGGTTCGCCAATCCATATCGCTTCCCGGATCGCATCCCCGGGGCGGGTGCGCGATGGCCGCCAAGGGACTCGTCTCGGTCATCCCCCACGCCTGGATCATGCGCACTTCGTATTTCTCCTCGAGCTTCTCCATCAAGCTACGAGGAACTGCCGACCCGCCGCAGACCACCATGCGCAGGCTCGAGAGATCGAGTTCCGCCTTCTCGCCGTAACGCAAGATATCGTTCCACACGGTGGGGACCGCGCCGGAGAAGGTGGGTCTCTCCTCGGCGATTAGCCGACAAAGGGGTTCGGCCTGCAAGAATTTTTCGGGCAGGATCAGATCGGCCCCGGCTTGCCAACACGCGTGGGGGAGGCCCCAAGCATTGGCATGAAACATCGGCACGATCATCAGCGCCCGATCGCTCTCGGTGAGGCCGAAGGTCGCCCCGGAATTCGCTGCCATCGAGTGGAGCACGCTCGACCGGTGACTGTAGACCACACCCTTGGGGTTGCCCGTTGTTCCGCTCGTATAACACATGGCCGCGGCCTGACGTTCGTCGATCTCGGGCCACTCAAAGCCCGGGGACTCCGCCGCCAGCAGATCCTCGTAGTGGAATACCTCGCCCAGGGCCGAAGCATCACCCTCGCCGACCAAGATAAAGGTCGGTCGTTTTTCGAGTTCATCGACCACCGCCGCCAGAAGAGGAACCAGCGAAGCATCGACCAAAATTACGTCGTCCTCTGCATGATTGATCACGTAGGACAACTGCTCGGGAAAGAGCCTGATATTCAGGGTATGGAGAACGGCGCCCATGGAGGGCACCGCGAAATAGGCTTCGAGATGTTCCTGGTTATTCCACTGAAAAGTACCCACTCTGTCGCCGGGCTTGACACCCATCCGAGCAAGAGCCGCCGCCAATTTTTCCGCGCGATCCGCTACCTCGGCGAACGTCGCACGCCGCGAGCCCTCGCCCTCGAAGGTGACCACCTCGCTCTTCGCGAACACGCGCCGACCGTACTCAAAGAGAGATCGAATCGAGAGAGGGGTATCCTGCATAGTACTTTCGAGCATTTTTAAACCTCCGTGAAAATTCATGGAACGGGCAGAACCCAGATTGTGTCGTATCCCCGAATCTCGACCAAGACCCAGACCCGGAATTATACGCCGCCTGACCCGGCTGGAGCGCTACTCTGCCCCGACCCGAAGCCCCCGAGGAGCCATCGCCGATGTACAGGAAAGCCTCCATCCAAGCCACCCTCTTGGCCCTATTCGCCGCGACGGCCCTCTCCGGGCGAGCGGAGACGCCCCCTTTGGGTGCTCAGATCATCGACCGTATCTACGAGCACGTCTCGGCTTTCGAAGCCAAAAACCCTGGCACCTTTGTGCGCCGCACGATGACGGTTCGAGAAATGGACCCCGACGACGGCACGGTGGAGAAGACCTTCGTCTCCAAGCAGGAGGTCTGGAACCGCCTGGGGCAGCGGCCGGAGATCAAGATCCTGAGCTGCCAGGTCGACGGCAAGAGCGCCGAACCCAAGGAGTGCAAGCGAAAGGAACGCGACCGCAAGCCGCCCTACCGCATCTTCGGTCCCGAGGGTCGCTCGCATTACCGATACGAGTTGCTCGAAACCGAAGGTTCCCCGGAGCTAGCCAGCTATAAGATCAAGGTCATCCCGCTGGAGCGCACATCCAGGCATTTCGAAGGCGTACTCGAATTCGATGCCGCCACCTCGCGACTTCTGTCCTCGCGTGGGAGCATCGCCGATTACCCCCTGGGCTTGAAGAGTCTGGAATTGGAGCTTCACTTCGCCGACCTCGACGGACACCCCGTGCCCGCCCGTTCGCGCATGGATATGCTCCTCTATCTTCCCTTGGTCCTGAACACGCGCGTCCTCAGCGAAGCCGTGGCCTACGACCAGCGTTTTCTGACCCCCTGACCTCTCTCCCCACCCCCCAGACCAAGGCCCGATCCGAATCAAGATGGACCGAGTACCGGAGCGGCAGTATGCTGCCCGAGGGAGGTGGGAGTGTCGCCCGATAATCGCAAGAGATCGCCCCAAATCTTGGCCAAGGCCGCCCTGCTCTGCGGAGGCTTGGTGGTGGGCTTGGCCGTGGCCGAAGCCGGGGTTCGCCTGGCGGGAATCGACGCGGGAATTCACGTCATTTACCGCGAGAATTTCCAACTCAGCGATAATCCCGTGCTCAAGTACGAACTTCGGCCCGGTTCGCGCGACGGTCGTCACACCATCAATAGCGCCGGCATGCGAGACACAGAATATCCCGAGGCAAAGCCAGACGAGATCTACCGGATCGTTATCGTTGGCGACTCCGTCACCTATGGCCTCACCGTGGGCCCAAGGCAGGCCTTTCCCGAGCAACTTGAGCAACTCCTCGCGGCCCGACTTCCCGCATCCCTCGCGGCCCAGGGTCTAGAAGTCCTCAACCTGGGGGTCAGTGGGTACAATATTGAACAGGTCGTAGAGCGCCTGCGGACCCTCGGGCTTTCCTATGACCCCGACTTGGTGATCTACGCCTACTCGCTCAACGATTCCCAGACATTCAGTCTCGAATTGCAGGGCCTGTCCGCCATGCGGAAAAACGCCGAGCAGACCTACACCCCCGAGAGATCCCTGCTCCGCTGGCTATCCCATTCCCGAGCCTTCATGCTCGCCTGGCGCTCCTTCCAGGAGCCCTGGACACGCCCAGCCAAGCCCGCGAAACAGTCCCCCGACTATCTCGCGGTGGTCTCCGGCCGGCATGCCGACTATTTCGGCGCCCTCCACGAGGGTCAGGGCTGGGAACGCATAGAGGAGGGGTTCGGTAAGTTGGCCCGGCTAGGCCAGAGCAGCGAGGCCTCCCCTCGAGTCCTTCTCGCTGTGATGCCCATGCATCTGGCGAAAGAAACAGACTATCCCCTTGCCGCACTGCACCAGAAAATTATTGCAGAGGCCGACCGACAGGGACTCGAAACTCTCGACCTGGCTCCCGCGCTCATGCCCGATGGCCCGAACACCCAGTCGGCCGACTTCAACGACCCCTTCCACCCCTCCCCCCGCGGCCACCGTCGAGTCGCCCTCGCCCTCCTCGGCTGGCTCGAGGAAAATATCCCGCAGAGCCAACCCGACGGCGGATGAATCGCGATTAAAGCGCGAGAGAATCGTGATTCTCGGCTAACCTCGCCCCCATGACAGGGGCCCAGGAGCAAAAGAGCGTTCTTCGCCCTACCCCACCGGCGCCGGGCGAGCGTCCGGCGGTGGAAGATCAGCCGGATTCGGCCGACAAGGTCCACTTTCCTGGCCTGAACGGACTCCGCTTCATCGCCGCGTTCTCGGTCCTGCTCTACCACGTGGAAGCCTTCAAATCCATGGCCCAGCTGCCGAGCTGGGTCTCGATGAAACTCTGGCAGTCCCTCGGCCCCTATGGCGTAGTCTGCTTCTTCACCCTCAGCGGCTTCTTGATCACCTACCTCTTGTTGGTTGAGCGCGACCGGATCGGAACGATCCGAGTCAGGAAATTTTACCTTCGCCGGATTCTCCGAATCTGGCCGCTCTATTACCTGGTGGTGCTCCTGGGTTTTCTAGCTCTCCCCTTGGCCAGCAGCATCCTCGTCCATCCCCAAGCTCAGCTTTCGGGCAATTTCCTAGAACGGCTTCCTCTCTTCATTTTCTTCCTGCCCAATCTGGCCTGGATCGTCTACGGGATCATCCCCTTCGCCGGACCGCTCTGGTCAGTCGGGGTCGAAGAGCAGTTCTATCTTCTATGGCCGATTCTATTGCGGCTGCTCGGTGGTCGAACGGCATTCGGCATCCTGCTGGTTATCGTCGTCATGGTGAGCCTCCGCTTCGCCCTCCCCATGCTCGGTGCCGCGTTCTCATCGGGGCCCGTCATATCTCGAGACTGGCAAATCGCTATGGGATTTCTCTGGACCCTAAAACTGGAATGCATGGCCGCAGGTGCCCTGGCTGCCTATGCCTTGCATGGGAATTTTAGGCGCATTCTCGCCTTTCTCCATCATCCTCTTACCCAAATCGGTGCCATCGCCCTGATCATCGCCTCTCTCGGCCTCGGCCTCCGCTACCGGCAATTCGACAACCTTGTCTGGGGAACAGCTTTCGCTGTGCTCATTCTTAATCTCGCTTCCAACCCCCGTAGCCTGATCAAGCTCAGGGGACGCGTCCTCAATTACCTTGGAAGGATTTCATTCGGGATCTACGTCTATCACTCCTTCGTGATCGCAGGTCTCCTCCTGATTCTCCGGAACCTCATGCCGATGGAAGGGTTCCTATTCAACTTCACCCTCTACAGTTCGGCGACTCTCTTGACGATCGTCATAGCCGGACTCTCGCACCGGTATTACGAGAGTCCTTTTCTACGCCTAAAAGCGCGTTACATGGTCGTCCCCAGCTCGGGCGAGTCGGCCTCTCCCGCTGCCCAGCAAAAAGCACCGAAAGCCCGTTAACAAGGAGACATACATGAACTCCATTCGCCCCAGCATCATTGTCGTCAGCCTGGTAGCCCTTCTTGGCGTGGGCCTGTTGATCTGGGATCCGCCGCTTCCGCAAACCGCCCCCGAGCCCAGCCCTGAGAAGCACGCCGCGCCGCCTCCCTCGGCCCAAGACCAGGCGGTCGCCTTACAAGCGAAGGAACCGGTCGCTGAGACCAGCGAGAAGCAGGCCGAGACCACCACCCTCTTAGAAAGAGTCAGCGCCTTGAAGTATCGGGGCAAATCCCGCGAGAGGATGCGCCAAGAGGAACTGGCCAAGCGCGAGCAGGCTCTGGACCGATTCGCCGAACTGCGATACTCCCAGGCGGAAGGCGAACGTCTCCGCGATCGCTGGGAATCGGCATTCGATGACGCCGCAGACCGACTTCGGGAACTCGACCTCACGGGCCAAAATGTCGACGGCTTTTTGCGGAATGCCGAGATGCAGGCAGCACATGATCAACTGCGCGCAGAATTTGGCGAAGAGGACTACCAATCGGCGCGATACGCCGACGACCTCTCGACCCAGCTTCGGCTCGGCAAGGTGTCGATCAATAGCCCAGCTGCCAAGGCGGGATTCTTCCCCGACGACACCATCGTAGGAGCGGTCTCCTCGGGTTCTCCCGACGCTCCGGTGAACTTCTTCAGCAATTCTGACTTCAATCGCTACCGGAACAGCTTGGACCCCAGCGAAGTGGTGACCTATATCGTGTTACGAAACGGCAAGTCCCTCAATATCGAAGTCGGTAACCGTGGATACCTGGGGATCTCAACTTACGGATTCAGCGAGGCGCCCTAGCGGTCCCTAGCACCACTCGGCGCCCCCGAACGCGCTTAGGAGATGACGCCATGGAGCGACCCGCGACCCGCTGCCTCCGGGGTTTGTCCTATGCGGGGGTCGGATCCGTGGTGGCCATCGCCCTCGGCGCAATGGTTCTCGGTGGTTTCTCGGGCGATTGGCGGCCAAGCCACTTCGATGAGTGGCGCAGTATCGCCCTCGCCGAACGATTCATCCAGAGCGGAGCGCTCACGCCCGAGACCCCGGTGGGCAGCCCCAACGGGCTTGCTCGGGATATCTCTGACCGGAATCGATCCCTCGGCTTCGTGGCCATCGTCGCCGCCTGGCTCCAACTCGCCCCCGAGCCCATCCGCCTCTACAAAGGCCTCGCCCTGCTCTTTCTCCTCATCTATGGGGCGGGGGTCTACTCCCTATCCCGAAAACTGGGCACGGGTCGGTGGGCTGCGCTCTTCGGAGCGCTCACCCTGGCCAGTCTGCCCACCGATACGATGCTCCTCGGACCCGCCCTGGCGGTTCCCAGCAGTCTCAGCCTGGGACTCCTCTGCTTCGCACTCGTGGCCCACCTTGACCTGTCGGCCAAAGAACCCGCCTGGCCCCGTGGGAGTATCGCGCTCCTGGTCGCGACCACAGGACTTCTGGCCGTCACGTATCTCCTCAATCTGGTCGTCTTCGGAGCCCTCGTTGCTCTCGATACCCTCTGCAGACCGGCCCTCGCTCGCACCCACTACCTACGCAGCCTGGCGGCAATCGGCTTCCTGGGCCTACTGATCCTCCTCGCGCGTGAAGCCGGCTCTGTCCCCGATGACGCGACGGGGCATCTTGGCAAGCTCTTGCTCCTCGACCAACGCTGGCACCTGGTGAGCGTCATCGCTTATACCGTCGACTATATGGTCGCCCCTCCGGTCCTTGCCCTGGCGAGTGTCGGAGCCCTCCTCTCCCTGAGGCGCCCAAGCCACTTCTGGGTCGCCGCTACCTTCCTGGGCCCCCTCGCGGCGCTGGGAGGCTACGTCGCTTGGGAAAAGGGCCTCCTCATCCCCTACCAACGCCTGGGGCTCTACCTGGGCATGGGTGCTGCCTTGTGCGCCGCTCTTGGCGTGCAGCAGATCCTGGTGGGACTTCGTCGGAGCGGTCCTGGATCGGCATGGATCCGGGCCGTCGCTCTGGCGCTCCTCGCCTTGGTCGTCATGGCATGGCCTCGGCCGGCGCCTCCCTTCCCGCGAACCACCCGCCTGGACCGCCCAGGACCTGCGCTGGAGGTCCTCGCTCGTCGCATCGCCTCCAGTTACGGCCCCCCTACAACCGTCTGGGCAGCCCCAGGCCACGCAATGTACCTCGAGGCCCTCACGGGTTTGCAGATCGCACCCAGCGCCCTGGACGCGCTGCTCACCGGTCATGCGCCGCCGGCCCTGGACTGCGAGGCCGGCTGGGATCTCGTCGTAGGTCCCTGCCCCTGTCCCAACTACACCCTGGCCTTCGCCCAAAGTGGAGTGCCCGTGTTCGTCCGAACCGAGCCCCCCGTTGGAACCCGCAAGAATCGCCCAAGTCGGCCGTAGCAGGACCGGGAGCCGAGACCCAGGAAGCCGCCTGGAACCCTCAAATACGAAGGGGCGGTTGGCCTGCTGGCCAACCGCCCCTCGGACTATCCGTCAAGGTACCGAACCCCTCTTATTCGGGCTCCGGCCTCCTCGACTTGGTTCTAGTTCCGGCGTCGTACCCGATTCAGACCAAAGAGGCCCATTGCGCCCAAACCGAGAGCGAGCATCGAGCTCGGCTCAGGAACGGGAACGATATCGAGCTCCGTCTTAGCAAGACCACCGAAACCCAACGCGGGCACGAAGGTCTTGATCGGGAAAGGACCGACACCCCGGATCGTTGCCGACCAGGGAGTCACCGACTGGAGCCGGCGAGTCGTCCCATTCGGCTGGCCAGTCAGACCCGTGAGGTCCGAACCGGTCGTGGTCCGCATGGTCACGTAGTCACCGATTGCATCGGTGTGCTGAACCTTACCCGTGGTGTTCTCGTGAGCCGCAATCCGGATATGGAACGTGGATAGAAGCCCGATGCCCGGTATCGGACAGGGCGCTGTAGTGGAGCCAGGCGCGACACAGGGAGTGACGGTGTTGCCACCGTACACGGTCTTGAGGTTGCCAGGCTGATTCACCGAAGTCCCACCCGGGGTATAAAGCCCGAAGTAGTTGGTGTAGGTGGTCTGATGACCGGGGTTGATCGCCTGAGAAACGGCCGTGGAGGTCATGGTCCCTGTCCCGGTGCGATGAGTTACCCCAGCTGCACCCAAACCGTTGGGGCCGGTCGGCAAATAACCACCGATGTAGTCAATCAAGCCAAAGGTAGCCAACTTGTTGAGACCACCCGGGGTCAGGGTAGCCGTATTGATGCCCAGCTGAACGCCGTTACCAAGACCGCGATTCATGGAGCTCACGTACGAGCTGTAGATGACCGGGCCAGTGGTCAGGACGCCAAGGTCGCCACCAAAGGAACGGGGCCCCTTGGTGATCTGCTGCGCGCCAGCACCCGTGAAGAACGGAATCGGAATGTTCACCGAGGTGCCGGTGAAGTCGATACCGCTGCCCTGGGCCAGCGTGCCGCCGCCCGTCTTGGGCCAACCGCCACCGGCAAACTGGGTACGACTACGAAGCCGCGGGTTCGCGAAGTAGGGAATCTTGATCTGGCAAGTCGAACGTGCACGCGGGAATGCGCCACCGTTACCACCTGGATCTCCGAGGAAGTTCGTCCCGCTGGTGTCGTTCATGGGGCGATAGCCGTCGAACATGAGGCTGGCGTGCGTGCCCGTTCCCTGCGAAGCGTAGCCCTGGGCGTAAAGCGTGCCCCAAGTCTGCAGCGCGAAGGGGTTCGTCACAGCGCAAACCGGCAGACCGTTATTGCTCGGGCTGGTGCCCAGTGACGGATCCGTAAGGTTCCACGAGTTACCAAAACCAGCGCGCAGCTTGCCAGAAAACTGGACAACCCCCGCTCCGGCGGGCGCAACCAGCGCCACGACCATCAAGCCCGCCAGGGCCGACGCGGCGAGGCTGAACTTGGAGAATAATTTCCGTTGGCTCTTCATTGAATGACTCCTCCTGTTATTTCTCTAGTCCCGAGTTCTTCCTGGTAACAAACTCTTCTGTACTTGAATCGTGCGTCCTTCAATTGGATCTTTAATACGTCTTTCGGTTGCTTCTTCTTTAGTCGTTCGCTCTGCTTGGTTATTGGCTCTTGGTGATGGCCGATTTTTCCATCCTCGGTGTGTCCAACCCCCCAAAGAAAAATCGCTCTTCTAGAGCAACGAATCCGGTGAGCCGTCTTCATTATGATTATGTCCTTGCCTGACCGAACTGCGTGTGGTTGTCTCCGGTCCCACGCCCATCGGCCAGTCCTGCACAACTACTCAATTTCTCTATTTGGCCATTTTCCTACGAATTCGCATCGCGAGTCAATCACTTTTATTTCCCCCGAGGGGCATCCATGAAATCGAACCTGTTCCGGACCCTGGCCGTGCTCTGCGCGTTGACCCTCAGCTCCATCGGCTGCAGGGAACCCGCCGAGCAGCAGGGCCTGCGCCTGCTCGAGGAGGGCCAATTTCAGGCCGCCATCGATCTCCTCCAGCCCGCCGTGGAAGGAGAGCCCACGAACGCCGAGCTGAACACCCTCTACGGTGCCGCTCTCCTGAGAAACGGCCAAGCCAGCCTTGCCGTCTGGCCCCTGCGCCGAGCGTACAAGGAATCAGGGATCAAGGGCCCCGCGGGGCGGTTACTCGTTGAGGCCCTGGTCAATGGGGGTGCCGTGCGTGACGGGATCACCATCGCCAACGAGCTGCTCGCCCTCGATCCCGACAGCCATAAGCTCCTGAGCCTCCGAGCCGGAGCCCACGCGGCCAATCTCGACCGCGAAGCTGCCCTGGCCGACATTGACGCGCTGATTGAGGCCGCCCCGGCGAGCCCCCGGGCCCTGGAGACCCGGGCCAATCTGCTGACCGAGCTGGACCGTCTCGACGAAGCCGCCGAGGCCATCCGGGAACTGCGGGTGCTCCTTGAATCCCAGGAAATGCCTTTGGAAGCGATGGCACGCTTCTGCGGGGCTGAGGGGGAATTCCTCCGCAAGCACGGAGAAATTGACGAGGCCCGGGCAAAATTTGAGTCCTGTATCGTCGACTATCCCGGCGAGCCCGACATCGTCACGCCCTTCATGCAATTCTACGACGCCGTTGAGGAACACGAGCAGGGCCTCGAGATGGTCATTCTCCAGGCCGCCACCCCCGAAGGTTCCCGAAAACTGCGCCTCCAGGGCTACCTGTCTCAACTTCTCAATGCCGCGGGCCGCCATGACGAGGCGGAAGCCACCCTGCTGGCCTTTGCCGAGGAATACCCCGTTCCCCAGCCCTGGCTCGAAATCGCCGATCACCACGCCTCATTGGGGCAGATGGAGGAAACGGCCGCCGCCCTGGAAAAGGCAATCAAAATCCAGGGGGGACTCGCCCCGGGAGAAGCGGGCTTCGCCTACTTGATGCTCTCCGAGGACACCCGCTTCGCTTACGCAGACATCCTGATCCAACTTGAGAACTTCGATCGGGTGCGCGAAATTCTTCGCCACATCGAGGAACCCGCTCACAAACTCCTGATCGAAGCCCGGCTCCAACTGGCCGAAGGGGATCCCCAGGGAGCGCTGGACACCTACCACGAAGCCTTCAGGCTCTGGCCTTCAAACCCGGGAAGCCGTTATTTGGCTGGAGTCGCTGCCCTGCGCCTGGGCGAGTTCGCAGAGGCATCGGAGATGTTTCAGGAGTCCATGCGAAGCGACCCCGTGGCCACCGATGCCGGACTGATTCTCCAGCGAATGCGTTTCCTGAGCGGCCAGGCCACAGGTGCCATGGAGACAGGCGGTTACTACTACCGCTTTAACCCCGGCAGCCTCGAAACCGCGCGCATGATGCTGCTCTCCGCCGGCTCCATCGGACTGGAAAGCGCCACAACGGGCATCCGAGACGAGATGATCAAGACCGGCCACGTCGGTTACGCCGTCGCCGACTACGCGACCACCCTACGGATAATGGAGGGGAGCGAGGCGGCCCTCGCCTACCTCGACAGCATCGAGGCCTTGGCAGAGCCCGATCATGCGCCCGCCCTGAGCGCTTGGACGGACCTCATGCTGGAGGCCGGTCAGGCCGAAGCCGCGCTCGCCCGAGTCGAGGCCGCATCCGCACAGAGCCCCGACTCTCCGGACCTGCTGCTCGTCAAGGCCCGGGTTCTAGCTCAAGCCCAAGAAGACCCGACCGCGGCCGAAGCCGCCTACGCGAAGGCCCTGGAACTCTCCCCAGAGACCGCCAGCACCTGGGCAGCCTGGGGGCGTCATCTCGCTTCCAAGGGAAATACCCCCGAGGCCGTCGAGGCCTTCGACGAGGCCCGTAAGCTCGAACCGGAGAGCACGGAGTACGGATTTCTCGCCGGACAGATTCTCTTCGATGCCGAGGACTTCGAATCCGCCGAGGCCCGTCTGGGCAGCCACCTCAAAGATCACCCCTGGCATGGCGAATCCGCCATGCGACTCGCCCTGATCGCCCTTGGGCGACAAGATGCGGGGCCAGAAACACTCATCTTGGCACGAACCGGTGCGGAGTACGCCAAAAGTTCCCGCGCCCAGGCCCTCGAGACCCTCGCCCGGGTCCGATTGGCCAGGGATGAGGTCGAGGAAGCCAGGATGGCCTTGGTCCGCAGCGTCCGCTCGACCAACCCATCTCCCGGGAGCCTCTTCTTGCTCGCTCGGATCCTCTCCGAGAGGGGCAACGTCGCCGAATCTCTCCAACTGCTCGACCAGAGTATCAATTCGGGCTCATTCGCCGAAATTGAGGAAGCTCGAACCCTACGAACACAACTCCGTACACAGCAAGAGGACGGGAACTCATAATGTCAGAGCAGTCGACTCGTGGCCGAGGGTCCAAGAGGCTGCTCCTAGGCCTCCTCGCGGCGTTCATTGGTGTAGCCGCCTACTGGCTAGTGATCGGGAATCAGAGCCCAGACGACCGCCCCCTAGGCGAACTCGCCGATATCGAATCCCTCGCGAGCCGGGACGATCTCAACGTGCTCTTCGTGGTCATCGACACCCTGCGCTCGGATCGGCTCAGCGCGTACGGATATCAGCGGAATACCAGCCCCGCACTGGACTACCTGGCGATGACGGGCCTCCGCTTTGACGAACATAGGGCGCAGTCGTCCTGGACCAAATCTTCCATGGCCTCGTTGTGGACCGGCCTCTACCCCATCCGCACCGATGTTCTCCGCCACACCGACGCACTCCCCGAAGCCGCTCAACTCCCGGCCGAGATCCTCCAGGACGCCGGATTCCTCACGGCTGGACTCTGGCGCAACGGGTGGGTGGCACCCAATTTCGGATTCAGCCAGGGCTTTGAAATCTATCAGTCTCCCGTGGGCCTCCAGGCCCCGGCAAGCATGCGCTCGGAAGCGAAGGCCGGGCGAATCGATGGGACCGATATCGACCTGGTCTTCACCGCCAAAGAGTTCCTGAGAAGTAATTTGGAAGAGCGCTGGTTCCTCTACCTCCACTTTATGGACGTACATCAGTATATTTCTACAGAAGAAACAGCCATCTTTGGGGCGACCTACTCCGATATCTACGACAATTCGATCCTGTGGACCGACAGCCAATTCGGTGAGGTCCTGATGGAACTCTACCGATTGGGGCTGGGCAAGAAGACCCTCATCGTCGTCGTCTCTGACCACGGGGAGGCCTTCGGCGAACACGGAACCGAAGGACACGCCCGAGATCTATACGCGGAGGCCGTTCGCACCCCATTCATCATCAGCCTCCCCTTTCGCCTGCCCCAGGCCGGCGTCGTCAGAAGCCGGACAGAGAACGTCGATGTTTGGCCAACTGTACTCGATATGCTAGGCGTCTCGGGTCTTGAAGAGCCTGATGGGGGGTCCCAAGTTCCCCTCCTACTCGGTCGCCCGATCGAATCGACGGCCGATCTTGGATTCGCTCAGCTCGACAGGAATTGGGGTCAGTTGGAGACCGAAGAGTCGCCTCTCCTGGCCGTGAGGAAGGGAAATCTACGACTGATCCACGATGTAAAAAACCCCGAGAGGGATCGCCTCTACAACGTGGCTCTGGATCCAGACGAGCAGAGGGACATCTCCAAGGAGCGAACTGCCGAGGTCGAAGAACTGCTCCTTGAGGTCGAACGTCACCTTGAGCAGGAAGCGATCTGGCAGGGCGGCTCCGACAGCGTCGAAATTGATGAAATGCAAATGCGACAGCTGAGGGCGCTAGGCTACTCCATCGAATAACCGGACACCGAAAGGGTGTGAAGAAATGTTAGAAACGCTACGGCACGTACGCGAGCCCAAGTTAGGCTCTCGACGCACTCCTTGTATCGCCGCGATTCTCGTGCTCGGAATTGCTCTCTGCGGCTTAACGCCTTCCGTATCCTTCGCCCAGGCCGAAGAGATTGAAGGCTTGTCCGACATGGAAGAGTTCGACGGCGCCGAAGAGGCCGCCGGCGAACAGGAACTGACTTCAGTCGTCCCCGAAGAGGACCCGTCGTCGAAATACAAGGGCATGGAGGAGATCCTTGTCACTGCCCAGGGCGGCACCCAAAACCTGCAGGATGTCGGGGCCTCGGTTGCCGCCTTCGATGCGGACTACCTGGAAGCCCTTGGCGCCCAGAGCATTGCGGATATCTCTCAGTTCACACCCAACTTAGAGATCCGGACAGTCTTCGCCGCATCCAACCCTACCCTTTTCATACGCGGCGTTGGCCTCCGAGACTTCAACGCCAACTCCTCGTCAGCCGTAGCCGTCTACAACGACGACATCTACATGAACTCGCCTGCAGGCCAACTCGGGCAACTCTTCGACGTGCAGCAAGTTGAAGTCCTGCGTGGTCCACAGGGCACTCTCTACGGCCGAAATGCATCCGCCGGCGCGATCCGCGTGATTACTCGGAAGCCTTCTGGCGACACCAACGGCTACACAAAATTCAGCTACGGGAAATACAACGAACTTGAAGCCGAAGCCGCCATGGAAGTCCCGCTCACCGACGAGCTCTCGATTCGAGTCTCCGGTCGAATGCGCAAGCGCGATGGCTACACGCGCAACCGCTGCGCCATGAAGAAATACTCTCTGCCCGACGGAGGGACGAATCCCAACACCTTCCATAACCTCGTTCACAAGTCGTGCTACAACGGCTTCACGGACCGACTTGCAGGAGAGTACTTCTCTAGCCAGGTCAGAGACCCCAGCCTCCCGCTCGATGGAGATGGCCAGAATATTCCCGGCGAAGTGAACCCCCTCACCGGAACTTTCTACTACCCCTACTACCAAGAGCAGGGCAATCCCAGCGTGCTCAACCCCTGGTACTACTCAAGCAATGTGGATACGGCCACCGAGACGCTCATCCCCAACCCGGACGGTTCTCCGATTCGCGAAAACCCCTTCCCTTCGCCCCCTACTGCCGCGTGCCTGCTCAATGGAGGCTGTTCCTACCTTCAAGACCCAATCCTGAACGCCCTAACGCCGATCGCCACCGGTGAAGCACCCTACTATTCGAACCAGTGGGTTAAGGGCCAAGCCCCCAGCGATATCCCAGTCTGGACCAACAACGTCGACAACTGGGCCGTTCGCGCCTTGATCCGTTGGCAACCCAGTGACACAGTGGACTGGGTCCTCAATGTCCATGGTGGCATGAACCGCGGTGATTCGCGGCAATTCCAGACCGTTGGAGCTCACCAGGCCGCAACCCAGCCCCAACCCGAATTTGAGCTCTTCAAGGATGGCGACGAATACTGGGATCCGGATCTCCAGCGCACCTACCCCTTCACCGGGAAGGCGAACCCTGCACGACGCCCCGAGGACGGAGACCCCTACGCGGGGGACTACAACCTCAACGGGATCGAATTGCTCAATCTCTACGGCACAAGCCTGACAGGGGAAATTAACTTCGGCGGTGACGCTTTCGTATTCCGCACCATCTCTGGCTTCGAAGGCAACGAGCGAGAGACCGAAACCAACCTCGACGCCAACCCTTACCCCTTCGGCCTCGAACCCACTTTGCGCAATACCGCGTGGCAGGTCAGTCAGGAATTCAAGCTGAATTGGGATGACGGCGATGCCTGGTCGGCCGAGGGAGGGGTCAGCTACCTCTACGAATCCTTGGAGGTCAACAACGAGTGGCCGCTTACGGCAATCGACTACACCCTGCAGGAATACACCCTCACCACCCACTATGCCTCGGCCTATGTCTGGTTGGACTGGCACCCGGTGGACGACTTCTCCATTACGGCGGGTGGGCGCTGGAATTACGAAGTCAAGGACATGGACCTCCTCACTCGCTCCTACCAGCGAAACTTCCTCACCGGGGGCTACAACCCCGATGACCCTCAGAGGTCTGGGGACTCGAAAGAAAGCATTTCAACGAATGGGCCCAGCGGCAATATCACTTTCAGCTACAAGCCTACAGACGACCGACTCTTCTTCTTTCAGTACGCCAGAGGCTACAAGGGGCCGCACATCAACGGCTTGGTTCTCAACGCCGACCAGACAACTGAAGATAACGAGTCGCTCACTGACCCTGTGAGCCCCGAGAAAGTCGATTCCCTGGAGTTCGGCGTCAAAACCTCTTGGTTCGACAACCAGTTGACCCTCAATGGCGCGGTCTTCTACTACGACTACCAAGACATTCAGATCTTCCAACTCCGAAATTCCGCCGGTGCCCTGCCCGTCAACCAGTTGATTAACGCTGAAGATGCCGACATCTACGGCGCAGAGATCGAAGTTCGAACCCAGCCCCTCTACGGCCTTGTGCCGGAGTCGATCGACGGCTTGGAAATCTTCCTGTCCTTTGGCTGGCTGAACAGCAAGTACACCGAATTCGTAAACACGATCAGCTTCATCGACGACAACGGGGTCGAGAGCTTTCTCGTCGAAGACAATTCGGGGAACCGCCTCATCAACTCACCCGAGTTGGCCTTCGCGGGCTATGCATCCTGGCCTCTTCGATCGAAGTACGGTGTTCTCACGCCTCGCTTCGACTGGACGTACAAGAGCCAGGTGTTCTTTAGCGCTCAAAACAACCCCGCGATTGCCCAGGACCCTCTTTGGCTCCTCAACCTTCGCGTGGGGTACATGACCCCGAACCAGAACGTCGAGTTGGCTGGCTGGATCCGAAATGTGACCGACGTCGCCTACCGAGGCGACGTATTGAACTTGGCCCGCTTTCGCGACTCAGTCCTCTACGTAATGGGAGAACCCCGGACGTATGGCCTAACGCTCAACGTGAGGTTCTAACTCGTGTTTCACGTTTCCCTCTACCCAGGCAAGGCCATGAGAAGGCTGACGTGCGTGGCCCTAATGTCCACCCTTGTCCTGACGGCATGCCAGGATTCTGGCCTGGAGCAAGCTAGGCCCAAACTCGACGCCGACGCCATGAAAACCCGAGTATCCGAAGCCCTTCAAGAACGGGTCATGAGCAAGCGCTACATCGCTATCGCAAAAGCTCTCGAGGAACTCACTATCGAGAATGCGAGTGGGGCTGGCGCAGCCTACTCAGAGGACATCCTCCTCGTGCGCTCATGCGAGATGCGGCCCTTCACGTACGCTTGGGCAGCAATCGACGCGGAAGCGGCTGTAGACTACTCCCTTAATCTCCGAATCACCGGGAGCCAACGGCGGCGAGAGGCAATTTCTGAGTCCGTACGATCGTGGACAAACCACGATCAAGGGGCCGGAGCCATGGCATATCTGGCCACCCTTGACCCATCGACCGATGACTACCGAGTCGTGAGTCAGAATACCGTCATGGGCTTGGCCGAAGGCGGACATCCCGAACTGGCCAACGGCCTGATCAGCTCTCTGGAGGACAACGACACCCGGGACATGCTGGTCTTCCGCGTCCTCATCGAGTTGCTACGAGGCGAGCCCGACGCCATCAAGAACTGGGTCAACTCTATTCCATCTGATGCGCCCAACAACCTCAAGGCCACCGCCTTCGAGCGAGCCATGGCGTTAATCGTCGGCCTCAACCCGACATACGCGATGGAGTGGTTCCAGGAAAATCAGTTCACCGACTATGCCGGAGGAAAAGCGATAGCCACAATCCTCAAGGGGCTCGTCGAAACCCGGCCGGAGGATGCTCTCGCTTGGGTCATGAGCCTCCCGCCCTCGGATGCCAGAAACGAAGCAGTACGAGATGCCGCCTATAACTGGCTCAAGGCCTACCCCGAGCCCGCCTCGGAATTCCTCCGGGCCAACCTTCACCTCCCGGAGCTCACAGACGCGATTTTCCCCTACGCCCAGTACATGATCAAAGCCGATCACGTACAGGCCGTCGACTGGGCTCTCCGGGTTCCAGTTCCCTACGAGAGAGTCAGAGTACTCTCCCAGGCTCTCATTGTCTGGGGCCGCAGAGACCGCCCGGCAGTGATCGAGTGGCTTAAAGCCAATCCCGAGATCGACGAGCCGGCCCTCGAAACCGTGGTCGATCTGCTCTCAATAGAGCCCAGAGAACTTTCGTAATCCAAGAGGAGCACCAAGGTGCAGCGTATACGCATGACAGAGCAAAGACGGCTTGCAACCCGGACTACTATCAAGTTAGTCGGGTCGATTCTGGCCCTTCTGATCTATCTGCCTCCCACCACCTTCGCCGAGACCCCGACCTCCAAGGACAACTCCTCCGAGGAAGTTGTAACGGATACGGCGGAGAAAGCGGATACGGCGCAAAAGGCGGATGCAGTGCCCGACGAAGAGGACGGCTGGCGCCCGGAATTGGGCCTTGGCTTTGTCCTCCACGTTCAGGACCTCGAGGGATCGGCCACTTCCAATTTCATGGATCTCGGCAAGCCCAACTCTGACCAGGCGATCAGCCCCGGCTTCCGCTTCTCTCTCGCCCTAAGCTCTCCTGTACTCATCGAGGACAGCGAGTGGAAGCCCCGAGTCTTCGTCCACACGGCGGTCCAGTACCTTCTCGAGGACAGCTACACCGCCTACCGCGGCTTCAGTAGCGAGAACCGAGGCTTTACCGATTCAGGCACGAGCCCCAATTGTGACGTTCCCCAATATGGCGAAAATGTCCGTGGTGACGGAAGTTCAGGGACCGGCAGCGCTCCATACGAGAATATCTATGCCCAACTTCCCCAGCTTTGGCGAGAGGAGGACATAGTCCAAGGCGGAGTCGTCATCAAAACCGTCGAGAGCTATGCCCAAATCAATAACTTCGACGGCATCCCCAATACGGCTCTCAACGCCACGCCCCCTGGGACACCCTTCCCCAACGGTTTCGCAACAGGTGGTTTTGCCATCGGCGGCTCAGACTGCAACTCCAACACACGGGCCACAACCAGTATCAATGCCATGTGGATTTTAGGCGCGGGGTTGGAAGTCACCCTGCCCGTCCTTTCCAGGCAATTCCATCTTCGCGCATCGGCCGACTATGTGGGCCAGAGCTTCGGTTCCATCAACGGCTCGTGGGATCGCCAAAACTCCTTCGACGTTTGCACCAGCAGCGCTGCTCCCGCCTCGCCCTTCGCCTATTGCGTAGATCCACCAACGGGGCAGTCGATCACACACCCCAAGTTCACATCGCCCCGAATTAGCCAGACAGGCTCAGTCGACGGCTTCACCACCCACGCTCTGGGTGCCGGAGTTCAACTCGACGTCGATGTATACAAGAAGGGCGACCTGCGACTCAGCCTCTTTCTCGAACTTCGAGTCGCCTGGCTCATGTCGCAACCCGAGGCCAATCTCCACATGGATCTTCCCGACCAGATCTTCAACGATGTCAACTGCGCAAACAATCCCGGCTCCGCTTATCAATGTGATTACCTGGCCGAGGGAGGACCTAGCGTCGACTTCAAGGTCCTTCCCGATGAATTTATCGCCCAGGGCGGCGGCGGCATTCGAATCCTATGGGCGCCCCCGTGGTAGTCTCAAGAAGCTCTGAAAGGAACACGATGAAACCCTTCTCGCGCCTGACTTCTACCCTAGCTGTCGTCCTTGCGATCACGGGTCTCGTCGTCGCTGGCCCGGCAGTTGCCGCAGAAGAGAGCGAATCCGACACATCAAGCGCCGGTGAAGTCGTCGACAAGACATTCGACGCTCTGGTTCTTCGCCCGCTTGACGGTGCGGCCCTTGTGTGTGGAGGCGTCCTGATGATCCCTGCCGCGCTCTTTGGCTCGGTTGGAGGCAAAGAATCCGTGGCCGATGCTTGGGATCTTCTTGTCCTGACAACCTGGGAGTCTCTAGTCGATCGCCCCCTGGGTCGCTGGGGCTCCTGACCGTTCTCCCGGTCTAGCCCGGGGGCGGGGAGGGACGGGTTCCCGCTTACGGCCGCTGCCGGAGTCTAGTCTATAGGTAGCTTTCTTCCCGACGCTCTGAGGGCGCTATTCAGCGTGTCAAGTACGTCGGGATTTCCCGGTACGAGTTCAAGCGCGCGCTGAGCCAGCACTACCGCCTCCTCCGGGTTGCGCAGGCTCACATCTGAACTGCTGATCAGAAGCCAGGCCAGATTGTTCATGATCTGCCAGTCGACCAAACCGTCATTGATCGCGCGGCGATATTCTCGAACCGCTGACTCATGGTCTCCCAGACCATGCGCTGAGACTGCCCATCCTGCGTGGAGAGCTGCGCTTTCATGGCCCATGCCAGACGCCCTGGAGAGCTCTGACTGCGCCTCGCTAAAGCGCCCAGCCTGATTCAATGCATCCGCCAGAGCAACGCGACTCTCGCCCCATTGAGGGCTGAGCCTCACTGCCTCGCGAAGATGCGCCTCGCCGACTTCGCGATCGCCATCTGCCCAGTAGGCTACTCCCAAATGGCGATGCGCGATTGAATTGCGTTCGGTCACCTCGAGCGCATGCTCAAATAATGTCTTCGTATTCGCCCAATAACTCGCCTGGATCCTTGCCAGGGGAACAAGAGTCAGGACCAACAGAAAGGCCGCTCCCCAGGCCACAGTTCCCCAGCGCCGATGTCCTTGGCTCTCGACGAGCAGCCAGGCCACCATCACGAGCAAGCCCACCATGGGAATGAACATATAACGATCGGCATGCGCTTGGCCTCCGACCTGAACAAAACCCATCATGGGCACAAGGGTCAAAGCGAACCAGAACCACCCCATCAACAGATACGGCCTCCGTTCGGCGGCCCAGACCGTCAATCCAGTGAGGCCGATGCCCAGCAACCAGGCCGCCCGCGGAGCCCACCCGCTCAGAACTTCTGCGCTGGGATAGGGGTAGAACACCGCCAACTCCCTGGGCCAAAACGACTGTGCGAGATAAGTCCAGTAACTGAGGCCTGCGTTCAAGACCCGGTCGCTCCAAGACAGAAGGGTTGTCGAATTGGCCCCAGCCTCGCCCTGAGCAAGAACCGTCAAGACAGCAACAGCCAAGGAAACGCCGATAATCACAATTTTCTCGCGTAGGCGCGGCCACAACTCGGCCATTCGTCGAAGACGGCCAAGAGGCCAGTAATCGAGCAATAAAAGGGTTACGGGAATCGCGACAGCCGTGGGCTTCGAAAGGGCTGCCAGCGCCGAAAGCACAACAACCGCCCCGAATCTGCGCGAAGATGAGCGCTGGCTGTATAAGACGTAGGCCACCAAGGCACCCATCCAGAGCGCTCCGGCTAACACATCCTTTCTCTCGGACGCCCAGGCCACCGACTCCACGTGCAGCGGATGAACAGCGAAAACGAGCGCCACCCATGAACTGGCAAGCCAGTTCCCGGTCCCTCGCAGAAGCCAGAGAAAGAGAAGAGCCGAAGCCACGAAATGCAGAAAAACATTCCCTACCAGGTAGGCCCCAGGCGATGGACCGTGGAGAGCATCACCCGCCAGAATTGTCAGCGAGGTCAGAGGAGACCAGTTCGCCATATGCGTCTCGGTAAAGGCGGAGCGAATATCGCTCCAACTCAAGTGGCCGTCTAGCGCGGAACTCTCGACGAAATAGCCGTAATCGTCCCAGTCGACGAATTCATGGGAAACAACCTGTCCGTAGATCACGACGATGAGAAGCGCGATTCCTGAGATAACGCTCAGGATTTTCCAGCGCTCGCCGACCCCCGACGGTCTCCATTCTGAGTCTGCGCCCACTAGCCCCTTTCCGGCCTCCGATTGGACTCCATTCCCCATCGCGCCAAGTTAGCCGGGTCCTCTCTTGGGCGCGCCTAAATTACTCGCGGATTGAGTCCGGAGCGTGTTAGCCTTGTCAGTCGACGATTCTTAACCGAAGCCTGTAGTTGGGACGAATGGACGCACCTTTCTTACTACTTCAGCTGTGTTTCTTCGTTTCGGGCTTCGCAGCTCTCCTCTATCAGACGGCGTGGACCCGGGAGTTATCCTCTGTTTTTGGGACGTCTGAGTTAGCCGTTTCAGCGGTTCTGGCCGCCTACATGGGCGGTCTTGCTCTCGGCGCAGCCGTCATCGCTCGCTGGGCCCCACGGATTCGACGGCCTGTCCTGGCCTACGGCCTTTTGGAACTTGGAATCGCGATGGGGGCCCTGTGGGTGCCTATAGCCATACGCCTATTGAGCGGGGTCTACGTCGAATGGCTCGGGGAGTTGAATACCCCTCCCGCCCAACTCGGATTGGTCACCGCGCTCTTTCATCTTGGGGGAACCTTTCTCGTCCTTCTGCCCTGCACCACGCTAATGGGCGCAACCCTCCCCCTCCTGGCACGTTACGCGGTCCGGAAAGACGAAGAGATCGGACCCCGCATCGGACTCCTCTACGGTGTCAACACTGCGGGCGCGATCGTGGGGGCACTTGCTGCTGCATTCCTTCTACTGCCTGCTCTCGGATTGCGACAAACAATCTATTTCGGGGCCGCCGCCAACATACTCGTCTTCCTCGCCGCCGCTGCACTCTCGAGAATCTCTAATCCGACCCCTCCGGGTCGGGCCCTCGAATCCAAACCGACTTCCCAGTCACCGAGGTGGAGACTCGTCATCCTGCCCATCATTGCGCTTTCGGGCATGGTCTCGTTTATGTACGAGGTTCTCTGGGTCCGCATTCTCGGCTACGTCCTGGGCGGAAGCACCGCTGCATTTGCCTCCATGCTTTCAAGCTTCCTTCTGGGAATCGCTCTTGGGAGCGCGCTCGCGTCACGTTTAGCGCGAACTCCCCGCCAAGCGGCCCTAGGTTTCGTGGCGGCTCAACTCGGGACAGCCCTATTTGCAGCCATCGGTTTCGGGATGGCTGACTCGATCCCTGGCATCGCTAACGCACTCGGTGCAGGAATCTCAAATCTCGCTCCCGGTGCATTCATCGCGGTGGTCATTCTCCTTCCAACGACCCTATTCATCGGCGCCACATTTCCTTTCGCGGTGCGGATTCTAGCTCTCGAAGCGATGGACGCGGCTCCCGCGAGCGCCAGGATATACGCATGGAATACCCTGGGCTCGATCATGGGTTCAATCGCGGCAGGGTTCTTCCTCCTCCCCCTCCTGGGGTTCGACGGAACCCTGGCCACCGGAGTTCTCATTAACCTTCTGCTTGCAGCGACAGCGGCCCTAGTCCTCACTCAAGGACGGATCGCCAGAAACCTGGCACTGCTCGCGGCGGCCGGAGCGCTTCTATTCCTCGCTGTGCAGCCCGACGACCCCATGAAAGTCCTATCTCGATCCGCACTCACAGGACGTCACTTTGAGGGCGAGCTTGAATATTTAGGCGTAGGCCGCTCGGCCACCGTGACCCTTTCGCGTACCCCCTATTCGAGGCGCCTGGCGACGAACGGCCTCCCTGAAGCTTCCATGCAAGGCCCTGGGTCTCCGCCGGATAGATTCCATGATGCTCGCTGGCTCGGCTTGCTTCCCGTTCTCAGTCGACCCGACACCTCGCGAGTCTTGATCATCGGCCTAGGCGGTGGCAATACCCTGGGCGCTATTCCAGAAAGTGTCGAGAGCATCGAACTGATCGAACTCGAACCCGAGGTGGTCATCGCCAACCGAATCGTCGGAGCCGACCGACTCGGAGGCGCGCCCCTCGACGACCCAAGGCTCAATCTCCGGATAGGCGATGCTCGAGGGGCATTGATGCTGAGCGGTCGCAAATACGACGCCATTATCTCTCAACCCTCTCACCCCTGGACATCCGGCGCATCCCACCTTTACACCAAAGAATTCTTCGAGATGGTCTCCGACCGACTTGAGAGCGATGGCGTCTTCGTCCAGTGGATAGGGCTGGGATTTGTCGATACGAACTTGCTACGAAGCCTCGTCGCGACCCTTGCCGATACATTCGAACACCTGCTGGTGATTAGTCCAGGAGCATCCGTGGGACGGGCATCTATGGCTTTCGTCGCCTCCAACGAGCCCCTTTCGCTTCTGGAGACGGCCCCGCGCGCCATTGAGATGATCGGCGATGACCTTGCGCGAGTGGGTGTCCACTCAAAGGAAGATATCGCCGCAGCACTCGTTCTCGACAATCAGGCCGCAAGGCAATTCTCAAGTGAGAGCCAGCTCATCAGCGATGATCACAACCTACTTGCCTGGGCGGCTAGCCGGGTGGGCGAAGACTGGGCACTAAAGCAACCCATCGCCGAGGCGATTGCCCCCTACGATGTGCTGCCCGATATCCCTGATGACTTCGACACCGACCTGCTCGCCCGGCGACTCGCCCAACGAAAGGCTCTCCCCCGGGCAAAAAGCTTGATCGATACTCTCGCGGAGCCTGCAAAGTCAAGCGCACTTGGATGGGTCGCCCTTGATAATGGCCGCACTCACGCTGCCATCCAACGATTTCAGCGAGCCCTGAAGCAAGACCCAAACCACGCCGGCGCTGCCGCGGGACTGGCTCTTGCAGACCCCGCCCGTGCGAATCTCGAAAACTTGCCCCCAGAAACCCGTGTTCTTCTGACCGGACGGTCGTTCCTCATCGAGAACGACTGGCTAGCTCTTCTCGAACTCGACGAACTGCTCGCCACTTGGCCACCCGGCAGCCTTCTCTATCCCGAAGCCGCTCGTCTTCGAATCACGTGGCGACTCATTGAAGGCACCCCCAGCCGGGCCGAAGAGGCGCTGGCCATTGCCAATGAGCTGGTCACCCGAAGCTCTCGTGTTGAAGACCTTCTTCTGCGAGCCGAGGCGGCCGGCCGATCAGGGTTAGATAACCATGCCTGGTCTACCCTTGAGAGGATCCGAAGACTTATTCAAGGCAGACCCAATTCTGCTGCAATCACTGAGCGCGCAGTCGGGATATCGTTTCTACTCGACGACATAGAGGGCGCCAAGGATACACTCGAGGGACTCAAGGCGATTAGAGAGGGAACTAAAGGGCCACGTTGACTCCTTTCAGCATCCAGCCTCAGGCCTCCCAGGTAACCCCGAAGGGCCTAGCCTTACTCTTCACAGCAGCGAGCTTCGCAGGCGCCTTTCTCATTTTTCTGGTCCAGCCCCTCGTCGGAAAGCAAATTCTCCCTTGGTTCGGGGGAGGACCTGGCGTCTGGACGACCTGCCTGATGTTCTATCAGAGCATGCTTTTCGTCGGCTACCTTTACGCCTACGGCATTGTCCGGTTTCTCTCTCAGCGCAGCCAGGTCCTGATCCACGGCTCCCTGATTATTCTCGCGCTTGCTAATCTCCCGGTTCTCCCTCAGGACCACTGGAAGCCCACGGGGACAGAGTCCGACCCTGCCCTCCTGATCCTGGGCATGCTCCTTTCGAATGTAGGCCTTCCCTTTGCAATATTGGCCGCTACCGGGCCTTTGGTCCAGACCTGGTTTTCTCGGTGCTACCCCGACCGCTCTCCCTACCCTCTCTACGCGGTCTCAAACCTCGGCTCCCTAAGCGCACTCTTGTGCTTTCCGCTGCTCGTGGAACCCCTCTTGCCCATGCGAGATGCGGCAAGTGTCTGGTCGGCAGGCTTCGGATTCGCCGCGCTCATCATTCTCGGATGCGCCTTCATGGCTATGCGGGCAACGGGGGCCCAGCCGGGCGCCCCAAGCCCACTCGAAGCGGCGCTTGAATCGGAAGATACGAAAGAAGAGCCATCAACCTACCTGCTCTGGCTTCTCCTCCCCGCCACAGCCGTCATTCTTCTACTGGCCATCACCAACAAGCTCTGCCTTGATCTCGCGAGTTTTCCATTCTTATGGATCGTACCGCTCGGTCTCTATCTCGGAAGCTTCATCCTAAGCTTCGCTTCCGATGCCGGATACAACCGCGTCCTCTGGAGCGGCATCGCACTGGTTTCGCTCCTCATTAAGTACGGGCTCGTTCTTCTACTTCCCACCGGAAGCATCCCTTCCGCCATTTTTTGGTCGATGTTCGTTCAGGTTCCGCTATTCGGCCTCGTCCTCTTTTCTCTGAGCATGCTGCTCCATGGCGAACTCTATCGCCTGCGTCCTCCGCCGCGCAGGCTTACGAGCTTCTATATCGGCATCTCAGGCGGCGGCGCTCTCGGAGGCCTTTTCGTCGGCTTGGCAGCACCCAACATATTCAACGACTACTTTGAACTGCATGTGGGTTACAGCCTTGCTTTCATCCTTCTCTTTATCGTACTCCGACGAGATGAGTCGAGCTGGATCTCGAGGGACAAACGGCCTTGGAGAGCAACCTTGGTCGCAGCATTTTTCTCTGCTATCCTGCTCGTCTCCACGGCAGGAACCCTTGACGAATTTCCAGGCTTATTGCTAAAAGAGAGAAACTTTTTCGGCATCCATCGTGTCATAGAATGGGACTCCGAAAACCCAGAGCGGGCCCGTAGAGTCCTGCGCCACGGCACCACTGTTCATGGCGCGCAGCTCCTGGCCGAGCAGTTCCGAAAGCGACCGATTTCTTATTACGGCGTTCCCACAGGTATTGGCTTGAGCATGCGCGAGAACTCTCGATCCAAGCCAATGAAGATCGGAATCGTCGGCATGGGAGCGGGCAGTCTGGCTGCGTATGGGCAAAAAGGTGATCTCATTCGCTTCTACGAAATTGATCCGACGGTTATTGAAATCGCAAGCGATGGAAACTTTTTCAGCTTCCTTTCAGACACGCCCGCGGATATCGAAATCATACAGGGCGATGCGAGGCTTTCTCTCGAAAGAGAACTGGCTTCTGGCGATCAACAAGCGTTCAACCTGCTGGTAATAGATGCTTTTTCGAGTGACTCAATCCCTTTCCATCTCATGACCCTCGAGGCTTTCCAAGTCTATCGCGAGCATCTCGCTCCAGAGGGAATCATCGCTATCCATGTTTCAAATAGACATTTCAGACTCGGACCCGTCCTCTACAAGGTGGCCGAGGCGCTTGCTCTCTCGGCGTTGAACGTCGACAGTCCGGGGATGGGCATGCGAGTTTCCAGCCCGGCTGAATGGATCCTTTTTGCAAGAAGCGAGGCTAGGCTCGACAATCACGCGCGCATCATGCAAACGCGCGCAGCCCAGATAGGAATCGACCCAAGCAAGCTCAGTATGGGAAGGATACGGCCCGAACTTTATCGACAGAAACCCATTTGGACAGACGATTTCAATAGCATCCTTGATATTCTGGTGACGACCAAATGAACTCCCGATGGATCCGCGGGGCCCTTTTGACCGTGCTGGTTTACGGAACCTTTTTCGCGCTGGCCCCCAACGCCGGTGCAGAAAACGAAGTCACAAGCGACCAGGGTCTAGCTGATCTCGAGGAAGCAAGTCCTTCCGAATGGTCGGATCAGAATGATGCGGACGAATCAGCAGAGGATCGCTATCGCGGGATGGAGGAGATCCGCGTTACGGCTCGCGGCGGCACCGAAAACCTTCAAGACGTGGGTTCCTCAATCGCGGCCTTCGATGCGGACTACATAGAGGCCCTGGGAGCCCATAGCATCGCCGACCTCTCCCAATTCACGCCCAACCTCGAAATACGCACAGTTTTTGCGGCATCCAATCCAAGCCTCTTTATCCGAGGCGTCGGACTGCGCGACTTTAATGCCAACTCATCCTCGGCTGTCGCTGTATACAACGACGACATCTACATGAATTCGCCCGCATCTCAACTCAGCCAACTCTTTGACGTCCAGCAAGTCGAAGTCCTAAGAGGACCTCAGGGTACCCTTTATGGCCGGAACGCTTCCGCCGGAGCTATCCGCATTATTTCCCGCAAGCCCACGGGTGACACAAACGGCTACACACGGGTCACCTACGGAAACTACAACGACATTCAGACCGAAGCGGCCCTCGAGTTGCCCCTCAGTTCGACGCTTTCGGTCCGTTTCTCGGGTCGAATGAGAAAGCGTGAAGGCTATACCAGGAACCGCTGCGCCGACCCTCGCTACAACAAAAACGACGGAGAAGGTAACCCCGCCTCTTTTCACAACATCGTCTACAATTTTTGCTTCAACGACGACGTCACTCGACAAGACACCTATCTGGGGTCACCCGTACAGGACAACACTCTCGCTCCTGGTGAAAGCAACCCATTTACACAGCGCCCCGTTCGCCCTTATTACTCCTACGAAACGGACGGTTCCGCTCCTACCATCGTACCTTGGTACTATGACCGCGAGTTGGCCGACGGCATGCCTCTGCCCGGTGCGGTCGTGTCTCCGACCTCGTACAGGTGCTATGTCAGTGGGTGCTCCTATGCATCGCCACTGCCCGAGGGTGCCGAGCCTCTCATTATACCCGCCCCCTATTACTCTCAAGAATGGAAAAAAGGCGCTGTACCGCCGGATATTGACCTCTGGGCCAACGATGTTGACAACTGGGCTTCGCGAATGCTTCTCCACTGGAAGCCCAACGAAACTGTGAGCTGGATCCTCAATGTTCATGGAGGCATGAACCGCGGAGACTCGGTTCAGTTTCAACACATCGGCGCATGGCAGGGACCTGCAGAGTACCGGCCGAACCTCGCGCTTTACAGAGACGGCGATCCCCCGGGAAGGGGGTATTTTGATGCTGATCTGATCCGCGGCAATATTCTCATACCCGGCCAGACCCCAGCTCGCACGCCCGAGGGTGGGGACCCTTACGCAGGAGACTACAATCGAGTCGGAACAGAATCTCTC
>JAQWRT010000097.1 GCA_029243605.1 Myxococcota bacterium
ACCCACATGTACACAGTCAGGAGCAAAGAAAGCGCCCCCAGCAAGAAGAGCACGACACTCCCGAACATGAAAATCCTGCGCATGGATAAACCCTTTCTGGGGATCAGAGACTGCCCCACGAAATAGAGATGGAGGCCGCGCCCAAGGCGCGGCCTCCACGATTCAAATGTCGTACACGATCAACCCGCGTTCGGGCCGCTGATACCCGCGGGCGTCTCGTCGTGATGCTGCAAGATTTCCACCTGGTAGCCGTCGGGATCGCTCACGAATGCAGCCGTGACTGGCCAGTCGCCCAAGCGCTCCGGCGGCGAAATCGACTCTGCTCCCGCATCAATACAACGCTGGTAGAGACCTTCACAATCATCGGTGCTCAGGTAGAGCTTCCAAAAGGCATTGCCGTGATCTATGGGTCCCTCTTGGTCATGGTGCCGGGCGAGTTGAATCCGATTTCCGTCGGCGCCCGCCAGAACCACTTCAGTCACGTTGGGGATCTCGATTCGGTGTGTAATCTCGAGACCGAGCACTGTCTCATAGAAATGAACGGACTTTTCGAGATCTGTCACATTGATGCAGTACTGGTCGACACTCGTCTTCATATTGCTGTCCCTTTAGCATTTTTCTCGGCACACCTGATCGCGTGCCGGCCCTTAACTTTTCCCTAACCCTGAGTTCTACCGTCGTCGCCCCCGAGACAAATGTCACCAAGCCCCGCGCAGGGGGACTTCTCTAAAGAGGCCTCGTTTAGGCGACACAGGGATAGCAATACTCTACAGCGGACTGAAGTAGACTCCACCTAAGCGGCCCCCAGACCGCCAAGGTCATGCGAGTGAAGCCCATCCAGCTCTCCTCTCCTCATGAGGGCGAGGCCCCTTCCGAAGGCATCGAAATTAGGCGGCCAAACGCGTTCTTGAGTCCGAAACCCCTCGAGGCCTGGTATCGTTAGGGCTCTAAAAACTGCTGGAGAGCCGGCATGGAAAACATGTTTGGACTTGTCCGCCCGAAAACTCTGAGAATCCGAATCGCGAATTGGGGCCGACTCTCTGCCCTCACGCTCATGATCCTCTTGTGTCCATTGCCCTCGGGCGCCGTGGCCCCCTTTACCGATCACGATGTCGTCATCGTTGGAGCCGGAGCGGCGGGCCTCTATGCCGCTTATACCCTGGAGAATCTCGGCTACGACGTGCTGGTCGTTGAAGCACGACACGAACACGGTGGCCGCATCGGTTCCCAGATGCTCGGAGACGTCCGTGTCGAGAATGGCGCCGAGGAGCTCTACGGGTCTCAGAACAATTTCGTTTTCAACGACATTAGAGCGGCCTACGGAACCGGCGCGCAGGTCAGGATCTTCAAGGGGGGCTCGACCCAGGATCAACTCATCTCGATGGACGGCGGAAGCACCTGCTGGGTCGATACTGGGGATTGCTACCTCGACGCGGACATCGACAAGTACTGGGCATTCTCCAGCGATGTGTGGACTCACGACAATGACCCCACCGACCCCCTCGTTTCGACCTATCTCGCCAACGTCTTGGGCGTCGGCCCCACAAACCGGGCATACCATCTCTATCAGGCCGCCTCACCCGCGGGCGAATACGGGACCACGGTCACTCTCCTGGGCTTGCGATCGCTCTCACGCGAGGGGAATGCCTGGTCGCTCTCGGAGCGACTCTATGGACTCGCCCCCGTGGGCTATCGAGACGCTCTAGACGCTCTCTATTTCGGGTCACTCGTTCCAAATGTGGTTTATAACAGCCCGGTCACGGTGGTCGATACAGCGGGACCCAAGCCTGTCGCCCTCGACGCCAACGGCGTCTACCACTACGCCAGCGCGATCATCATGACTGTATCCATCGGGGTCCTCCAAGCCGAAATGATCGATTTCATTCCGGATCTCCCTGCGGCCAAGGTCTCGGCCTACAACACCATAGGCATGGGGAAGGGAATGAAAATCTCCCTTCGGTTCAACAACGCCTTCTGGAACGAAGCCAAGATGATGGACGTGATCACCGAAGGGCCAACCGCTCAGTGCTGGAATCCCGGAAAATATCAAGTGGGAACAGCAGACCACGTCCTGACCTGTTTCATCATGGGCGAAAACTCAGATTTCATGGAGGCACTGCCCAACGATGCGGCCCGACTCAACCAGGCCCTGAATGATCTCGATCAAGTCTTCGCCGGCCTCGCCGCGCCCTCTTTCATCGAGGGCGTCGTGAGCAACTGGAGCGCGGACCCCTATATCCGCGGGAGCTACTCGTTCCCCGCACCGGGCACCCGGCCGGGCGGAACCACCATGCGCGAGGTCCTCGCCCAGCCTGTCGGGAGCGAACTCTACTTTGCAGGCGAAGCCACCCATAATACGGCGCCTTCAACGGTGCCCGGGGCGCTGCAGTCCGGCGAGCGGGCGGGCCAAGAGGTTCATGGCCAATTGGGCGGACCCCCGTCACCCGCGACCCCCTCGAGCGACTTTTCCGCGTCAGCTGAATCGGGCTCACCTCCCCTGGATGTGATTTTCACCGATCTCTCGACCCCACTCGCCACCTCCTGGAACTGGGATTTCGGCGACGGCGAGACCTCGAATAGCCAAAATCCCACTCATCAGTATGTCGCCGCTGGCACCTATTCGGTCAGCCTGACAACCTCCAATGCAGCCGGCGCTCACACGCTTGTCCAGCCGAACCTCATCGCAGTTCCCGAGGCGACTAGCCTCGCCCTTTGGCTCTCCGGGTTCATGGGTCTCGGTTTGCTGGCCAGGCGCAGGGAACAACGCCCGCTGCGGACCGGCCCATCGGAATTCCCCGATCACCCAAATGGCCTGCTTTCCATCGGTGAGCACGCCGGTATTTGCTAGGCTCGGCCCACCGATTCATCCACCCACCATTCGGCACAACGAAGGAGTTTCAATGAAGACCGGCGAGCTGCTAATCGCCCTCACGGCCACAATGCTTTTGGCCTCGAGCGCTGCGGCGCAAAACAACTTCAACTACCCCAAACCTTATGTCCAAATCGCAGGCCTATATGGGCTCTGCAACTGGAGCGGGCACAATGCCTCCGGAGACTGCTCCGAAAACTTCGACAGTTCCTTCGGTTTCAATTTCCGGGGTGGAGCCCGACTCAACCGCTGGTTTGCCGTAGAGGGACAGGTCGAATGGGCATCGGGATACGACGCCACACCGGCTGGCATAGCCAGCGCAACGACGCCCAATCTCACACGTGCCACCATCGACACGCTGGCCTACACGGTCAACGCGCGCTTCTACCCGACCGAGGGCCGAATTCAGCCCTACGCCATTGCCGGAATCGGGGGCCAAAACGCCTGGCTCGATACCAACCTCGGGAACAGCGATACCTTCACGTCGTTCATCGGTCGATTTGGCGTGGGGGCCGACCTCTACTTGACCGAAAACCTCGCCCTAACCGGCGAGTTCACTTACGTCGCGGCCACCGAGGCCTCCGCGCGGTACTACGATTGGTATAACGTGTGGACGACCAATAGCGGCGTCGATCCGAGCTACATGGCGGTGAGCTGGGGCCTCTTGTACTCGTTCTACTAAGGCCTCTCGAGCAATCAAGTGGCGACCGATCGTCTCAGCCGGGCCTCGAAGGCACCCCTTCAGCGCCCGGCTGAGACCACGCGCGCCCACTCAGGCTTGCCCTCCAAGACCGCGTCGTCGAAATCATCGAGCCGGTGGCCGCGAATGATCGCGCGCAGTTCGCGCACATAATCTGCCCCACGCGCCGAGTAGGCGAGCAATTCTCCGGCCAACTCCGCCCCTGTCACCGGCCGCCCATCGGCTCGAAGCCGTGCGCGCAGTGCGCGCAAGCCCGCGTAGGCTCGAGCCCCATTTAGATTCTCCATATAGGCCCGGGCGGCGTGGCAAATATTCTCGAATTTGGCCAGGCGCACATCCGCGCCCCGAGCGAGCATGAAGGGCTGATTCGGGTTCGAAGTGTGTTGGCCGAAGAGCGCATTGCCCTCAATGGCAAATCGGGAACGGCCCCAGCCGCTTTCTTCCGCAGCCTGGGCGAGAACCAGACTCACGGGCACTTCGTCCACACGCTCCAGCAATCCTGAAATCGGCTCAGCCGGCGCTCCATACCGCTTCGAAAGCGCCTCTACGAACTCCCTGTCTTTTTTGGGCCGCTCGGCTGCGGGGCCGAGGGAAAGCAACCGAGCGCGATCAGCCGCCAACCCCCTATTCACCTGCAGCGCCGAGGGCAACAGAATTCGGAGGAAGAGATCGACGCGCTGGGCGGGCAAATCATTCAAATCGCTGGGGAGCCGATCGATCTGAATTGACGGCACTCGCGCACTCTCCCGCAAGCTCTCGAGTGAACCGCCGTGTTCACTGAAGAAAACATAGAGCCCTTGGGCTGAGTCCAGAGTCTTCGCCGGAGGCCCTTCGAGTGAGCAAACCGTTTCCCCGGCCAGCACATCGAACTGGATCAATAGGCAGAGCAAAGTCGACAGACAGACCATTCGCCCAGGCCGTCTCATCCACTCGCCTGAGCCCAATCTCCAAACATCTGACCAACCCATACCTGATGCCCCCCCACTTCTCGCAACCACAGCGTCAGGCTCGCCATGAACCAGACAATCCCTTCGGACGAGCGGGCGAGCATACAAAAAAAAGTAAGCCCGCAGCGCGGCCTAAACCTCGTCGATAACGGATTTTCCGTGCTTGAAATAGACGAAGGGGCCCTTGTCCTCGGGTCGATGTCCATTCTCAAGGCGCCTCCCTACCTCCCCGAGAACCATCCGGGTAATATTCGGCAATTCCAGCGCTCGGGCCCGGTCCAATGTGACCCAATGAAGCTCCAAAAGTTCACCGGACCCCCCGGATCTTGGCTCCCCCTGGATCAGGTCCACATCGGCCATGAAAAAACGAGCATCGAATCGGCGATTTCTGTAGGGCGGAGTAATCGCCCTGGCCACCAAGTGCAGGGTATCCAGGCGGGGATTAATCCCGTGCTCTAGAAAATCATTCCATTGGGGCGATCGACTCACCAATGTCGGCGAATCGGCTTCTCCCAGGACGAGACCCGTTTCTTCGAACGTTTCGCGAATCGCCGCCATCGCCAGAGCCCGCGCGCGAGTCTCGGAGACGCTCAGACTCAGGCGCTTCAAGACGGCTGGATGCAAATCGAGAGGCGGCCTCAAACGACCGTCTCCGGGGTCGACCTTGCCCCCCGGAAACACGAACTTGTTGGGCATGAACTTGTGCCCGGCTGAGCGCTTGCCCATCAAAACCTGGGGACCCTCATTTGCCTGGCGCACAAGAATCAAGGTCGCTGCGTCTTTCGGGCGGACCGCCCTCCCCCGCGAACGAATCTCGGCCTTGGAGATGTAGTTGGGATCGTGGCCGCCTGCTTCAGACAAATCGTAGACCTTTCCTAATAGGATTTTCGAAAGCCATACGCAGGGTAACCCGATCGCCTGCCACCCACTATTGCCTCGACAATCTACCGATCCCAAGCCATAGTAGGCCAATGTTCTGGAGAAAAATATGACGAGAGAACGGGTCCGCTTCGGACTCTGGTATGACTTCAGGCATCCAGCTCCTCGCGCCGAACCCTTCGAATCCTTCTACTCGTCCTGCCTTGAGCAAATCGCCTGGGCCGAAGAACTGGGCTTTGAGTCCGTGTGGCTCACCGAGCACCATTTCTGCGAAGACGGCTATACCCCCTCGCCCCTCGTCATTGCCGGCGCCATCGCCGCGCGAACCCGATCCATGCGGATCGGAACCAACCTGATGCTTCTCCCCATCGCCGACCCCATCCGCGTTGCCGAGGACGCCGCTGCCGTAAGTATTCTCTCGGGTGGGCGCTTCGATCTGGGAGTGGGCCTGGGCTACCGGCAAATGGAATTTGACGAGTTCAAGGTCCCGATCCGAAATCGCCCCAGCCGCATGGAAGAAGGAGTCGAAATTATTCGGCGAGCCTGGCGAGGCGAACCGATCCGTTTTTCCGGCCGACGATTCGAAATCGGCGATGTGGCCGTAGGGCCAGTCCCCGAAGACCCGCCCCGGATCCTCATGGGTGGAATGTCCGAACCCGCAATTCACCGGGCGGCCCGAATCGGCGATGGTTTCCTTTCCACCGGGGGCATCGGGCACGACATTTACCGCTCCGCCCTCGCTGCCGAGGGGCGCAGCGGTGACATTTTCGCGGGCCACTGGGCAATCGTCTCTCCTGACCCCGAGGCGGAGGCCCGGAAACTCGAACCCCATATTCTCTACCAAGCCAATAATTACATCGACTGGGGAGCCTTCGGCCCTCCCGGCGAGGTGCCCCGCTTCCCCACCGGAAGAGATGCCCTCAATGAAGGTCTCTACGAGTGCTGGGATGCCGATACGGCGATCAAGGAGTTGACCCGATTCCTGCGGGATTCCCCCGAGATTCGCGACGTCCATTTTTGGGCCCAATTCCCCGGCGAACCCGTGGAGAGCGGCAGTCGGCGGATCCAATACATGGCCTCAGAGGTACTTCCGGCGGTCCGCAAGGCTCTGGAGACAAGCCGCGAGAGCTGATCGTCCACCCCGCCACACGAAAGACTCGGCGAAGTGCGGGATTGGGAGCGAAAGCCGGAGTGACCCCCTCGGTGGCTAGGCGTCGATCACATTCGATCGCACGAGCACACCCCCATCGACCACCAAATCGTGCCCCGTTACAAAGGACGACTTTTCCGAGCAGAGGTAGACCACTGCGTCGGCGATCTCCTCGGGCTCGGCCAAGCGTCCCATGGCGTGGGCGTTCAATGTCTTCTCCCGAAGCTCGGGCATTTTATCGAGATAGAAGTCCATGCCCCCCGAGCGAATACCCCCCGGGCAGACTGTATTCACCCGCACCCCCCGGCGAGCGTATTCCACCGCCGCCGCTTTACTGAGAGTGATCACGCCGCCCTTCGCAGCCGCGTAGGCGGATTGAAAATACTCACCCCGCAGGCCCGAGACCGACGCGATATTCACGATGGCCCCACCGCCCGAGGACTCGATGAGAGGGAGCTGGTATTTCATGCAGAGCCAGACCCCCCTCAGCGTGACCCCCATACAGCGATCCCACTCGTCCTCGTCCAACTCGGTCAACGGTTTACTGAGGGTCCCCAGGGCCGCATTATTGGACACCGCATGAAGGCCGCCAAAAGCCTCCTGAGTTCGCTGGAGAACCGCCTGGATATCGTGTGCACTCGCCATATCCGCCTGGACGAAGAGCCCCTCGCCCCCCTGCGCACGGAGACATTCGAGCGATTCATTTCCCCCGGTGGCGTCGATGTCGGCGATCACCACCCGAGCGCCCTCCCGGGCCAGAGCCAACACCGTAGCCCGGCCCGTCCCCGCGCCGCCGCCCATGACCAGGGCAACCTTATCCCTCATCGACTTTCTCCCTCCGACCCTGTTCGAGCACAGCCTCTCGGCGCGCGCTCACCTCCGCTCCCAGAGCTCGCTCTGCTGAAGCGATTGATCTCTGCTCTTCCCAGGCCAATGCTTCCCGGTAGGGCATGCCGAAGCCTTCGTCGATCAGGGGCTTATATTGAGCCAGCACTTCGGGAACGCACGCGCACATAGCCTCGGCGATCTGCCGCGCCCTAGGAAGTAGTTCTTCGAGGGGAAGTACGTGGTTGACCAGGCCCCACTCGTAGGCCTGACGAGCGAATACGGGCATCCCAGTCAGAGAAATTTCCTTGGCCCGTGACAAACCGATCAGGCGAGGCAATTTCTGGCTCAAGCCCCAGCCTGGCAACATCCCCACCCGGGCGTGGGTATCGGCGAAGCGGGCCTCCTCCGATGCGATCAACACATCGCAGGCCAGGGCCATCTCGAAGCCCCCGGTAACCGCATGGCCGTTGATCGCACCAATGATGGGACCAGGGAAGGCTTCCATCGCTCGAGCGACCCGATTGTCGGCCTCCCCCGCCGCGCTCTGATCGCTATCCCCGAGTTCTTTGAGGTCGAAACCCGCGCAGAAAGCCTTCCCGCGACCGGTCAGGATGACCACCCGGATCCCCTCATCCCGGCGGCACTCTTCAAAAGCCTCGACAAAATCGCCCCGAAGCTCTCGTGACAAGGCGTTCATGCTCTTGGGGCGGTTCAGTGTTACCACTGCGTACCCCTCGCATTTTTCCAACAGAACCGTGTCCATCTCAACTCTCCAGAAATGAAGGCACTCTCAAAAGCTCGAGTTCCTTGGCGATCGCCGGACCCCGAAGAATCTCCTGGGGGTGCCACTGATCGGGGGGCTCATTGACCGCCAGCCAAGCCACTACGGCAGCGATCGCCCCAGGGCTGCACGGCTTGTAGCGCGCCAGTACCTCCTCGGTGATGCCGGCGGTCTTCATGACCTCGGTCAACACGGTCCCGGGTTCGAGGTTGAACACCCGTAAGCCCGACCCCGGGTGTTCCGCGCGCAATGAGCCCGCCATCCTGGCCAGGGCCGCCTTCGAGGACGGGTAAGCAAAGCCCCAGCCCCCCTGACGAGCCGCCGCCGGAGGGTTGTTGAAGGCTGTGTAGGAAACCATGTTGATAATCGTTCCCTCCCCGCGTTCGAGCATCCCCGGCAAGGTTGCCTGAACCAGGGCCAGCGGCGTCAGGAGATTTCCCTGATAAATTGCCTCCATCTGCGAACGCGCCACCTCCAGGACGGTTTCCTGATTCCCTGTCCCCTGGTAAACGGCATTATTGAAGAGCAGATCGATGGGACCGAAATAATCCACCGCCTCTCCGAGAGCAGAAAGCATGCCGGTCTCGTCCAGGATATCCGCCTGGAGGCAAAGAGCCTCCCCTCCCCCGGCCCGGACAGCCTCGGCCGTCGCTTCGAGACTCCCCTTCAGAGCAGTTTGCATCCCGACGTGGTCATGTTCCTCGCCTTCGGATCGGGTCCGGGCGGTGATGGCCACCCGGTAGCCCTCCCGAGCCAGGGCGACAGCAGACTCCGCCCCGATCCCGCGACTTGCGCCCGTAATGAAGGCGACCTTTCCGCTCATCCCGGCGTTCTCCCTGCTCTAGTCATCCGACATATTCCTCAGTACTGGCGATAACGACGCTGGATATGCGCCTGGCGCCCGGCCACTTGGGCCCTGCGCTCCTCGGCTGAAACCGTCCTCACGGTTCGGGGTAGGTGTTCGCGAAGATCGGCCAAAGAGGTGACCACCGCCTCAACCCTGGGCAGTTCGTCCTCCTCGAGTTCAGCCCGGTAAACCAACCTCAAGGTCATGCTGCCCCGCGCGTGCCCGGTGGTATCGACCCAGCCCTCCAGTCCTGGGTCCTGGGCTGCAACGACGTAGTAGCGTGCCCCATCCTCGGCGGTACCGAGCTGCGAACCCGTCAGACTGGTGGCATAAGTCGCCTGGTCCAGACTTTCCCCCCAGAAGTTACTGAGGTGAAAACCCACGTAATGGGGGTCGGTTCCGCGCAGATCCACCCGCAGAACTAGCGCCTGATCCTCCTCGAGTTCAAAGAGTCCACCGCCGTAGAGCTGCCGAGCCCCCGCTACGCCTCCCGCGATAAAGGGCGGGCGCGGATCGTTGAGCGAATTGATTGGCATCGCTCGCTTGCCATCCAGATTTCGATCTCCGTCCACCTCGAGGCCAAACTCGTGCAACTGGTTCCAAAACCAGACCTGATTGGAAACCCGCTCGCCGATACGAGTCATCCGCTCGGCCATCTCGGCGGTTTTCGGGGGAGGACGCCCTCCGACGATCTTGTCCAGCCGCTCGATGCTGAGCTCGAGTGCCTCTTCCGCCGTCCAATCCGAAAAGATCTCACGAACGGAAACGAAGCGAGCCTCGCGCCAGGTCTTCTCAGGCTTCTCCTTTTCTCCGGAGTCCGACGAACCGCAGGCGAGTTCGGCCCGAGTCCTTAGGAAATTCCCCTCGTAGCCCGCCGGCCTCTCGGCCCCGATCAAGATCTCGAACTCGCCCTGGTCATCGATCTCGAGGTCAAAGGAATTGAGCGAGGCCACGGTTTGATTGCGGCATTCCCCCATCTCACGAAGGTCACCCGTTTGCCCGATCAACTCGGTGATCGTCTGGAAGATGACAAGACGAGGAGCCTTCGGCCCTGCAAGCCCTCGCTCACTACTTGCCCACTCGCTTGTATCCGCAGCCCGAGCTCGGATCCGGTATTGACCGTCCGCATCGATCCGCGCTTTCAAATAGAGAGTGTCTGCGTTATCGATCGTCCACTTGCTCAGCATGCTGACCGAGCGCTGAAAATACGGATGATCGGGGTCCTGCATTATTTCCCCTTCGATCACTCGAACGAGATGGCCCAGCAGGTAGCGATACCCTTCGGCGAGGTTTCGATCGCTCCCTTCCGGGGGGAAGGCCAGAGGGCTATCCAGGCCGTCTCGAGCCTCATCAAGAGAAAGCATCAAACGCTCCCAGCCCGCCCTCGAGCGTGCCTCGGGCTCGTTCTCCGCTTCGCAGGACAGCCCTCCCATGGTCAGAACGAGCAAACCCATCACCCAACCCCTGGCCGAAAAAAGAGATCGGCGACTCGCTTTCCTAATCGGATGCATGGATGACCTCCACCGGAAGGCCGGCGGCTTCGAGCGCCGGTGCCAGCATGGGTACTGCAAGCCTCTCCTCGGGGTCGATGGGCTGGCCCCTAAGACGCGCCGCCCTGCGCAATCGGCTCAACCCTTCCTGCTCTTTCCCCTCTAAGAGTGACAAAGAGCCGAGGTTGGCCTGCGCCATCCATTGCTGCGGGGCCAGGGCGTGAGCCGATTCCAGGTAGCGCCGAGATGTGTCGTAGAAAAAGAAGGGCGTCTTCATGCTATAGCGGCCACTCAGCATCAAACGAATATATTCATTTTGGCGTCGATCTCCCTCCTCGGCGCGAAATCGGTCGAGTTGTGCGGCGGGATCCTTGCCTGGCTCCTTGATGGGTAGCCCTGCCCTGGCAAGGCCACGCGCAGCTTCATTGGCCATCAAGGCGCTCCCCAGCGGCGTGGGATGAACATTGTCTCCAATCAGATCGAACCCGACCAACCCACCTTGAGCCTGCCCAGCGAAAACTTCCTCTAAATCCACGAGTGTCACCCCCTGCGCCTGGGCCAGAGTGCGGATGAACTCATTCTGCTCCGAAAGCACCCGCCACGGATAGGGATCAAGGTCGACCGCAACGCGAAATAAACGAGCTGCTCGCTCAACATCTCCCCGCTCTACGGCGACTTTTCCCGCCAAATAGGAAAACATCGCATCCTCACCGAACACCGCGCGCCACTCATCAATCGCACCGTCAGCGGCATCGAGATCGCCGGCACCCACCAGGGTCTTAACCTCTTCCACGTGGGTGTCGTATTCCGAATCGAGGTGTTCCCAACCGAGTCGATGATGCACTGGTGGCCAGTCGGCAAGATTGACCGGTGCCGTCATCAGGAGTATCGGGATATCCCTATCGCGAGCCAATGCAACCAGGACGGACAGATTTTCCCGATAGCTCTCCAAGCGGCCATCAAACCACTTTGATTCTCGATCGACCGCATCCAGACGCTCGGGGATAAGCGGCGCGCTCGATTCGGACTGATCCACAGCCAGGCGAACCAGCGCCGACTGCAACATACCGTCCCAAAGAAAACTCCCAAATCGCGAATCCTCGCCGCTTCGATTCAGGAATTCGTTATGGGCACTCAGAACGATCAGGGCGTCGACCTCTCCTGCCATCAGCGCATCAGCCCCAACTCGGCGTACCCAACGAGACGCCGCCGCTACTTTGCCCCGATTCACTACATCGACCGAGACGAAGCCCGCGAGCGAGGGCACTAAGGCTTCCAGCTGGGCCACGAAACCCAATTCGGGAACGGGCGTTCCCCATATCGTCGAGCCGCCCACCACTCCGATGCGAAGACTCCCAGGCCTCTTAAGTTCCCACTCCGCTTCCCAGGGCGGGCGACCTTCATAAAGCCGCGCCGAGGATTCCATCAGGAAGAGGACGAGCGCCGCTGTTCCCAGCGAGAGCAGGACGCGAGCGATCACAGCACGACCTCCCTCAGCCGGAATGGGGCAGCGCAATCGCGATCCACAGCGGGCTCCATCCAGGCGTCCCCCCTCAGGGCTCGAAGACGATCTTTCCCGTCACCTTGCGCTCCAGCATGTCCCGTAGGGCCTGGGGAACCTCATCCAGGCCGTAGCTCCGTGAAATCGGGATTTGCAGTTGGCCGCCTGCCACGAAAGCTTCGAGTTCGGCCTGAACGGCCTGCAGGGCTTCAGGATCTTTCGCCCGGGCACCTCCCGTGAAAACCCCGACGATCTCACAACTCTTGAGGAGCGCGAGATTGAGCGGGATTCGTGGAATCCCACCCGGGAAGCCGATCACCAGAAAACGACCGTTCCAAGCCATCGCACGAAGCGCCGCCTCGGCATAGTCGCCCCCGACTCCATCGAAGACCACGTCCACGCCAACGCCTCCGGTGAGCTCTTTTGCCCTCTCCTTCAGGTTTTCTTCGGAGTAATTAATTACGTCGTCCGCCCCAGCCGCCTGGCAGGCGGCCAGCTTTTCGGCGCTCGATGCAGCCGCAATCACTCGGGCTCCCAGCAACTTTCCGAGTTCGATGGCCCCAAGGCCAAGGTGCCCACTCGCACCGAGCACGAGCAGGGTCTCTCCGGGCGCGAGGCGCCCGCGGTATTTCAGGCCGTAAAGGCACGTCCCCAGGCCGTACATCAGCCCTGTTGCCTGGGCCGGGGTAAAGCTCGGAAGCACTGGCTCTGCCAGGGCTGCGGGCAGAACAATTTTCTCTGCAAAGCCTCCCGCACCGTGAAGGCTTCCCATCACAAGATCCCCGATCGAAAAGCCGTCGACCCCCTCACCCAACTCCGCGACTTCACCCGCAGCTTCTCCGCCGGGTATAAAGGGGAGTTTTTGCCTGAATTGGTACTTATCCTCAATGACGAGGGTGTCGGGAAAAACGATGGCCGTAGCCCGAATGTTGACAAGGATTTCGCCAGGACCCGGACGCGGGTCATCCACCTCTTCGACTACCAGTTTTTCAGGGGGACCAAATTCCTTGCAGACCACGGCGCGCATCGAGACCTCTCCCTCCAGACGAGTTTAGCCAGACCTGAAAACTAACAGCCAAACAAGCCGTCGGCGAGCGGACATTCCCCGTGACCCTACTCAACTTCCGTCAGCCCGAAAATGAGAGCGGGCAGAACCAGCAGCGTTGCGACCAGACCACCCGTAATCGCGATGGCCACGAAAAATCCGAAGCTCGCGACTGTCTGCCAGGCCGACATCATCAGGGTCAGGAAGCCAAGCGCCAGCGCCAGGGAAGTGGTGACGATCGCCCGTCCAGTCTGGTGAAGCGCTCCGCTCATAGCCTCATGTATCGTGGCGCCGGCATTGCGACGATACGCGTACTGGGAAAGCAGATGAATCGCATCATCAACACCGATGCCGATCACAACCGCCGCGATCATGGCTCTGGCCACGTCAAGGGGCATGCCCACCCAACCCATGGCGCCGAGTACGACCACAACGGGAAGTAGTGTTGGAACCATCGCGGCTAACCCGAGCCTCCAAGATCTAAGAAAAGCGGATACCAGGAGGAATACGATGGCAAATGCGATGGGGAAGCTGCGAAACTGGGTCGCTTGGACGTCGCGAATCCAATCGCGATGAATCGCGAACTCTCCCGTCACCTGCACATGCCAGTCCCCGGGGAGATCGCGCTGGGCGCGCCGCATCACCTCATCGAGCGCCTTTTCCCGTGGACCCTTCGCCACCATTCTTGAGTTCATCGAAATTCGCAATCGCGAACGATCAAGGCTGAGCCAACGGCCAAGGGTCTCGGGGGCATCGAACGCGATTAATTCGATCAGTTCCGCATTTTCAGAAATCGATGCTCCGAACCGGTCGTACTCAATCCTATCCTCATGAAGAACCCGATTGATCTGCCGAATCAAGCCCAAAATGCTCTCGGGATCCGAGAGGTGTTCGAGGTCTGAGAGTCCGTCGGAAAACCGGGCCAAGGACGACAGCGTCTCCGGGGCTTCGATCTGAACTCCAGGTGGCAAGGCAATATCCAGTTCGAGAGTCTCTGAGCCGCCCAGGGACGCTTCGGTAAAAGAAATGGCCTGGACGACATCACTCGACTCACCAAAGGCTTCCATCCAATCGGTATCGGCGCGTAGATAGACGGCCCAGCCATATCCGAAGACCGATAGGCAGACAAAGACCCCGATTAGAAGCGGTGCGGCCCGGCGGGAAGCGGTCTCGACAATCGATGAGATCACCGGTTGCCAAATATCCGCTCCACCCCTGGCCGAATCGGGTTCGGGAGGAAGGAGCCCAATGACCACGGGCAGCAACGAGAAAGTCAGTAGAAAACAGGCCAAAACGCCCGCGGGTAGCACTACCCCGAAGCGAAAAAACGTATCGAGATCACTCGCGGTAAACGATGCAAAGGCGAGCGCACTCGTCAGAGTGGTCATCAGGCACGCCGGGCTCACGTCCCGGGCCGCTACCCGAAGGGCCCCCTGAACCGAAAGGTCCGCTTTCCGTCTTCGCGCTTCGGCGTAGGCACTCAGGAGATGAACGGCATCGCAGACGCCCACTATGACCACCAGGGGAGCAAGCACCTCGAGCATGCCGTCCTGGGGCCAACCCAGCCAGCCGAGCAGCCCGAGGGTCCAGAGCAAAGCCAAACCCATGCTCGCCATAGCCGTCAGGGCCTGCTGCCACGAACGGGTCAGCACATAGAGGGTGAGGGATATTACCAAAGCCAATACCGGAATAAGAGTATTGGTGCTCTCGGCCAGAGCCCTCCCGGCCGAGACCGTCTCGGGCGCGTCTCCCATCAGGTGAAAACGAAAACCCTGGTCCCTAAAAGGTTCAAGGAGGTCGTCGATCCCATCGGTGAGCTCGAGATCGGCTTGTGGCCGGCCGTCGGCGGGTTGGACGACAATCACTCCGGCACGGCCATCCGCGGAGATGAGGTCGTCGAGCCAGAAGGGATCCTGGAGGACTCTCCTCGCCAGCACGCGAAAATCCTCGGCACGAGCCCCACCCTCCACGAAATACCGTGCCGTGATGCCGTCATCGCTGGCAACCAGAATCACACTATTGGCTGGACCGACGACGCTGGTGACGTTGGGCAAGACGAGAATCTCACGGGTCAAGGCGTCCGCCATCAGCAGTGAGGCCTCGTCGAAGACCGTCTGGCAGGGCAAGCCCCGGCCACATTCCCATGCGATCTGGATCGGGTAACCGCCCGAGAACTCTTCGACCATCCGATCGAGGGCGACGATTGCCGGATGCCCCTCGCCCAGCAGCACGCGAAATCCGAAGGCTGGCTCCACCCTGGGGATCCCGAACCCCAAGACCGCGGTCAGGGCCAGAAGCCCTCCCAGAGTCAGCCAGGGCCGGCGGAGCGAAAAATCGGTCAGGCGATGCATGAGCCCTCCTCGCCCGAACCACCCTAGGAAAAAGAAAGCCGAATCGGGCTCAGATTTCTTGCCCCGGGTCTCAAATTTTGTTGCGTTTTCCGGGGGCCATGAGCCCCGCCCACCCAAGGGGCCGCCCGAAAGCGCTCCTGGGCCGAGGACACGGGAACCCGATAGCATCAGCGAAGTCGCCCTGGTGACCCCGGGGAGAACAAGGAGCGATCGGGTCGAATGAACCGTGACAAAAAATCAGACCGAGGGCTGGCGGCCTCGATTCTCGGCGCCGGTCTTCTCGTTTTTCTGATGGCCGCTGGCTGTGACCCGGGCGATCTCAAGCCCGCCGCCGTCGCCGCTCATTCGGCATCGGCCCCGGCTGTGCCCGCCCTGCCCCTCCCCGTCAAACTCGATCTGGTGGCGGATCTACCCGAGGCCTGGGTGGGCTACGGCAATGCCGATCATATCCTCGATCGCAGATTCAGAGACCAGTTCACCCAAGGCTGGTATCCCGTCCAGAACCCGAGCAAGGACAAAAAATCCGTCTGGTCTCGAGGCGAGCGCTCGGTCATCGAGATCACCGTGCTGGATCCCAAAGAACGTCTCCTCGAGATCGACATTGAACCGGCCCCGGGCGAAGAGAAACTCCCCCACCAGAGTATTCGTCTTTTCTGGAACAACCACGATTTAGGGCGCTTCCAACTCGATTGGGCTCGGCAGACCCTGAGAATCAAGCTGCCCGCCGCAATGCAACAATTCGGGCTCAACCGCCTGACTTTCAGCCCTCTCTACTGGATCAGCCCTCTCACCAGTCGGATCTCTCTCGACTCCCGCCCGGTCGCGTTCCTGCTCCACGGGGTTCGCTTCGCCGGGCCAGAAAAGGACGAGGCGGAATCAAGGCTCAGCTCCGAGCTCATGGCCGAGGGGGAGCGCATCGAGCAGCCCGTGAACTCGATGATCGCCTGGCACTATTTGCTTCCCTCGGATCCAAAGCTTCTTGTCAAAATTTCCTGGGACCTCCCCCCTGAAGAAAAAGGACTCGTATGGAGATGCGTGATAAAGAACAGCAAGGGAGAAGAGCGTGTCCTCGCTGAGCGGTCACCGTCGGGTGGCGGAGAGGAAAGCCTGAACCTGGATCTTTCGCCCTACGCGGGGGAAATGGTTGGGCTGGAATTCCTGCTCTCGTCGACTTCGCCGGGGGATCCAAGCGCTTCAATTACCCTCGATTACCCCGTGATCGAGGGTACCCAAGCCTCCCCGGCTTCAGCTTCCGTTTCCCGGCAACCCTATAACGTACTCGTCGTTCTGTTCGACACCCTGCGCGCTGACCACCTCGAGCCCTATGGAAGCGCCTCCGTCCGTACGCCTGAACTGAAACGCTTTGCCTCGACGGGCTTCACCTTCGAGCAGGCACACTCCAATGCTTCCTGGACTCGTCCCGCCATTGCATCGCTCTGGACAGGCTTGCACCCTTCCGGCCATCAACTCGCCGGAAAGCGCGAAGTCCTCCCCGAGTCCATCCCCTACCTCCCCGAGATTCTCTCCGATGACGGGTACCTCACGATCTCTGTCTCGAACAACGCCTATTTCTCCTCAGATTTCGGCTTTGACCGCGGCTACTCGAAACTCTTGCCCTATTTCAACGCCCGAAGGAAGGTCCTGCAGATGTTCCCTTCACCGGAAGAGCAGGCTGAGCGAGTCTGGGAACAATTCCTCGCTCCCTTTTTTGACAACCCCGAAGGCCAGCCCGTATTCGCTCTCCTCCACGAAATTGACCCCCATTCGCCTTACGAGGCGCCGGATCGGTTTAGCGCTCCCTACCTGCCCGATTATTCGGGAAATATCGATGGGTGGAAGCATAATATTCATGAGCATCTCCTCGTCATTAAAGCGATCAACAGCTATGGGGATTGGCTCAGCACTGAAGACAAGAAGCAAATGCAGGCGCTCTACAAAGGCGAGGTGAGCTTCGTCGATGCCTATTTCGGCGCTCTCCTCGGACACTTGGAGCGAGCGGGACTACGAGAGAACACTCTGGTGGTCTTCCTCTCGGATCATGGTGAACAACTCTTCGATCACGGAGGCTGGGGGCATGGAAACTCGGTCTACCAGGAAGAACTCCGGATCCCGCTGATCTTCTCACTCCCCGGAGTCATTCCCGAATCGAAAAGCAGCAACGCCCTCGTACAAGGAGTTGACGTCCTCCCCACCCTACTCGACCTCCTGGGAGTTCCGGCGCCTGAGGGGGGCGCCGGACGAAGCCTGCTGCCGATCATCTTTGGAACACAGCCCCCCTCCCTCGGCCAAGCCCCCATATACGCTTGGTCGAATATTCGAGTGCACGGGGACGACGCGCTCGATTTAGCCTCGGAAAATTTGACCTCGGTGCGCCAGGGGCGCTGGAAACTCGTCAGGACCACACACAAGCGCAAGTCCATCTACAACACCTACCAGCTCTACCGTACCTACCAACTCTTCGACCTCGATTCAGACCCAGGAGAAGAAGTCGACCTTTGGTTTCGCCAGCCCGTCGTTGGGCACACCCTGCGACAATCACTCGAGACAAAGATTCGGCGAGATTCGAGCCTCGTCGCCCCCGCCGGCGAAGCCAAGCCCCTAGGAGCCGAGGTCGAGGAGAATCTCCGGGCCCTGGGCTACGTGGAATAGAAGCGCCTAGGCAGTTGGCCGTGGCCTGGGCCCGAAGGCACCTCTCCCTGTCCCATCGGGCACCGTGCTCACTGGAGCCTCATGACAGCGGCCACCGCCTCGGACCCCAGGGCTCCCGTAGAATATTTCTTCGAATGCGCATCTCACCCCGCTCTCAGCAGCGCATGGCAGGCGAGTTCGACTGACTAGCGCCACCGGCCTGTCCTCACTCACCACCCACACCTTCGCGGTCCGTTCCCGGCACGGCGCGGGAAACGAAGGCGACGCCCCGACCAAGCCCGGCACTCTTCTCGCCACCGAGAGTTGGGGTATTCAGAGCGGCTGCCCCTCGAAGATACGCACCTGCACACGGTCTCCTTCACGGATCACTCCGGCAAGGTCTACGACGCCCACCACACCTCTCAGCCCCAAGGCAAAGCGGGGAAACATCTTCCCGGCTACAGGATCCCCGGAATGGGTCGAGTAGGTCGCTGCCAAGTGCTCGCCCATCCAGCCACACGGCGGGTTCTCTTCCTCCACGAGCAGAACTGCTCCCGAGGGAAAGACCAGCTTACTTCCCTTGGGCAACTGTGAGAAGCCCGGGATGCCCTCTACGCAAAGGTTTGCTCCCAGTTCCTCAGCACTCAGAGATTCCGAGAGGTCCATCTTTTGGCGGATCAATTCTAATTCTTCGACTGAAACGCCAGACCACTGGCGTTCGTTACGCCGCGGCGTCCCTGTGGGTTCAGGATCCCAGGACTGGGCGAGGCGTGTAAATCCCGCGTGGCGATCTCCAGGAAAACCTTCCAACCCTATATCGAAACCCGAAGCCGAAGGCTTACTGTAGTCGTCGTCGCCACCCGCATGGACCGACCTGACCCAGCCCTCTACTTCCTGCATGTCTCGGTCGCCCCTTCTCGGCTCTCGGGCCATCTCGCCCCAAGCCCAGCGAGAACCGCTTATTCCCGACGAGCCACCAGTTCATCGCGGATGTCCCGCTTCAGGATTTTCCCCGAAGCGTTACGGGGGAGCGGTTCGCTCACCACCTCAATCACGGTGGGCACCTTGAATTTCGCGAGCTTCTCACCCACGTGCTTGACAAGCGCTTCCACGTCGATACTCCGACCCTTCTTGGGCATGACCGCACAGGCCACTTCTTCCCCTAACCGATGGTGGGGCATACCGAAGACCGCAGCCTCGTGAACGTCATCCGATTCGTAGATGATGGCTTCCACCTCAGCGCAGTAGATATTCTCTCCCGCTCGCAACACCATATCCTTAGCTCGATCCTCGACAAAGACAAAACCTTCCTCATCGATCCGGCCCAAATCGCCGCTGCGCAGCCAGCCGTTCACAATGGTCTCAGCCGTCGCTTCGGGCTTATTCCAGTAGCCTCGGATGAGGTTCTGACCCCGAAAACAAATCTCACCGACCTCGCCCAGTCCAACGGGCTTCATCTCGTCATCGAAACACTTGACCTCGAGAATCGGAACCGAGCGGCCTGAACTCCGGGGCTTCCGAACGTAGTCGTCGCCAGCATTTTGCGGGCCATACGCGTTGGTTTCTGTCATGCCATAGCCAAGGCCCGGGCGGGCCCGGGCAAAGCTCTTGTCAACACGACCCACGACTTCAGGGGGCGCGGGGGCTCCTCCTCCCCCTACCGAGGACAGGCTGGAAGTATCTCTTGAAGCAAAATCCGGCGACTCAAGGAGGTCGATCATCATCGTCGGAACACCCACAAATTGAGTGACTCGCTCGCGTTCGATCAGGTCGAGGGCGCGTTCGGGCGTCCACTTATACATGATGACCAACTTGATCCCGTTGAGAAAGCACGAGAGCATGACGGGAACCAGGCCCGTCACGTGAAAGAGTGGCACGGCGAGGATAAAGCAGGGCTCGTAGGGGTTCGGTTCCTTGGGTGGTTGGGTCATCGCACCGACCAGCGCCCGGCAGGCGAATGCGCGTAGAGCGGCGAGAATCGCGATGTGGCTGGAAACCGCCCCTTTAGGAAAGCCCGTGGTACCCGAGGTGTAGAGGATCGTTGCATCATCCTCGGGCCCAACCTCGACTTCAGGCATCGCAGCCCCAGCCCGCAAGATCTCCTCGAAGCGGTCGACACCCGACGGCAGTTCGCCCTGGACTCGAACACCGATGGTCTTGACATCGAATTTTCCGAGTGACGGCTCGGCAACCTTTATTCTTTCCGAGTCGGCGATCAGAACCTTCGCGCCACTATCCTCGAGCCCATATGCCATCTCATCTTTTTTCCACCAGGCGTTCATGCAGACGGCGATCCCGCCCACCGATGTGATCGCCGCAAAGGACATGATCCACTCAGGATAATTTCGCATGGCGATCGCGACTCGGTCCCCTGGCTCCACCCCATACCGGTTGACAAGAGCATCGCCGATCTCGCTGACCCGCCTCATTACCTGAGAGAAGGTCCAAGTCTCATCTTCATAGACGAGGAAGACTTTGTCTTCGTTCAGCCAGCAGAGAGCAAAGGCCTCGCGCAGGGAGTTGGGGAGATTGGCGAAAACCTTGCGCGCCTCGCCATCAACCTCGCGCTCGATGATCTCGAAAGGGGACCCCTCGGCGGTTGTCAGCGCGGCGACGGCCTGGTCCCAGCTCGGCACTTCAGACATATCTATTCAATTCCTTCCTTAGAGTGGCCCATTCTTCCGGCAAGCGAATACCCAGCATAGAAAAGACGCCCCGTCGATCGAGCCCTTTTTTTAGAGCCCGGCCCATCCAGGAGCGCCCTCCAACACTGGCCTTTTCGAAAAGACGTCGAGGCCAAAGCTCTAAGCGGGCGCTAACCGGGTCGAAGCCCCTTCAACATGGCATCAATCACATCCCCAGCCAACCCCTCATGCTCCGCGCTGGGCACCATCATTGCCACGGTGGCAACCCCATGAATCGCCGCCCACAGCATCATGGACAGCTCCAATATGTCTCGCTGGGGAAGCTCGCCCTCGGAGATCGCCTGGGTCAGATCGGAGAAGCTGGCTTCGAAAGCCTCTGTCGCCGCGTCGAGCTCGTTGTCGATCTCCGCCCCCACGCCCACGGGCCGGTACTGGAACATCAGGCGAAAAAGCTCGGGATGTCCCGCAGCGAAAGAAACATAAGCCACGGCCCGGGCCCGGAGTCGCTCCTTGGCCGTGGGCAGACTGGCCTCGGCAAAGGCCTTCACAAGCTCATCGAACCCCTCGGCTGCGACCAACTCAAGGAGCTCAGCTTTCGAATCCACATGGTCGTAGAGAGCCGGAGCGGTTACCCCAAGTTCTCGGGCAACCGCTCGCAACGATACCGTTTCGAAGCCGAGCGCCTCCACCTGATCGCGAGCGACAGCCACGATGGATTGGCGGGTCAGCACGTCTCGCGCCCTCTTCTCAGTTCAGCCGTTATCCGGGACCCAGCTGCTGTGAAAGCCGGATACCACTCTGCGAGGGATATGAACTTCGGCGATGGGATCAGCCGAAATATTGGAGGCGTCGAGGATCACCAGATAGCTGGTATCGGTTTCTGGCTGCCAGACATAGGTCATCACGTAGCCGTCATCCTCGTTACTCCCACCCTCGGCGGGCACGAATACGGACTCTCCCGGCTCGTGGCCCTTGGGAAAGGAATGAATTTCCTTGGAGGCATTATTATCAAGGTCGTACTTGAAGACCGCCCCCCCCATACCCGAGCCCCCGCTATCGGAACCGGTGATCCCAAGCGAGTAGCCATAGCGGAACTTATGCCCCTGCTTGCTTTCCGGGATACGCGGAAACTCGCCCGAATCGTCGTCGAGATAACGCTCGGCCACCCCCCCGGTCTTACGGTTGAAGCGCCATTCATAGAGTCGCGGGCTGGAAGCGGGATCGGCATCGCCCGTCATCGACATAGCCGATGAATCTCGCCAGATCTCGGGTATCCGCATGCCATAGACAACCGTCTCATCGCCCTCGTCGAAGGCGTTGAGCGTGTGGAAGCAATAACAGGGGTCCACATCGAACCACTGCATGTCGGCATCGGCTCCCTCTCTCGGCATCACGCCAAAACGGGCCGGATAATCATCGCTCCAGCGAATCGGCATACCGCCCTTCATGGCGAGTTCAAAGTCGAAAATCGCGGGCAGATCCATAAAGATCGTGTGATTCCGGCTCGCTGCCATGTCGTGCATCATGGTCGGTCCGTTCACGGTGATCGGCGTCTTCTGGACCATTTTCCCATCCTTGTCCACGCGGTAATAGGTGAGAAACGGATCCACCTGGGCGTAGCCGAAGGCCAGCATCTCGCCCGTGTCAGGGCAAATTTTGGGATGTGCCGTAAACGGACCGGTAAGAATATCATCGAAGGTCTGGACTCCGACGGTCTCAAGCTCCCGATTGACTTCGTAAGGGAAGGCACCTTCTTCCAGGGCAAGAATACGCCCGCCGTGGCCAATCACATGGGTATTCGCTGCGGATACCGAATGATCGAAAGTGAAGGTCTCTGGGTCCAGGGCGAGTTCCAAGCGGTCGGCGCCGGGGTTCTCGTATTGAGGTGTGCGCACGTACCGGTTGCGATACCAGGTGGCCTTCCCTCCCTGGAGTTCGATCCCGTGCAGCATCCCTTCCCCGATGAACCAGTGCTCGGTCCAACCCGTTTGGGGGTTCGGCGTATTCCGGATATAGCGACCGTTGAGCTCGGGGGGAATCGATCCCTTGACCTCGAGTTGGTCGCTCAAAATCGTCACCTCGTCCCGGACCGGTGCTCGGCTTCCAGTGACATGCCAAGGAGCGTCGGGGCCCTGGCCGCGCGGATCGAGTTTCACTTCGTTCATGCTCTGTTTCCCCCTGGGATTTGGTTTAGGCCTTCAGGATAGCAGGCGAGGTGAACACTGTTAAGTGAGCCGGCGCCGGAAAGGCCCTCTCGCCCGGCCCGGACCCTGCCCGACAGTCCTCGATTCCCCGGGGGCGGATTGCGGTTGAACGCCGTTCAAGGCGCCCCCCCCCAGCACCGGAAGGTCTGTCGAATACCCCTCGAAAGGAAAGGGAGCCGCGCACCAATAAAAGCGGAATACGTCTGATCCTTTCCCCGCCCAGGGAGCGACTGGTTGTGCATGGACGAGGTATCGCGAGGTCGGGGAAACCCAGGGGAAACAGAAGCCACCAGAATGCAGCGGAACACGCATTCCGTGAACCTGTCCTCTCGCCCTCTGCTCTTTGCGCCATGAGGCGGGCATCCCCGCACACTTCTAGGAGTCAATAACGATGACGATTTCCACCCAGAAATTATATGACGAAGCGAGTGAGGACTGGATCCGCAAGGAACCCACGCTTCTTTCGGACTATACGGCGAGGCCCTTTCTCCTCGACTGGTGCCAACCCGTCGCCGGATTGGATGTTCTCGACCTGGGCTGTGGCGAAGGCTATTTCGCCCGCAACCTCAAGATCCGCGGAGCCGGAAATATCGAAGGCGTCGACCTCTCCCCCGAGATGATCCAAAGAGCGGTCGCCGAAGAAAGCCGCGAAGAGCTCGGCATTCAATATCGAACAGGAGACGCCACGGAACTGGACGGCTTCCCCGACGACTGCTTCGACCTCGTCGTTTCCGTGTTCCTCTTCAACTACCTAACTCGGGAGCAGACCGCGCAGGCCATGCGCGAAATCCATAGAGTCCTCCGACCGGGTGGTCGGTTTATTTTCGCGGTGCCGCACCCAAGCTTTGCTTTCTCCCGAGAGTCCAGCGAAGGTCAGGCGCCCTTCTATTTCACCACCGGTGACTCCGGTTATTTTTCGGGCCGCGACCAGCTCTTCGAAGGAGAGATCTATCGGCGAGACGGCGTCGCTCTGGCCGTCCGCTGTGTCCACAAGACCCTTGCCGACTATTTCTCCAGCCTTCAATCCGCAGGCTTCTCGAAGCTGCCTGAGATAGAAGAACTCCATGTCACACCCGAGATGCTGAAAACCGATGAAAAGTTTTTCGGCCCCCTTGTCGACCGCCCCCTCCATATGGCGTTCCGAATGGAGAAATCGTGATGTTTCAGGAGAACATGCTCCAAACGCCCGGCCCCGAGTTCCTGCAAGCGAGCTCGCCCTGCCCTGCCTGGAGAGCGCCAGAAGTAATCGAGCGGGGGCGATGGAAAATCTCTCTGGGCCAGGAACCCGTCGAAGAATTTCTCGAGGAATACAGGCGCGGAGCCTTTGATTCCGCGAGTAGTTCCCGGGCCCTCCTCGCCCCGGAGAGAACACCCAAACTCAACGATTTCAGCCTATCCCTTCGCCAACAACTACTCTTCGGGGACGGCTTTGCCCGGATCAAACAAGCAAAAACGATTAGGCTCTCAGCCCCTCAGCAGCGCGCACTCTTTCTCCGGATCGGCAGCCTGATGGGACGCGTCATGACGGAGTACGGCCAACTCTACCCAGTTCATGATCGCGGAATCGATTACAAGGAACAGGCTGCGCCCGTCTCCATGACCACCGCCGAAACCGGCATGCATACCGACAGCAGCGCGGTCGGGGCCTTGCCAGATTTCGTTGGCCTCCTGTGTGAAGAACCCAGCCTCGCGGGTGGCGATTCTCTAATTTCCAATGCCCTCACCATTTATCACGAGTTGAGAGGCTCTTGTCCCGAGATCGTCAACCTCTTGGAGGGGAACTACATTCGAGACGTGGTCACCCCGGGTGCCTCCAGAAGCCTCGAAACCCTTCTGCTCAACACCTTCCCGATCTATTCTTCGGGCCGCCACGGAGAAGGCAGCACCTTTCGCTACATGCGGTACTGGATCGAAAAGGGCGCCGAACGAGCCGGCCTTCCCCTTAAGCCCGAACAGTGCGAGGCGCTCAATCGCCTGGACGAAGCACTGAACTCCCCCGAAAACCAGGTCAAACTTCGGCTGGGCCGGGGGGATATCCTCTTGGCCAACAACCGCACACTCGCCCATGGCCGCACCGGTTATACCGATCGTCCCGGCCATCAGCGACAGCTCCAGCGAATCTGGGTCAATCTCGGGCGCTGAGGCGAGAGACTCCGCTTCTGGGTCAAAAGCACTCCCGCCTAGAGCATCGGGCTCCATCCGCAGGGGCCTTCCCACGCCCGCATCCCATCGCTCCGGTACTCCTGATCCGCAAATCGGCACAGGGGAGCCTGACCACTGACTCCAACTAAAGTTGAGGAGTGTGACATGCACAGTGCGCTTCTATTCGTTATCGATAGGGCATGAAAAACTTCAGCTTCAGATGGTTAATCTCAGTAGCTCTGAGCTTTTTGGCCACGCTCTACCACAAGCACATCGCCCCCATCAAGCCGCGTCCCACCCAGAATTCCCCATTCAACTCCCGAATCGACATCGACCGAAAATACACTCGGGCCAAAGACCACTTCATCGTCATCGGCACCCAGAAATCTGGGAGCACCTACCTTCGTAAGCTCATCAGCGCAAATGGCATGGTTGGCCTGCCCGAGGCTTTTCGCAAAGAGGGCGCGAGCGCGGCGAGATTGAAGGCGCTCTACGCCGACAGGGAACCCGGCGAGATCGTCTCCTCCACACTTCACTTTGACCAAATCGACTTCCCCGCAGAGGCCGACCGACTGGCCTTTTTTTCCTACCTCAAAGAGAACGATATCAGTGTCGTATTCTTGATCCGTGGACTGTCCGTGTTCATTCTTTTGTCGTGGCTATCACAGACTATCGACCGCATCAGCAAGGCAATGCGGCTCAAACGATTCACCGATGAAGACATACGCCGATACGAAAAGCAATATTCATCGCTCTCCGATCACGCGAAGTTCTACGTTGACCGAAGCTACTTTTCGTCCTTCGAGAACGAACTCAGTGAGATGTACGAAGAAGCGATCAGCACTTGCAAGAAAGAAGGCATCCAGTTCTCCGTAATTTATTACGAAGATATCTGCGAAGAAAGCGAACTCCGAAAAATATTCTCCGAGGTCTTCGGCGTAGAAACCCTTACGCATGACGTGGGGATGCTTAAGCGTCACGACAGCAAGCTCTCTGACATCATTTCCTGATCGAAGACAGAAATTCTCGCAGAGAGGAACGCTCCCGATCGCGTAGAAATCTGGGTATCCGAACCGTCCTGCTCTGCCATTCACTTCGCGAAGGGGCATACATGAAATTCGGCGTCTGTATCGCCAGCGATATCAGCGACATTGACTACGTAGTGGCGGCGGAAGAAATGGGCTACTGCGATGCCTGGTTCGCTGATAGCCAAATGATCTGGTCCGACTGTTATGCGACCATGGCACTGGCCGCCGAGCGAACCGAGCGCATTCGGATCGGGACGGGGGTCGCGATCACAGGAACACGACCCGCACCCATCACCGCAGCAGCCATCGGCACCATCAACGTACTGGCCCCGGGGCGAACTTTCCTGGGGGTTGGTGCCGGAAATACCGCCATGCGAATTATGGGGGCCCCTCCCCAAAAGATTGCCGACTTGGAGCGTTACCTCACCTGCCTGGCACCTCTACTCAGGGGCGAAGAAACGGGATGGGGCGAAGCGGGAGAAGAAGTCCCTATTCGTCATATCATGCGCGACCAGAATTTTGTCAACTACTCCAACCCGATCCCCCTTTATGTTTCGGGCTTCGGTCCGCGCTCCCTCGGGCTTGCTGGATGCCACGGAGATGGTGCCGTCTTACCGATGCCCCGGAATCCCGCAGCCATGGAGACGCTCTGGTCCCTAATCGAAGGGGGGGCCAAAAACTCGGGGCGCCTCATAGACCGCGACCTTTACGAGACTACAGCTCTGGCCATGGTCTCAGTCCTAGACCCCGGAGAGACCGCTGACTCCGAGCGCATTCGTCACGAGTGTGGAGCCTTTGCCATGGCTACCCTGCACTACGCATACGATCAGTGGCGACAACTCAGCCAGCCCCCTCCCCCCATGCTTGCCGAAATCTGGGATGACTACTGCGCCATGTTGGACAAGGTCCCCAGCGAACGGCTGCATCAGCGTATCCATGCGGGACACAATTGTTGGGTTGTGCCAGAGGAAGAACGTTTCCTCTCGGGCTCCCTCATCGAGGCTACTTGCATGGTCGGCACTCGTGATCGACTCCTCGAGCGAATCGATGGTTTGAGTGATGCCGGCTTGAATCAGATCATGGTTTTGCCCGCACTCGAACCCCGGTACTCCGTCCTCGAGAGGCTTTCCAAAGATCTCATTGCCCCCCTCTCCGAACTGAAGTGAAGCGGAGGACTGATCCGGAGTCCGACTGACACTTCAGGGTGGACCGAGCAAAGAAGGAAAACGAGGGGGGTCGCAATCTCGAACGAGAGACGTGGAGTCATCTGCCGGCGCAAAGGCCCGGGGCGAGTCGACCGGATTCTCGGACTCGCGCCTGTTTCTGGTCTATTGGTCACGGCGACTCTGTGACTTCCCGCCCTCCAAATCCCTAGAGCCAATAATCGGGTGTCGGCGACCGCCCAGGGTTTTAGGAGTCCGGGTTATTTTTCGCCTTCGCGTTGAAACGAGCGAATGGAAAGAGTCGCGGCGGAAGCGGCCGACGCAGCAGATAAAAGCGTCTATTTGCTCGCTGCCTCTCCCATCCTCCAAATTCAGCCGCCTTCATCGAAGCATGGTTGTCGAGGGGAACCGTCACAAAATCGATGATCCCCTCCCGATCCGTCAGGCTGCCGCCGAATTTCCCTGCCGCCCGGCTCAGACCGACATTTTCGGGAGTTGGAAAGCTCCAGACTCCAGTAAAACAATTTCGAGGAGCGAGCAGCCGAATCAGATAATAACCCGTCAATTTTTCATCACGAAAAAGGCCGAAAGGCAGATAACTCGGTCGCCTGAGAATTCTGCCCACATCGCGAGACTCCATCGAGTGGGGTGGTAGATATTTGAAGTCAAAACGTCCGAATAGATCGGCGACAATCCCTTCGTCTTCAGGCCTTAGAAATCGCATCTGGTAGAGGCGGTCGCGGCCAGGGACGACTTCGTCGAAGGTCATGGCCCGTCGCCGTATACCGCGAAAGAAAACAGCCGCGTACCGATCGTTCCCCCACTCCAGCAGTCGAAAAAACCAGTGTTTTTTTTCGTTGAGTTCGTAGAGCCAACTCTCGATGGCTCCACCGACCTTCGCGAAGAAGGTCATAGAGTCCCCCTCTCCCCTCGAGTTTCCTGCTCCACGTAGTCTCGAGCAACATCGAGGAGAGCCACCGCCTCACAATCTCGCGCCATTCTCGCAAAGGCATGTGCGACGAATTCCCGCCTGCGGGCGATGGACACACCCAAGCCGGGCATCCGACCCATTCCCTCTCCCAACGACGTGCCCTCGAGATCATAGAGTTCGATCAAGTGAAACAGCATGTGCAGAGTCGGGCGGCGAGTCCCGTGGGCCCGAACAGCCGCATCGAAGAGAAAGGTCGGCAGCAGTCTCATCAGTGTTGAGTAGAAGGGGAAACGAATAATGGGCACTGTCGAAAAGGGAATCTCGACGAGCAAAGGTTCAGGCCCTGGCCCGGGCTGAACTGGGCGGTGGAGTTTCTCCGGGCCAGGGAAATAGGGCCAGGGAGGTGCCATCACGCTCCAGAATCTCCCCAAATTGTACTCGGATCGCTGTATGAAGAGTTTCCCATAGAGCATGAACAACCACACCAGAGGCGGGGAAGGAATCACCGAAGAGTCATAGATGTATCCGCGCTCTCGCAAAATCGAAAGGGTCTCGACATCGACATCGCCTGAAGGAGCCCTGAAACCCAGTGGGCGAACCCCCACGATGTCCGCAATCGCTTCCTCGCCGGCCCGAATCTCTTCGACTCTCTGTTCGCGGCTGAAATCACGAAAATTGTAGGGGTGCGAATACGAATGATTCGCCACTTCGTGGCCTCGATCTGCAATCTCACGAACAGCCGCACGATTGGAAGCCCTGGCGGCATCCTTCCCAATCATGAAGAAGGTCGCTCGCGCACCCACCCGATCCAACTCATCAAGAAAACGGGGAACCGAATCGGAAAAGAAGCTTATATCGGACTTCTCGCCCTTCGAATCGACCAGGCTCTGATAGTCCCGGTAATTGTCCATATCGATGGAGATGCAGGCTTTCACTGCCTTGCAACATACCAATCAAACGATTCGAGTGCCTACTCGCCACTCACACAGCGAGCAAGCAACTAAAATCAGAACACATGCACGAGAAAAGCTGTCCACAGGACGAATACCCCTGCTCGTGCGACTCAGGTCGCCCAAAGCCATGGTGTGCAGCCTCTCTACAAAGGGTATTCTCGACGGGTTCCCCATTGGGCGTGGATTGAGAACTCACGCGCCGAACAGTCCCAACGTGACCAAAACCCGAAGCGTCTGTCCCTAGTGCTTCAGGAGCCGGCCCGATGAAAGCCAAGCTCAAACAGGCAACGTGGATGATCGTCATGATTGGCCTTGGAGTCGGCCTCCACGCTGGCTACCAGGCGTACGGCGGACGCGACCTTTTGGAAGCCTTCCAGATCAAGCCAGCGAGGGAGAAGGCTTCGCTGTCCAACATGCCCCCTCCATCTCTGCCTCGACCCGAACTGGCCGTCAAGAAAGTCGCCGCACCCCGGGCGAGCACCACAGCCGTCGAGGGGCTCTCGCTCTATCCCAAAATTCCCGTCGGGGGTCGAACCCCTCTCAACTTGTGGGCCTACTACGGCCGAGGAGCCTCCTCCTTCTCGTCCCCCACCCTCCCAATGCGCTTCGAGGAATGGCTCGATTTTCATCGCGCCCAGAAACCGGGCCTGATGAAGGACGTTCGGGAATATATGGCTTCCCGCTATGACTTCACGCCGGCAATTCTCCCCAAAGCCTTCATGTCCGGCGGCAAACCCATTATGGCTGGCCCTGCGGCGAGATTGCCCAAAGATCTCGCCTCCTGGGAGGAACTCGCGGATCTGACCCCTGCAGAAATCCGAGAGCGCGACGTATTTCCCTTTAAGCCACTGGCCCACCCTCTACAGTCCACCGCGCACATGCTTTTCCCAGACTCTTGGATCGCAATCCACCCAGAGCACACAAGGATCGACGTGGGCTTCGACATACCGGAACCCTTTCTCCCGGAATTCCCACCTCCCATGTACCTCACCACGCACAAGGAAATGGGTGATGTCACCAATGGCCAGGAGGTTACCTTCGAAAACTACTACCAGATCTTCGATGGGCTACTCACGCCCGAACAGATGGAGGGGCTAAAGGAACTACTCCAGCCCTCGCCCAGCCTTTGGTTCAACCAGACCGACCACCGGCTCACCGAAGAACCCAGTGCGGGAATCGCTTGCTTCGACTGCCATGTCAACGGGCATACCAACGGAGCCTTCGATCTCGCACCGGACTCACGCCCCAACATGGCCCGGCTCAGAGTCGACACACCCAGCCTACGCGGCAACTACAATTTGATGCAGTTCTCAGCGAAACGCTCGATTCGAAGCCTGAGCCATTTCGCTGGAGTGGGAGAGTTCTTCGGCGGCGATCCCGGCATGCAACAGGCGATCGGTTCGCGCGGGGCCAGCCAGTCCGCACTCGACGGCATATCCGAATTCAACGCAATTCTTGACTACCCCCCCGCTCCCAAGCTCACCCCGCTCGGCCTGCTCGACCCCGATCTGGCCTCCAAAGCTGAACTTCGCGGTGAGCAGATCTTTCACGGAGAAGGTCGTTGCGTCCAGTGCCACTACGGCCCCGCTTTCGTCGACGATTATATGCACGACCTTCAGGCCGAACGTTTCTACCTGGGCCGACCCGAAGGACCGATCAAAACTTCCCCTCTTCGTGGAATCAAGGATACTCCCCCCTACCTCCACGATGGGCGGCTCATGACCCTCGACGACGCCGTCGAGTTCTTCAATCTGATACTCCAGCTACAACTCTCCAGGCAGGACAAGCAGGATTTGCGCGCATACCTGCTCACGCTCTAGCCGGGTCATCCTCGAGAATCTCCGATTCAGCCCCGGCCTCGCTTACGCCCCTGGGCTGACCGGCCCCGCCCGGTCCTAGCCGATCCAGCGCCGCGCCAGAGCGGACATGGCGGAAATTCGAGAATCCAAGGGTTCGCGCTCGCGCTGCTCGGGGTTCCACGCCATCACGACGATGCCTTCGACCCCGAGAGCCGAGAGCGTATCCAGGTAGGCATCGGATAATTCCTCATTCGGGATCACCAGTTTCCGGGCGCTCCCACTCGAGAGAGAATCCAGTTCCCCAAGCTTTTCTCGCAGGAACTCAAGGGAATGGTTCATCCCTATCCAGCCGTTATGGCGCGCCGCTCGCTCGATGGAAATTCGCGAGTGCCCCCCCACGAGAATATCCGGAGGCACTTCGGGCCGAGGAGAAATGCCGACTTGCTCAAAATCATAGAATTTCCCCTGATAACTGAGCAGATCCTCGCGCCAGAGGCCATGCATCACCTCCAGAGCTTCCTCGAACCGGCCGCCCCGAGTACGTGGATCGTGCCCAAGCAGTGCAATCTCTTCCCGCAGCCAACCCGGTGTGATCCCCAGTGAGAACCGCCCCCCGCTCAAGTCCGCCAGGGCAGCCGCCTGTTTTGCCACGCTAAAAGGGTCACGCATGCCCATCACGTAGGCATAGGTAATGAATCGCAGGCGCTCGGTGACCGCGGCCATGGTGGCGAGGGTGGTGATCGGCTCTGGGTAATTATTAAGCGGGTCGTAGGGGATGCCCCGAGTCGGATGCAGGCTCTCCTGGGCCCTGGGGAGAGCGACATGGTCGGAGACCGCTACACCCGCGTAGCCGAGCTCCTCGGCGGCGACCGCAATCGCCTTCACCTCCTCCCCCCGGTTCGTTTCCGCGAACCAAGCCAGCCAGAAATCCAACCCCGTCTCCTTCCCTCCACACCCGGAACGAGTTCCCAGTATGCCCGCAACCCCCGACGATTCCCACAGGGCACCCCCTTTTCCCGGGCCACGAGGAGCGCCAAGGGCACCCTACCCCGGGCAATCTCCCGATTCTCCTCCCCGCCGATTGCGTCCGATCCCCGTCCCGCCGGGACGGGGGCCTTGACGGGAAACCTGCTCTAGCTAGTTATTGGGTCGGGGCGGTCTTAGGCCGCTCCCTCGTTACCCCCTTAGGAATAGCCGCAACGCTAAAGAGGAGTGAATCGTGGGGACAGGAACTACGTTTGGTGCGCCGGCCCATATGGCCGCATTCACGGATGTGGATGAGCGCTGGGGCCCGCTTGCCAAGTTGGCAGGACACTGGGCAGGCGATCAGGGTCGGGATTTCTCGTATTCCTACTCTGCCGAAGCAGATACGGAAAACCTCTATCGCGAGGAAATCACCTTCGATCCCTTCGGACCCGTCGACAATGGGAAGCAGCAACTCTTCGCCCTGGATTACAGGATGAAGGCCTGGCGCCTCGGTGCCGACGACTTCTTTCATATGGAGGTCGGATACTGGCAGTGGGAACCCGCTACGAACACGATCACCCGCTGCTTCATGGTCCCGCGTTCGACAACCATAATCGCTTCGGGGACGGCAGAGGCGGGCGCAGACAGCTTCTCCCTATCGGCGAAGCTGGGCTCCGAGACCAACGGTGTTCTTCAGAACGCCTACCTCCAGGCGGGCGCTGCGAAGACCATCGCCTACGAAGTGTCGGTGGACCTGGCGGGCGGAAATTACGCCTATGAGGAAGACACCGTTCTTGAAATGGCTGCCCACGGAGGCGCCGCCATGCACCACACCGACAAGAACACGCTTCAGAGGGTCTAGTCCGAACCCTTCGGACTTCATCCAAGAGCACCCCCTGGCCCCACCTATTTTGGGTGGGGCCAGGGCCTGCTCCGGTCCGGCCGCCGCCCCAAGCGCGTGCAAGCGAGCCCAGGGGCCCCCGCGCCTCGGCCCCTCCTCCCCCGACCCCCTGTCTTGCGGGTCAGCGCGGCCTCGTTATATTGACACCCTTCCTGTCAATAGAAAGACGCTTCATCCGCGCCCCCAGCCGCATCGGCCTGGCGGAGTAATTTGATGGCTCGCGCCCCTGGCGCCGAAAGCCCCAATCACGAGGGAAAAAAGCATGGGACTGATACTCACCGAAGATCAGACGATCTTGCGCGAAATGGCCAAAAGCTTTTTCGAGGAGAAATCGCCGGTCGAGAGAATGCGCAAGCTTCGAGACTCACGAGATGAAACGGGTTTCTCCCGCGCCTTGTGGAAGGAAATGGGGGAACTGGGCTGGCTCGGGATCCTTTTCCCCGAGGCCGTAGGCGGAGCCGAGATGGGGTACGGAGAACTCGGAATCATCCTCTCCGAAGCCGGCCGGGTGCTCGCGCCAGAGCCCTTCGTCTCCACCGTCCTGCTCGGGGGGAACGCGATCCTGCTCGGAGGCACTGAGCCGCTCCAAAAAGAGCTCCTCCCGGATCTCTGCACCGGCGACCGACTGGTCAGCTTGGCCTTTCAGGAGCAAGGCCGCTTCTCACCCTACTCAATTGAAGCCAGCGCCAGCCGGGACGGCGACAGCTATCGCATCAGCGGGAGGAAGAGTTTCGTTCTGGACGGACACGTATCGGACCAGATCGTCACCCTGGCCCGAACAGCAGGAAGCGCCGACGAGCGAGAGGGGCTCTCCCTCTTTGTCGTGGACGCCAACTCTCCGGGCATAACCATCGAGCGAGCGGAAATGCTCGACGGACGCAACGCGGCCAGCATTTCTTTCGCAAACGTTGCCGTAGACGCTTCTCGCGTGCTGGGTGAGCCCGACCACGGAGCCGACATTCTCGATGCGGTCTTCGACCGGGCGATCGTCGGACTCTCGGCCGAAATGCTCGGTTCTTTCGAGGAGGCCTTCGAGCGAACCCTGGAATACCTCAAGACCCGCGAGCAGTTCGGAGTCAAAATCGGGACCTTCCAGGGGCTCCGCCATCGAGCAGCGCATATGTTTGGCGAACTTGAGTTTGCACGATCCATCGTCCGGGATGCCCAGAGCGCGATCGATGACGGGCGAGACGACATCGCGGAATGCGCGAGTGGCGCAAAGGCTCGATGTTCCGATGTCGCCCAACTCATCGGCGGTGAAGCCATCCAGATGCATGGCGGAATCGGCATGACCGACGAAGAAGAAATCGGCCTCTTTTTCAAGCGCCTAAAAGCAGCCGAAATCACCCTGGGCGACGCCATCTACCACCGAGATCGCTTCGCAAGCCTGCGCGGCTACTAGAACGATCAAAGGAGAAGACAGCATGTCATCTGAGAACCTCGAAGAATTCCAGCAGGACGTACGTAGCTGGATCGACGAAAATCTTCCCGCAGACCTTCGCGTGGGCAATCGCAAGGATCTTCCCGGAGGTAGCCTGGGCAAATGGATCAAAGCTGTCACCTCGAAAGGCTGGGTCACGCCCCAGTGGCCCACCGAATACGGCGGCGGCAACCTGGATCGCAAGCAGGCCGCGATCCTGATGAAAGAACTCAAGGCCGTTCGAGCGCCTATCATCAGCTCCTTCGGGACCAGTATGCTGGGCCCTACCCTCCTCGAATTCGGAACCGACGAGCAGAAGGAGGAGTTTCTTCCGGCTATCTCCCGCCACGAAGTGAAGTGGTGCCAGGGCTATAGCGAACCCGGAGCCGGCTCCGATCTAGCAAGCCTCCAAACCCGGGCGGTGAAAGAAGGCGACGAATATGTGATCACGGGTCAGAAGATCTGGACAACCGGAGCCGACAAGGCCGATTGGATCTTCTGCCTGGTCAGAACAGATCCAGAGGCACCCAAGCACGAGGGCATCACCTTTATCCTATTTCCCATGCACCAGGAGGGTGTCGAGGTTTCGCCTCTCACCTTGATCGATGGAAGCGCTGAGTTTTCCCAGGTTTTCTTCAACGGAGCACGGGCCAAGGCAAGCCATGTCGTGGGTCCGGTCAATGGCGGCTGGACCGTGGCCAAGCGCCTCCTCCAGCACGAGCGCACCACCGACGGTGGAAGCGAAGGCGGCATTACAGGCGCCTTGAAGGAAACCCTCACCGATATCGTGAAACGCGAGATTGGTCTCAAGGACGGGGTCCTCGCCGATCCGACGCTCCGGCAACGTCTCGCCGCCCAGGAACTCGAAGCTCGTGGTTTGAGCCTGACCATGCGCCGGGCTGGAGAAGAACTCCGCTCTGGCCAGGCGGGCAGAGATATCGGATCTCTTGGGAAATATCGCTGGGCCAATATGGTCAAGAACGAACAGGACCTTGCCATGGCGGCCATGGGTACCCAGGGCCTCGGCTGGTCTGGTCCGGGTTTCGAGGACACCCAACTCGAACGAACCCGCGCCTGGTTGACCACCCGGGCTGACTCCATCTGGGGAGGCACGAACGAAGTCCAGATGAACGTGATCGCCAAACGCGTCCTCAAAATACCCGAATAGACCTCAGAGAGACGAGTCCTGCACCGGGGCCAAGCCCTGGCGCCTCAACGCCCTGGGCAGTGCGTGCAGAGAACCCACCGGAAAGGACCGAGCCATGATCGATCTTCAGCAAGAAGGCGAAGTCTTCACCCTGATAATGGATGAGGGTGAAAACCGCTGGAACACGACTTTCGTGCGGGCGTTCTCGGCGGCCATCGATAAAATCGTGGCCTCTGAAGGGCCGGCCGCGTTGGTGACCACCTCGGCCAACCCCAAATTCTTTTCCAACGGTCTCGATCTCGCTTGGGCACAATCCCCAGACGCCACCGCGGAACACCCCGGCGGCGACCGGGACGTTTTCGGGGGCGAATTCATGACTCTCATGAGCCGCATTATCACCCTGCCGATCCCAAGTATTGCCGCCATCAACGGTCACGCTTTTGGAGCCGGTCTAATGCTTTCTCTATGCCACGATCAGCGCATCATGCGCGAGGACCGGGGCTTCGCGTGTGCGAATGAAATGCAGCTCGGCATGCGAATTCCGCTCCCCGAGCTCGCGCTATTTCGTCACAAACTTCCCGCGAATACCTTCTTCGAGACCGTGCAACTCGCCCGCCGGTGGACCGGACCCGCGGCGCTCGAGGCCGGCATCGTCCAGCAGGTTGCCGATTCCCAGAACCTGCTCGACCTCGCCCAGGCCCGGGCCGCGGAACTCGCCCCCCTCGGCGCCCACCGCAAATCCTTCAAAGCTCAGAAAGAAAAACTCTACGGCGAAAACGCGGCGATCAACCAAATCCACGGCCCCGCCTACATGCTTCGGAATAGCGAGAAATACGCCGACTAGGCCGCCACGAGAGTCCGCTCTGTCTCAAGCACGACCTCGCTTCAGCGGCGTGATTGCGTCAGCGGTGAAGGGTTCCGCCGAGACCGCCCGAGACCAATGACGAAACGTTGGCCAGGGCCACGGGGAAATTCATGCCCCCGGGCGAAGCCATATAACGGGCCTCCCAGGTGGGGCCGTATTTCTCTTTGTAGCGCCGCAGACCTTGAAAATTGTAGAAGTGCTCACCGTGGCGGAAGAGCAGGCTCCCAAAGCGATTCCAGGCGATTCCGTGGCGGTACTCGGCGAGACCCGAGAGCGGGGCCATCCCAAGAGAGAACCATCGGTAGCCCTGGGCCTGAGCCCAGAGCATGCTCTCGATGAAAAGAAAATCCATCGCTCCCCCGGGCGCTCGGGCAGGATCGAATCGCATCAGGTCCGGAGACGCTTCGTCCTGCTCGCCGCTGAGCCACAGGTTGGCGAACGCCACAATCTCTCCGGCCTGGCGAATCACTGCGATGGGCATCTGCCCCAGATAATCGGGCTGGAAGGAGCCCAGCGAAAAGCTCTTCTCCCGGGTCTTTTTCTCCAGGAGCCAGGCATCGGATACCGGGGTCAGCTCTTCGATCAGCCCGGGGACCTCCGGCGTCGCTATCACCTCAAAGCTGCAACCGTCGCGCTCCGCTCGCCTCAAGGTCTGGCGCAACCCCTTTCGGGACGACCCCTCCAGGCTGAAATCCTCGAGAGGCACCCTCCCCATTTCCCCGAGCTTGTGGATGCTCAACCCCAAATCCAGATAGAGGGGCAGGTTCTCTGGGCCCACTTCGTAGAAGACCGGCCATCCCCCGGACGCATCGCTCAATTCGCGCAGCTTCCAGGCCAATTCACCGCGAGCCACCTCGCTCCCCACCGGGTCTCCCATAGAGACCCAGGATCTGCCCGAGACCCCATACATCAAGAACCCGTCACCCTGGGCCCCAAAGAGCAGGCTCTTGTCTCCGAGCAGCGCCAGATGAGCAGCCGAGTCGGGCGCCGCCTCCACCAGCGGGCGAACCGATTTGAGTTCCGCCTCCCCGGCCAGCACGCTGACCACCGCTCGGGGCCGACTCACCCGCCAGCCGACGACCAGGATTCCGAATCCTCCCACCAGGGCCAGGGCTCTCAGGGCCCTGGGGTAATGCGCCTCCCAGCCCATCTGAGCCCAGAGTGCGTGGCTATAGGCCTGGTCTTCATAGACCCACCCCGCCAGCCCCAGCAAAGCCAGGAGCCCGATTCCAAGCAAGCCCACGAAGCCCGGCGGAAAAGCGGCGGGAAGCAAAGACCCGCTGCGGTCGAAGACCCGACGACTCGGAATCAACCCGAGCAGAATCAGGCCAAGCGCCCCGGCGAAGACGGGATGAGCACCGTGGAGCAACGATGCTCCGGCAGCCAGAACCAGGAGAAGCAGGCTCGCCCGATAGGCCACGTCTACCCTCTGTTGGACCCCACGAGCCACAAAAATCAGGCTCAGGCCGCAGCATAGAGCCAGGGGATGCGAAAGCTCCAGCCAACTCAAACCGCTCATTTCCTGAAGAGCCGCGAGCCGGGAAGCCTCCCCCGGGATGACGCCCGCGAGCACTAGAAGCACGCCGGAGATCAGGATGCCTGCGGCCAAGACCGAGGGCAGGATCGCCTCGCTGAGCGGAGCCCCCCATTCGCGCAATCGACCCCACTGGGCGCGATGCTGGAGCGCTTCGATGACGCCCAAGGCGGAAATCGCGATAAAGATCGGCAGCAAAAAATAGATCACCCGCCAGGCGAGGAGCGCGGCGAGAATCGCCGGGGCTGGCGCATAGGGAGCCAAGAGCAACATCGCGATGCCTTCGAAGACCCCCAGGCCAGCCGGGACCGTCGAAGCCAGGCCCAGCACCTCGCAGGCCATGAAAATTGCCATAAAGGTCAGAAAATCGAGCCCCGTTGCCTGGGGCAGAAGAGTCCAGAGCACAGCGGAAGCCAGCAGCCAATCCGTCGCCGCGACCCCCACCGTCAGCAAAATCAGCCGCACCGAGGGCAGGCTGAGTTTGAAGCCCTTGAAGGAGAAACTCTTTTTCTTCCGCGCCCCAGCCAGTAGAAGCAGCGCGAACCCCAGGCAGAAGACGACCCCAATGGGCCGCGTGGACTCCAGGGGAAGTCCCAGATCGCTGGGTAAATCGATGGCTCCGAAGAGAAAGAGCGGGCCGCCTACCCCCAGAACGCCGACAAAAAAGGTGAAAGTGGAGAAAGCCACGATCTGGGCGATATCCCCGGCCTTCAGCCCCCAGATCGTGTAGAGGCGATAGCGGATCGCGCTACTTCCGAGAACCGTCAACCCCATATCCATGCTGAATACGTAGGCGATGAAGGAGGTAATCCCGACCTTGGGGTACGCCAGCGAGCGACCCACATAACGCAACGCGAGAAGGTCGTAAAACGTAAGAGTGATATAGGACGCAACAGCCAAGCCGATCGCCGCCAAGAGCAGCCAATCAGAAATCGCCCGGAACTGCGTTCGTACCTGGGCGAAGCTGTGGGCCTCGAGTTGCTTATCGAGGACGCCCAGCGCCAGCAGAAAAAGAGCCGCACCTAGGAGCGGACGTAGACTTCGTCGAAGCAAAGCGATCATGGAGCCCTAGCCTACCCCAGGGAGCTCGGCTTTCCGCCTACCCCAGACGAGAATCCCTCGATTCGCCGGACCTAGGACCATGCCATGGCGATCAGCGGATCAAAACGACGCGGCGCCCTAACGCGAGTATTCCAACTTCAGGCGAATGGTAAACTGGAGGCGGTTGTCGTGACCCTCATTACTTTCGTAGCTGCTCGAGCCCGGAGCCACTTTTCGGTGGCCGTAGAGGTACTCCACCCCGGTATCGAGCCAGGGGGCCGGACTCCAGACCACGTTCACCGAACTGTAGAAGCTTTCGCGAAAGATGCCGACGAACTCGTCCGGGGTAGTGGCGCTATACGTGGGACCAAAGCTCTTATCGATAAAATCTGTATACGCCCTCAAGAATGAGACCGTCGCCGTGGAATGCAGCACCGGACTCCAGCGGTGCTCGTAACCGACCCAAGCGCCGAATAGCCCCACCGTCTTCAAAGACTCGTCCATGATGGAAATAGGCGCCGCATCGAGATTGAGCCCCGCCGTATCGTCGATATAGGACGCGATCCCGCGCCCCCCCAGAACACCGAACATAACTTTTTCGGACGAAGAGAAGCGCGCAAAGCCCGAAAGATGAAGGCCCCACCCATTCAGCCCTTCTTCATAACCGCCATTCCCCTTGGCGACCATCCGGCGATAAACCGCACCGAGTTCCAGGTTGGTCTGCTCGGTCTCGTAGCCGAGCTTGAGCAGCAGGGCGGGTACCTGCACCTCGGTCCGTTTGCCCTCACCTGCGGGCAGAATGAAGTTCGGGCTGGCATCTTCCATCCCGGCCACCATGAAGAGATCACTCTCCTCTCCGCCGGGCGATCCCAGCGGGACTCGCATGCTGAGCTGAGCGAAGCGGGCCTCGGCGAGCACCGGCGGGCCCTCGAAATCGAGGGTGGTGGGGAGAGCTGCCTGATTGAGGAAAAGGCTATAATCCAATCCGAAGCGAAGGCCGCCCAACTCGCCAACCGCCTTGTAGACCTGAAGACGGGTATCGAAGAGATCCTTAGTCATATTCAGAACGACTTCGCCCTTCGCCTTTCCGTAGCGCGTGGGCGTACTGGCCCAGAGCGTCAAAGTGCTCTGATTGGGGCTGAAGAGAGTTCGGTTCGTAAACTCCGATGCCGGTCCGCCCACAGGAATCTGCGAGGTCACGAACTCATGGGGAACGCCGTCGCCTGAATTCAGGCCAATGGCGTTAAAATCGTGGATGACGTCGAGCTGCACCTCCGCCAGAAAGCCCATGTGAATTTCGCGCCCAGCCCACTCGGAGATCGAATTTGAGGCGTGCTCGGCTGGGTTTTTCGTCGGAGCTTCCGCGCTCTGGATACTCGACGCGCAGAGCCAGAACGAAACAACCGCGACCGCAACCGACCAAGACTCCTGCATCTATCCCCCTCTGACTTTCTCACATCCCAGTCACTTCCAGGCCTCCCTGCCACCGCTCTAATCATCTAGCCAACCACCATCGCCGAGGGAGACCCCAAGCGCCAAAGCCAGCACTTCGACTCACTGCTTGGGCCGTCGCTCAGCTCCCTGCCATCATGGGCAAGCTGTCCGGAGGTTCCGTGCGAGTGACGCGACCCGGGAACCCCTTGAAATGGGGAACCCCCTGCTCGAAGTCGAGGAACTCGGGGGCATCGGAGCACAGCACCGCATCGCTCGAAATAAAAGCGCCCGAGAGCGGTTCCTTTCCACGAAGTTCGGGATACCACCAACCATGAGGGACTCTGACGTGCCCTTCTTTCATCGAGGCTTGCACAGAGACCCGGGCGACGACTTCCCCGGACTCGGTTTCCAGCCGGGCCCAGTCACCGTCCTCGATTCCCTCCTGGTCAGCATCTTTCGGATGCAGAAAGAGTTCGGGCAGTGGGGCTTTCCGGCGCAATACCGAAATATTTCTCTGCCCCGTCTGGAAGAATGCATCGTCGCGAACCCCGGTAAAGACTCGATACGGGTATTCGGCACTCGTCGCCGGGCCTTCCCGGTGATAGGGGAGCGGATCGAAGCCAAGTTCATCCAAGACGCTCGAGTAGAGCTCGACTTTTCCCGAAGGTGTCGCAAAGCCACGCTCAAGATATTTCTTATTCTCATCTGCCTGGAAGAGCATTGAACTCTCCCCAGCAAATTCTGAAAATGTTCGGCCCGAGCGCGACAGGCGATGATCCAGCATGTCGTCGAGATTCTTCCACGGAAAATACTCGGCCAGCCCCATGCGGCAACCCAGGTCTGACCAGAACTGAAAAGTACTCGAAGCTTCATCAGGCGGATCCACCACCTTCTCCGAAAGCGTCAACCGAGTGCCCCAACTCCAACTATCCGCGACATGATTGCGCTCAGTAAAAACATCACCGGGAAGCACATAGTCGGCGAGCATGGCCGTGGGCGTCATAAAGATCTCGTGGGCGACAATGAGATCCTGGGCGAGCATCGCCTTGTGCACCTGATGCTGATTTGGGTAGCTGAGCAGAGCGTTATTCCCCAGGACAAAGAAGGCTTTGATCGGATAGGGTTCGCCGGTGCTCATGGCGCGAAAGAGATCCGACGGATTGGCCATCTGGCAGCCCATGACAATATCCGCATAGGGATAGCCCCAGGTCTTTTCCGTGGGCCCCTTCAGCATCTCCGCAACCCGGTAGGTATAGACGGGATGTTCCTCGTAGCCCATCTGCTTGGCCTTTTGCTCGGGTGCCAGTCGCTCATGCAAGCCAAGCTCAGATTCGGGCATATAGTTCTCGCTGAAGCCCCCCAGACTCTCCCCGCCTTCGACGTCCAGGTTACCGGTTACGGCACGCAGAATAGAGTGCAAACGAATCGCCGATGTAGAAGAGATTTGTTGATCGGTGATCGGCGTCCACGGGATCACCGCACCCTCAGCACTAGCGTACATCCGGGCGGCCGATGCGATCAACTCGCGGTCGACTCCGGTGATCTCCTCCACCCTCTCCAGGGGGTATTCGTCGACGCGGCTCTTCAACTCCTCGAAACCGACGCACCAATCCCGAACAAAATCTTCGTCATAGAGTTTTTCATCGAAGATGACCTTGAGCCAGCCCAGGCACATTGCAGCATCGGTCCCGGCCCGAAGGCGAAGATGCAGATCAGACACCTCAGCCTGACCGGAAATCCGAGGGTCGAGTACGATCAACTTGGCACCCTGGGCCTGAGCAAGCTTGATCATATTGTAGATCGGCGTCCACGAGTGCTGACGTGGGTTATGACCGAAGAGTACGATGCACTTGGTCTTCATATAATCGGGCATCGGGAACCAGCCATAGGTCAGCCGATTTACAGCAGCCGTATTCCCCGCGCATAGCGAGACGCCGCTTATCCAATTGGGGCTTCCAATCAGGTTCATAAAACGGCGGTCCATGCTGTGGGTCGTCTGGGTGTTCCAACCCGACGTTGAGACGGCGAACGCCTCGGGCCCGTGGGCTTCGATCACACCAGAGAGTCGCTCAGCGATTTCGTCCATCGCCTGCTCGTAGGAAATCTTCTCCCACCGATCCTCCCCCCTCTTGCCCACGCGCTTGAGGGGCGTGCGTAGACGATCTGAGTGGTTGTGGATATGCGGTGCGGCGACGCCCTTATAACAGATATTCCCTGCTAAGAGCGGGTTCTCATTGGGGAGAATTCGAGTGACCTGGCCATTCTCAGCCTCGGCCCGAAGCTGACAGCCGATATCACAAATCGTACAAACAACGTGCTTCGTGGTCTTCTCGCTCAAAGCCGCCTCCTTACTTCCCAACCCATCGCCAGCAATGACTTCGGGGCCGTTCCGAGATCCTTTGGACTTCCCTGAAACTAGCAAAATGGGAGGGATGACCCTCCCTGGTCCAATCGCGCGCAGTCCTCAAGTGCCGCCCACTTCGAGGCTATACACGCAGAGCTTATTGCTATCCGGATCTCGGAAATAGCCAGCATAGAAACCAGGACTCCGCTCGCCCGGAGAACCCTCGTCGGCAGCCCCAAGATCAATGGCCACCCGGTAGACGGCATCGACCCGATCGGGTCCCTGGAGGGCGAGGGCCACCATCGTGCCATTGCCTACACTGGCAGGCTTCTGGTCGAAGGGCCTGGAAAGCGACAGAATGGGGCTCCCCTCGGCATTGGCCCAAGCGACAAAATGGTCTTCCTCTTCGAGGGTACGAGACGCCCCGAGTTCGGTAAGGAGTGCATCGTAGAAGGCGCTCGCCCGCGCCAAGTCGTTGGTTCCTAGCATGACATAGCCGATCATTCCGAATCTCCTCCGAGGCGAAAAGGCTCTAGTCCACTTCTCAGTCGCCCCAGATAAGAGTAACGCGTCTCCACCGACTTAATACGAACGGCGCTTCCCGCGTAGGCTGGACTCGAAGCTCAGCTGATCTGCGAGCCTTGAAACCCAGCGCCCCTCCGACTCCCGAAAAGGCGGCGCTCAGTCGGGG
>JAQWRT010000076.1 GCA_029243605.1 Myxococcota bacterium
GCCTCGACCACCACCACCGCCTCGACCAGACCGCTGATCAGCCGGTTGCGCAGGGGGAAATGGGGGGCGGCGGGAGGGCGGCCCGGGGGAAGTTCGCTCACCACGGCCCCGGAGTCGGCGACCTGACCCGCCAACTCGACGTGCTCCGGCGGGTAGATGCGATCGGGCCCGGAGCCCATCACGGCCAGGGTTCGGCCGCCCCCCGCCAGGGCGCCCCGATGCGCGGCGGCGTCCACGCCGCGCGCGAGTCCGGAGACAACCACGAGACCCGCCTGGGCCAGGGCGGCGGCGAGTTCCGTTGCCATCCGACGGCCGTAGCCGCTGGCCGCCCGGGCCCCGACCAGAGCTACCCCAGAGGCGGCCAGGGCGCCGATCTGACCGCGAACCAGGAGCAGGGGCGGCGGATCGGAAAGCGCGCGAAGCCGGGCGGGATAGGCCGCTGCCGTACACGGAAGCGCGCGCACTCCCCGGCGCGCCAACTCGCTGATCCATTCCTGAATTTTGCTTGGACTCACCCCGGCCTCACGGCCGGACCGCCCCAGGGCCTCCTCGGGATCGCCCTGGCTGGCCTCGAGGCATTTTCGAGCGAGCACCGGCGACAGGCAGAGGCTGGACTGGAGACCCAACCAATGGCCCAGAAGAGACCGAGCAGCCCGGGATGAATCGGCAGGATCGAGAATGCCCGAGGCGGACTCGGGCAATGAGGTGGCCGGCATGGAGAAAGCTCCCCGGGACCGGGGAACAACTACTTAGCAGAACGGGCAACGCCGGAAAGGCCCTCTGGGCCAAACGGGGTCTACTGCTGGGCGATCCGCCGCGCCCGGCCGCGAACCCGATCCCCTACCTCGAGGGGCCGACGAGAGCCGGTCACATAGGCCACCGCCGTATGGTCGCCAACTTCGATGGCGACTAGAGTGGCATCGCTGCGATCGGGAGTCGTCACCCGCACGCCCCTCACCCGCTCGTTCCGCGCGCCTCCGGGTTTATAGACTTCCAACTCCGAGCCCACCCGCAGGCCATCGAGACTCCCGCGGTTCAGGTAGACGAAATCACCATCCGCGACGTGGGCCCGACCCTCAGGAATGAAGACAATATTCGCCTCGGCCGCCTCGGGGGTGAACGTCACCTCGACCTCGGAGGGCGGAGCGATACGCGGAATCAGGCGATCCCCGCGCTCGATCTCCGACCGGGACATTCGAATCTCGGCGGTCGCCGTATCTCCTTCGACCTCGCGAACGACGAGCCAGCCCAGAATATCGACGTGATAGCCCAGCTTGCGCCGGCCGCCGAGGTCGTACACCGGGACCGCGTCGCGGTAGAGGGTGAATTCGTCGCCAACCTCGACCTCGCCCTGGCCCTGGCCGATATAGACGAGGTCGTTGTCGGCAAGCCATTGCCTCGGGCTCGGCGAACCGACAATACTCGTAGAAGCTTGGACCGCTTGGGTCGAGACAAATCCCATGGCGCCCCGTTCGGCGATTCGAATACGGGGGCCCGGAGGAAACACCTCGCGCGTGGCCTCCTCGAGAATCGCCTCCACCTCGGTTTCGGTCTGAGCGCGCTCGAGTTGTTCCTGGCCGGCGGCGATCATCGCGTCGGCTCTCTCCCGGGTGATTTTTCGCATCTCACCCGCGGTAATCCAAATCCTGTCCTCGGGTAGGATCAAGTGGGGGTCGGCGATGTCTTCGTTATCGCGCCAAACCGAGGGCCAGACCCAAGCGGTGCCCAGGTAGGATGCCGAAATGTCCCACAGGGTGTCCCCGGGCACGACGGTGTGGATTCGGCCTGCGTTCCCATCCTCGTCCACCGCCCACGGACCCAGTGTCGGGTCGGCGGCAGGAGAAGCTGCCAGGGCAGCTCCCACCGCGAGGGCCTGAATCAGAACGATCATCGAAAGCCACGCTCTCATGCGAGTTCTCCGGGGGTTCGGCGGGAGCTATGCCCGCGTCCGCGAATTCCGAGGATAAGACGAGCCACTCAAAATCGCTCGCCGCAGGCTGCATTTACCCCCGCTGCCCAGCGCCTCGGAAGAATTCCGGAACGATGACCAACGCGGGGGGCGCGAGCCCTTCCCCCTACCCTATCGGCATTTCAGGTGGCGGCTTGATACCCCCGTCGGGAGACAGGCGGGGGATTGCCCTCAGCCCGCAGTTTTCAGACGGTCGATCTCCGCCTGGACGCGGCCTGCCCAGGGGGGAGGCGGGCCATCCTTGGCCAATTTGCCGCTCTCTCGCAGCTTATCTACGTCTCCGAGCGCTTCCTGCAAAGTCTCCAGAGCCTTGTCGTTATCCCCGGTGGCCTCGTAGGCCTTGGACAGATGCAGCCGAATTTCTCCGATGGCCGTGTCCTCTCCCCCAGCCACCGTCACCGCTTCGCGGAGGTAGCCGATCGCGGCGGAGTGTACCCCGCGCTTGTAGAGCACCCAGCCCAGGGTATCCGCAGCACTGGCGCTATCCGGCATTCCCGCCTTGGCTTCCTGGGCGAGCTTCAGGGCGCGGTCGAGATCACGATCCTCCTCGGCCATCATGTAGGCAAGGTTATTCTTGGCCTCGGCCAGATTCGAATCCTTCTGCAGTGCCACTTCGTACTGTTCGCTCGCTTTCTTCGGATCCCCTGTCATTTCGTAGAGAACTCCGAGGAAATGGCGAATGGTCGCGTTGTCGGGCTCCTGTTCGCTGGCGCGACGATATTGCTCCAACGCCCGATTAAGCTTCCCCGACGAGGCGTAGAGGCGGGCGAGTTGGTTGTAGGACTCAACTCTTCCCGGATCCAACTCGATGGCCTTCTCGAAGGCTGACTGCGCTTCCTGGAGATTCTTCTGACGAATTTGCGACAGGCCCGACACGTGCCAGAGATCAGCAGAATCAGGGTTCGCCTCGAGGGCTTCCTGGAGGAGATTTAGACCCGACTCAAGCTCCCCCTGAGACTCATAGATCGCCACCAGGGAGTTCAGAATATTCGGATCGTGGGTCTTCTCGGCCGCCGCCAATTCCATGAATTTCTGGGCTTTCTCCACATCACCTTGGGCCATGGAAACTCGCCCCACGGCAAAGAGCGCCTCGACGCTTCGACCTTGCTCGGGGATCTTCTCGAGCATTTCCATGGCATCATCGAACATCGCCAGCCGAACCATGCTTTGGGCGACAATGATCCGAACCTCGTCATCCCCGGGCTCCCGCTCGAGGTAACGCCGGCCATTTTGGATCGAATATTCGTGTTCGCCCAGCTCCGCATGCACGCGAACCAACAATTTCTGGGCCGGGAGCAGAGCGGCGTTGAGCTCGACCGCGCGCGCCAGTTCGGCTCTCGCCCGGTGAAGATCGCCGGTCATGAGCAAGGCCGAGCCGAGAACAAAATGAGCCTGGGCCCAATCGGGCTTCGCGGCCAGGGCATCGCGCAGGTGCTCCACCGCACCGTCAGGATCCCCCTGGGCGATTTTGGACTTCCCGAGCACGAAGGCCGCCTCGGAATTGGAAGGGTCCTTGACAATCACGGCATCGACGATGGTGCCCGCTTCAAGAACCTGCGCCTCGTTGCCCTCTCGGAGACCGATATCGATGAGCAGTTCCGCTCGCCGGAGCTGCGCGAGATGGTTCTCGGGGGCCGCCTTCACCGCGCCAGCGGCGGCTTCCAGGGCGCCCGCCAGATCTCCCGCTCTCCCCCGAACATTGGAGAGAGCTAGCCAGGGTTCCGGATCGCCGGGATCAAAACCCGTCGACGACTCCAGTACTCGATTCGCTTCGGCGTCGTTACCCACCGATCGGTAGTAGCGAACGAGCCCGTCGCTCAGCCCTCGTTTCCCCTCGGCGACTTTGCCCATCCCCTCTTCCAGGATCGCAGTTCCTTCGTCGCTCCTGTCTTGAGCGATATAGAAGGAAGCCAGGTTTCCGTAGGCCCCGACTAGGGCGTCGCTGCCCTCCCCTGCCGCCTCGATTTCCTGCGCCCTCAGAAGAGCCTCCCCGAGGTGCGACTCCACTTCATCGAATCTCTCCTGGCTCATCAGCAAATTCGCAAGGTGGTTGCGGACAAGGGGACCGTCATCCCGCTGGATGCCCTCGAGGAGTTCCGCCTCGGCTTCCTCGAGACTTCCCGAGCGTTGGTAGCTGAGGGCCAGGGCAATGCGGTAGCTGGCATCGTCGGGTTCCAATTCCGCGGCGAGAATCAAATCCACCTGTGCTTCATCTCCCCGGTCCATACTCTCGAGAGCCCCGGCGCGGATCAGGAGGCTGGGGGCGTTTTCGGCATCGATCTGGAGAATCGCCTCAGCCTGCTCAAGGGCAAGGTCAAAGTTCTGGGCGGCCATGGATATCGCCGCGTAAGCCAGTCTGGATTCGACGTCCTCGGGGTCAAGTCGAATCGTTTCGCTGAGTTCCCAGTAGGCCTGTCTGAGTTCGTCCGAGTTCAAATAGGCGTTAGCGAGTTTCCGGTGGGCGTCTGCCAGGTTGGGGTCGATCTGAAGGACGTTCTTGTACTCGATGATCGCTTCCTTCAGCTGCCCGGCTTCCTCGTACTCATTACCTCGCTGCATGAATCCTGCGATTTTCTCTTCGTCGCTGCTACACCCCGCGGCAAAGAGGATGCCAATGCTGCCAAGAAGCGCCCAGAAAACCAGGGACGAAGATCCGAATGCCTTGCCGAAAATCATGATCAAACCTCAGCCTAGATAAGCTCTCAATGAGTAGGATTGCCCGCGAGAGGACTCTCTGCCCTCGCTTTCGAATCTGAAGACCCGGGGGAAACTGCCCTATTCGGAGGGTGAAGTCCAGCGAACCTCTCCTCGCCCCCGAACGGGGATCGAACAGGAACCAGCGGCCGGCCCAGCGAGCCCCAACCAAGGACCAGCGCGGCCGGTTCGGTCAGAGCCTCCCTGGGTTTCGCCCGATGCCTCTCAGGTCAAATCTCGCCTTCCCTTTTTGCCCAAACCCGCGACCAATTTACGAAGGTCGTGACTCTTGTCCAGCCTGGCGACCAAAAGGGCGTCCTCGGTGTCGACGATGGCGAGCCCCTCTACGCCCAGGAGGCCAATTAAGCGCTCCCCACCCCAAACAAGATTCGCCGAGGAGTCCTCGAAGAGGACTTCACCCGCCAAGACGCGATTTCCATCCTTCGCGCCCTGACCAACCCCGAGTTCGTCGGCGAGGGAAGACCAGGTTCCCACGTCGCTCCATGCGAAATCCACGGGCATCGTCCAGACCCTTTGACTGCGCTCCATGACGGCCACATCGATGGGGAGAGACGGCGCCCGGCGATAGGCGGCAGCGACCGCACTCGAATTTTTTCCTCGCGGTTGTTTCCGAAGAGGTGCCAGAGCTCCATGGAGTTCGGGCGCGCACTCCTGGATTTCTCTCAGCATACTCGAAGCTTCGAAGATGAATACTCCAGCATTCCACAGGTATTCACCGGAGGCTAGATAGGCCTGGGCCCGGCGGCTATCGGGTTTCTCGACGAAACGGCGAACCCGACACAAACCCGGGTGTTCCGAACCGATCGCTCCGCCTCGCTGGATATAGCCGTACCCCGTATCGGGGCGAGTCGGCTCCACTCCCAGAGTCACCAAAACCCCAGCACTGGCCGCTGACCGTCCACAGCGACGGATCGCCGAGGCGAAGGCCCGACCGTTGGGGATATGGTGATCCGCCGAAAGAATCGCCAGGACGGCATTGCTGTCCTCCGCCTCGATTCTCTGGGCTGCCCAGGCGACCGCCATCGCAGTATTTCGGCGACGAGGCTCCACCAACACTCGGCTGGTGGGCAGGCCCGATTCCGCCCGGATCGCTGCTGCATGTTCCTTCCCACAGACGATCCAGACTCGGCCCTCGCCGGCAAATTTGTGCGCCCGCTCCAGGGTCGCGGCCAGCAGAGATTTGCCACCGACAACCTTCATCAAGGGCTTCGGGCTGTGCTTGCGCGAGGCCGGCCAAAAACGCTCACCAGCCCCACCGGCCAGGATCACCGCATGCAGGGCCACCGGCCCCTTCCCCCTACCAGTTTCTCGCCCCGCCCCCTTGGTTCCCTTCTTCATGAGCGACCGATACCCCAGTACTCGAAGCCCTTCGTCCGAACGCTTTCGGGATCGTAAATATTTCTGAAATCAACGAGTTTTGGCGCCGCCAAAACCTCTCTAAGTCGGGGGAATTCGAGTGCACGGAACTCGTTCCACTCGGTCACGATCGCAAGAACTTCCGCCCCTTCGGCGGCGTTGTACGCGTCCTTGCACATGGTGACTTCCGGTAGTTCGCTGGCAGCCGACTCCATGGCGTGGGGATCGAATGCCCTGATGTGTGCGCCCGCCTCGAGCAATTGCCGGATGATCTCAAGGGCGGGACCCTCTCTGATATCGTCTGTCTCCGGCTTGAACGAGAGGCCAAGGATCGCGACGGTCTTGCCCGCCAAATCACCATCACACGCGAGAGCCAACTTCTCAACCGCATAATCGAGTTGACGTCCATTCACCGCCATCGCTGCTTCCACGATTTCGAAACGGCGCCCACGTTCCTTTACGAAATGCGCGGCTGCCCGAGTGTCCTTGGGAAAACAGGATCCGCCATAGCCCGGACCCGCGTGCAAAAATTTCGAGCCAATTCTACGATCGAGACCCATGGCTCGAGCGACGCCCTGCACATCCCCCCCGACATCATCGCAAAGGATCGAGAGTTCATTGATAAAGGAAATCTTTGTCGCCAGGAACGCGTTCGCCGCGTATTTCGATATCTCCGAACTCGCAACATCGGTAAAAACGAAAGGCGTCTCATTCAAGAAGAGCGGTCGATAGAGGTCCTTCATGATGGCCTCTGCCTGGTGGTCGCCCGACTCGGTCCCTACGACGACGCGATCCGGCCGAAGAAAGTCGCCAATAGCGGCGCCTTCACGCAGGAATTCCGGGTTGGAGACAACACTGAAATCGACCTTCTTGCCCCCGGCTTCCAGTTCCTCCTCGATCCAGCCACGCACCTTCTGCGATGTTCCCACCGGCACGGTGCTCTTGGTGACAATCACCTTGTAGCCATCGAGATTACGGCCGATCTCTCGGGCCACAGCCTCAACAAAGCTCAGGTCCGTACTTCCATCATCCGCCGAGGGCGTGCCCACGGCGATAAAAACCACGAGTCCGGCTCGAATAGCCTCATCGGGTGCGTCTGTAAAACTGAGTCGACCGGCCTTGCAACTGCGATCGACGAGATCCGACAGCCCCGGCTCATAGATGGGGATGCGCCCCGCTTGCAAATCCTCAATCCGGCCGCGATCCCGATCGGTGCACGTTACGTTCAGACCGAACTCCGAAAAGCAGGCACCTGTCACAAGACCTACATAACCACAACCGACGACGCACACGTTCATTTATCTGCTCCTGAACCCATTGAACCCATTTCCGAGCGGCGTGTCCAATCCTCCGCATTTCCAAGGCGATGGAGGCGTTTTCTGAAAGTTCACCTTTGGCCAACCTCCATGAGTCGAAGGCTGACTCGACACGAAAGACCGCCAAGTTCTCAGCGAGAGCCCGCTCCTCCGGCCCTTACGCCATGCGTCCTCTCCTGGGCCTCGAGATCCGAATCCACCATCAGGCGAACCAGTTGCTCAAAGCTAGTCTCTGCTCGCCAGCCCAAATCACGCTCGGCTTTGCTCGCATCTGCCAGGAGCGTATCGACCTCAGCGGGCCGTTGCAGAGATTTGTCCGTCTTCACGAAATCCTCTGGGTCGAGGCCAACGTGGGAAAACGCGAGCTCGTAGCATTCCTGCACCGAGTTCTGAACACCGGTTCCAATCACGTAATCAACCGGCTCATCGACCTGGAGCATTCGCCACATCGCGTCGACGTACTCTGCCGCATATCCCCAATCGCGCTTGGCCTCGACATTTCCCAACTTCAACTCATCATCAAGGCCGAGTTTGATACGAGCCACCGTCTCGGTGATTTTCCGGGTCACAAACTCCCGACCGCGTCGGGGAGATTCGTGATTGAAAAGAATTCCCGAAACGGCAAAGAGGTCGTAGCTCTCACGGTAATTCACCGTGATCCAATGACCGTAAAGCTTGGCCACTGCGTAGGGGCTTCGCGGATAGAACTCTGTCGTTTCGCTCTGGGGCACCTCTCGCACCCGGCCAAACATTTCCGAACTTGAGGCCTGATAAAAGCGAATAGCCGGATCGATCGTTCGAATCGCATCCAACATGCGAGTGACACCGAGACCGGTGTACTCACCGGTCAGCGAGGGCTGTACCCACGAGGTCGGAACAAAGGACTGGGCCGCCAGGTTGTAAATCTCGCTCGGCCGGGAGTCGCGGATAGCCGTTTCGAGAGACACCTGATCGAGCAGGTCCGCCTGGTGCAGGTGCAGTGAGTCATGGATATGCGCGATTCGCTCGAAGGTCTCGGTGCTCGACCTTCTCACGACGCCGTGAACCTCATACCCCTTCTCAAGGAGTAATTCGGCGAGGTACGAGCCGTCCTGACCCGTAATTCCCGTAATCAGGGCAGATTTCCCACTCATCTATCTTCTTCCTCCAAGGATGGTTCCTGGCCCCCACCACGCCCGCTGGATCCAGACTCTTCAATGGCAATTCCCAGGGCCCCAATATTCCTGAGCAGCCTTACTGTGAGAAGTACCACCGCCAACAGAAAGAGGTAGGCGGAGTAGCCTCGCAACTGGGCAAATGAAAGGGCTATCACGCTGAAGCACAGAGTTTGAAAGTATAGCCAAAGAACCGCGCGCCGGTGGGAACCTTCACGAGCGAGAATGAGGTGATGGATATGCCCCTTGTCCGCCGAGAAGATGCCCCTGCCCGAACGCCAGCGCCGCCAAATCGATGAAGCGGTATCGAGAAGGGGGACAGCCAGAGAGAGGAGGGGCACGATAAAAGTCAGCAAAGCGGCCTTGCGATATCCCTGGATGGAGACCAGAGCGAGCGCGAAGCCAACAAAGAGCGCTCCAGCGTCTCCGAGGAAAATCCGCGCAGGCGGAAAATTGTAGGGGAGGAAGCCCGCCAGAGCGCCGAGCATGATCAGAGCGATTACGACGCCCGCGGGCTGCGCCGCTTGAAAGCAGATGATTCCCAGCGTACCCGCAATAATTAGACCCGTTCCCGTGGTGAGTCCATCGAGCCCATCAATCAGATTCATGGCATTTGTAACGAGCATGATCCACGCGACCGTGACCAACCAGGAAATGCCCGTTGGCAGTGTATGGGTGTACAGAGAAAATGGATTCGTGAAATAATCGATCACGAACCCACCATCGATGGCGATGGCGGCTGCCAGCAGCTGAAAGGGGATCTTCTGCCAGGCTCCGAGATCGAACCGATCATCCCAAGCGCCAACCAAGACGAGTAGAATTCCGCCCGCCACGAAGGCGGACACCTGGTCACCGATTTCGCCATAGCCCATGCTGCCAGCTGATAATCGGAAGACAGAAAGCCCGATAATTACACCCGTGACCACCGCCAAACCACCCAGAAGCGGAATCCCCTGGCGGTCACTCACCTTCCTGGCAGAGGGCCGATCGACGATATCGAGCGCCTTCGCCAGGCGGGCCGCAAGCGGAGTACACGCCAAGGCGGCCACCGCCGCCGCGCCGCCAGCAATTACCGCCGAAAGGAGGTCCACTAGCGACTGCCCCGACTCATCAACGAAAGATCGGGCAATCCGCTCATCTCAGTAGGGCCCGCCTTGAGAGGCCGAGGGATCTATCCCATTGAGCAAGAGCCCCAGAACCCGCCGCTGGTCGAGGATCTCGAGAACCGTCTCAATATCTTGTTTAGGAGTAGACCCCGCCCTCACAACCAGCACTACCCCGTCACTCAGTTCACTGATTGTCTTTGCGTCTGGTAGCCCAAGGCATGCGGGGGTGTCGAAGATTATCTGGTCGTAGAGCCCTGAAACCTTCTCGATAAGCTCGCGCATGGCTTCCGAGGCGAGGAGTTCCGAAGGATTGCTCGGACGCCCCCTCACCGGAAGAACATCCAGACTAACTCCGTCGACACGCATCACGGCATCTTCCAAGGAGGCCTTCCCCGTCAGAACTTCCGCCAAACCAAAAGCGGGCTCGAGTCCTAGGCTGGTATGAACCTTCGGCCTCCGAAGATCGCAGTCCACCAACAAAACTTTTCGGCCGACACTCATCGATGTCACTACCGCAAGGTTGATCGAAGCCATGGTCTTGCCTTCGCCTGAGTTCGCGCTCGCAACCGAAACCGTCTTTATAACTTGCTGGGTCGCTAGCGAGTCTATCCTGCCACGGAGCGTGCGAAACTGCTCCGATGCAAACGACTCGGGCTGGAGCATCGCGATCCTCCGCTTATTGAGGTCGGTCGCCGTCTCCATCCCGGGCTCCGCGACCGGACCCCGCGAGAGCATCTTGTCCAGAAAACCCTTCTTGTGCTTCGGCGCGCTCGCGGGAGTCGTATCCCACTCAGTCGGCGCCACAGGAGCGGGCTCGCCGACGACCTTCCGCCTCCGCTCCGCCTCAGCTCTCTGCAACGCTTCATAATGTTTCGCCATGACAACCCAATTCCTTCCTACTACCGGAAAAACCGAAAAATACTTCGCGAGCGACCCGCCGACGAGTCTCCCGTTGCCCTTTTCTCGCCTGACTCGGCTTCAGTGGGTTCGATAGGCATCAAATCCAGATCCACTGCGGCTTCTCGAATCATCTCCGTATCCACGACTTTTTGCTCCCTGGCGAATCCCATGAGCAGCGCACTATCGCAGAGAACGTTGATCAGGCGCGGGGTCCCACCTGTCAGTTTATAAAGCGCCCGCATGGCGCCGCGCTTGAAAAGCTTGCCACCGGTATGACCCGCTCGACGAAGCCGGTCCTCGACATATTGTCGAGTCTCCTCCTCATCGAAGGGGCGTAGGTGGTGGCTCAGAGCGATCCGTTGCCGGAGTTGCCTCAACTCGGGCTTACGGAGCATTTCCTTCAACTCGGGCTGCCCGACAAGCATGATCTGGATCAGCTTGGAACGCGGCGTCTCAAGGTTTGAGAGCAACCGAATCTCCTCGAGCATATCGATCGAAAGATTCTGAGCTTCATCGACAATCAGTAGGGTTTTCTCATTTTTGCCCAGCCGCTCAATCAGAAATTCGTTCAGCTGAAGGAGATAGTCAGCCTTATTCTTTCTTCTCGGCGTGATGTCGAGTTCCTCAAAGAGCACCCTGAAAAAACCAAGGGGTGTCAATCTCGGATTAAATATAAAGGCGGACTTAGTATCCGACTCCAACTGGCTCAGCAGAGCGTGAAGAAGTGTCGTCTTCCCCGTCCCCACCTCACCCGTCAGCATCACGAAACCCTTGCCTGCCTTGACTCCATAGACGAGTGTGGCCAGACCTTCCCTGTGCGCCTCGCCCAGAAAAAGGAAAGACGGATCGGGTGTCATCTCAAAGGGTGGCTTCACAAGGCCGTAATATTCACAATACATAGTTGCTCCGGAAAGCCATCAGGGTTTTGAAGTGGGCTCCAAAAACGCGACCTTTGCTTGAGGGATCAACAGATCCCCGGATCTGGATTGTTCCTCTCCCGCCCCAGGGAGATCTGACTCAACCGAGACGGGAAACAGAGAGATGTCATTCACGTAGACATAGGTGACCCCTCCTCCAACAAGGCAGAACACGACGACGGCAACTGCCGCCAGAACCTCGCGGATCGCTCTTTTTCGGCGCGCCACAAAATCGGAGTCGAGCATCACGGACGGGATTGACGCGAGCACTGGAACGTTCGTCGCCGCTTGGAGGGCACGAGAGTCATACACCGAACCATCTGTCGCCTCGAGAACGAAGCCCAGAGCACCCGCAACGCCACCCCCAATACAAAGACCCAGGAAGATGATCAGAATACGGTTGGGAGAACTCGGACTCGGAGCCGGGAAGGCCGCTTCCAGGATTTGAAACTGCTCGCCGAGTTGTTTTCGTTCAAGATCAGCCTGAACACTGGCTTGTTGCCTGCGAGCACTGAAATCTTGAAACGAGGCGTTTAGATGGGAGTACTCTCGAGCGAGCGCCTCCAAACGGGCTGCGACTGCCGGTGTCGCTGCAAGCCTTCCACGCGCTCCCTCTGCCTGATCGGTCAGGCGTTCCGCATCTCTCTCGGCGGCTTCAATGCGCAATGCGGATCGCCGTTGTTCTGATTTGGCGTTTTGCTCGGCATAGGAGCCCGGAACATCCTCACCCTCGCCCTCTACACCGTTGATCCGTTCTTCGAGAAGTAAGAGTTCTTGGCGGGCCTGAACGATATCCGGGTGTCGCTCAGTATAGCCCCGAGCTTGCATCATCCCAAGCTCCGCCTCGACCATCTTCTTGCGATAGGCAGGACTCGCCTGGTCATTAAGACCGGTCATGGCCCCCGCCGTGATCACCTGATTTTTCCAAAATGCCTCGTCGCTCCTGGCAAGGTCAAGAGCCCGCTGGACCTCTCTAAGTTGCCCTATCGAGGTCTGCAAAACATCTTGGTTTGAGGCGAGATCCTCGGGCAGGTGCCCCGCATTTGCGTCCTTGACTTCCTTGATCTCCTCTTCCACCGTGGAGAGCCTGGTCCGCAAATCGTCAATCGAGTCCTGCATAAAGTCTAGACTTTGCTGGGAGACGTTCACCCGAGCGTCGATATTGGCCTCAAGAAAATCATTGGCGATACTTTGAGTAACGACCGCCGCCGTCACCGACGAGTTCGAGCGGAAGGTGATCCTGAATGAGTTGAACTCGATTTCGCCCCGCCCTCTGTTCTCGCCCTCAAGAGCATTCAAGACGGGCTCCACAGTGATATGCGAGCGCATGAGATCGATGACCTCGGAGCGCTGCATCCGCTTCGACTCCAAGGGGTAGAGATCGAATTCGTCGATCAGCCTCGACAGACGTGGCCGACTCAAAATCTCGGCCGTCATGATGCCCAAGCGCTCCTTGAGATCGCTCTCACGGACACCAGCGCTGACAAGATTCTCATCGACAGCCTGGGGCTCGACAAGGATTGTCGCGTAGGAGGAGTACTGGTTGGGAAGCGCCATGGCGAGCCAGTACATCCCGAGCAGTATCGCTCCCGCGACCATTACCATCACCTTGGCACGCCGCCTTAGAAGGCCAGTGATATCCGGTATCTGAGGTACCTGCTGAGAATTCATAATCCAGTCTTTTTCATCTTTAATTCGGGTTTGAAAAAAGCGGTATTTGGCACTATGAAACGCTTGCTGCGATCATTAAAAAATATAGGCGTCGAAGCGGTAATTCATCCCGACAAAACCGGTGTAGTTATCCTGCTTGGGCTGATCGATGTCATTGATCTCGTAATCTGCGATTCGCCTGTAGCTAAACCCCAAGGTCGCTGACATCTTTTCCCCAAGACGCCGAGCGAAGCCGATCCGGCCCCAAATTTGGTGCAGCTTGCTCTCCTGGGAAAAAGGAAGAGGGGTCCCCGTGAGCGGATCAACGTAGATGAATGCATTTACGCTCTGCCGCCGATTCCAGCCGACAACCACATCCGATTGCCATAATTCGCCCAAATCCAGGGAAAACTGGGCAGACACGCTATCAAGGATAGAGGTTCCGTTGGTTCCTCCCGAGGCATCTTCATTTCGGGAGTAGCGAAGCATATAGGATGATTTCTGTTCTTCCTTGGACAGAGAAATATCCATGAAATAGGTCAGGTCGGTCTCGGAAGCGGGCGCGGGCTCGCCCACGATCGAACCGGGCTGCGTGTAGATAACCGAAGGCCCCCCTTGAAAGCGGAAGTTGTAGTCCTTCGCGAAAGTGTAGAAAACGAGCAGGTTCAGGTTGGAGACCGTCACTTTTGAACTGTTGATCGAGCCAGAATCTGAAGTCTGAGAATCGAAGAGTCTGTAGCGGGTAGACAGGCTCCCTCCCACTGTAAGCCGGGGGCTCCATCCGTGGGTATACGAACCGCTCGCTCCAATCGACTTATTGCCCACATTCCGAGACTTGTCGAATGCGTAGTCCTGAAAGTCGGCATCTAGATTGAGGCCAGACCTGGCATCCATACTTCGGCTGTAGCCGAGGTTCACGAAGGCACGAATCGTATCCCCCTCTTCGTCGGCAAGGATATCGAAACTACCGTCCGGATTGATTTGAGACGTCGCCCGGATCGAACTGTACTCAAGGTAGGAGGCGCTGGTACGGACGGTCTCTTTCGGACTCAGCCGAAAATCTAGATTCGCCTGCGCGCGATTATCAAGCCCATCTACTCCGTCTGTCTCAAAGTAAACGAGATAGCTAGGACTATAATTTACTGTGTACTCAGCGTTGTCGAGTTTCCCCAGCCGGCCGCTCAACTCAAATATGGGCAGCAGTCGGTACACGCCGTCGGTTACCGGGAACTCGCTCGAATTGAACATATTGCTCTCGACCCGGATATCCTGATCCAGGCCGAACTCAAACTGGTGCGCGCCCGCAACTGTGCTTACAGTCGCGAGTGCCATTGCCAGAACTGAGATAGCGAGAATGCGCACGAAGGATTCCTATTCGGGAATAACGACGGTATCGCCGGGCTCTACGAGAATATTCGTACCGGACTCTTTGCCGGCTACATAGGCTGAGTAGTTGAATCTGTAGGAGACCAATCCGTTAGCTGTCGGCCTGAGAATTCGGACATCGGAACGATCGGCCCAGGTATTGAATCCGCCAACCGCCGCGATGACCTCGAGGACCCGCATTTGGCGGTTCAGCGGGAGCGTCCCAGCTCGCAGCACCCCACCCACCACGGTGACCATCTGGCTGTTCGCCTGGATGACGATCACGGTGACATTCGGCGCGCTGATATACTCGGCGAGCTTCCCGCTGATTACTTCCTTCAACTCAGCCGGGGTCAGCCCCTCGGCCTGAATATCACCGAGAAGCGGCACAGAGATCTTGCCGTCACTCCGAACCGGCACCTCGACGCTGAGCTCGGGATTTTTCCAGACCGTAATCTTCAGGATATCGGGAATCCCAATCACGTAAGGAACACGAAGACCGGCCTGCTCATCGGGAGGCGATTCCGCCGCTGGGCGCGCACAGCCAAAGCTCAGAGACCCGAGTAGGAAGACCGCAGCCACCATCACCGAGAACTTATGGAAAGAGGACATCTTTTCTCCTTGGCAGAGATCCATATCGAACGCGTCAATTCCCATCACTTAATCCGTTTTCCTTCATTTTATAGAGAAGCGCCTTGTAGCTGATCTGTAACCGCAGGGCGGCTTCCTTCCGATTCCAGCGAGTCTGGGTCAGAACTTTTTCGATGACGCGCTTCTCGGCAGCGCGAGCGGCTCGCTTGGCGATAGCCTTAAGATCCAGGCCAGCCTCTCCAGCCAACTCACTGCCCAGAGAATTCGCGTCGAGGGTTTCGTCGTCAGCGGCGTCTCGAGCGCGCGCAACCACCACGCCTTGCCGCTTGATTTCCTTGATCACAGCGTGCTCGTTTCCGAGCACGACCATGCGTTTGATCATATTCTCGAGTTCCCGCACATTCCCGGGCCAGCCGTAGGCCATCATCTCGCCCATGGTCTCCGGAGAGAGCGGCGGAGCTTCCTTGCCGTACTGCTCCGCGTACATCGAGAAGAAATACTCTGCGAGCAGCGGCACCGCGTCGATGGTCTCTCGGAGGGGCGGAACCTGCACCATCACAACGTTCAGCCTGTAGTAGAGATCCTCGCGGAATTCACCACTCCGAACCGCTTCCTCGAGATTCCGGTTGGTGGCCGCGATAATTCGGGTATCCACCTTGACATCGCTCTCTCCGCCCAGTCTCGAAAATTCACCATCCTGCAAAACCTGCAACAACTTGGCCTGGAGACCCGGAGCCATCTCGCTGATTTCATCCAGAAAAATCGTTCCGCGATTGGCGTACTCGAATTTGCCCAGTTTTCTCTTCTGTGCACCTGTAAAGGCGCCCTTCTCAAAGCCGAAAAGTTCGCTCTCCAGTAGTTCCGAGGGCAACGCCGCGCAATTGACCTTCACGAAAGGTCGCTCGCTGCGACCACTCAGCTGGTAGAGAGCCCGGGCCACGAGTTCCTTGCCTGTCCCGCTTTCACCCCGGATCAATACCGTGATATCCGTATCGGCGACTTGCTCGATGGTTTCCCTGACTTCCTTCATCTTGGGGCTATCGCCCCGGAGCAAGAGACCGTCGACCTCGCTGCGGACTCGCCCCCTGAGATGGACAACTTCCTCCTTCAGCGCATGGGTCTCGAGCGCCTTGCTGAAAGCAAGTTCCAACTCTTCCACTTCGAAGGGCTTGCGCAGGAAATCCGATGCTCCAAGCCGCATGGCATCCACGATCATCCGGGCCTGACCGTGGCCCGAGAGCATGATTACTGGAACGTGAGGTAGAACTTCCTTGAGGGATCGGAGGGTTTCGAGCCCGTCCATCCCGGGCAGAATGGCATCGAGGGTGACGATGTCGGGGCGGCTCTCGGCCAGGCCGGCCAAGGCACTCTCCCCGTCGGCCGCCGAAAAGACGTCGTACCCCTGTCGCGAGGCCACCGTGTGGAGGTACTCGCGAATCCCGGGATCGTCGTCGATCACCAGCACCCTGAATCGCTCGCTCATCGCCGACTCGCTTCCTTTTTCCAGTCCGTTGATGCCGCCATGTCCTCGGTCATTCCTCGCCGTCCGCCCCGGCTCAAGACACTCAAGTGGGCCGCATGCGGCCACCTCCCACTGGGAGTGAGTGGAAAACAATTCCTGTTTTGGGCAGATTATCCCCTCTTTGGAAGTCCTTTTCCTATTTCGACCGCAGCAGAGCGAAACTTTTAGCTTTTATTGCTACCAAGAGGGGGTAATTGGCCACATTTCGCACAAAAGTTGCCCACCGAGGCCACATCAACGCGACCCCATTCTTCCCCCGAGGGGCCGGAGGCTTCTTTAATTGCCCCCAGGGATCCTCGGCCCGACTCGCGGGGTCGGTCCTATTCCCACACCTTCTCGCATCGGTATGATTGCCGCCTCAAGTCGAGCCCCATCCGCAACCGATCAAGCAACCACTCGCGCCCGCGCGCCGAACCTCCAGTCAGGAAAGTAAGGACTCCCAGGCAATGAAGACTCCGCCCAACTCACGTGATTCGGCACCCCTGCGGGTCGTCGTGGTCGCCGGTGCTCGCCCCAACTTCATGAAGATCGCTCCGCTAATGCACGAATTTCGCGCGCGCTCCCGCTTCGAGGCCATTCTCGTCCACACCGGCCAGCACTACGATGAAGCCATGTCCGAGAGCTTCTTCCGAGATCTCGACATCCCCGAGCCCGACGTCAACCTGGGAATCGGCTCGGGCTCCCACGCAGAACAGACGGGCCGAGTGCTGATCGAAATGGAGAAGCTGCTCTTGCGCGAGGCACCCGATGCCCTGGTGGTGGTGGGTGATGTCAACTCCACCCTCGCAGCCTCCCTCGCCGCGGTAAAATTGCAGATCCCAATCGCGCATGTCGAAGCCGGTTTGCGTTCAGGCGATCGGACCATGCCCGAGGAAATCAACCGTATTCTCACCGACTCGATCTCGTCCTGGCTCTTTACAACCGAGCCCGACGGAGATCAGAACCTCCAGAAAGAGGGCGTCGATTCTGAGCGCATCCACCGGGTCGGCAACGTGATGATCGACACTCTCCTGCGCAACCTGGAAAAAGCTCGAGAGCTGAAAACTCTCGACGACCTCGACCTAGAGCCCCAGGGCTATGCGCTCCTCACTCTTCACCGCCCGTCCAACGTCGATGATGCAGAAACCCTCCAGTCGCTTTTCAAGGCACTTGAAGAAATTCACCTCGAGCTTCCCATCATATTCCCCGTTCACCCGCGTACCTCGGCAGCCATCGAAGCGGGGCTTGGAGGCTCAAAACCGAAACTTCGGATGACCGGGCCCTTGGGCTATCTCGACTTCCTTCAATTAATGGCCAATGCCAAGCTGGTCCTGACGGATTCTGGTGGTATTCAGGAGGAATCCACAGCCTTGGGAGTCAACTGCCTCACCATGCGAGAGAATACCGAGCGCCCGATTACAGTGAGCGAGGGCACAAACTCGATTGTCGGAAGAGACCCCACTGTGATCCTTTCGGAGACCCAGAAGGTTCTCGAAGGCGGCGGCAAGAGTGGCCGCATCCCCGAACTTTGGGACGGTCAGACCTCTGGCCGAATCGTAGACATCCTTGAACGCGACCTCGGGAGTTCCCATTGAGCCTGCCCACGCCTTCTTATTCAGACTCACCCGGGCTGAATTCGCGCGATTCGGTCGCGTGGCAGTCCATCGGACTGCTGGCGCTACTGACCATCGTCTATATGCCGATCCTACTTTCGATGGTGGACCATTGGAGGATCGTGGCCGACTACTCTCACGGTTTCCTCATCGTGCCCCTGGCCCTGGTCTTCGCTTATGAGAAGAAATATCACCTCATGGCCGCCAAAGTCGAGGGCGACTGGTGGGGCGTTGCGCTGCTTCTGATCGGGCTGGGCCTATTGGCCGTTGGCCAACTCGGAAGCCTGCTTGCCCCCCTCCGTGCCGGCTACGTATTCAGCGTGATGGGCCTCATACTCCTACTCCTGGGCCGAGAAATTTTCATGCTTCTTCTCTTTCCCATGGCTTTCCTGCTGCTGATGATCCCGCTCCCCCAATCCCTGGTGAACGTCGTGGCCTTCCCCTTGCAACTCATCGCCGCCCAGTGGGCGGTTTCACTGCTCCAGGCGATCGGAATCCCAGTTCTACTCGAGGGGAATATTATTCACCTCGCCGGGGGCGACCTCTTTGTCGCAGAAGCCTGCAGCGGCCTGCGATCGCTGATGGCCCTTCTGACCCTGGGAGTCGTCTTTGCCCACTTCTTCCAAAGGAATCACCTTCCCCTTCAGATCATCCTGGTCGCCTCAACGATCCCCATAGCCATCATTGTCAACTCCCTACGAGTAGCCGCCACCGGCCTATTGGCCCATGGATACGGGCAAGAAGCGGCGAGCGGGTTCATCCACGAGTTCCAAGGTTTAATCACTTTCAGCCTGGCCTTCCTGCTCTTGATGGGCGAATCGAAACTCATAAACCGATTCCAGAGAGCACAACCCGAAGAGGAGGCCGCCTAAATGGCCAAGCTGCTCGTCGCTCTCGCCTTCCTGCTCCTGAACTTTTACACCTACAACTATTTCGCGAATGAAGATTTCATTCCCGAGCGGGGAGATTTCGTCGAGTTCCCGCTAGAGATCGATTCGTGGCGTTGCTCTGAAGTGCAAATGATGTCCGACGATGTGCTTCGGAAGCTTGGCGTTACGGACTATCTGCTCTGCGATTTTTTCAACCCCGAGCTCGATGCTGTCGCCAATGTCTACGTGGGCTACCACGAGCGCCAGACCCGCGATACCGGCGAGGGTGACAACATCATCCATCCACCGGAGCACTGCCTTCCTGGCGCGGGCTGGGACATCATCAAGAGCGATGTCGTGCCTCTCGACATGGGTTTCGGTGGCGAGGCGAGACGGGTGATCGTCGCCAAGGGAAACCAACGAAATCTTGTCTACTTCTGGTATCAGTCCCGGGGTAGAACGATCGCAAGGAACCACGAAAAAGTGCTTTATATGTTTGTCGATCGCGCCCTAACACAGAGAACGGACGGTTCGCTCGTACGCTTCACGGTTCCCGTCATACACGGCGATGAGCAAAGGGCGGAAGAAATCTTTCAATCCTTGGCCATGAGAATAACGCCTCTCCTCCCCCAATATATACCCAACTAGCCCACCTCCAAGGCATCGGGGAAGTCCAGCGTGCGGATTCTATTCATAAGCCATTACTTCCCTCCGGAGGTCAATGCCCCCGCAAGTCGAACCCACGAGCACTGTCGCCGATGGGTCGCCGAGGGGCACGAAGTGACGGTGATCACAGGCGTTCCCAACCATCCTGCCGGGGCCGTCTTCGAAGGGTTTCGGAACGCCTGGATCCAGGAGGAGGAAGTCGACGGGATCCGAGTCATCCGCACCTGGATGTTCCTGGCGGCTAACGCCGGCTTCGCCAAGCGAATCCTCAACTACGTCCTCTTCGGTGTGACTGCGCTGATTGCCTCCGGACGAGTAAGCAAGCCCGATCTCGTGGTGGCCACGACGCCCCAATTCTTTTGCGGTCTGTCGGGTGCATTGATCGCCCGCCTAAAGCGCCGCCCCTTCGTGCTTGAAGTGCGTGACCTCTGGCCCAAGTCCATCGTCGAGCTAGGGCAACTCAAGCCAGGGCTGATCCTTCGCACCCTCGAAGGCCTAGAGAATTGGCTCTATTCCAGCGCCACGGGCATCGTGGTCAATACCCGAGCCTTCATCGAACACATTACCGCCCGTGGCTACCCGCGTGAAAAAATTGAACTCGTCTACAACGGCATCGACCACCGACAATTCAAGCCCCGGCCTCCCGCCGAGAGCCTGATCGCGGCGAATGACCTCGAAGGGAAGACTTCTGTCGCCTACATCGGCACTTTGGGCTTGGCTCATGGGCTCGAATCCGTGATCGACGCGGCCCAGACCCTGCAAAAAGAACCCGATATCACTTTCCTACTCATCGGTGATGGTGCCGAGCGAGGAAAACTCGAAGAGTCCATCGCCGAGCGGGGGATCAAGAACATCAAACTGCTCGGCCTGCAACCCCGGGAAAAAATGCCCGATTGGATCGCGAGCATCGATATCCTGCTCGTCTGCTTGAAGGACCTTCCTGTTTTTGAGACGGTGATCCCCTCCAAGATTTTCGAATTCCTCGCCCAGGAGCGGCCGGTGATCGTCTCGGCCCGAGGTGAAATCCGCAGGATGACCGAAGAGGCGGGCGCCGGGTGGACCATCGATCCCGAAGACCCCCAGGCCCTGGCCGAGTGCATCATGGCGGTCATCAGAAATCCCGAAGAAGCCCAACAGCGCGCCAAGGCAGGGCGACTCTGGATCGAACGGGAATTCGTGCGGGACACCCTGGCCATGCGCATGCTCACATTCATGCAGGAAATCGTTCGGGGCGCAAAATGAGCTTCGCCACGACTCTTGAGAAGGTTCGATCATGATCCGCGTCGGCCTCGCACGCGGCCCGGCTCACTACCAGGGCCTTGAAGCGCCCTGGCATCCAGATTTCGAGCCTCCCGAACTCCAGGGAAGGCTCGACCCCAACCACCCGCCAGGGAAGAACGCCGCATTCCGGGCTGTTCGCTCCTCCCTGCTGGCCCTGGGACTCGACCAAGCGAACGCGGGATCGCGCGACTGGAACCCACTAAAGGACCTGGTGGATGTGGGCAAGACCGTCGTCCTCAAGCCCAATTTCATTCGACACTGGAACCCGGCGAGCGACGAGACCGAGGGTGCGAGCGTCGAGAGCGTGATCACCCATGGCGCGATCATTCGGTGCGTCGCCGAATACGCCTTCCTCGCGGTGGGTGCATCGGGCAGGGTCATCATCGCCGAGGCACCCCAACAGGATTGCGATTTTGGCAAGATCCGGAAAATTGCGGGCCTAGACGCAATGCAGGCTCATTTCCGATCGACCATCGGGATGGAGTTGGAGATCATCGATTTGCGCCGAGAGGCGGTGGTCTTCGAAAACGGGGTGATCGTGTCTCGCCAGCCACTGCCCGGCGATCCTCTCGGCTACCGCTCGGTGGATCTGGGCAAGCAGAGTTTCTTCGAGGGCTCCGGCATCGACCCGAACAAGATGCGAGGGGCGGACTACGACCCCGGCCCTACCTCGGAGCACCACTCCAAGGGTCGCAACGCATATCTGCTCTCGGAAACCGTGCTCGCGAGCGATCTCATCATCAACCTTCCAAAGCTGAAAACCCACAAGAAAACCGGGGTGACCCTCGCACTCAAGAACATGGTGGGCATCAATGGGGACAAAAATTGGCTCCCTCACCACTGCGCGGGATCAGTCGCCACCGGTGGGGATGAATTCCCAGGTGGAGCCCTCATCGATCGCGCCCGAAGCCGGCTGACCGAGTGGGGACGCACCCTCCTTGGACACAATGTCGGAAAGGGTCTCATCAAGGCCTACCGCCGAGCGGAGACCCGGGCCCGCGGCGACGAGTTCATTCGCGCGGGGAACTGGTACGGCAATCGGACGACCTGGCGCATGTGCGCGGATCTGAACCGATGCATCTACTACAGCGACAAGCAGGGACTCCACCTGGAGGCCCCCTCACCGGTTCGCAAAATTCTGACCGTACTCGATGGCCTAGTGGCCGGGGAAATGAATGGGCCCCTGGCCCCTCGAGACGTTCCCCTTGGGGTCGTGCTCAGCGCCCTGGATCCCATCGCCCTCGATCTGGCGGCGGTTCGGCTGATGGGTTTCGACGAAGCGCGTATTCCCAAGCTCCAAGAGGTCATGACGAGCTCGGAACTTCGGGTGACCGAAGTTCGAAAGCCCAGCGACGTGGAAATCGCCGAGGGAGAAGCCGCCCTTGGGAATGACCTCACCCCTCCCCGGGTGTACCCTCTCCATAGCTTGCAGAGCCCCCATCGCTTTATTCCTCATTCGGGCTGGCTCAACCATATCGAGCAAACTGCCGATCATGAAATCGCTCCCCTGAAAACGCCAGAAGAGGCCAACGCGTGAAACAGATCCTTCAAAGCGCCCGGAGCGGAGACCTTCAACTGCTCGATATCCCGGCACCCGCGGCGGGCAGGGGCCAGGTACTGGTCCAAAACCACTTTTCCGTGGTTTCGCCAGGCACCGAGAAGCTCGCCATGGAGTTTGCCCGCAAGTCCTTGCTCGGCAAGGCACGCAGTCGGCCCGATCTGGTGAGCCAGGTCCTCCGAAAGGTGAAGCAGGAGGGGCCGCTGCCCACCTATCGAACCGTAGTCAACCGACTCGATTCTCCTCAGCCCCTGGGCTACTCGAGCGCTGGAATTGTCATGGAAGTCGGCGAAGGCGTAACCGAATTCGCCGTCGGCGACCGTGTCGCATGCGCTGGCGCCGGTTACGCGAACCATGCCGAGTGGGTCGCTGTGCCCGAGAACCTCGTTGCCCGGGTTCCAGAGGGCCTCGAGCTCGACCGCGCAGCCTTTGCCACCCTCGGATCCATCGCCCTTCAGGGCATCCGCATCGCCAACCCCAGTCTGGGAGAGATCGCCGTCGTCATCGGCCTCGGGCTCATTGGACAAATCGCGGTACAGCTCCTGGTCTCGAACGGCTGTCGAGTACTGGGAGTGGATATCGACGAACGCCGCATCAAGCAGGCCATGGAACAAGGAGCCGAGTGGGGCGCTCGCCCGGACGCTCTACCACCGGGCTGGAAGGAAAACGCCACGGCGGGCTATGGCGCCGATTTCGCTCTGGTCACTGCCTCGGCAAATAGCGCCGCTCCGATTCAACTTTCCGCCGAACTCTGCCGCCCCAAGGGTCGGGTCGTCGTGGTCGGCGCCATGCCTCTCGAACTCGACAGACGAACCTTCTACGAAAAGGAATTGGAGCTTCGTCTGAGCATGTCCTACGGCCCGGGCCGCTATGATCGCAACTACGAAGAACTCGGCCTCGATTATCCTCTCCCCTACGTTCGCTGGACAGAGAACAGGAACATGCAGGCCATCCTCGCTCTTGCTCAGCGCGAGTCGATTCATCTCGAACAACTCGATACCGAAACAATAGATTTCAGCGAAGCGGAAGGAGCCTACTCCCAACTCGCCAAGGGCGAGCGCCCAAATCTCGCCGTCATTTTCAAGTACGACGTCTCCTCCAAGCCCTGGCGGAGCCTCACCCTCGGCGATGCACAGCCCCCTCGCGGCGCGAAGCCGACGATTGGCGTGGGTTTCCTCGGAGCGGGGAACTATGCGAAAGCGGTGCTCCTGCCCAACCTCTCCAATGCTTCGAATCTTCGCAAGATATCCCTGGTTACCGCCACTGGACCCTCGGCCCAGCGGACCGCAGAGCGCTTCGGTTTCGAACGCTGCAGTACCGACCCCAACGATGTGATTGGGGCAGAGGGAGTCGACGCCGTATTCATCGCGACCCGGCATGATCTGCACGCGCGCTCGGCCAGCGATGCCCTCAGAGCGGGGCAAGCCGTCTGGCTCGAAAAGCCCATGGGGCTGACTCCCGACGAAATTGGAGATGTCGCCGAAGCAGCCCGCCAAAGCGGGAGCCAGTTGGCCATCGGCTACAACCGAAGATTTTCATCGCATGCCCGGGCCTTCGCGGATGCTTTCGCCGATCGCTCCTCGCCCCTTCATATCCAGTACACCGTCGCAGCGGGTCCGACTCCTCGGGGCACCTGGATAACCGATCCGCGCGAGGGGGGGGGCCGCATCGTCGGCGAGGTCTGCCACTTCGTCGATCTCTGCGGCTTCGTTGTCGGGAAGGTTCCGGTTCAAGTCTATGCCAGCGCGCTCTCCAGCGACCCGGCCCAAGATGATTCGATAACCGCACTGATCCGCTACGCCGATGGATCCGTGGCCAGTATCCATTACCTCGCCCAGGCCACCACCGAACTTCCCAAAGAGCGCATCGAAGCCTCAGCCGGGGGGATCACCGCGGTCTGCGAGAACTTCAAGCAAACTCGAATCCTCGGCTCGAACAAGGCGACGGGCGTCAAGGGCGTCAATCAGGACAAGGGGCAGGCCAACGCGGTGACCGAATTCTTCGCTGCGGTGAAGTCAGGTGACCCCAGCCCCTTTTTGATCGACGACCTCATTGCAACGTCGCGAGTCACCTTCGCCATCCTAGAGTCCATCCGCATCAGCGCCCCAGTCACAATCTGAATAAGTTGAGCAGGGAGTTCAAAAGGCATGTGCGGAATCGGGGGGCTGTGGTATACGGACCGGCGACAGCCGGATCGAGAGATTCTCTCCCGTATGTCCCTGGCCATGAAGAGTCGAGGGCCCGATGACGACGGCATCTTGATCGAGGATGGAATCGGCCTCGTACACCGACGCCTGAGCATCATTGATCTAAGCGATGCAGCCCGCTGCCCGGTCAGCAATGAAGACGGCACGGTGAATGCTGTTCACAACGGCGAAATATACAATTTTGATACGCTTCGAAGCGAGCTGATCGAGTCGGGCCACCAATTCCGAACCAGTGGAGACAGCGAGGTTCTGGTCCACGGCTACGAGGAGTGGGGAACCGACCTTTTTACCCGGCTCGACGGCATGTTTGCCGTGGCTATTTGGGACTCGCCCCGGCGGCGTCTGCTCCTGGCGCGCGATCGGATCGGCGAAAAGCCCCTCTACCTGCTCCGAAGGCCGGGCGTACTCGCCTTCGCATCGACGCTGAACGCGATTAGGGAGGGGACCGAAGGCGATCTCGACGTTGAGCTTTCTGCCATCGAATGTTTCCTCTCGCACTCCTTCATCCCCCATCCCCACACCGTTTGGAAGGATGTCGAAAGCCTGCCCCCGGCCCATTTCGCGGTCATTGAGGGGCAGTCGGAACTACGACTCGAACGCTATTGGGATTTCCCCTCCGAACCTTCCCGGAACCTTTCCGTCGAGGAAGCCGAGCAACTCGTCGAAGAAGAACTCGACCGAAGCGTCCAAGCACGGCTCCTGGCCGATGTACCCGTCGGCGGTTTCCTGAGCGGAGGCGTCGACTCATCCCTGATCATGGCCTTGGCGGCTCGTCACAGCCCGAGCATCGACACCTTTTCGGTGGGTTTCGAGGAGGAAGAGTTCAGCGAGCTTCCCTACGCGCGCAAGGTCGCCGAACATATCGACTCCAACCATCACGAGTTGGTCTTCCAATCGGATTCCATCCTCGAAATCTTGCCCGAACTCGTCTGGCAATACGGGCAGCCCTTCGGTGACTCCTCGGCGATTCCCACGCACCTGGTCTCTCGGCTGGCTCGAGACCACGTTAAGGTCTGTCTTTCCGGCGATGGGGGTGACGAATCTTTCGCGGGCTACTGGCGCTCCGCCAGCCTCTACTATGCAGACCTCTATGGTCGGTTCGTCCCCTCTTTCCTGCGAAAAAATGCAGTCCCCGGGCTCGCCAGTTTGATCGGCGCCGCCGGCGGCAGCGGCTTCGCCAACCGGTTGGAATCGATGAACCGTCTCTCCCTAGCCCCTCCGGGCTCGGGTTACTCAAATCAAGACAGTTGGCTGAACTGGCGCGAAAGCCTGCTCGGAACAGCCTTTGGCGATGGGGACCCAGCCCATGACGTCATCAATTGCCGGGTCGGTCGCCCCTTCTCCGGGGCTGAAACGACTCTCCTCCAGCAGGCCCTCTATGATGACTTCCAGGTACAACTCGCCGACGACTACCTCGTCAAAGTCGACGTCGCCAGCATGGCAGCATCCCTCGAGGTGCGACCGCCCATGCTGGGTCACCACTTCGTCGAATCAGCGTGGCATCTCCCGGACCGCTACAAACTCCGCCGGGGCGACCGAAAATGGCTCCTCAAAAGGGTGGCTGCAAAAGTAGTCCCACCGGAAGTGATCTACCGCGCCAAGAAGGGCTTCGCTATGCCCATGCGGATTTGGTGGAGAGGCGAACTCGCCACCCTACTCCGAGATCTCATGCGCGATAGTCGGTGTGTCGAGATGGGTTGGCTCCAGGCTGAGCCGGTCGAGCGTTGTCTCAGAGAACACGTGGCTGGGACCGCAGAACACGGCACTCGACTCTGGCTCGTCCTCTGGCTCGAGCTATGGGTTCGCATCGTTCTCGAAGGCTCGATGGATCCGGGGACTTCACTCGCGGCCTGAAGACTGGGCCACAGTTAATACTCATCCACCACATCGGAGAGCAGTGCTGCAAGCCGCTGTGCTGCAAGCTGCCAGGTGAAGAGTTCTAGACGACGCTGGCCTGCCGACACCAACTCGTCGGCCAGAGCCCGATCCGTCAGGGCTTGCTCCATGGCCGTGGCCATGGCCGAGGAGTCGAATGGATCGACATAGAGCGCCGATTCCGCCGCGATTTCCCTAAACACGGGGATATCCGCCGCAACTACGGGCACCCCCGCTGCCAGGGCTTCGAGTAGGGGGTGGCCGAAGGTCTCTAGATAGGAAGGGAAGACGAAAAGAGCCGATTCCGCGTAGTACCGGGTGATTTCCTCGTAGGGAACCGCGCCCACCAGATGAATCCGATCCGCCAGAGGTCCCGCTCGCTTCCGGACCCGACGCAACTCCGCTGAATACTCGGGATCCTGATCGTCGCCCACGATGGTCAGCGGGGGAGGATCCGGGAGCCTGCTTGCCAATTCGCAATAGGCTTCGACCAGCCTTACGAAATTCTTATAGCGATAGATACTGCTCACCGACAGAATCCCAGCCGAGTCGCCTCGAGGTTGAGAATCCAGCTTGGCTCGCCAGGCATCGACATCTGCCCCGTGATGGATGACCGCACGTCGAGGCCCAGGGATTCCCGCGGCATCCCCCATCCACGAGGCCGAGTCATGACTCACGAAGACGACTCGCGCTGCACGCTTCCCGGCCGAGGTGGCCAGAGCCCGAAGCGTCGCCAGGCGAAACTTCTGGTATCGGCTCCAATCGAACTTGATCGATGTAAAAACGTTCGGATTCCGAAGGCAAATCACAACCGGACAGGACACCTTCAGCGGCGCATATTCACCGACGGAAAAGTAGAGGTCTGCTCCCCACTGGTTCGCAATGCGCGAGGCCTTGAAGAGAAGGAAAGCGATTCGTCCCAACCACTTGCTCTTGGGAAGAACCCGGACCTCGATATTCGGCAGAGGCGAGAGCGCTTCGACGAGCTTGGCATTTCGCACCAGCACCAGGATTTTTGCCTCGGGCGCCAGAGTAGCCAGGGTGGGAAGCATGTTGACCAGATAGGTATAACCGCCCCCACCCGCCGCCATCGATCCATCGATCAGGATTCGGCGCCGATCAAGCATGCAAAATCTCCATGACCTCCAGTTAGGGCAGTGGGCTCACCAAAATCGAACCCGTCAGATCATAGAGCAGCGGCCACGCCAACCCTCAAGCGGCCTTATTATCGAGGTGACAAGCTCAGTATAGGGAAGCGGATCGAGCGGGAAACCCGAGCCCCCTAATGGGTGACCTGTACTTCGCACTCCTTGATCTTCAGCAGCAGGGTCTTATAACTGACACCCAGCAGCGAGGCCGCTTTCTTTCGGTTCCAGTCCGTCCGGCGCAGAGCCATACCGATGGCCTGACGTTCGACCTCCACGGCGACCTTTCGGCTCACTTCCCGCAGGGGCACCTCACCCGCCGTGGCCGCAACCTCCTCGAGCAGAGCATCGAAATCGATCTTGTCCTGATGCCCAGATTTTTGTTTTTCGCCGAGTTCGGCCAAGACGGAATCCTCGCTTTCAAGGACCACGATCCGCTTGAGCATATTCTCGAGTTCGCGGACGTTCCCTGGGAAGTCGTAAGTCGCGAAAGCTTTCCGCATGAGCTCCGATAAGAGCGTCACTCCCTTCCCATAATGGCGCGAATATTTTTCAAGGAAGCGTTCCACCAGCGGATCGATTTCCTCACGCCGATCTCGGAGCGGCGGGATATGGATATTGACCACATTTAAACGAAAATAGAGATCCTCTCGGAAATCATTCCGCGAAACCATCTCGAGCAAAGGTCGATGGGTCGCGCACACCACCCGGAGGTCGACCTCAACGTCCTTGTTGCCTCCAAGTCGAGTAAAGCGACTATCCTGGAGGACTTGGAGAAGTTTCGCCTGAAGGCCCGGGCTCATCTCTCCGATTTCATCCAGAAAAATTGTCCCTCCCGTCGCCACTTCGAATTTCCCGTGCTTCCGACTATAGGCTCCGGTGAAGGCACCCTTCTCATAGCCAAAGAGTTCACTTTCGAGCAGATCCTCTGGCAGAGCAGCGCAGTTCACCTTGACGAAGGGGCCATCTGCACGATTCGAGAGTCGGTGAATCGAGCGGGCGACAATTTCCTTGCCCACCCCACTCTCTCCCTGGACGAGAACCGTCACGTCAGTATCGGAGATCTGCTCAATGATCCCCCGAATTTCCACCATGGCCGAGCCGGACCAGACCGAATCATCGACTTCATCCGGAGCCGCCGATTCTTCGGCGATCGTTTGACCAAAGGAGACGAAGAGTTCCAGGACCCGATCGAGGTCCTCT
>JAQWRT010000028.1 GCA_029243605.1 Myxococcota bacterium
AGTGTGCCCAGGACGGCCTTGGACTGAGAGAATGTTCTCATCAAGTAGAAGCCGCCATAGAAGAGCAGCGTGAAGACTGGGATCCGAATCCACGGGGCATCGAAGGCGACCAAACTGATCAGTACTACCAAGAGGCAGCTGATCAGGGTGACAACTGACGCGAGGACGGCAGCGGCGCGTGTCGAAATCGTCTCGTCCTGCGAGAGCAGAAAGACAAGATACGGGGCAATGCCGATAAAGGGCATCTGCGCTGCAAGCATCACGAGCACGACTAGAAGGACACTGATGGTGATCTGCAGCGTGCGCCGTACGCGCTCAGAATCGTAGCGGAGCTCTTCGCGCATAATCTTGGCGGCCGCGTAGATCATTCAATCCTCAGGGCCGGCCTTGCCGAGGATAGTCGCGGTGGCGGTGGCCCCGACACGCAGAAATTCTTCCGGGGTATCGGGATCGAGCAGGATGTGCACGGGAAAGCGCTGAGCGATATGAACCCAATCGAGTTGGCGCAAAACGATCGGCAGGCCGGGAAAAGGGTCCTGAGGCATGGCCGTGACGCCCCAGTCGATACCCTCAACGACTCCGCCAACCTCGAGACCTGGAGCAGTGGCGAGGGTCACGCGCGCCCGGTCCCCCACTCCGATGTGTCGCAACTCGCTCTCGCGGAAATCGGCAACGACCCACCAGCGACGCGTGTCGATCAATGTGACAGTATCGAAGCCAATTCGCGCAAACGCGCCCTCGGAGATAGTCAGCGCAGCCACCCGGGCCGGAAAGGGCGCACGGACAACCGTGTGTCCGAGGCTGAGTTCCGCCGCCTCCACTAGTCCGGAAAGAGCTCGCTGCCTTGCGAGAAGTGGTTCGACGTCCTGAATGAGCGCCCGTGCAGCCTCCAGTTCGGCTTCAGCAACAGACACCGCCGCCGACGCAGTGTCCCGGGCACGCCGAGCCGTATCCACCGCTTCCGGGGTCGTGAACCGCTTCTCAAGCAACGGTGCAAGGCGTTGATAAGTTTCTTCGGCTTGTGCCAGCGTTGTTTCTACTTGCCTTAGGCCAGCGCGTGCCGCTTCGACCTGAAGCCGCTGTGCTTCGATCCCACCGCGTGCGTTGGCCACTTCCCCCGCAACAGCATCTCGGTTGGCTTGAGCGATCGCAACTGCGATGACAAAAGGCTCCGGGTCGATCTCGAAGAGGATTTCTCCGGCTTCGACTTGCTGGTTGTCCTCGATCGGCAGAGCCAGAATGGGACCACTGACACGGGGCGCAATACCGACGACGTTAGCCGTGACGCGGGCCTCGTCGGACCGAGGGTGCCGGTCCGTGGTCCACACGACCGCGCCCACCAAGAGAATCGCGGCGACGACGCCGCCCCATCCGATGATCGCACCGCGCCGGACCGCGCTCGGGTTGGGCTCATTTTCCTGCAGGCCAAGCGGGTCCTGCTTCGCGTCGTCAGTCGTCATTGGGAAAAGAGCACCAACCAGAAAGAAGCACTTAACGCCACTATGATCGAGGGCCAGGCGATGGCATGCGGTCGAATGAGAGAGTCAATGCCCTTGCGAACCAAAACCATTCGGAGCCCTGCGCTCGCTGCGGCCCCAAGGAGCAGAGAGGTCAGCCAAGCCGGGAAGTACGCCCCCCCGAACTCGACATAGGACGAGCAGCCGGTGATGGATGAGAGCGACAGCAGGCAACTCGCTTGCACTGCATCGGGAAGTCGGATCGGGCGCTCGAGTCCCTTCATTGAGTCGCTAGCCTCCTTAGGAGCAAAATACGAAAAACCACACCAGCCCGTCTATCAAAACCTGGCTCTGCTTACTGAGCCTAAACTACGCACCGAATCGCTGTCTCCCGAATCCTCACCGTGGTTGTACAGGCTATTGGCGCAGAGCCTCTGTGTCCCATCTTATGCCGAGTTCGGTCAAACCCAGAGCCACAGGGCCTCTCTATGGTCCCTGACTATCGAGTTTTCGACCAAAATAGCTGTGCTGCACGACAGCCATCAAGATAGCCGTAGTCCAGCCAAACATGATAATCCCGGTTGCAGCCTGGAAAGACGCAAGGAGTCGCCAGCTTTGATCGAGAACAATATCGCCGTAGCCTAGGGTGGTAAATGTAACCATGGAAAAATAGAATGCCGATTCGAGTTCTTTTATCTCACCCAATGCCATATAAGCAAAGGCCCACAACAACACTTCCAGCATGGAGACATTGGCCATCACCAAGACGACCTCCCCGACTGGAAAGGCGTGCTTCTGCCTGAACCACTGCCTCAACGGCCCCCCTTTCAATCCCAGCAGGTAAATGACCAACATCATTCCTCCGATGTGTAGCCCGCAGGTTATCAGCAGCAGAAAAGCGCCGAGGATAATATTCTGCATCATGATTTGGCTCCTCTAAAGAGTACTGCCGCAACCCTTTCCAGCAATCGATCGGTTTATTCAGACTCGATCCGTTTGGCCAGCAATGCCACCAGCGGGTTCGCTGTCATGCCATGCAAAATCACACTCAGTAAAATAGTGCAGACCACTGTTACGGTGATGGTGCTGCCACCCGGAAGATGTTCTTCGAGCACAATTAAGCCAAAAACGATACTCGCTAGGCCACGAGGCCCGAACCAGCCGATAAATAATTTTTCATCGGCCCGCAATTTTTGTCCGGTCAGAACCAGAAATACGGGCAGCATGCGAATAACCGTGAGACTGAGCACCGCGTAGACCATAATCTGCCAGCTAAGCGCATCGACTGAATGACCGACCACGACCGCTCCAAATACCACCCAGGTGATTAAAGCAAACGTATCACCCGTACCCTCTGCAGCGAGCAAAAGTTTATGTTTGCGCTGTTCGGCATATCCGCCGAACAACATGCCGGCCACAAAGCAGGCAATAAATCCGCTGCCACCGAGTGCCTGTGCTGCCGAAAAACAGGCAATCGCCAGTGCCGGAACCGGAAGCTGTCGCCAGGTCTCGCTCAGCCACCCCCGCTCCGCAGCGCGCTTGAGCAATTGTCCACCGATATACGTGAAACCCACACCCACAGCAACGCCAATCCCGATGGCCTCGGCCAACAATCGAATGGCTAGGGTCGTGGTCCCGCCGTCCGTTCCTGTGTGCGTGGCAAGGGCTAGAAAAATCAGCAAAATGGGGACGCAGATCCCATCGTTCAGGCCGCTTTCGACATTAAGCCCTTCGCGAATATTGCTGGGCACCGCGGGATTGGTCACCACGGCCTTACCGAGCGCCGCATCGGTGGGCGCCAGCATGGTTGCAATGATTGCGATTTCCAGCAGTCCGAGTCCGTCAAAGAGCAGCACGCCAGCGCCGAAACCGAGGACAATGGTTAGTGGCAGGCCGATCAACAAAAGCTTCTGAGGAATACGGAAAGAACTCTTGAGCTCTCGCAGGTTTGCGTTGGCGGCATCCGAAAACAGGATGAGGGCGAGACTGAGCTCGGCAAGCACCCGCAGGCCCTCGGTACCCACGCTCAGATTCGAAAGTCCCAGCCCAAGGGGGCCAAGCAAAAAACCGAAGGCGGTGTACACAATCGCCCCGCTAAACAGCGTTTTCTCGAGACCGCCACTACTCAGGCTGTATAAAAAAACAAAGGCTGCGATAATCGCTAGGTCTTCATACATGCCATTGCCTCCAGGGCCGTTGCTGTCACAATAGTGTTCCATCAGGCCGCAGGCTAGCCATGGCAGGGGATGGGATACACGAATTGGGTTCTGGCACAACGTCCGAGTATGGGCGTTATGTTTAATCCCTAGGGGAGCCCCGTGGCGGGCTGGGCGAGGGACTTCTTCGAGAAGGGCGATCTGGTCGACGGTGGATCGGAGCTGCTCGTCTTCGAACCGGCCGAGCCTTGACTGAAGCCCCGGAACAGGGGGCTGCTCGGCGGGTCTGCTGAGATGCCTCGCCCGGGTCATATGGTAACTTCGCCTTGGTTGGGGTTCCAAGAGCGAATGCCGGAGGATGAGATGGACCCAGCGGCTGAATTTGAGATGAGAGCGGGATGGCCGCGTGGGTGAAAAACCTGGACACGCGTCTCCGAACCCAAGCTCGATCTGGGTGATCCTTGCTCTCGCGTTTGGGCTGCGCCTCGGCTGGGCGCTTTCCGTCGAAAATGGCATCGATAGCAATTTCATGTTCGATGCGACCTACTACTTTTTTACGGGGCAAAGCCTCGCCGCCGGTGAGGGCTTCTCGACGACGCCCGGGGTTCCGACCGCGTATTTTCCGCCCGGCTATCCGTTGATTCTGGCTTCGGCCTTTGTCGTGCTCGGGGCTCAGTCTTTTGTTCCGGTGTTGATCAACTTGTTTGCGGGCACGGCGACGTGCTGGGTGACGTATAAGCTGGGCAGCTTGACGTATGGGCCTAAATCGGGTCTTGCTGCCGCAGCCGTCCTCGCTTTCTGGCCTTCTCATGTCTATGCCACAAGTGCCACCATGTCAGAAGTGGTTTTCACTTTTCTTCTCACCCTTGTGATCTACCGTTTTTGCCTCATTGCAAGTACTCAGCGAGGAGAGAACTGGAGAAGCTGGATTTTTCTGGGACTTCTTCTGGGGTTCACGAGCCTTGTCCGTGGAGCGGGATTGCTCTTCTTCTGCGCCCTGGGGCTAGCTCTCTTTATCAACTATGGGCTGAGGCGCTCCGCTGTCCGAAAGGCGCTACTTCTGCTCGTTCCGCTCTTGGTGGTCAACGGCCTTTGGGTCGTTCGCAATCAGGTCACCATGGGCGCACCGATCGTTCTTGCGACCAGTGGGGCCTGGAGTTTTTTCAACGCCCACAATGAGGAGGCCGATGGCGGCCAAAGCTGGTCGATCGGCCGCTATCGCAAGAAACTCTTCGGCGATCAGTTGACGGGCGAAACGACGATGGAAAACGACGTGCTGCTTCATCGCCTACAGATGCGCTACGCGGCGGAATATATGCTGACTCATCCCCTGGAGGAGATTTTGCAGGTCCCAAGTCGCCTCTACCGATTGAATAGGGGCGACGATTGGCCCTTGGCATGGGTCGGCCATCGTACGCCCATCGAGGGAACCCAAAGACATACGATTTCCTACCTGCACCCAGCGATCGATCCAGTACTGGGGCAGCTGGCCAATGGCTACTACATCGTCTTCTTCGTTCTGGGTACCGCTGGCCTCGTGTTGGGTTTCTTTCGCTCAAATCGACTGGCGTGGATCATCCCTCTCACCGTGATCTATTTTCACGGCCTGCATGGGATCCTGTTTTTTGGGACGGAACGTTTTCACGCCCCGTTTGTTCCCGAGCTGGCCCTGGGGGCAGGGCTGGTCTTTGCTGAGGTTCGGGTCCGCGTACCCTCATTGCGCTCCTCGGGGCCCGGGCGCGAGTGAGACCTCTCCTGAAAGAGGGCGAAGCAATCCTTCGGCCCGGTCGTAGGAGTAGGCTCGGGCTCGGCTCGAGCCGTGGCCGGACCAATGCATTCGGCCGACGAAATGCCAGAGATCGTTTCCTTCTTGGCGTGGGAGGGCCTGGCCCACGAGTTCTCCATCGATATCGATGAAGATGCTCGGGCGTTGGCCTGGTTCGGGTGTTCGGATCCAGCCGTTGAACTCCCGGTTGAGAACCCCTTCGTGTTCAGTGGCTGTGGGCGCGAGTCTCCCGAGGCTCGGATCCCCCGCCTGATCGATCTTGACGACATCATTTCGAACCCGGCGGAAGCCCACGCGCTCAAACTTTTCCAGCATGCTCTTGGGAGGAAGTCCGAGGAAACAGACATTCTTCTCGGCGAGGTGGGGGATCAAATCCCAGCAGTCTCCGCTATCTAGGCTGCGCTCCCGTGCGGATAGGGCCGGTCCAGTAGCCGATCCGTAACCGGCAATCAAGAGCAAGGCGACTGCCAAGGCGCCGCCAAGCATGGTGCGACGCTCGAAGGTGCCGATGCTCGTGTTCGGTGTAAGGGGCCAGCGAAGGGCGGCCAACTGCAGTGTGGCGACCAGCAACAGGAGGCTCGTGGCTGAGTACATCGAGGGCCAGAGACCTCCGAAGAGGTTGGAGTCGAGAATGCTGCCCCTGACAAGGGAAGTCGCGCCGGCGAAACATAGAGCGAAGCTACCCACGCCCACCCATGCAAGGGCAACATTCCGGATGGCGCCAAAACCCGCCTTGAAATGAGACCAGGAGAGCCACGCGAAGGCGGTGAGCAACAGTACTCCGAAGGGCATGAACAGACGCGGGTCGGGAATGCCGGCGGGGCCCAAGGATTCGAGACCGATGCCCAGGGGGCGGCCGAGCATGCCCAGTGCAATCAGGTTGGAAAGAAGAAAGTTGTCCAACATGGAGTCGGCAGAAGGCATTGGCATCGAACTGGCCTTGCCCAAGAAAGCAAAGGAATAGACGAAAAGGAGCGTGCACAGTAGAAACCCGGAAAGCCAGAGGAGTCGCCAGGGGATGCGCTGGGGGGAGGGCTTCGTATAGGCGAAAAGGCTGGGAGCGAAGATGACCCAGCTTGCCAACCCCTCGGCACGAGTGGTCGAGGCAATCGCACAGCACAGCATGGCGATCAAAACATTTCGCGCCCTGGGGGGGCATCCGGGTTTGGGGATGAGCGCGCAGGCGGCAGCTACGACCGAGAGATCAATGGCGAAATGAAAGAAGCCCACACTCCACGACCAGGCCAGGTAGAGAACGGGCGAACAGAGCAGAAACGCCGATAAGAATCGAGCGATTAGGGCGGCTGGCCGATCTCCGATTTCAGCTCGGTCGAGCATCTTGGCCATGATGACGAGCAGAGCGACGACCAAGCCCAAGCAGAGCCAGATCTCAGCCTTGAAGTCCAAGTCGGTGATCAGGGCCAGCGGTGTAAGCAAAAGTCGGGCGAAGAGAATCGGATGACTGTTGTTGTGCGGGGTGAGGAAGCTTCGCCAGCCTGCTTCGCCCGCCCAGACGTCATGGTAGAAGAGGGCAAGATCCCACTGGTCAAAAACAGGAAGGCTTGGATCGAGACCCCAAATATACCAGGCCACCCAGAAGAGGGGCAGCCAACACGCTGCGCGCAAGATCGGGTGAGGCATCGGCAGGAGCCTAGCGCGGCGAGTTCCGCCGCACCGCATTCGCGGTCACCGGGCGTGAAGCTCGGTTTCGAAGTGCGAGGCAGAATCGAGGGGGATAGGACATACAAGCTGGGTTCTGGCACAACGTCCGAGTATGGGTGTTCCTTTAAATACCTAGGGGAGCCGTGGCTGGGGCTGCGGCGTCCGCCTTGCGCAGGGGAATTTTTACAGTGTTACCTACGTGAAATTACCGCGAAGGTTGTGGCGCAGAGCATGAACGCGGCCATGAAAAGGACTGTGGGTGACGCCGACGGAACGTCAGCAGGCGTTATGGGTAGGTCGAGACAGGCCTGCGCCTCGCAGAGCGCTCCTTCTGTGCAGTCGAGGTCGGTTTGACACTCGACGCAACCCGTCAAGCTTTCGTCGCAAAGAGGTGTTGGCAATTGGCAGACCGGCGCCGCGCCGGACTCGCAAACGCCGACGTTGCAGATTTCCGTGCCGTCGCAGAAAGAACCGTTGCTGCAGTCCATGTCGACCACACACGCCAAGCAGCTTTGGGTCGACTCGTCACAAAAGGGCGCCGATCCAGTGCATTGAGGTGAAGAGCCTGTTTCACACAGGCCGGCGTTACAGGTCTCTTCGCCATTGCAATAGACGCCGTCATCGCACAGTGTCGGGTCGAATTGATTGCTCGGGCATGTGTCGGTGACGCCATTGCAAGACTCGGCGAGGTCGCACTCGCCTGCGGCTGCGCGGCAGACGGCGGTGCTCTTCCCGTCGCTGGGGCAGACCGCACTCGTGCCGTCACATGTTTCGGCGAGGTCGCAGGCGCCTGCGGCGGCACGGCATGTCGTGGTCGTGGGTTCGAACTGACAGGTCGCGGAGCAGCAGTCTCCTGCCGCGGTCCCGCCATCGTCACACTGCTCACCCGCATCAAGAACTCCGTCTCCGCAGACAGAGGCCACCGAACAGCTGATGACGCTCACAGCAACGCACTGATCCATATCCTTGCAGCTGAAGTTTTCGGGCGAAGGGTGCTCAAGTCCGCTGCTGCGAACGCAAACTTCCCCATTCGAAAGCATTATATTGTCGGCGGGCAGAATCATGTCCAGCGTCGTTCCGCTGGACGCCGCATAGGCCTCCGTTCCGATGTTTACGATCACGTCTTCGCCCGAGGTAAGATCGTGTGGGCTCAGGAATGAGTCGACTTGTGTCGAGTTGGCATCGTAGAACTGGAAGTCCACACAGTTCTCCCAAAAGTGCTCGTCGAAATCATCCATACTCACGCGGATGTGTTGGACGCTGGTATCTGCCGAGCAGACGCTTGCGTCCAATAGGGTGATCTTGTGATGATTCGCGGCAGCGGTGCCGGCGAGACCGAACCACAGCGCGAAAGCAACCACGAAAAGCGCTGTCCGACGAAATCCACCGCCCTCGCTTCTGAATGTCGGCCGGTCACAGAAGTTTTCGACCCTCGACGGTGTCGTCTGGGGACTAAGGACTGTTTCGACGGTCATCCGGGAGCTACTCCTTTGGGCGCAATACTCGCTCGCTATGCTGCTTTCGACATGCTCTGGCCAGTCCTTGAGTGTTGTTTCGGGTGATCGGTCGAAAAAACGGGATATTTTCGCAATCTCGGCCTGTATGTCGTCAGACCGTTTCGGACGGAAGAACATGTGGCTGAGAGATACTTGGGGGATAGGCCATTCAATCTGGGTTCTGGCACAACGTCCGAGTGTGGGCGCTACTTTGAATCCCTAGGGGAGTCCCTGGGTTCCTCCTTTGCCCGTACCGGATATGGTCAGGTGTATAGAATGGGCCTTTGAAATCCCTATCCGCCGAATAGAAGAGGATGAACGGTCGTGATCCAGGCCCAGTCGGAAGCAATCTGGAAACTCATTGACAAGGACGTGGCGATCCAACGTGCCGCGACCGCGTTCGTCTTCACCGAAGGCCCCATCTGGCACCCCCGCGACCAGCATCTTCTTTTTTCGGATGTCCCGGGGAACGTGCGCCGCAAGTACACGCTGGATGGGCAGGTCGCCGAGACCCGGAACCCTTTTCAAAATGCAACGGCATGACGTATGACGGCGACTTGAACCTCGTCGTCTGCGAACACCTGACCTCTTCGCTTGTTCTTGAGCAGGCGGATGGCAAACGCGAGGTGCCGGCATCGCACTTCGAGGATAAGAAACTGAACAGCACCAACGATGTCTGCGTGCGATCAGATGGATCAATCTATTTTCCAGACCCCGGATATGCCGTCCGGGGTCTATGTCCCGCTGTCTTTTTTCGACGGCGGAGAGATTTTCCCGATCCTGCCCCCCATTTCATTGCTACGCTAGGTGCTTCCCCAACTCAAGGAGTACCCCCCATGGTTCGCAGCACGCGTTTCATCATCGTTCTCTTCGCCAGCCTCGGGCTCGTTCTGGGCGGCTTTTCTATCGCACAGGCCGGGCACCACATGGCCGAGGAAGTGAAGGACAGTTCGAAGGAGGCCTGGGACAACACGAAAGAAGGGACCGCCAAGGCCTATGAAGCTACGAAGGACGGCTCGGAAAAGGCCTACGAAGCCACCAAGGACGATTCGGAGAAAGCTTGGGACAACACGAAAGAAGGCACCACTAAGGCCTATGATGCCACCAAGGACGGGACCACCAAGGCATACGACGCCAGCAAGGAGGGCGTTGGCAAGGCCATGGACAAGACCGGATCCGGTCTCAAGAAGGCCGAAGACAAGATGTGACCACGCGCCGAAGGGGCGTTCCATTCTTTTCAACCTAGGCGTACGGTTCTAGATGAACTCCAAGAAAAGCTCTTGGATTCGATTGGAGATGCCCCGTAAGCAGGGCAATCCAAAGCGGATTCAGGAGTTTTTTTTTGAGGTCCCGCCGCAGAGAGATTTCCTTCCTACGAAAAGTACGGGCTTCCCAGACGCCATCAGCGTCGGAAACGGCCGCGTCGCAGCGACTCGGGCCGGGTGCTTGGACTCGGAGTTTGTGGGTGTTGCTTAGGCGTTGTCTCGGAGAATTTTGAGGGCTTTGTCAGCATGCCCGTTCATATCGAGCTCGGAATGAATGGAGCCGAGGAGCCGACGGTCTGAGCCGATCACGAAAGTGGAACGCTTGCTAGGCAGCGGTCCGAAACGCTTCACACCGAACAACTTCGCGACCTCTCTGTCCGGGTCGGAGAGCAGGGGGAAGCCGAGGTCGTTCTTCTTGTCGAACGCTTTTTGCCGATCCACCGGATCGGGGCTGATCCCTACGCGCTGGGCCGAAAGTTCTGAGAACTCCGTTTCCAAGTCGCGGAAGTGACAGCTTTCAATCGTTCAACCAGCGGTCATCGCTTTGGGGTAGAAGAACAAGACCATCGGCCCGTTGGCCACCAGTTCGCTTAGGCGAACGGAGTTCCCGTCCTGGTCGGTCGAAATGAAGTCATCAACGAGATCGTTCGATTTCATGGGAAAGATTTCCTTTCGGCGAGGGCATGTCGCATTTTGTGCGCGAGCGAACTCTACGCCTTCGTGGAGTCCTTGACGGACTCCTCAAGTTCGAGGGAAATAGGAAGGTACGGAGGAATTGGTGAAACGGATAGGGGGCCCGGGACGGCGTAGTTCTCGCCGGGACGGGCTCAGATTGGAATTGAATATAACGCCCGTACTCGGACGTTGTGTAGGGAGCCAGGATAAGGAGCCGCGTGGCGGGCCCAGGGTGCCGAACGCTGTTTGAAAGTTCTGTCTGCAGCGTAACTATTGCAATAGCCGGCATGGGTATCTCTAGTCGCGCGGGAGGGTGAGCAGATGTTCAAGCGGTGGTTGGCCACGGGGGCACGCTAGCCGCGTCCCCGGAAGCGCTGGGACTGCGCGGAGACCGATCCGGCCGGAACCGGATCGTCGGCGGGCCGCTCGCTCGGGCCCGCGGAAGGGTAGGGGGTGGGATGGCCCTTGTGGGAAATCAAGCCCTCGGGAAGTGCAGCCCAAGCGATCCTTGATGGCAGAGTGGTGCGTCTCGACGTGATACTCTTTGCCCCCAACGCGCCTCCGGACTCCGGCGCGAGGAGAGATCTCATGTTCGAATGGAGCGATTCCCAGCTGATGATCCGCGATGCGGTGCGCCGATTCGTGGAAGAAGAAATCGTTCCCAACGTGAGGGAACTCGAGCACGGCGACCTGCCTCCCTACGATATTCTGCGGAAGATGTACGCCACCTTTGGAATGGGCGAAATGGCGCGCGCTCGTTTTGAAAAGCAGGTCGCAGCGGAGAAACGAGGCGAGACGCGCAAGGCCTCATCGGCCCCCAAGGACCCCGAGGCCCAGGCCGATCAGGCCGCGGCGAGCTTGATCCCCATCATCGAACTGTGCCGGCATTGCCCCGGCATGGTGACAGCCATGGGGGTGAGTGTGGGGCTCACCGCCGGAGCCATTCTATCCAAGGGAACGTTGGCACAAAAAGAGCGCTGGGCGCCCGACCTTCTCGCCCTCGACAAGGTGGGGGCATGGGCCATCACTGAGCCCGGATCCGGTTCGGATGCCTTCGGTGGCATGCGTTCCTCCGCGCGTCAAGAAGGCGATGAGTTCGTTCTCAACGGTTCAAAGACCTTTATCACCAACGGCCCGCACGCGGATACCACCGTGTTCATCTGCAAGCTCGAAGAGTCCGATGTGGAGCCACGTGATCGGAAAATTCTCAATTTCGTACTCGACCGCGGCATGCCCGGCTTTGAGCAGAGCGGCCCGCTTCGAAAGATGGGAATGCATTCGTCGCCAACAGGCGAACTCTTCCTCAAGGACGTTCGCGTTGGAATGGACCACCTTCTCGGAGGAAAGGATGCCTTGGCCCGCAGCGGCGGGGGGCGCGAAAGCGCAAAGGGAACATTCCAGACCGAGCGTTCGGGTGTGGCCGCCATGGCGCTGGGAATCGTGGATCGTTGCCTAGAGCTTTCGGTGAAGTACGCCCGTGAGCGAATTCAGTTTGAGCGGCCGATCGGCGAGTACCAGTTGATCCAAGACAAGCTGGCGCGCATGGAGGTCGCGCGAATGAACCTTCAGAACCTGGTCTTTCGGACGATTGATCTCGCCTCGCACGGAAAGACCATGACTTTCGCGGAAGCTTCCGCCATGAAACTCTACGCCGCGCGTGCCGCTGTCGAAGTCGCGATGGAAGCCGTTCAGGTCTACGGCGGAAACGGCTACATGTCGGAATACGTGGTCGAACAGCTCGCTCGGGATTCCAAGGTTCTGCAGATCTACGCGGGCACCGATGAAATTCAGATTCGCGCCATCGCGAAGGAACTGCTCGCGGGCAATTGATGAATACGCGATTCCAAAATTCTTGAGCTAAGTGATTTATTGAGGGGGCCGTGAGCATCGCCGAGACAATCAATATCTGGATCTTCAAGCTCGTCAATCCCTTTGTAACAGCGCTGTTGCGCTCACCGCCGAACTAAATATGGTCCCACATGAAGAAGGCATCCCAGCCAGCGTCTTCGGCTTCGCGCGCCAGTTCTGATAAGAGCCGAGCATCGCCGCAGTAGTCGAAGTTGGTCGTAATAAATGCGTATTTCAAGAGATGTCCTCAGCTCCGGTTTTCTTCGATGTCCGACGCGATGCTCTGCGCAAGCGCCGTCAAGCGAAGTCGGTAGGCCGGGAGATTGGGACGGTCGAGCTTGAAGCCACGCGGAGCGAACTCGAGAATGTCGATCCATCCGTTACGGCGTGCACGGTCTGCGGCCGACCGCTGTCCGGCGCCCGCACGCCGCAGGTACTTCTTGAGTCCGAGACGAATCCGCTTCATCTCGATCCCCACCGCCTTGGGGGCATATTCGGAAGTCGCACTGAGGAGTTCCTCACCATAGGGCGAAGCCGCAGTCCGTTCCCAGAAGGCGCCATCAAAGTTCTGGAGGAAGGCATCGCGTTGTTCGGCCACCGTCCCAGGTTCCTCGAGCGCCGCGAGAGCGCGATCTGCTCTTTGCTCGACGAGCGCGGCGAAAGCGCAGGCGAAGATGTCGCCCTTGTTCTGGAAGTGCTGGTACAACGCCGGACGCGACATACCCGCCTGCTCTGCGATGTGCGCCATGGAAGTGCGAGAGAATCCGCGGGCCGAGAAAACGTCGATCGCGGCCGATGCGATCAGTGCATGCTTTGGATCATCCGCCAGTGGCTCAAAATCTGCCGACATTCTGGGAGTTTGACATATTCTAAGAATTTTGTCAGTTTTATCCCGCGACACTCCTTCGAGATAGGGTCAGCTCCTTAGACACCCGCCCGGCAAAGAGGCTGAACCTTGAGCGAGTTTCCCATCTACACGCCGCTCGACCGCGAGCTCCCACGTGCCACGCGGTTCGCCTTTGGGTTGGGGCAGGTCGCTGAGGGGCTGAAGAACTTCGGCTTCAATTTCTTCGTTCTCTTCTACTACAACTCGGTGCTGGGACTCCCTGGCAGTTTGTGCGGTCTTGCGATCGGCATCGCCCTGATCTTTGATGCGGTGAGCGACCCGGTAATGGGTTCGATCTCTGATAACCACCGCTCGAAATGGGGGCGTCGGCATCCCTTCATGGTGGCCGCTGCGCTCCCGCTGGCGCTGTCCTTCTTCGGTCTCTTCGCGCCGCCTGCGGGACTTGGCTCCACCGGACTCTTCCTCTGGCTGACCTCATTCGCGGTGGTGACGCGCTTGATGATGACCGTGTATCACGTGCCCCACATTGCGCTCGGCGCGGAACTCACGGCCAACTTCGGGGAGCGCACTCGGATCGTCGCGACGCGACAGATATTCGGATACATTGCCGCCTTCGTGATGGCCGCCGTCGGCTTCGGTTATTTCTTTTCCGACGAACGCGGCGGAAGGATGAATCCCGAGGCCTACGCCCCATTCGCTCTCTTTATGAGCGCGGTGATGGTCCTGACAATCCTGGCTTCGGCCTGGTGGACGCGCGACCAGATCCCCTTCCTCTTCTATCCCTCGTGTATCCCGTCGGCCTCATCGTCGGCGCGCTGTTTACCGCCCGACTCCACGAGATCTGGGAAAAGAGCCCAACCCTTATTTTCGGCACTGTGGGCTGGTCGCTCTGCCAGATCTTTCCGATCGTCGGACGGCTAGCCGATGTCGTCCCGGGGAACGGCACGACCGCATTGATCATATTTCTCGTCTTTGTTCGGTTTCTGCAAGGGGTACTCGTTCAGCAAGGCTACGCCAGCTTCAGTTCGATGATGGGCGACATCGCGGACGAACACGAACTAACCACGGGCCGAAGGCAAGAAGGAATTTTCTTCGGCGTAGTCTCCTTCTCGGGGAAGGCCGCCTCGGGCGTGGGAACTTTCATCGCTGGCGTCACACTCGACTTGATCTCGTGGCCTGCCGGGCTCGGGGTGGCGACCGAAGCGATCGCAATCCCCGCTGAGACGATCCGCAACCTGGGGATCGTCTATGGGCCGCTGTTGGCCGTCTTTTCCGTGATCGGGCCCTTCGCGTACCGTGGCTACGCGCTCGATCGCGAGCGCCATACTTCAGTGCTCGAGGCGCTGGCAGCCCGCCCCGAGTTATCGCCCACGAGCTCTACACCACCGCGGTTCGACGTTGAAGGGAGGGAATCGGATGCGCCTCCCTATGCTGATCCATGATCAGGATGAACTTCTGACCCTGAACTCGTACGACCACCGCGTTTCTCTCTACGCGATCATGCCCGGAATCGACGCGGAGCGGCTAGTTCTCGACCCCACCACTGGCGTCTGGGTACTGGGCGTGATCGTTCTCCCTGTGTCGCCCTTGCCACTCACTACCACGCAGGGACCGTCCACCTGTTGACGGAGTCGGGAAGGGATAGGACATTCAAGCTAGGATCTGAAAGAACTTTCGAGTGTCGGCGTTATGTTCAATCTCTAGCGGAGCCTCGTGAAGAGCGGGTAGGATGGGCATCGTGACCCAGGAGACGAGGGGGAAATGCGAAGACCGTTGACAGCCGGAGTGTGCGTCGTGCTCTTGATGGTGTTCGGCTTCGGATGCCTTTCGTGGTATATGGAGCGCAGGGAGATGCAGGAGCCGTCTCTCCTGGCTTTCGCCGAACAGTGCGCAGCCTGTCACGGCAGTGCGCTTCAGGGCAGCGAGCTGGGGCCGCCACTCATCGGAGTGGAACTGCAAAACGGCGACAGCACCGCGGCGCTGATCCGCGCCATCGGCAGCGGCTACCCCGAGCGCGGCATGCCGAGCTTCGGCAAGACGCTGCCCCCTGAACTCGTGAAGGGGCTCGCGTTGTACGTCAGTGAACAGCGCCAGGACTTCGGCCGGACCTCGCAGTCCTGGGAGTCGCGCATCCCCGATGACCCACAGCGAGCTCGCGACCATGCCTTTCGGGTCGAGGTCGTCGCGGAACTGAGCAGCCGGCCCTACTCGATCGCTCCGCTTCCGGATGGTCGCATTGTCGTCAGCGAAATCGTCCGTGGCCTCTCCGTCATCGATGCGCAGGGAAACCACGGGCCACTGATTGCTGACACGCCCCGGGTTTGGGATCCGATTCTGAGCGTGAAGAACAGCTACTTGATGATGGGCGTCGTGCTCGATGTCGCGCTGCACCCGGACTTCGACGAAAATGGCTGGATCTATCTCTCACATACCCATCGCTGCCAGCTCGACTGTGGTTTCGTGATTCCCAAATCCATGGTTCAGGTGGTGCGCGGGCGCATTCGGGAGGGGCGATGGGTCGATCAGGAGATCATCTGGTCGGTGGACCCGGGCCTGTACACCGTTGTCCCGGACAACGTCTCGGCAGGACGTCTTGCCTTCGACCATGAGGGCCACGTCTATGTCTCCATCGGGGGAAAAGCGTCCTACGACTGGGTGCAGTGGCTCGACAAGCCCACGGGCAAGATCCATCGAGTGCGCGATGACGGCGGCCTCCCGGCCGACAATCCGTTCGAGCCCGAAGAGGAGACGTCCACCGCGCACACCGTCTGGAGCTATGGCCACCGGACGCCGCAGGGCCTCGCGACCCACCCGATGACCGGTGAGATCTGGAGTACCGAGATGGGACCGCGAGGTGGCGACGAGGTGAATCTCATCGTTCGCGGTGGCAATTACGGCTGGCCCATGTTCACGAATGGGCTCGACTACGACGGTGAACCCGTCACGATCGGCCAGGACCTTGGGCTCGACCTCAAGCTCGAAGACACCATCGAGCCAGTGGTCGACTTCACACCGGCGCCCGCGATCTCGAGTTTCGAGTTCTATCGGGGCACGGCGTTCCCTGCCTGGGAGAACGACCTCATCGTCGGCAGCCTGCGAGCACGCACGCTCTATCGCTTGCGAATCGAGGGCGGGCAACTCGTCGAGGAGGAGAAGCTGCTCACAGGGCTCGCGCGCATTCGCGACGTGGAGATCGGAGCGGATGGCTTCGTGTACCTGCTCCTCGAACACGGAGAGCTGGGCACCATTGTGCGCTTGGTCCCGAGCGACGCGAGCGGGTGACGTCTCGCCTTGGGGCGGGTGGCACACACAGGGCCGGAGGAGAGGATCGCCTTTTTCATGCGGACACGCTCCTCCTCCGCATATCCGACCGACCACCAGAATTCCACCGCCCCCCGATTGCCCTGGTGAGTTTGCAAGTTGATCTTGGCGCAAGCGAGTGCTCGCAGTCTAGTTTCGGTCTTGGCGACGAGCTGCCCTCCCGAGGCCAACTTGTCTCGCTGATTCACCCACCGCAGGCGGTAGAACCAGTTGGTCACCGCTTCGTTGACCAGGCTTCGAGTCGAGCCCGCTCGCCAAATTCAGGAACCGCCTCGGGATCGAAACAACCGTACCCACTCAGGGGCTCACTGGGCACGCTATGGAGGAACACCTCACGCAGTTCGCCCTTGAGCGACCAACGCCCGTGGATCGTCGGCAGCGCATCGATATCGTCGGCGACCGTCATCCCCGAAGCGACGACTTCGCCGAGCACAGTGAAACCCTCGTCCACGGTAGCCAGGAAGCTGTTGTCTTGGAGGTTGATGAAGAACTCGATTGTCGCGTTATTGACAGCGCCACCGAGTCACACCATCCAGATGGTGCCAGCGATGTTGGATGAGCCCGGTTCATTGACCACGGCGGGGTCTCTCACGATGCTGGAGAATGTGTCGGTCGCCGAGTGGTAGGTGTAGCCACCGCCCTGGATCACGAAGCCGGCGCTCGTGTGCAGCACGACTTCCACCGGATTACCCAACTGTGGGTCGACCGTACAGGCCCGGGGGCAGCCATCGCCGGCGAAGAGGCGCCGGCAGCCAGCAGGGCCCCGGCGGCGAGAGGCAACGCGGCAGCGGCGAAACGGAGCAATCGGATGATCGACTTCTGCATGGATAGATTCCGCACGACTCGACCTGCTCGAAGGAAGGCTGTTTAGGGATAGGACCTACAAGCTGGGTTTCGGCACAGCCTTCGAGCATGAGCGTTAAGTTAAATCCCTAGGGGAGCCCCGTCGGGAGCTCCAGGATCTCGGAGTCAAAGCCCAGCCCCAAGAGCTCGCGGCGCCGGGAGAGCGGCTTTCGAATCGAGAAGACCTCGTCGTGGCCGGGCTATACCGATCCGCAAGTATCGGGCAGATTGCTCACGTTCTTGTCGAAGGGAAAACGTCCTTCGATCGAAGAAAGCCATCCGAGTCAGGGTTTTAGCCGCTGAACATGACATCTTCCTGCCGCCGTACACGATGGCCCGGCGCGAGTCCCCGGTGAGGCTCCCTTGAAAAGGTCAGCATCGAGCGCGGTCCGTCAGTTTGGGTCTGTGTCGGGGTGGGGTTGGCCGGCCTCGTCGGTGGCTTCGAAGAGCTTGTCACCGAGGCGGCCGATCTGCGTGTCCCGGAAATCCCACGCGCGCTCGGGGGCATCGTCGATGTCACGTGGCGAATTATTCCAGTTGCCCGGGTAGTGGACCGCCCCGAGGAAGTGTACGTAGAACGAGGCGCTGGCCAGGACCGCAAAACCGGCGAGGGCAAGGCGGCTCTTGGTGATCCAGCGCTCGTAGGACAGCGCGAGCAGTATGATGAAGACTGGCACTGTTTCCGTGATCAGACGGTAGCCGAACGAGTGGCCGCCCCACCAGATGGTCCAGTACGCGTGAGCGAACAGAATGGCAAGCGCTCCGAGCGACCAAGCGAAGAGCAGGGGTTGGCGCCCCGGCCTTGCTAGCACCCGGTAGAGCATGGGGAGCGAGAACAAGAGCACCGGCGAGTAGACAAAGAGTCCACGGTTCGGGCTGATGAGCAATCCCGCGAGGTTCTTCAGTAGAGGGCCTCCCATTAGGGCCACCTGATGCCCCTCGCCCAAGGCCGTGACAGTGCCCCAATGGCTGTGGGAGTACGAAAAGAGGCCGAGTGCCGGCACGCTGGCGCCGGCCAGGAAGACCAACAGATCCTTGGGTCGATAGCGCGCCAAGTAGAGGCCGGTCATCAGCGCGTAGCCACCATTGGGTAGGCGGTTCCAGACCGCCATGCCGAGCATCAGCCCAGCGAAGAGCGCCCCGAGTCGATGGCGCGAACACAGGCCGGCGAACGCTGCGCAGAGGAAGAGCAGGGAGGGGCCGTGCTGCCATAGCGCGGTGGCCGCGACGCTCCAGGCACTGGTGGCGAAGGCATAGACCAACGTGAAGACAATGGCGGTAGAGGTTTGTCTGCATAGGCCAAGTAGGATCCAGGCCATGAAGAAGACCGACCCCGCTGTGCAGAGCGTGGCTGTGATCCGGCCGAGTAGCTGGTACTCGGCAAAGTTGTCCACTCCGATGAGTCGCGCGGCGTAGTGAGTAGGCAAGTTGATGAGACCCGGGACGATGGAGTAGTAAGAGATGACCCTGTCGCCCACACGGTTAAACATGTAGAACTCGGCGAGCCCACGACCCTCGGGCGCGGCAGCGACGTACTCGTTGAAGTCCAGATCTCCCTCGCCCATGATGGTGAGCGGGAGCAGCCTGGCGGGAAAAGTATCACCGACGCGAACGTGGTTGGTATCCACGGAATAACCGAGCAGGGTGATCAGGCAGATCGCCAGTGCGATCGCGAATCGAAGCGAGCGCGTCATGACAGGCGACTCGGGGTCACACGCTTCGGGCATGGCTTCAGGATAGTACGATGCCCCTTGCACGCAATCGACGCGGCGAGTGGTCCTTTCGCCTTGTGAACACAGGGCCTCTTGGGAGAGGGCCGGGGGCAACCGCCCCGGGATTTCGCTCAAGATGCTCCATCAGGTGGTTGACCACGGTTTCTTCCTCGTCTTGGATCAGCCAATGCCCGGCATCCAGGCCGCTAGTCTCGAATGGCCCTTTCACGAAGAGAGGCATGCGTGACTTCACATCTTCGTTTACGAAGGCCCCGACATGGTTGCTCCCGTAGACGTAGAGGACGGGCTGTTCGACTGGCCCAACGTTTGCGAGTGAACCGCGGGAGGGGTCGAACGCGCGAACCAGTTGGGATAGGGCATTCAGGCTGGGTTCTGGCACAACGTCCGAGCCTGGGCGGCATTTTAGATCCCTAGGGGAGCCCCGTCGCGGGGTGGGGCTAATGGCCCGTCTCGGATCGGGCCGGGGGGGCAGGCTCTTGGTCGGGATCGACTTCGAGTTCTGGTTCCTGCTTTTGCCGCCAACGCCGTAGCGCGAAAATTGCCACGGCACCGGCTCCGAGTACTACCCAGACCCAGCTCGGTGTGTCGCCCGCCAACTCGACCCCCTTCTTGCTCACAATCACATGTATTGCGGTGACGGGAATCAGGCCGAGGAGTGAGCCCACGAGATACGACCTGAACGGGGCCTGTGATACGCCGACCAGAAGATCCACGAGAGGATTGGCCCAGAGCAAGAGCCTAAGTAGCAGCACCGTGAGTGTCGGACGCGCCTCGAGCCGCTCCTCGTAGCTTCGTAGTTTTTCCGGCACGTGGTTCTGGGCCCAGTTCTGTCCAGCCCGTGCCAGGGCGTACGTCACGAGACTGGCTGCCAGGGCTGCGATGCAGGAATAGAGGATCGCCGTCGGCAGTGGCCAGATGGCCCCTGATACCCATACCGGCGGGCCGAACATGAAGATCGCGAAGAGCCCCATCGAAACAAGAATGAAGACGAGTGGGCCCATAGGACCTGCCTCTTTAACCATCTCCCGGATGTACTCGGGGTCGGCAAGATGGCTGAGAACGTCACTGGCCCAGAGCCCCGCGACAATAGCGACGAGCACGACACCGATGACGACTTTGCGCATCATCCAGTTATCACCACCGCGGTGAAGGCATCGAAGCCGTCTCCGTAGGCGACATTGAAGCGCAGCGTTTTCTTGTCGAGAAGGCCGGTGTGCTCGCCCTTCGTGTGTCTTGCGAGCTCACGCACACCTTCGTATCCGATTTCCGCGAGCATCTGATTCGAGCGCGCCTGCTGCTTGAAGTGATAGGCCTCCTGGGGCTTGAATGCCTCCATGTGTTTGGGGAGCGCCAGGCCTGCGGAGCTGGGCTTGGCCCTCTTCATGACCTGAATCAGATAGGGCTCCAGATAGAGAAGAATTGGTGAGGCTCCAGTCAGACCGTGGCGGTCCTGGGGCTGTCCCGGGATCCCGAGGGCCTCGGTATCATGGGGAAATTCGAGGCGCATGGGCCTTGGGCGGATGGCAGTTTCGACGCGGCTATCCTGCCTGAAATCGCTCATGGCTTCAATCGTATCGCATTAGTTTTTGATTGGCTGAGTAATGGCTTACCTAAACAGTCACTCGTACCGGCATTGAATGCCCAGGTAGATGATAGTGCTTGCATCGTATGTCGGATAATCAGCTTTAGGTGGTTCCGCATCGCCAACATAATGATTCCGCACGACCTTATAAATATCATTGCGTACCGCGTTTGCGATTTCCCTTGTACTGCTTGCGAGCGGTCGCGGCGAATCAGTAGACGCCTACTGCTCTACGGTGAGCCAGGACTCGCTTTCGACGAAATCAGTTGAGCGGGGCGTCTCTACCGAGAAGAGAAGGCTCCCTACGACGATTATGAGTAGCCACTGCCTCCGGGCCATTTGGCTGACGATCTCTCCGGTTTCGGTGTATCCGACAATTCTCTCGCCCGGGGATCGGAACCTTTGAGTCTTCCCGGATCTCTCGTGGTGCAGTACCGCCGCTACAAGAAAAATCAGCGAAACGAGGTTGACCTCACCGGCTCTAAAGCGTTCACCACGCACAGATGCCGCAAGGAAGGCTCTCGTCCCTAGAATCGGGCAAGAAGAAGAGCAGATCAAAGAGAAGCGCGGCGACACGGTATCGCGCCAGGTGGCTACGCTAGTTTACTCCCTCTGCAACTTCGGACATCAGAGTCCTCCCGTGTGTACTGAGGAGATAGAAAGTTCAGAGGCCTATCGTGTACACTCGCTATCGGCCCCGAGAAGCCTTGCTCGGGGCAGGAGTCACCTCGAAGAGCCCCGCTCGACTCCCTGGAGGGGCGCCACGGCCGCAAGTTGGGGCTGCCTTCCCGCGCACAACGTCCGAGTATGGGCTTTATCGTAAAGCCCGACGGGGGGTCCCGTCACGGGCGGGTGTGTATTTGATCGATGAGCCAAAAGAGGAGAAATAGATGATGAAGATATTTTTCATGCTTTTGGCCAGCGGCTTTGGGCTGTGCTGCGCTGGGCCGCAACTGCAGGGAAGCTAGTGACAGTCGACAATTTCGGTCGAGCACATACCGACGTATTGACCGATCGTTATGTAAAGCTTGCTGGCTTTGCCAAATTCTACCATTTCCGGGAGGTGAGCAGTCCGCGAGATGGGCAAGAATTGACCCGCTTGAATCGCGACACATTATATTCAATCGGTACATTCGATCTCGACGCGGGACCGGTGACAATCGTCAAACCAGACCCCGGCGATAGATTTTAATCGATGCAGGTCTGGAATTAATATTTTTCAGTTTTTAGGCCGGTCGAATATGGTCACGGTGAATTCGCATTTACGCGCGAAGGCGTCGGGACCCGCTATGTGACGGCCGTCTTTCGGACTTTCATCATTCCCAATGGTCCAGAGGATCTAGAAGCCGCCAACGCATTACAGGACAAGATTCAATCGATACAAGAATTCCCGCGAGCCTATGAAGTTCCGGATTGGGACAAGGGGTCGCAAACAAAAGTCGAGATGGCGCTGAGGAGCTTACGAGAGACACCGGTGAGCGGAGAGGGAACAATCGGAGAGAGATCAAAGCTCGACAAACTTGACTACCTGATGGGCGTTGCACAGTCGTAGGGTGGGAACCCTCACGAGGCGGCCAACCAGCAATGGCTCGCGGCCCAGAGGTCAAGGGGGATCACGACCAGCATGGCGTAGGGGATAGGACATTCAAGCTGGATTCCGGCACAGCGTCCGAGTATGGGCCTTATGTTAAATCCCTACGGGAGCCCCGTGGCGGGCGGAGAACCCAGCCCGATTACGCCGCCATGGAGGCCCGGCTTGCCCCCGAGTTTCCCCGAGTGTGTTTGCGGCGTCGGAAGTGGCTGGAATCAAGAAAAAAATGGTGGAGCCGGCGGGTCGTCTCTCGGTCTATCCCGGTCCACTCGGCTTGTTGCCGCGCGGCAAGGCCACTGTTCCCTTGATCTAGAGGTCTCATTCGACAAGCGGGATCGAGGTCTCGTAAAGACAGGCAGAAGAGAGTTGACACAGATCCTCAACTCAATCTCGCCGCCTCATCGCAAGAACCACGAGACCGAGGCCGAGGAGCAGTCCGGTAGTGGGTTCGGGGACTGTCACCATGCCCGCAGCATCCCGCCAGGCTTGGCCCATTTCAGCGGGGAAGATCGTGTTGGGAATCGGGTTGCTGTTGTTGTGGACGGCAATGAGCGAGCAATTGGCTCCGGCCCATGTTGGGTCATACTCATTGGAATTCCGCAAATACGCCGAAGGCAGGATCGCGCTGGACAGGTTCGCAAAGCGTAGATTCGGGTCGCAGTTGACGATTCAGCGAGTCAATTTTATCTTGCGTGGGCGGGCGAGAGGAAAAGAGCCTGGAAAGATATATTCTGCGATCATTTTGGAGAACCACATGCTTACGGACAATGAAATCAAAGAACTTGTGAGTGATTATGGGGCGCGTGTAAATGAGGGCAGGACGATCAAGCAAATCATCGGTGACAATGAAATTGCGAAGCTCACCGGCGCCACCGTGCTGGACGGGAAAGTATCGGATTCGGTTTTTAGCGACAGTCTGAAAACAAGGGACGGGGTGCCTATTCGTTTAATGTTTCGTGGGAACCGTATTTCCACGCACGACGTCAACCGAGGCGCCATTCCCTTCAAGGATCAAGTTTTAGCCCAAAACCATGACCACATGCTCGGTCTTGTGAAAGACACCCTGGGATCATCCCAATTCGAGGTTGAGGGCTTGCTGCCATCTTCAACGGTCATTCCCGCAGAAAATCTCAATCTGCTGATGGTTGAAAATGTCATGCGCATGTACATGGCCGAAAGTTCGACATCGACTTCTTTATTTCAGCATTGGCTGAAAGCAAAAGAGGAGGGAATGTCCGCATTTGAATATGCCGGGCATGAAATCGATGTCAATTCACTCAGCCCGAATGGCAAACTCCCCTACCTTATGGACACTCCTTCAACCAAGGAGAAAGTTGACCGAACTATCGACCCAGCCTATTTGATCGAGAATGGAGTTTGCACGTCAGGCCAGTACCAGAATCTTCGCAACGCATCGCTTATGGCTTTCGGCACAGTGTCACAATATCTGCGTGTGAAAGGCATGGTTCTGGTCGATACCAAAACAGAGCACGGTATCAACACGGCGAACCAAATCGTGTCGGCCGATGAACTTTACACTATGGATTCGTCCCGTTTCTGGAAACTGACCGATAATGGCTCGGTGATGGAACGAGATGGAAAACCGGTTTCTTTTTCAAAAGAATTTGCCCGTGGCATGGTCAAGAATGCAGACATGCAGTTTTCAACGGAGCAAAGCAATGAAATTGCCGTTCGCTATATCGTTGGTTTGCAGAGCTTGACCGGTAAGTCTTTCGAACCGGATCTGCGTCCACGTGATCAACGTATCATCGAGTCGGCCCACTTGATCCTGGAAGCTTTGACGTAGCTGCTCTACAGGCGCAAAAAAACAGGGCCGGCTGGATATTAGGAGGCGCTTGGCTAGAGCGGCCTGCGATGAAAAATGCCCGAGAGCCTCGTGTCCGAGCAGGGCCAGGGGAGGTCGAGGAAAAGCTCCGTAGTCAGGGTTTCAAGGTTGTTTGGGTCCAATTCCAGGTCGTAACCGATCGTCGCCTGCACCGGGAGAAATCCGGCGACCAGGAGGTTTCGCGTCAGGTTTCCTGTGGCGGAGAAATTACTCCTGCCTTGGGAAGCTTTCACCGGGAGCATGCTGACAGGCACATCGATGGCGCCTCCACACCAGTAGCCCGCGTCAATCACGAGATTGCGTTGCAAGGCAAACCCATACCCGCTGACGTCCCCGTTTGCGTGAACCAGATCTAGGGCTGCCTTTGTGGAACCGCCCACGCCCCCGGACACCCGGCCATCGTAGAGACCGTTCAAGCCCAGGGAACCCTGGCTCCAGTCTCCGATTCGGGCCAGGAGCATGATGAAGTTTCGCCACGCCCTGAGTCTTTTTTCCAGGCCGGCATCGGGAGCCGGATCAGCGTGGCCATCCAAGTCGGTGATTGTGACCGACTGGCCATTCTGGCCTGCTCCGCGCAACTCCATCGTGTAGTCGTCGCAGACTTCGACCTTGTCCGCGCAGCAGTCGCCGTAGGCCTTGCACGCGTCGTCACAGAAGCATTGCGCGTCAGAAGGCCCTCCGCAGCGCATTGCGCAGGTGCCCGCAGGTGCGACAGGCGCCGGCTTGGACAGGTTTTCGTACGCGATCCCCATGCCGGCGAAGTCGTCGTAGCTGGCATCGTTTGCTTTTTGGGACAACTCGGAAGAATCGAAGGCCTTAGAGGGCTGGCTGAAGCCCCCCTTGGTTTCGTAGGTTTCCGCAAGGCTGGAGCCAGCCAGTCCGGTTGCCAAGATAGAGATCAGAAGTGAGAGGATTTGGGCGGTCATGACGAAATTCTCCTGAATGAAGAGGTGTGAGTTCGGGTTCTAGGGGCAGGTCGGCGATACTCTTATATTGGCGAGGTTTATTTGAGGCTTATAGAAATCGCTCGCCCCTCGGTAGATTCGGTAGAGGTTCATACTGTCTTTCTCGGAGCTGGTGGGAGTCGATCTCAAGGCGACCTCTGCGATCTGGGAGTGTCCTTCGGGAACGAATTCATCGCGATTGACACGGACCAGGGCTTGGTCTCCGCCGGCGGACTCTTCCGTGATCAAGACGAACAAACAGCCTGACTCGCAGTTGGCACCGGATTGATCGCAATTGCCCGAGTGCTCGGCCTCTCCCTGAAAGCACCGAAGTTCCTTCTGGATCAGTTCCACCCCTCCCTGGCTGGGAACGCAGACGTCTTCGGGCCAGGGGTTGAGGTCCATGGGCTGGGGAGGCGTTGAAAAGCTATCGGTGACGAAACAGCCCATGACCGGAGTGAGGGCAAAAAGGGCGACGATGGCGATTAGAGGGCGCATGAGAATCTCCGTTCGAGTGAGGGGACTCACGGGCACTCCTTGTGCCGACTCCCCTGTACTGATGTCATGAACCCGAGTGTCTACCAGGGGCGTCTCCTACGCTGTGAAGCGGGTCACAGGTTGGAACCCTCGTCGGGGATAGGCCATTCATGCTCGCTTTTGGCACAACGTCCGAGTATGGGCGTTACGCTAAAGCCCTAGGGGAGCCCGTGACGGGTCGAATCCCTGGGGTCTCGAGGGCCCCTTATGGGTATGGGGGGAGGGCGATATCGCGGCTCGGTTGGCGAACCTGCTAGGGCGAATGCCCCCCGGAAGGATCCAGGTGACCGGTACGCTTTGAAACTTGCTCTTTAAAACGGAAATCGCGGTTGCTCCGGAAGCGCACCTCGGCGAGAAACTCTTCGAACCCTCGGCCTAGGGTCGGGCGATCCAGGTCGGTGCAGTCGACCGCGCGAATGGTGCCCGGGGCCCTCGCTCCGCTTTCCCCTGGAGCGAGGGCCCCGGACTCCGAAACTATTTTCGTGGAATCAACTGCCACGAATCGAAGTCGCGCTGCCAATCGCATCCCGCCATATCGAGATCTGTTGCGCCGAAGGCCCCAATACAGTTCATGGGGTAGCCTCCCCGGATATCGAATTCACCCGAATGATCCACGTTGATCCAGAACCGATTCTCCGATGTCCCTATGCCAGGAGAGCCACAAGACGACTGCTCCACGTCCCCTCGCGGGCTCATACTCACGCACTCACCGCTGGCCTTGTTCTGGAGCGCGAAGGTCCCGTTCGGGCGGGGCAGGAACTTGAAAGCCTGGCTCTCGCCGCCGTGACACGTCCAGGTTTGCAGAGCTGCACTTCCAGCACGCCCACCCGGGACGTCGATGCACTGGCCGTTGTCCACTGAAGCGATATCCCACAATTCGAAGGGGAATTCTCGGACCTCCAATCGAAACGATTTAGCCGATAGGCTTCTGCAGTCAGTCTGGATTATCTGGTTCCGCCAGTTCTTCCCGAGGCACATCCTGCTGTGCAGTGGCTTTACCAGAAATTCGGGATGCCACCGGTTGCTGTAATCTCCCGAACCGCGCGAGAGGGAGCTGACATCGGCCAGAATAAACTTCTGGTTGCTGCCGCCGTGGCAAGCGTGCTGCTGCAGAGGCACAAAGCCTGTACTCCCATTGGGTACGTCTAGGCACAGACCACTGTGCTTGGCGCGGATGTAGAAGGAACCCGTTCCCAGTGGATCAGGCTGAAGCTGCCAGAGTTGATTGTTGCCGGTATGGCAAGTGTAAGCGTTGACTTGGGCCATCGGAGACAGGGATCCGGACGTGACATCGAGGCATTTTTCAGCGACGTCTCTCACTACAATCCTGAACGTGGGGCCTTCAGCAGGATCCAAGTAAGTTGCGCACCGGTTGTTGTTCCAGCCAATCAGGGGACAGTAGAGTTCGTGGACGTAGCGCTTGTCGTTGGTGCTCAAACCGGTGGTATTCCGTGGGATTAGGCAATTTGCGCCTGAACAACCGTTTCGTCTCCGGATTGTCGGCCGACTGGGGTCCTGTGCAAAAGCTATGGATGGGTAGTGCATGCTGGAGGCGAAATCGTAAGGGCCGAGGTCTTGACCATCATGACCGCCCCACCAGAGGAACGTGTCGTCTGAGTACTTGGCGAAGTTGTGTTCTTCGTCCCAAGGGACGTTGCTGAGATCGATGACGACGTACTCATCTCGATCTTCCCTAGACTGCTCATGGAAGAGTCCTACGGCGTGGCCGATCTCGTGGATGACCTCCAGTTGGCCACAGCCCGGGACCGTGGCCGTCGGCGCGGGGGCCAACATGATCTCCTGGCGCCCTCCGTCACGGCCTACTGCAGACGCGCACCGATCATCATCGGGCACGAAAACGATAAAGTCGTCCTCTCGGCTGCGGGGGACGAACCGGAGTGGGGTGTTGGCCTGCCAATGGGCAATGGCGGCTTGGACCCGACCGGGGTTCGGCAGGTTCTGATCGATGACGAAAGGCACATTGGCGTTAGGCCAGAGTTCCTCCCTGCTGGCTACGGCCGCCAGCCCCGAGACGGTTGTGGCATAGCCGGCGCTTCCCGGCGGGGTGTGGCCATAACTTTTCATGGTTTCCGCCGAGTGTCGCCTCATCTTGTCGAGGTTGACGATGATATCCCCCTGGACGTACGCAACTCCATCGACTAGTTCGTACTCGAGGGTGAAGGGCCCAAAGGGTGTCTGGAACGTCTCCGAATGCACGCTCTTCGGTTTCACAGCGGAATCGATCAACGGTTTGGTGATGAGGCCCGATGCAGCATACGGCTTTGTTTCTGCCTCGGGCTGAGCACTGATTTCCTGCCAGGGACCATCGGCGGTTTCGACTGTCTTCGGGCTCGGTTTCTCATCGGCTCGCTTGATTTCCTCTGTCGGGGTTGTCTTGTCCGTGTAACCATCGAAGCTCGCCGCCTTGACTGGCAGAGTCGGCAGGGCGAGCAGAATGGTCAACCATGAGAGCACGAAAACCATGGCGGGTGCCCGACTCTTTCCGATATTCGGTTTCGAGGCGCAGAGGCAAACTAAATTGGATCGCCGTAGGATTGAGCGATACATCGGTGATTTCCTCCAGAGTGGTGGTTGCCCAGAATCCACTAGGGACGCGTTGGGTGGCGCAGAAGGGAAGTCCTCGTTTTTTTTTGGCATGGCCCCATCGTGGAAGAAGTCATTTGATCTTTCTGTGAACTGCCTCACACCTTGTAGTCGGAAGCCCCATGCCCAGGTCGGGACAGAAGCATTTTTTTGGTCGGGTTGTCTTCCAGAACAACGTCCGGGGAGGGGTGTTATGTTCAGTGGCTATTGGGAGTCCTGTGGTGGGCCGGCTTGGGCGGCGAGCAGGGCATTTTCAGGAGATACGCATGCCGGCCGATGACCACCGACTGACTACCGCGGAGATGGCGCGTTTCGTTGCTGAAGGTTTCCTTCGCTTCGACGCACTGGTTCCTGGGGATCTAGGCCAGCGCATGCTCGAAGAACTCGGTGAACTCGAGAAAATCAAACTCCGGCAGGCCGTCGGACTGCCGCCGGAAGGCAACTCGGTCGTGCATCCAGAATCCCTGACACCCCTCGCTGAGTGCTACCTCGCGCCCTCTGGGATCGGGGAGTTCCTCCGTCTTCCCGCCGTGGGGGGTATTATCCGCTCGCTCGTCGGCGATAATCCGCTCTTTGACCACGACTTCGTTCATCGTCTGCCTGCCGGGAGCGGCTACAAGCAGCACCTCCACGTGGATGCAGTGATCGACAATGCCGACCCGGCTTTCGATATTCAGATCTTCTACTACCCCGCCGAAGTGAAGGCGGGGGAGGGGGGCACTCGCATGGTGCCGGGCAGCCATTTGCGCAGGGTCCGCGCCGAGGGAGTCTCTCGCTACCAACACATTCTCGGCGAAGAACAGTTCAGCGGGCCAGCGGGTACCCTGATGGTCTGCCATCAGGGATTGTGGCACGCCGGCCAGCCCAACCCCGGCCTCAACGATCGCTGGCTCTACAAGATTCGGCTGAATCCCCGCGTACCCCAGGTCCGGTTATGGAATACGTTGGATTTCAAAGGGCTGCATAACGATGCCCGGGACCACACTTTTGCGCACAGGCGTTTCGACAGTGTCGCGGAAATTCTGAGGAAGATGCAGCCCTGGCAGCAGGGACATGAAGCACGCTACGAGCAGATGCAGCGTGCACGGCTCTGGCGTTATCTCTCGGGTGACGACGGCTTTGACGTCGACTACTACCACACCCGAATCGAGGGCCGCGCACGCCTTTCCCGAGCGGGGGACTGATGGAGCGCCAGCAAATTCTCTATCTATGGCTCGCCGAAGGGGCTCTCGATACCCCCACCATTGGCTGGGCTTTTCATGACGGGGCGAAGGGCCAGGGCCCCTCGCTTCCCGCGACTGAGCCGCCGTATGCGACGGGCCTCGGAGCCCTCGAGGACGGTTGGTTTCTGATTCAATCAGCCCGTCCGCCCCAGCCCGATCTGGGCGACGGGCACGGCATCTCGTACCTGCCCAACGAATTCGTCTTTGAGCGAAGAATCACCATCGACTAGTGGGCCAGGGGCGTCTGCCCGGCGTTCGGATATGGGCGTTCTACTGAATGCCTAGGGAGAGCGCCGTGGGGAGAGTGCCTTACGGTAGGGCGTGAGGTCCCAGTCAGGCCAGCGTTGCTGTGAACGTTCGAGGGTGCGGGCGGTCCAGAATGTATCTCCCGGTCTCGGCACGCCGATGCAGGCAAGTTGATCCGGCGTCGCGTTGTCGAAGATCAAATGCCATGGTTTGAGGAAGCTAAAAGGCCAGGCGGACCAGCCGATCATGTCGTTGCCCGCGCTCTTGTAGCTTGCGGTGAGCGTATATCGCGAGCCGTCAACTTCGGTGAGATTTGTACCCCGGTGATAGACGTCGATGCCATAGGCAAAAATCGATCCGACGGGCGCTGCACCCGATTTCTCTACAGCCTTGAGTGCGAATTGAGTGTCCGAATCTCCTTCAAGAAACATCGGACGATTCGGCCCTGTGATGGCGTTGCTCGCCGACTGCGGCACGTAATGCACGGCGCCGAGTGCATCGCTGACATCGGTGAGGTAAATCATGAAGTTGATCGTTCGTAGGCGCACGTCGTCGGACGGCACTGTCAGCGTGTGGTTCTTGTAGTCGCAGTGAAAGTTTTGCTCATAGTCGGCTTCGCCGGTGAACTTTGCCCACGCATGGGATTGATAGAGATGGACGGAATCGCTTCCGAGTGCGGCCTTGGCAAAAGCCATGAGTTGGGGATGCAGGCCGAGCAAGTTGAGCGCCGGTGAGCAATCGAAAGGCATGTCATCGAAGTTTTTGAACTGATCAAGAGCGAACGTCCCCACCGCACCGTCGCGTTCAACTTCGAGCGCTTGGGAGCCCCCCGTAGCCGGGCCGCGGTCTTGATAGACCTTTTTCATGTCGCCGAGGCACGGCGCAATTTCGTCCGGCGTGAAGAAGGAAGGCAACAGAACCGCCCCTTCTTCTCTCCAAGTGGCGACTTGCTCTTCGCTGAAATAGCTCTCGGTCATTTCGCTCGTCCTCTTGGAATTCCCCGGGAAGGAGTCGAGTCTTACCACGAACATCGCGCTCGCTGCAAGTTGCTCGATCTGGGATGGCCGCATCTCCAATATAAGCGGGCGTCGGCCACTGGGAAGGACCGACTCGACCGAAGGAGAAAAGGGGCTACAGCAAGTTCTGTGAGCCCCCCTATTTCTGGCCACGGCGGGGTCGGCTGCGAATCAGGGCCGAGGGCAAGAGATTCTGCTTTTTCGGTGAGAACTGCTGGCTAGGGGCCCTAGGTTAGATCTCTGACGAGCGCCCCGTCGCGGAGAGCATCAGTTGCGTCGGGGTTGGGGAGATGGCGCCAGTAGAGCGAAGAGGAAAACTCCGGCGGAGAGCGCACAACTCCAGAGCAAGCCCACCCTGTAGGAGCCGAGGTAAGTCTTGGCTGCGGCCAGCATGGCGGGCCCCAGAGCGCTGCCGGCCACCATGCAGCTCATTTGGACACTTGAAATGGCGCCGAGATGTTTGCGGCCGAAGAAATTCGGCATTGCGACGTTCATCAGAGTTGCGAAGAGCCCGCCCGCGCACCCCCACCCCACGATCATCATCACCATGAAGACCGGCTCACCGAGTCGGCCGGCGCCGATGTAGGCGATGATCTGAAAGCTCATGAACGCGAGCACCAGGGTTCGGACTGGCACTCGGTCCGCCAGCCAGCCCGCGAGCATCCCAACGCTTGTGCTCACGATCGCGTTGGGAATGAAGACGCGTACGGCTTCGCGGCCGCCAATGCCAGTATCGACTCCAATGTCCATAATGTGAAACGTGACGCCGGTGAATACCATCGCTTGCAAAGTGAGTGCAAGGGTGACGTACCAGAAGCGCGCAGTGCGCAGGGCTTCAGCGCGGGTATAGCTGGGCTCCTCGTCGAGGCTCAGCGGGTCCGATCCGTCGTCGCCCCGGTTCGTACCCGATCCCTTCTCGGCCGGGGCGTCGCCGTCCATCCTGAGCCCGCACTCCTCCGGATCCTCCCGGTAGAAGAATAGGGCGATCGCGCTCATTCCAAGCCCAACAAGTGCCGCCAAGATGAGCCACGCGTTCCGCCAGTTCGCGAGATCGATCAGCCACTGAAGAAATACCGGCGCAATGGCAAACCCACCCGAAACAAATACCCCTGAGAGGCCGGACACGAACCCACGCCTACGCTCGAACCACTTCGCCATCATGGTGCGGGAGGCGATTGTGAGCATTCCCTGCCCGCTGAAGCGGAGCATCATGAAGCCAAATGTGAGGAGAACAGCCGCGACCAATGATGGTTCCGTGAAGCCCCCCTGCTCGGCGAAGATCAGGGCGAGTGTATCGAGTTGTGTCATGGCGCAAAGCGTGGCGGCGACGAGCACACATGCCACTGCGGCGGTAAATCGTGACCCATGTTTATCGAGGAAGAGTCCGCCTCTCGGCAATAAGAGACTGCTGGCAAGAGTCCCGATCAAGTAGGTGTAGGTGAGTTCGAGGCGGGTGAGACCGGTTGCTTGGATCAGGTGATCGGTAAAAACGCTCACCCCCATCGTCTGCCCGGGGATGCTCATCACGATGCCAAAAGTTGCCGCCCCAACGACCACCCAGCCATAAAAGAACGGGAGCTTCTTGGGAGCGAAGGGGATATGCGGGGCGATTCTGGCCATGAATGGTGCGTACCCTAGCAGGCCGTCGAGGGAAGAGCGGGACGCCGAAGGGCTGCGGCTCGGGGGGGATCATTTAAGCTTCTTCGGGCCTGAAGCCCATGGGCAGTCTTGGGGCTTCAAAATCGCTTGAATGTCCTATCCTGCATAGCTCGGCCGAACACTATTTGTGGTGCACGGCCCGACCCTTTGCAACTCTCGCTTGCCCCACCCCAGATATCGCAGACCCAGGAGAACACATGATTTACGATCTGATTATTCGGCAAGGCCTCATCGTTGACGGAACGGGCAGCGATCCGTTCATTGGAGATGTGGCGATTGCCGGTGACACCATTGTGGCGATGGGAGTAGTCGAGGGCGAGGCGGCGCGCGAGATCGATGCCGAAGGCCATGCGGTGACGCCGGGGTTCATCGATCTTCATACTCACCTTGATGCGCAGGTAGGTTGGGATCCTGCACTTACGCCTGTCGTCTGGCACGGTGTGACAACTGCGCTCTTGGGTAATTGCGGTGTTACGTTTGCGCCCTGTAAGCCCGAAGATCGCCAAGTGCTGGCGGGCATGATGGAATCGGTCGAGGATATTCCGAGTAAAACCATCCTTGATGGCTTGCCCTGGGATTGGGAAAGCTACGGCGAATATCTCGATTCCCTCGAACGGCTTGCTCCGGCGATTAATGTCGCTGGGTTGGTCGGGCATTGTGCGATCCGAACCTACGTGATGGGTGATCGTGCTGTCGATGAGGATCCTACGAAGAATGAGATCGAAGAAATGGCGGAGTTGGTCGGGAAATCGGTGGCAGAGGGCGCGGTTGGCTTCTCGAGCAGCCGACTTCTGGCCCACCGAATGCCAGACGGACGAAGCATCCCTGGTACTTTCGCCAAGACCGACGAAATGGTCGCTATCGCCAAGGCACTCGGTGAGAACAACGGCCTAGTGCAAAACGTTCTTGAGTACTCGAGATTTGAGTCCGAGATGGAAATCCTCCGCGAACAAGCAGCAGCGGCCAACACCCGTGCCATATTCACCGCGCCCCATGTGCCCGGTCCCGATGGCAAAGCGAATGCGTATGCAGAGCACGTGGAGGGGATGCGAGCCGAGGGGTTGGATGTGACCGCCTTGACCTTGCCGCGCTCGGGTGGGTTCCTGTCGGGTCTTAAGACCAATATTATGGTCCTGCCGCCCGATACATTCGTTCCCGGGTCTATGACGCCTGCATGGCGAGAGCTCGTCGAGCTCGAATTCGAGGATCGCCTCGCAGCCATTCGAGACGATCAGACTCGGCAAAAGCTGGTGGGGGAAGCCAAGCAATCAAAGTTGATCGACCTGTTTGCGCCCAACTTCTTTTCGCTGGGTCATGGGGAAGCCCCTGTTTACGATAACGACCAAAGCGAAAGCCTGCCCGCCCTTGCGAAGGCTGCGGGCGAACACCCCGCAGAGACCTGGCTGCGAACCATGGACGAAAGTAATGGCGAGGCACTCTTTCATGTCCGCTTCTTCAATCACGACTACGCAGCTGTTGAAAGGTTCCTCCAGAACGATTGGGTATTGCCGAGCCTTGGTGATGCGGGAGCACATCTCACGCAAATTATCGATGCCGGCTGGCCGACCTTCATGCTTTCGCATTGGTATCGCGAGAAGGGCACCTTTAGTTTGGCGGAGACGGTTCGGATGCTGACCAGCGCGCAGGCCCGTATCCTAGGCCTGAGCGATCGAGGAACGCTGGCGGTGGGTATGCGAGCCGATGTCAATGTGATCAATACTGACGTCGTGGCGGAGGCACACCCCGCGTTGGTGAACGACTTTCCGGGTGGCGTGCCGCGGCTGATTCAGAAGTCCCAGGGGTACCGTGCCACGATTTGCAACGGAAGTGTGATCGTGTCCGAGGGCGAGCTTACCGGCGAGAGGGCGGGCCAGGTTCTGCGGAACAGTTCCTGACGCAACTAAAGGGTGACGCCCGCCTCACCTAGTCGAATAGTCAGGAACTCCATGCCCTCGGGTCCGCACGTAAAGCCGTATCTATAATTGGCGTGAATGACAATCGAATCATCCGCACCCAATGTCGCCAAGTTATCGTCGAATTGACACCCGCCCTTGAGAATGACCAATATCTCGTCATGTGTATGGTGATGGGGTGGCACGCGAAAGCCAGCGGGTAGCACCGAGCGATTCATGAAGAAGCCGGCTTCGCCTTCAACGATCTTCTTGCGCCTTGCGCCGCTCAGCTCGGCTTGCTCGATGAGTTCCTTGGGTGGGGCAACGGCCGGCTTGGCGCCTGTCCGATTATCCCAATCAATACGATCGTAGAGCAGCACGGTCGGAGGCTTGGAGGGCGGCAATTTGGGCTTGGCCATAGAGTTGACTCCTTTGGTCGGGCAGGCAGTTGGGACAGCTCTCACTCGCCTTTGGCATTAGCTAATTCGGCCTGCGCCGCTTTGACGAGTCGCTCGACTTCGGGGAGTGATGCGTGAAGCTGTGCCGCATGTGCCTCGACCGCGCTTGCGAGTTTTTCTCCGCCGGCGTGTTCGAGCATGGGGACGATGCGGTCCCGAAGTTGGACCAGTGCCCAGGGCAACATCTCGCCTAGTGCGACGCGGTCGTAGTCGACAATTGTCTGCTCTTCGCCGCCGAGATCAATGTAGTGGTAGTGCGGGCCCTGCTCGAAGAGATCGAAGCGCAAATACTCATGGCCATCTTCACGGCCCAGGATATGAATCGATGCGCCGTTATCCTGCACATCGGCTCCGTTGAGGGCATCCTGGATCTCTACCATCTCGTCGCCTTCGTAATTCGCCGCCAATTCCGCGTCGTCGAGCAATCGGTATTCAACGCCGATACGGAGCGGGCCAGCGTCAACGTAGGTGGTGTGCGCCTCGTCGAGCGGAATCGGGGGAACTTTATAGGTCGTACCGGTCATGCGTAACCCTCCTGCTGGATCAAGGCGCGGTGTTGGCCTCTTCGAATTTCGTTGGTAAATGCGACTCCGGGAAGCGGTAGAAATCGATTGCATTATCCCAAAGGATCTTTCGTTTGCTTTGGTCGCTGAGTCGCTTCTGGCCGAGGAAAGTCGTCACAGCATTGGGAAACTTCGAGTCCGGATGTGGGTAATCGGTTTCGAAGAGGATGCGATCGTCACCCATCTCGTCGATGACGTGATAAACAAGCTCTTCATCGCATTCAGTAGTGACCCAGCAGTTCTGCTTGAAGTACTCGACTGGCTCCTTCGTGCATTCAGGAGCCTCGAGCCATCCCGCTAATTCAACGTGCTCTTCTATGCGATGCAGCCAGGAGGGCAGCCAGGCAGAACCGGCTTCCATATACGCCACCCGCAACCGTGGGAAGCGCTCGTACACGCCATTGATGATCATCGCGAGCATTGCCATCTGGGCTTCCATCTGGTGTACGCAGGCATGCCACTCCACGAAGGAGGAGAATCGCTCGCCACCGGCCGAAGTGCCGGCCAGTCCCATAAATTCGTGTGTCGCGAAGGATACGTCTAGATCCTGCAAGACTTCCCAGAGGGGGTCGTAGTAGCGGTCTCCCAAGGTGCGTTGGTTGAAGGGGTTCGGCCGGGCCCAGAAGCAGCGAGTTCCGAGATGCTCGTGGGCGTAGCGGACCTCTTCCACCGCTCGGGTGATGTCGTTGAGCGGGACCGGCCCTGCGGCGAGTACGCGACCGCCAGAGGTCTCGCGCATCTCCTCGGCCCATCGATTGTAGGCACGGGCCATGCCCGCTTGAAGGTCGGGATCGATCCCATCGAGCCACATGTCGTAGCCGGGGCCATAGAGCACAGCGAGGTCGACCCCTTCAACGCTGAGAGATTCAGCAACGCTTGCGCCATCGAAGCCCCGATTCACTACATCACCGTACTTTTCGACCATCGACTCGGTGGTCCATCGGACAGCTTCTTGCTGGCGCCCGTAGAGAGTCTTGTGGCTCTGGGTATAGCGGCCGTCGACGGTAGCGGGCCGAAAGCGATCCATCCCCTCGAAGGGTTGCTGCCACGAGACGCGGGATTGATAGCGCTTGTCAAGAAAACGCTCCCAGAGGTTTTTCGGCTCGACGACATGGGCGTCGGCATCGAAGATTTTGAATCCATCTCGCATGGGGAAACACTCCTTAAGGGACTAGTTGATGGAGAGAGAGCGCCGGGTGGGCGTACGCAATGAAGGGGGGGGCATTAGCTCCGTGTGTCCTCGAGCCAGACGGGTAGATCGATAGGCGGATTTGGCAGCTTCCTCGTTTTGCGTTCTTTGAGGAGCGCCTCAAATCCCTCGGGGTCCGCGGGCCACGACCGCGGATCGCCGATCATGACCTCGAAGAGCTCGACTCCTTCAGGGCCGGCGGTAAAGGGCCCAAAGGCCGCGCCGTGTTCGAGGGTGATGTGCATCCCTTGGGTGCATTTGACGTCGCCGCACATCATCTCGCCCGCCAGGACAAAGAGGATGTGATCGCCATTATGGCCGTGCCTGTGAATCATCATGCCCGGATCCCATTTCGCATACAGTGAGAGCATCTTGGGCGTGAACTCCAGCCATTTTTCGAAGACAGAGATGCGTTTGCCATTTGCTTCGAGCGCGCGAACTTCATGCCATTTCTCCTCATCGGCATGGCGGAAGCGCACTGCGGGCGTGGTTTCGGCCTCGTCGGTTTTGGCTTCGTTCATGAGAACTCCTGCTTGGAATGTGGGTGGTGGAATTAGGGGGAAGAGAAACTTTGACTCAGGCCGGTCGGTCACCGGCTAAGGTCACGCGATGCATAACGCGTCGCTCTCTGTAATCGGGAACGGCATAGTGTTGCGTCGAACGATTATCCCAGAACGCGATAGAGTTTTGGTCCCAGCGAAAGCGACATTGAAAGGCCGGTGAGCGCACGTGATCGATCAAAAAGGGCAACAAAAGTTGATTCTCGCGTGGAGAGAGCCCGAGTAGACGTGTGGTCGAGTTTCCGTTGACGAAAAGCGCTTTTTTCCCTGTCACTGGGTGGGTGCGCACAACAGGGTGTTGAACCGGTGGCCACTTCGCCTGAACCTCGCTCAGCGTGACTTCACTATGCCCGGCATCGATCGCCTTTTGCAGAGGCTTGGTAATGTCATGCTCGGCTTCCAGACCGTCGAGCATTGCTCGAATCGGCTCCGATAAATCCTCATAGGCCGCCACCATATTCGCGAAGCAGGTATCACCGCCGATTTCCGGCAAGAGCACTGCCTTCAGGATCGAGCCCAGAGGGGGTTCGGCCATGAATGTGTTGTCGCTATGCCAATTGTCAGCGCCTTCACCTTCAGGGGTGATCTGATCGAGGATAATGTAGTCGGGGCTCTGGCTGTATTTTGGGGTGAATGGTGGTGTGCTCAGATCTCCGAACTGACGTGAGAATTCCACCTGCTCTTCGGGCGTAATGTCCTGATCGCGAAAAAAGAGCACGTGATGCTCGACCAGGGCGGCTTCGATCGCGGCGCGATCCTCGGGTTGGAGCGACTCCTTGAGCGAAACGCCGCTGATCTCGGCGCCGATGACGCGGGTCACCTTCTTGATCTGGAGGGCTTTCATGCGATTACCTCAGCGCCAAATTGTTGGATGTTTTCGATATAGCTGGCGCGGTCGTCGCCAGGTACGCCAATACTTAGCCAGTCGACCCCGAGCGCTTCGAGCTCAGCGATCTCTTCACGAAAACCCGGGTAGTCAAAGGCCTGCTTTGAATTCATGCCATGACCAAAGGGAACGAAATTGATCTCGACTCGGGTGTCGCGGCCGATCTCATCGGTGTAGCGGTCTAGATAATCGATTTTGTCCGCGAGGTCGGCGTGGGTCTCGATAGCTGACGTGTGGACGAGCCCGGCGTGGCTGGCCGGGAGCGGGAAGGGACTCCAGCCTTGGGCGCGCGCTGCCGCCCTCCGAATGGCCGTGCGACTATTTCCGCCTACCCAAAGTGGGGGGTGAGGTTGTTGTACCGGTCGAGGCAATGCAGTGTTGCCAACCGCGTTGTAGCGCTCACCGCCACGCTGCACGCTCTGGCCAGTCCAGGCCGCCTGCATGGCCGCTATCGCGTCGTCAGTGCTGGCATTACGGCTTTCGAAATCGGCCCCTAGTGCCGCATATTCTCCCTCAAGATAGCCAGCCCCGACTCCCATGATCACGCGGCCACCCGAGAGGGCATCGAGGCTCGCGATGGATTTAGCCGTCAAGAAGGGATTGCGATAGGGCAAGACGATCAGGTTCGTATGCAGCCGAAGGCGACGCGTCACCATTGCGGCTGCCGAGAGCGCTACGAAGGGGTCGAGTGCATGGTGGCCACTGGCATCGAGCCATTCATCGGCCGGGAAGGGGTGCTCTGTGACATAACAGGCATCGAAGCCCGCAGTCTCGATGGCGAGAGCGAGTTCGGCAATTGCATCGGCGTGAGTGAATTCTTCGAGTTGTTCGACTCGGTCAGTGGGTAGTTGAACTGAAAATTTCATGAGGGCACCGATCGGATGAAAGGCAGCGCCGCATTTCCAGCGCAGGGCTTGGACTCAATCATGTTCGGCCTCGGTGCCGGCAGGCCGGAGAACCTGGCCGGGCAAGCAATTTTGCAATTCCCCCCCGAGCACAATGGGTTGGCCATTCACGATGGTCGCCATGAAGCCGCGAGGACGCGCGCAGAACCGGCCCTCGCCGCCAGGTAGGTCGTATTCCATCCGTTTGGTCCCGGGGCCGACTGACTCCGGATCGAAGATCATGATATCGGCGGCATAACCCGGCAAGAGCGCGCCCCGATCCGTGAAGCCCGCCATCGCGGCCGGTACCTGGGTGAGTTGGCGAATGCCCTCTTCGAGGGTCCATGCCCCCCGCTCCAGTACCCAGAAGCGCAAAAAGTAGGTCGACCAATCCGATCCATCATCGCGGTCAAGATGTGCGCCACCATCGGATACGCCCATCAGCATCGAGGGATGCTTCATGCTCTCAAGCACGGCAGCCTCCCAGACGGCGGTCTTGTTCTCCCAGCGAAATTTCATCTTCAGGTCTTCGGAGAGGGCAAGGTCGAGCATCGTATCAGCGGGCGATTTTTTCAGTTCGTCCGCAATCTCAGCGATCGTGCGACGCAAGTAGCATTCGTTCTCGGGCTTGGTCACTTCGTCGACGAAGGTCACATCCCAGTGCGGCGGTGGTAGGGTGGAGCCTGCTTCGGGGTCGCGATTCGGATTGTCCACAGCATCGCGCAACTCGTCTCGCACGGCAGGGTCGCGTAGGCGCGCGCGCTTCTCTTCGGGGTCCAGCGACATGAGTGCGTGCCAGCTCGGGACTCCCGCGTAGAGGGGCGTGCCCTTGTCGAGGTCAATGGGACGATCAAAAGGATGGTTTCGAAGCAACGAAAAGATCGCCGCACCGTGCTGGGCGGCTCGATCGAGAAAACGTTTGGCTTCATCCCAGCCCGCCGTCGGAGCGTCGATCTTGTCTCGGCCTCCGACGCCTTGGATCACGATGGGTAGCCTGCTCGCAAGGGCGAGTTCCATGAGTAGTTCCTCATCGTTGCTGTCGAGACCCCCGATGACACTCTTGGGTAGGTAGGAGATGCTGCCGCCACCGGCCTGTCCCGCTTCGCGCGCCAGGGCAATGAGCTCGCTATGCGCCGAGAATCGGCTGGGAATGGGACGATCATCTCCATCCACTTGGGTCGGAACATGCGACGATGAAAATCCGGCAGCGCCGGCCAACATGGCTTCTCGAACGATGGTGCGCATCGCTTGGATTTCGCCGGCATCCGCCTCGCGCTCAGACGCCGCTTGCCCCATGACATATCGCCGGATGCTGGAATGCCCGATATAGCAAGCGAGGTTAACCCCGAGTTTTCCGCGCCGCGCCGCGAGGTATTCCGGAAAAGTCTCGAAATCCCATGGCACGCCCTCGAGCGCAGCCGGCGCCATACCTTCGACTTTGGCGAAGAGTGATTGGATATAGGGCCGGGCCTCGGGGCGCGTCGGAGCGATAGAGAAGCCGCAATTGCCCGCGAGGATGGTCGTTACACCGTGATAGCAAGAGCATGTGCCGTAGGGATCGAAGGTGATCTGGGGGTCGTAATGCGTATGGGTGTCGACAATGCCGGGCGCGACGATCATGCCCTCAGCATCAATTTGGTGTTCGGCCGTGAGATCCGCCGGCAGGTGGCCAATACTTTGAATGCGGCCTTTGTGAATAGCGAGATCGGCGCGCCGCCGTGCTAGTCCGGTGCCATCGACCACAATGCCGCCACGGATAATGAGATCGATTTTCATCTAAACGTCCTGCCGCCGAAGGTATCTTGATTCATCTCAGTCGTATTCTCTTGAAAAGTTTTCGTCAGAGATTGTTCGCCATCGAGGGGCGATACCGGGGAGCAAGCCTTCATTTTATGACTCGATCTAGGAAGTTTCGGACCCGCGCCAAAGCGGCAATAGACTCGGGGATGCCGGCGCTCGCCAAGCCCTGGAAGCCGTGGATCATCTCTGGATGGACCTCCAATGTCACGTCTACCCCGGCGATGGCAGCGCTCTTCGCGAATGCAACTGCATCGTCTCGAACGAGGTCGACCTGGCCGACCTGGAGCAGCAAGGGTGGGAATCCCTTTGGGTTCGCATGAATTGGAGAGACGAAGGGGTCGCGAAGATTTCCGGCATCCCCCACATAATCGCGGCCTCGCGCGCGTATGAATTCCGGATGCGCAAAAGGGTCGCGTCCCAAAGGCTCTAGCCCCGCTTGCCCTTGAGCCTCGAGGTCGAACCATCCGCCAAGGGTGACGGCACACGCTGGCAGCGGTTGCTCTTGATCCCGCAGTCTGAGCAAGCTCGCGAGGGCCAGGCCGCCACCACATGAATCTCCGATGAATCCGACTTGAGCGGGCGCGATGGTTGAAGCGATGAGAGAGAGGTATCCCTCAACGCAATCGTCGAGCGCCGCGGGATAGCGGTTTTCGGGAGCGAGCCTGTAGTCAATCAGAAATAACCGGGCGTTACAGTACTTGGAGAGCATCTCCGCATAGAAGAGGTAGCCGTCACCGCCTGCGGCAATGAATGCGCCCCCATGGAAGAGTACGAGTGTCCGCTCGGTGCCTCTTGCCTCGTCAGCGACAATCATTGCGCAGCGCACCGGTCCTGACTCGATCCACTCGACTCGTGTCCCTGGCTGTATCGGGTGGCCATGCATGGCTTCGAGTTTTGCTCGAGCCACATCAGTCGACTCGCCGGGATCGACTAGATTTCCCTTCACAGCGTCGAGAAAAGCCCGATATTCGTTGCTTGACATCGGTCTGGTCCTTAACCGGTCGCTTCTCCGCATCCGTTCGGAATCATTTCACTCGGGACGCGACAAGATGTTTTGAATTGAGTTTTAAAGACTCTGCTTAACGAATAGGCCGTCTTTGAGAATCGCAAGAAGGTTGTCCGGGTCCCCAAGAATCGAAATGTTCTTGCTCGGGTCGCCGCGTACGACGAGCAAATCTGCGAGCTTCCCCGTTTCGACTGTGCCCAGACCACCGCCCATCTGCATACACTCGCCGGAATTCTTCGTCGCCCAGCGAATGACTTCCAAGGGTTCGATTCCTGCCTCGTTGACGTAGACCTCAAGCTCCTTGATATAGTCGCCGTGAGGGGTCATCGCCGTCCCCCAATCGTCTCCGACCATGAGTTTGACCCCGGCGGCACTCGCTTGGGGCAAGACCTCGAGCATGTGGTCGTAGTCTGCCCTCAGCCCGATCACCATAGGATCGTTTTCGTCTCCGTATTCGCTGAGGGTCGCGATGATGGCTTTCGTGAGATAGAGGCTTGGGCAGACAAAGCTTCCAGATGCGATAAAGCCGTCGATGCATTCTCGATCCATCCTGTCGGCGTGATCGAAGACGTCGACTCCCGCGTCGAGACACTTCAGGATGGCTCGCTTGGCTGTGACATGGCAGCGAATCAGCTTCTGCCGATCGTGGGTGGCATCGACCGCTGCGCGAAGTTCTGCATCGGTCATGGAAACAAAATCAGAACCGTGGAGCAGTGCGTGCCCGCCATCCATGAAGATCTTTACGATCTCCGCACCTTCGCGAATTTCCAGGCGAACGCCCTTGATGAACTCGTCCACGCCATCGCAGTAACGCTGGGAACCTTGGGCTTGGATATCCCAGAAGGCGAACTCGGGTAGATCGTTCGAGTCACCGGTCGTAATAAACCACCGACCGCTTGCCATGATTCGCGGTCCCGGCACGATGCCGTCGTCGATGGCCATCTTGAGCTGGGCATCCAGGGCGTCCCCTGTCGCCGCGCCGATCACGCTGGTGAAGCCATGGTCCAGCGCGAGTTTGGCCTGGGTGGCCGCCAGCAACATCAGGTAGCCCGGCGGCTTCTCCAGGCCCACCGGCGGTGGCTCGAAGTCGAGGCCGCGATAGGAACCGTGCCAATGGGCTTGCACCATTCCGGGCATGATCGATGCGCCCTCGAGTCGGAATACCTTGTCGTCGGGGCGGTGGGGGATCGACTCGTCGGAGCCCACCGCGACGATCTGATCGCCTTCGACGACCACGGTTTGTCCCGGTTGTGCCGGGTTTTCGCCGTCGAGTAGGTTGGCCCCAGAAAATAGGATGCGACTCATGATCGTCTCTCCCTATGACGCTCGCGCTGCCGGAATTGCCTCGCCGAGCCCATAAGTCATGGAAATTAAAACAGTATTGGACCTAGTGGAGCCAGCTAGGATGGTCTCGCGGACTCTCATCGCCCGCCCCACCACAATATTCGATGCATATATCCACCGGAAGTCCCCAATTAAGCACCCGATCGGTGCAATAATCATCCACATCATGATGTGGGACGACGTCCGCTATTTCCTCGCTGTGGCTCGAGAGGGCTCGATTCGCCGGGCCGCCGTCGCCCTCGGTGTCAACCACTCCACCGTTTCCCGCCGGATTCGCCAACTGGAGGATCGCTACGGCGCACGCCTTTTTGACCCTCTGCCGAGCGGTTTCAGTCTGACGCCCATCGGTGAAGATGTGCTCGGGCTGGCTCGAGATATCGAGCTGGATATGTCAGCCCTCGCCGAGCGTATGGCCGGCCGAGATATTGAGATCAGCGGGAGCGTGCGCATCTCGATCGGAGACAACTTCGTGCCAAGGCTCGCGCCGCTCTTGGCTCGCATGCGAGCGACCTATCCGGGAATGCAGATTCAGGTGGCGGTTAGCAATCACGTCGCCGACCTGGGCAACCGCGAAGCCGATATAGCCCTTCGCGTGAGCAATCTCGGTCCCGAACCGATGGTGGGAGAAAGGATTGCCACCATGGCGATGGCGGCATACGCGTCCCGTCGTTACCTGGCGCGGAACCGAGGTCTCTTGGAATTGAGCGGGTTCGATTGGATCGGCTGGGACGAAAGTTGGAGCAACGAGCACACCCGCTGGATGCAGAAAACGATTCCCAAGAAAAACATCTCCTGCCGGGTCAACTCGCCGGCTGCGATGTACGAAATGACCCGTGCAGGAGCCGGGGTCGCGCATTTGCTCTGCTATGTCGGCGATGCCGATGCCGATCTAGTTCGCGTCGTTCCGGAAATCTCGGAGTTCAGCGCCGGACTTTGGTTGCTGACACATCCCGAGCTGAGAAATACGGCGCGGATCAAGGCGGCGACCGAATTTCTCAAGCAAGATCTGGCCAAAGAGATCGACCGAATCGAAGGGCGTTTACCGGGCCCTGCGAGGAGCCGATCGGTGCCCGATCCGCATATGCCGATTCGTTGAGCGCGCTCGTAAACGTTTTCTAGAACGCACTAAATCTGAGATCTGGAGGATATTGATGAAATCTCGCCTCGGCGCCGCCTCGCCTGAAACCTGGAGTGAGCCGGTTCGCGAGATTCTTGCCGGACTCCAGCCCGCGGCTGATGCCGCCACCGGTCAAGGCCCTCCGAATATCCTTTACACGATCGCCCACCACCCGGCGCTGCTTCCGTCGTTTCTAGGCTTTGCTGCGACGTTGGCAACCCGCGGGGTGCTCGAAAAACGCGACTCTGAGCTACTCGCGCTGCGCACCTCGCTCAATTGTCGATCGGCATTTGAGTGGGGCCACCACGTAGAGTACGGACTCGCAGCAGGTCTGGGGCCAAAAGAGCTGAGGGCAATCGCGAATGGGCCGGAAGAGCCGAGTTGGTCGCCACGAGATCGGTTGCTCTTGCTCGCTTGCGATGAACTCCACGCACACCAACAAATTTCCGACCCAACGTACGATGCCTTGAGTGCCGAGCTCAGCGAAGCGCAGATGGTCGAACTGATATTCGTCGTCGGCAACTACACCATGCTCTCGATGGTGGCGAACGCGGCGGGTGTGCCTCTCGAGGAACGCCTGCCGCCCATGCCCGAGAAGTCGGCTTAGCGAGCAGCGCGACGTCCGGGCCGCCAGGACCCAGGCCACTTTCGAGCCAATCCATCAGCGTACCCTCTTCTGCCCGGGCAAAACGGGCAGAAAGCGGACATTCGCATCCGCTCTTGGCACACTCTCTTTGGGCACACCTTTTTTTCGCACAGCCTTGGGGCAGGAGGGTTGTGCGTAGGCCTTATTGTGAGCCCTCTGGCGACTTCGCCGGTGGCTCGCGGAGGTAGGCCTCGGGTCCGGGAGGAGTCTCCCAGTCGACCCAGCCGATGTGATCGAGGGCAATAAATTCTCCAGATAGAAAGAGCACCAGGCGCAAGCCGTCTGTGTAGTAGGGGTCGAGGGTGTAGTTCGTTCGAGGCGCTGAATAGCTGCTCACGCCGACTCCCTTCACGAAGGCTATCTGCTTCGTCGATTGGGATGCCGCCGCGTCGAAGAGGAGCGCCATTCGTGACTCGTCAATGATCGGGTCGACTTTGTGGGTGATCAGAGTTTTACTGGAGAGCTTCACGCCAATATCTCGACTGATCTGGCCGACCCATACCTCCTGTCCGTCCGACGTGATTGGCGCGAGCCAGAGGCGCATGTGGTTGCGTTCATCGACAGTTCCCCGCGCCTTTTGAAGTGCGACATCCTGGGCGCGGTCGAAGAGATAGAGCGGTGAGACCGGCGAAGTACGGTATTGCACGCCGAAAACCGATGATTTAATGGTTCTCCAGACGCTCGATTGGGTGATGGTCTCGGTCATGTCCCACCCCATACGAACGAGCACGGCAAGGACGTGTAATCCGTCTCCCACGATCACGATATTGAGGGGATCGCCTGGAGTCTCGCGATCACCGCCGAGCACACAACAAGGCAGCGCTTCCAGGTAGGCTCGTAGCTCTTTGATTTCCAAGTCTTCAATCTCGCTAGGCGAGTAGAGGCTGTCGAAGTCTACCTGCATCCAGTCCATTTGGAGGCCGGGAATCTCTTGTGCAAATTCGAATCTACGAAGCTCCCTGTCGCCGACGAGGGTGACGCCAAAAGCCTTTCCGCCCGGGTCGAGGTTGGTATAGACGAAGCCTTTCGCCGTGGAATTCGGCCCGATGATTACGGGAATTTGCATTTCAAAAAAGTGCTCGACCTTTCCGTCGATGCCCGATTCGCCGAAACCCCGACTAATCCATGCGGCTTCAGAGGGAGAAAAGTAGTTCGCGTCGAGACTGTTCAACATCAAGATAAATTCCTGGTCGTCTCGGTTTTCGATTTCCAGCCAGATCGGCTGAATTCCGATGCGGGCGAGTCGCGTTCCGAGCGCCTTCTCGCTTTCTTCATCACTCAGTACGACGGCTGACACTTGCACGTTGCGGTCGAGTTTTGACTCAATCCGGCGGAGGTATTCCGGGGAGCCGGAAGGATTGGGGGGCGTGTAGCTGGCGCAGCCGAAAGTAATTGCGCAAACGAAACCGAGAGTTCCAGCATATATCCTCAGCACCTTGGTGATCTCCTTGATTGCCCGAATTCATCTTGGCGCTGAGCTTACTAGAAAAGCCCAACCTTCGTTTCTGTTGAGACAACTTCGCTGTTCGTTGCGACTCGGATTGTTTTCTTTGGTGTAACCAGGTGAGCAAGTGCCATAGCCACCCTGAGAAGCGCCACGAGCGCGCAAATCCCTCTTAGCGAAGAGAGAATAAACGCGCGCCTTCCTTGCGAACACGACAATCGGCTAGCCGGTCGTTGAGCCCAAGCAACTCGCTTCCCTTCGGAAACTGATCGAGCCATGCCGTGACACTCACGCGCCCTGTTTCGCTGGCCATTACGTCGTCCAATACAGTGGCCAGGCGCTGAAGCATCCATATTTGGCAGGGAGTCACCATCCGACGCGCCTGTATACCGCCAATCTCGAAGTCGTGGGTGAGCGCACCCTCACCGGACTGGTGCTCGTACCAGGGCAGGTCTGCTGAAAACGTCTTGCCGGGTAGTTCGCCGCCCGGTTCGTGTGCGTCGCTGGAAATGAATGCCGCTGTCTTCTCCATCGTGCTCTTGAGCATCGGCCACATCTCTTCGAAAAAAACAGCGATAATCGCTTCGAGGGTATCGGGCACCTCATCGCCGGTGAGCCACTGGCCTCCATCACTGGTGGCAGGGCGCCCCACCAGTTCTCCGTCCTCGCTCAACGAGTACAGGCGCTGGTCATAGGTGCGAGCGCTGACATTGTCGCCGTTGGTCCGCTCGACCCACTCGGTCACGATCGGATGTTGCGTGCGGAGCATGAAGCCCGATGTCGCATCGCGGTAGAGGTGCGCATAGAGGGGGCCAAAAAGCCCGAAATCGCCCAGGGAGGGCAGTCCACCCAAAAGGAAATCGTGGGCCCCGAAATGCGCATCGAAAAGACCCAGAAGATTCTCCATCGAAGCCCACCAAGCCTGCTCCGTCTCTTCGGTGCAGCCGAGTTGGACGAGGGCTGCATAGGTCCCCCGTGGATTAGTGCGCGCTTCGGAAATGCCGAAGATCTCCTCAAAGATGAACGCACCTGCGGCAAGCCGGTCCTTCCCGGGCGCCCCAGCGGCGCCCACGGAGCCCCATTGCATGGCGTTGTAGTCGAAGTGGTTGGGCTCGACGTCGTGCAGGCTGTAATGCCAGCGCTCCCAGAACCCCGGCACTACCATCCATTCATCGGCAAGCAGCTCGACCAAATAGGAAGCCAGGGCCTGGCGCGGTGCCTCCGCCGCATTTGGGACGACTGAGATCGCGTTGTGACGCGACTCGATGAAGTCAATGATCTCGCTGGAATCCTGGACCCAGGTCCCGTCGCTGGCCTGGACCTGGGGAACGGCAACCGAGCCTGTCGCGGGAAGTAGTAAACCTGTCTGGAGCTCCTGAGTCGCGAGAATATCCTCAAAGCCTCCGGGCAGGGCACCCATCCGTTCTTTGTAGCGAAGGTAAGCGCGTACCTTGCCCGAGAAGTAGCTCAGCTCCCAGCTGAAAAGTCGGTACGTCATCGATCCTCCATGAAGGCCACCGAGGGCTTTCGGGCTTATTCGCGTCCATGGGCTGGCTCAGCCTCAAGCCGCTCGAGCATTCTTAGCCTAGGCATTTAGAGCTTCGACTCCAAGAAATTTTAACATCGTGTCCAGTGGCTGCGGGGAGCCCGGTGAGGGAGAGCATAGCTACAGCCGAGCAATGATATCCGGAACTTCGCTGAGGGAAGCCAGTGACGCCACGGCGCCGAGTTCGCGCGCACGGTCCTCGCCCTGGCCGAGGGCGGCAGTAGGCATGCCCGCTGCTACGCCTCCACGGATGCCAGGTGCGCTGTCCTCGACCACGAGACATTCGGCGGGCTCTACCGAGAGGGAAGAAGCGGCTCGCAGAAAAATTGTCGGATCCGGCTTCCAGCATCCGATCTCGTAGGCGCTGAAGATGCGAGCGTCTGGAAAGAAGGCCCTTAGACCTGTGCGCTCCAGGCTCAGCTCTATCTTCGCACGAGGCCCGCTCGAGGCGATGGCGAAGGGGTGCTCCAACCGACTCAGAAGCTCGTGAGCGCCCGGAATTGGCTTGAGTTCGGCCTCGAAGATCCTTGTCATCCGACGCCTAAGCTCGGGGATAAAATGCTCGGGGAGCGCCCGCCCCAATTGGCTTTCGAGGTCAGCAACGCAGTCGGCCAGCTTACAGCCCACGAAACGCGCCATGGACTCCTCGAGAGAGATCACCAGGCCGAATTCGGCCACGTACTCCACCAGCGCACGGTTGGACAAGGTCTCGCTGTCGACAAGTGTCCCGTCGCAGTCGAAGATAATGGCGCGTATGGGCATCACATCCTCGCGCCGTCGAAGCGGGCAGGTTGCTGGCATTCCAAGCCCTGTTGCCTTCGCGTTGAGCGCAGAGCTGCGAAGTGCCTGGGGCCCGATCTCTCACCACGAAAAGTTCAGGAGAAAAGTTATCTCAGTATAGGTCAGGCAATCTGTGTCTGGTGGGTGGTGCGAACATGGGGGCTGCTCGTTCCCTTATCTCATGGGTCTGTACCCGGGCAACGCGCCGAAGAGCCCGGAGTCATTTTCGCTCATGTTTGCCCAACGTTCGTGACCGGGAGATGTTCCTCCTCACTAGGGGTTGGATCGAGATGCTAATCTCAATCGACTAGGAGCAGGCGGACGACTGGATCGGATGGATCTCCAAAACTCTTTGTTTCAGGCAAATGCCGATGGTTCGGGTAGAAAAGAGTCGTAAGCCATGGTCGTTCGTTCGAGTGCCAACTCTGACGAAAAGTATCCAGCGGAGTCGTCGGGTTGCTCTTCGTGAACCTCTGTATAATGTCGTTGAAACTGAGCAGAGAATGGAGAGCAATTAATGTTTGATGGCCGTTATGCCCTCTGGGGCGGAGAGCACAGTCTTTTTACCCGAAAACTCCAGGCGATGTTGAACTATCTAGCGGTCGATTATGATTTCAAGCTGAAGGCCGGAGAATTGGGTGCGGCAGTCGAAGCTCGGTTGGGCACACATTTCATCCCAGGGCTTGAGACCCCCGAAGGTTGGTTTGTCCACGATACGACGCCAATTGGCTTGATGCTTAATGCTAAGTACCCGAGCCGGCCCATTCTCCCTGTGGCACCGGTGCAGAGAATTGCCGCGCATTTGTTGGAGGATTGGGCCGATGAGTGGTTTGGTCGATATGCCATCAGCAGTCGCTGGTGCTACCCGCGCAACGTTGAATATGTGGCGAGAGGGATCTATGCCAATCATCTGGGTAAGTTCATGGATGAAGGTCTTAGCGCGGAAGAAGAAGTAGAGGCCGCTGAAATGATCCATACGGTGCGCGACAATTTTGGCCTGAGGGCATGTGCTAACCGGGGATGCGGGCCTGACCAAGCCGAAGCAGTTCGCCGAGATTTTGACACATTGATGAAAGATGCAGAGGCGCACTACAGCCAGCACCAATTCTTGTTGGGCGACCGGGCAACTTTGGGTGATTTTACTTTCGCGGGCCTGTTTAAGGCGCATGTTGAGGCAGACCCCGAGCCGCGCAGCTGGATCGACGGCTCCGCGCCAGCCATGATTGATCACATGAATCGCGTGTTCGAAGCTCAGACCGGCGCCGGCTTTTACCTTTCTGACGACCAGTTGCCTGAAACACTCACGCCCTTCTTTACGCACATGCGTGATACCCATCATCAGTTCCTCAGGGCTTCCCGTGATGCTCTGTCGGCCGGCGAGAAATGGTGTGCAGTTGATCTTGGGGAGGGCCCAGTGAAGATGCGCTCTCTTAAGTACAGCGAAGTTTCACGCTGTCATATCAGAAAGGAGATTGAATCCCTTTCCCAGGACGAGCGCGCTTCTGTAGATAAAGTGTTGGGTCCAATGGGCGTGCTTGATGCCTATCTGATGCCAGAGATCCCGCTCTAGGCCATAGGTTGAAAAAGTTTTGTCGCTGTTCGATATCGATGAGCTCTAAAGAATGAGAAGCCCATAAGAGTGAGAGTCTACGGATCAAAAATCTCGTACTACACAGGGAAACTCGAATCCTATCTTCGGTACAAGGAAGTGGGCTACGAAAGTCTCCCACTCGCGCCCCATGGGAAAGCGATCAAATTAAACACCGGCACTCTTCAGATGCCCGCGGTTGAGCGCGATGATGGCCGCTGGATGTCTGATTCGACGCCCATCATCGCGCAATTAGAGAAAGAATATCCGGAAGCTCCGGTCATACCATCCGATCCTGTCGTGCGCTTTATTGCCCTACTGATGGAGGACTACGCAGACGAGTGGCTCTGGCGGCCGGCGATGCACTATCGCTGGAGCTATCGCGACAGCCGAGAGTTGGCCGCGAGTGTTCTCGCCGCCGAGCAAACGAAGGATATCCCTTTGCCCGGTTGGCTAAAGAGGCAGTTCTTCAAGAGTAGGCAGCGGATCGGCTTTGTAGTGCGTGATGGCGTCTGCGATGCGACGTGGGACCATGTAGAGGCAGGATATTTTGCAGCTCTCGACAATATGACATGCATGCTCAAGCGTCGGCGCTTCCTTCTGGGCGATGCCCCTTCGGTCGCCGATTTCGGCTTGATGGCGCCCATGTTTCGTCACTTTAGCCAAGATCCAACGCCTCTTGCTCTCATGCTCAACCGTGCTCCGGATGTCTTTGCCTGGGTTTCGCGTATGTGGAATGCAAAAGCCACGACGCTGCCACCCGAATTCGTCGATGTAATTCCTACTGATGCGGCCCCTATGCTGAAGGAAATCAGCGAAACGCATCTTCATCAGTTGGCGGCGAATGCGGAAGCTTATAAAAGCGGGATGCGACAGTTCAGCATGAGAGTGCAGGGGTTCGAGTACGTGAAGTTGCCGGTGTCTCGTTACCGAGTGGCCTGCTTGGAGGCCCTGCGTGAGGGCTATTCGGCTCTCGCTGAAGAACAGAAGAGCAGCGTACAAGCTCTTCTGCCCCACCCGGAAGCTGGCATATTGTGGGATCCCGACTTCTGTGTTCGATCGGGATATGATGAGGAGAAACTAGCCCCCTTCAATAAGGCGATCAACGTTTATGGAACGGGTGTGCCCAGGTCGTAAGACCTTTGTCGAGAGCGACGCGAATGGGCATGGGTTTGACGCGTGGCAGGGGAGGGGATGCACAGAGCCAGGCGCTCCCCGCTTATGGCGCGGTGCTCGTCTCCCGGCTTCTAGGCGGAGATCCGTTTGAAGCGCAATTCCGGAAAACCCGAATCGGCGGATTCACGGAGCTTGTCATAGTAGACGTCCGCGCCTCCAAAGTAGATTAAGACCCGAGCCTGATGACCTTCGATGTTGGCGCCCATCATCCAGGAGTGCACTTTGTCACCCTGGTCCATCAGGGTCTGCGCGTGCAATTCGGCCACGTGGGCCGACCATTCATCCTCGGCCTCCTGCTGAGGGAGAGCAACGTCATAGCCCTCACTCTCCATCTTCCTGATGCAGTCGGTGATGTAGAGAGCGTTCTGTTCGATGGACGTGGGTAGGTTGGCGAATGGGGCCTGGGGACCGGTCACCATGAAGAGGTTGGGGAAATCTGCCACGCAGACCCCCATGATGGAATTGGAGGAAGTTTTCCATTTTTCTTTTAGCGTCTGGCCGCCGTTTCCGCGAATGGGAAAAGCTTCCAGTGCGCCTGTGTAGGCTCTAAAGCCGGTGGCCAGAACGATGATGTCGAACTCATAGTCGTTCGCCGTGGTGCGGACACCCGTCTTCGTGATCTCGGCGATGGGTTCGCGGTCCTTGATGTCAACCAAGTGCACGTTGTCGCGATTGAAAGCCTCCAGGTAGCCGTGATCTAGCGGCGGGCGCTTGGCGAATAGCGGATAATCGTCTGTGGAGGGTGCGAGCAGGTCGGCGATCTCGGGGTCGTCGACCCGCTCCTTCATCTTTTTGATGATGAATTCGGACGCCAGTCTGTTCGCCTCGGCATCGGCCAGCAGGTCATCGAAGGTTTCAAACACCCAACGAAAACTGCCGTTCCAGTTTTCCTCGAAAACACGCTGTATTTCTTCGGGCGGAGTGTCGACCAGGTTTCGACCGACCGGGCTGTCGAAGGCCATGCCGAAGACGTGATTACGGCATTTGGCGATGATCTCGTCGTAGTGTTCCTTGATCTCTTTCTCCCACTCCGGCGTCATCGGCCGTTGCATGGCTGGGAGAATGAAATTCGGTGTGCGCTGGAAGACCGTGATGCTTTCGGCGTCATCGGCTGCGGCAGGCACCATCTGTACGGTGGTGGCACCGGCGCCGATGATGCCCACACGCTTACCGGCGTAGTCCAAGCCCTCGGGCCAGCGCGAGGAATGGAAGAGCGGCCCCTGGAAGCTGTCCATGCCCTCGAGTTTCGGAATCACGGGTTCGGATATCATGCCCATCCCGCTAACGAAATACTTGCAGGTGTACTCCTCGCCGTTGCCGGTGCGGACCAGCCATCGACCGCTACTGGGCTGATAATCAGCGCTGACAACTTCGGTATTGAGCTGAATATGGGGCCACATCTCGCACTTGTCGGCGACGAAGTGCATGTAAGCGTGGGTTTCTTCCCAGTCGGGATAGCGCTGGGTCCAGGACCATTCCTGCAGGATTTCTCGGGAAAAGGTCAGGCAGTAGTAGTAGCTCTCACTGTCTGTCATCGCGCCGGGGTAGCGGTTCCAGGTCCAGGTTCCCCCGATGTCAGATGCGCGGTCAAAAACCCGGAGAGAGAGGCCGGCTTCGCGCAGGTGGTGAATCAGCGCGAGCCCGGCAAAACCAGCGCCGACGACGATGGCATCAAAATTTTTCGAGTTGTCTTGATCACTGCTCATAACTTTCAGCCTCGTCAGTTCGCTTTATGCATTCTCAGGCGGCAGGTAGTGTCCATATTTCTCAAATGCGCGCTCCCGCTGGGAGGGAGTGTGGTAAGTGGGGAAGAGGCCCGGCGCAGCGGCGTGATCCCGGAGTACCGTGCGCGTCACCGTCACTTTGTGGACCTCTGTTGGCCCATCGACCATGCCCAATTCGGGAATATTAGCCCACATCGTCATCAGCGGAGTTTCGTCGGAAACGCCAATGCTGCCATGCAGCTGCATCATGCGATAGATGACATCTTGCAGGACCCTGGGAGTGGCCGCTTTGATGGCCGCGATCTCCTTGCGAACTTCGCGGTTGTACTCCTTGTACTTGTCGATCAGCCAGGCGGTATAGAGCACATGCAGACGGTACTGAAGGATCTGGGTGTAACTGTCCGAAATCTTGTCCTGAGTCATCTGCTTGTCTGCGAGCAATTCGCCCTTGGTGGTGCGGCTCAGTACGCGCTCGCAACCCATGTCGAGCGCCTTCTTCAATACCCCGACGGTACGCATGGCATGGTGTACGCGACCGCCGCCAAGGCGGGTCTGGGCCACGAGGAAGCCCTGGCCCTCTTGGCCCAAGAGGTGATCTGACGGCACCCGGCAGTCGGTAAAGCGAATGTAGCCGTGTACGCCGTCTCCCTGCTCGACATAGGGGCCCACCGCGGAGTTGCGCAGGATTTCCATGCCCGGTGTGCCTTTTTCCACGAGGATGATGGATGCCCCCTGGTGGATGGGAACCTCGGGATCGGTCACCACCATGACCAGCAGGAACTCTGAAAAGCGGGCATGGGAGGCGAACCACTTTTCCCCGTTGATCACCCACTCATCACCCTCGCGATGTGCCCGGCAGGTGAATTCGGCGGGGTCGGATCCGGCCTGGGGTTCGGTCATGGAGTAGCAGGAGGCGATCCTGCCTTCGAGCAGTGGCGTCAGGTACCTTTCCTTCTGTTCGGGCGTGCCGAAATGCGCCAAAATTTCCGCGTTACCGGAATCTGGGGCCTGGCAACCAAAGACACTGGGGCCGAATCGGCTTCGCCCAAGAATTTCGTTCATCAGTCCGAGCTTCACCTGCCCATAACCCTCGCCGCCCAGTTCCGGACCGAGGTGGCAGGCCCAGAGGCGCTTTTTCTTTACGATTTCGCGGAGCGGCGCCATGGCTTGAAACGCAGGGGAGTCGGGATCCCAGGGGTCGCCCGGCCCCCGGAAAATGAGGTCTAGCGGCTCAATCTCCTCGCGAGTAAAGGTCTCTATCCAGTCCAGTTGGTCCTGGAAATCGGGATCGGTTTCAAAACTCCAACTCACGATGTCTCCTTATTGGCCGGGCGCATTGATTTCGCGGGCCCAAAGGTTGGGCCGCTCTCGGCTTTCTCGTCCTGGGCCGGCGTGTCCCCCGCCGCGATGCCATCGACGATGATCTCGGCGACAGTCGCCGTGTAGGCCTCCAGGGGCATCCCTTGGCGGACCTGTCGGCCGCCGTTGACCACGGCGAAGATCAGATCAACCAGCACCTGAGCCCGCGCTTCCAGTGCTGCCCGGGGTCGGCTATACCCCGTCACGGCATCGAGCATAATCACCAGATATTCGATTTGCATGGAATTGATCGCGTCCAGGGTCGCCGTGTTGGCGTCATGGAGGACCGCCTCGATCTCGTGATCCGTCGATCCCGGCCGTTTGATCAGGGGCAATTCATGGCCCACCTGGATTGCCAGGCGAATCAGGGTGCGGAGCCTTTGGGTCGGGGGCAGGGCGAGGTCGAAAGCCGGCGAAAGCCGCTCGAGGTATTGCCGCTTCTGAAGCGCGATGACATGGAGCAGGAGTTCGGCCTTGTTGCTGTAGTAGAGATAGACCGTCCCCTTGGCGACCCCGGCGGCGCCCGCGACATCGTCCACGCTGGTCTTTCGATAGCCGTGGGCGACGAAGAGCGCCTCCGCCGCCTGCAGGATACGCTCGCGCCTTCGGGCCTGGGGTCCATCGGGTTCGGGCCTCAAGAAAGCGTCGATGTCCGCCGCAACGCCTTCGAAGCTGAACTTTTCCGGCCGTTCGCTTTCCTCTTTTTTCCCCGCCTTCTCAGCCAAGATTCAC
>JAQWRT010000033.1 GCA_029243605.1 Myxococcota bacterium
CCCCGAGACTGATCATCGGCTCTGTCCCTTACGCGATGCATGCCGACAACGCTGCTTCTGCCCAGACGGCAGCGGATGGTGCGCAGGCTACGGCCGATGCGAATACTGCAGGGATCGCAGCCAACGCCACCGCGATCGCGACGAACGCCACAGCGATTGCCGACGAGGCCGCAGCCAGGACCGCTGCTGATGCGATTCACGACGCCGATATTGTAGGCAACGCCACCGCGCTCGCGGCACTCGAGGCCCGGATTGCTGCGCTAGAGTCCCCCCCCTGCGTCACCCGCTTCTGCGCCTGCTCGGATGGGGTGACGGTCGAGGACACCGCGACTGGGCTGCTGTGGGAGCGGAAGACGACCACGGGTGACGTGCACGACGTAACCAATACCTACACCTGGTCGAGCACGGGGTCGGCCCCAGACGGCACGGCGTACACCGTCTTCCTGCCGGGCCTGAATGGGGCCAGCTTTGCCGGTCATGCGGACTGGCGTCTGCCTTTCATTTCGGAACTGCAGAGCATTCTGGTGGGTCTGGGTGTGGAAACAGTTGCGGACGCGGACCCCCCCGATCCCAACTCGGGGCTGAATGAGACGGGTCAGTCGACGACTTGCCAGGTGTTTCCTTGCATCGACTACCAGTTTGCCGCGCTCGGCGGTCCCACGGCGGCGTCGAGTTATTGGTCGGCGTCGAATTCCGCCACCAGTCCCTTCTTCGCGTGGGGCGCGGGCTTCAGCGATGGCTTCGTGGGCCACTTCGGCCTCAAGGAGGGCGACAGCTTCGTTCGTGCCGTTCGCGCCGGCTCGTGCAGTTCTTGACCCGCCACGGGGCTCCCCATAGGAGTTCGAAGTAACGCCCATACTCGGACGTTGTGCCAAAAGCGAGCCTGAATGTCCTATCCCCTGTAGCCGGGCTCCTTGTATGCTTGATCGGCCCCAGCACATGGGAGCCTGGGGCGACCCGAGCACCATCGCCTGCTTCGGCCGAAACAACGGGTGCAACTTCACGGGGCGTTGCGCGCCAGGTGTGGGAGGCCACCACTCTTCCTCAAGCGGTGGCGAGACAGTGCCTTTGCGACGAGTGGGTCATTCGCTGGCTGGCTCAGCCTCGAAGAGACAAAGATTCTGCCCGAATGCATACGGCTCCCCCAAGAAAGGGGACCCTGCAAAAGGGTTTTCCCCTTCGCTCTTGGTCCCCCGCCCGAGAAAATCTCGATTTTCTCGTTTGGTTCCCCTGTTCTTACGGACACACTCCGCTCACTTTTCTTATGGTAGCCATGACAAAAGGGGTTTCTCCTCGCGACCCGAGACTGGGAGCGATCGAAAGCCACCGGAAGGAGACATGAAATGGCTTTGCTCTATGAGCGTTCCAGCCCTCTTCTTCGTGCCGCCCTCGCTACGAACCGGCTCTGCGTGACCGCCCTGTTGGCGCTTAGTCTCATGCCCGCCCGGGCGCCGGCCCAGCTCTTCATGCTCGACGACACTTCGGCCGACCCGCTCGTCACCCCCCTGATCTGCCCTGTCGGTTTTCCGTTGCCCTGTCCTCCTCTCGTGGCCTTCGGGCTGGGTGCGGAGGACCCGCTGGGATTTCTTGGCCCCCAACCTGCGCGGGGTCCGTCGCCCACCCTGGGCCGAATCAAAGGCCTTCTGGCTGGAGACGGTGACGTCTTGGCTCCCCCCGCGCCGCCCGCCACGGGTCCGATCGTTCAGAACGCACCTCCGCGACTGGCGGCCTTCACCCCGGCTCTTTCGTTCATCGCGTCGCTTTCCACGAATACCTATGATTTTGGCCTGGACTTGCGCATCGCCTTCAGCGTGGATCGCGAGACCAGGGCACGAGACTGGCCGGCAAGCGCCGTTTCCGTGGAGGCGGCGGCCCACCAAGCTGCAGGGGATATCTTTACTTCCAACCTTGTCTTCACAGCGCCGCAGACGTACATCGGCACTTTGTCTGGCTCTGGGTATGTGGGTGACCTCGGGGCAGGCCGGCCGGGTCCTCGCGGGATCAACCGGCTCTTCAGGGATGAATCGCTCCTCGGGCTTCGAGCCGGGTCGGATGCCCTGATAGGCCCGGGCACTCCCGCCCCGCCCCATTCACCGGGAAGCCACGACAACGTCGACGCCCTGGAGGCGAACGAGTTCGCCTCCCCCCTCACGCCAGGCGTCTCGCCTTGGGTTCGCTCAGGCTATTTCACCCTTTACCCCTATATGGCCATGCGCTTCGGGCTTCCCTGGAGCAACATCTACGCGATTCGGGCGGGCGGCGTTTTCGCATGCCTTCCTGCCTTCGCGGTGCATACCCAGATGGGGCTTTCGGACTTGGACATCATCGACGGCTTGGTGGTCTACGACGAGACTCCCCCCGGACTCCCCGAAAGCGTTGGCTGTAGCGCTGTGAGCGCCGAGCCCGGGGTCGACGCGGTGCTCTTCAGCCTTGCACCCGGCTCGGCTAGCCTGAATCATCCGCAAATGAAGCCGGGCGACGTGTTCTTCAGTGACTTCAGCGGGGCCTTCGCCACCTACGCGAGCGTTGACGAACTGGGGCTGGACGAAGGTTCGATCGCCGGGGGGGACAACATGGACGCACTGGAAGTCCTCTGCGCGGCGGATATCGACGGGGACGGCTTCGTGGGCTTTGACGACTACTTTAGAGTGTATACGACCTTGGCCGATATCACCGGGGACGGGCTCCACAATTTCCAGGATCTCACTTTAGCGCTCGATTCCTGGGCGTTAGGTTGCGCAGACTAGCCGCGTAGAGGACAAGGTCGGTGTGTGTCCTGGTCAGTAGAAGCTGGGTTCGGGGCAGGGACCGTATACGGCCGTCTACTGACGTCGAAGTTCGTAGAGCCCGTTGGCGTTCTCGATCAACGGGGAGCATCGTCGAAGTCCGAGTCGACCTGCGGATACACAGCGAAGAAATCGCCTCGTGCGGCGAGCGCGTCGACGAAACGCCGCGCCCCAGGATGTCCAGGGCGCGCTAGCCACGCCGCGACTTCGAGCTGCGAGGCCGCATAACTGAGCGCCACTTCTCCCCTGTGAAAATCTCGCACCGTGATGAGCTCCGAGACCGGTGGCAGGGGCACGCCCTCACGTATCACCCGTGTGTACACCGTCAACAGATGGCGGAGGTCCGTCGGCGGACTTGCTTTATTTTTCCTATACGCGTCTGGGCTATCATTCGTTCTTCCATGGCCTGAGTGAGTCGCCGCCCGGCCATCCTCGCGAACCTCTACACGGGGCGCCCCCAGCCTCGAAAGGTGCCTCATGCTGTTCGACAAAGCCTTCGTCGAAGCCGTCGGGGAGATTTACGACCCGCGGATGGGCACCGAGCACGTCGCGTGCGCTGCTGTACTCACTGATTCGCGGCGCGCGCCCCCGCCGAGTGCTGGAAGTCGGTATGGGCTACACGTCCTGCTTCATTCTCAAGACGCTCGCTGACAACGTGGCCGACTTCGACCGCGAGCGGGCCGCCGTGGTCGAGGCCGTCAAAGGCAACCCAGTTGGGAATCGGCCTGAAGTCGAGGGGCTGCCGTTTGTGGAGTTCGACCACTACCGCACGCCCTACCGGCCCGCCCTGCACGCCATCGACGCTCTGGTCCATCCCCACAGCGGCGCCGCCAAGGTCATGGAGGCGGCCCGAGGACTCGGGATCGACGAGTATCTGCGTTTCCACCAGGCGGACTTTCGCGGTTGCTCTCAGCGCTTGGAAGACGAGGACCTGCCGCTGGACTTCATCTGGCTCGATGCGGGCGGCTATGCGTCCTACACGGCCTTTGCGGCCGAGTATTGAGACCTACTGAATCCCGACGGCGGCTTGTGGCTCATCCACTCGACGCTGACCAACCTCGAGGCCATCGCGTTAGTGCGCGAGCTCAAGCTTCGGCAGGCGACGAACGAGTTCCACGACTTTGAGCTGGTGAGCGTCTTGGAGCCGCACAAGGTGGCTCAGAACAGCTTCACGCTCATTCGAAAGACGAGCGGCTACGCCGAGCGCCTGTACACAATGAAACCCTGACTCGATACTGGCGGTGCTTATCGTCAGCGCAACCCAGGGGATAGGACATTCAAGCTGGGTTCAGGCAAAACGTCCGAGTCCGCCTGCGGCACCCGCCGGGACCTGCCATAGCATCGCTACCCGGACATCACCCCAAAACCCCGCTTAAACTTCATATCCGCTGCAAAGATAAAAGATTTGGGGCACGGGTGCCGCCAATCTGGAGCGCGTACCGTGGTTCGTGATCCCGTGCATCGAGAGTCCGATGGGGCGAGCAGGTGGCAAGACCGGGGTCTACGTTCATGCCAACACGTGGGCTTCGATTTACCCAGCGGTGTGGAGCTTCATGCTCGCTCTTCGAGAGCGAGGGCTCGCCACGTGTCTGACCACGAATTATCTCGCGTACGAGCGCGAGGTCGCCGACCTGCTCGGAATCCCCTTCGACACGATCAATCAAGCCTGCTTGCTGCCCGTGGCCCATGCGCAGGGAACCGACTTCCGGCGCGCAGCGCGCAAGCCAGTGGAATCGGTCGTTCACCTGAAGAGGTGGGGAACCCGCCTGGGGTCGGGGTGAATCCGATGCGTTTTCGAGAACCCTGAGTACGAGGAGGGGGGGGTGAGCCTCCAAAGAGCGATCTCCCCAGCGCGGGCACCCGCGGTGAGTTATCTCAGCCGCTCACTCACCGGACCGCTGGGGCCGGAGGAAGATGATCGTCAATAGAATGATCGCGGCCTGGATGACCGTGAACAGCAGACCCGCGAGACACACCCACTCCCTCCCGGGCAACCCGATCGCCAGGAAGTTGAATATCTGTGCGACGAAACTCGTCGCTAGGATGCCGTGCACCACGATCGACTGCACCCGAAACAGTCGAGTGCGTCCAAGGTAGGCGGCCTTCTCGGGAGAATCCATTTGAGAGTAAAGGAGCGCCCAGATGATGATGATCTGAGTTCCCATGAAAACGTAGGCGAAGCTCCAAGTTCTCCACAGTGAGGCGCCGGTCTGCCCGAGTGATACGAGCACGTGCGGGAGAATTCCTCCCATGATCGAAGCAACTGCCAGTGACAAGAGCAGAAACAAGCGAATACGGTCTTCCGGCACCAGATCCTCGGGCCCCCGCGCCAGAGCGAAAGCGATCGCGCCGAAGCCCAGAAGAGCTCCTGCGATCTCTGCAAGGGTCTCGAACGCTGACGAGATCGGTTCCAATCGATCCACTCCGGTGACGGCGGCTCAGCCGCACGGACAGCACGGAGTGACCGCGCAAAGACTGTGAGCTGTTCGCCGCGACAGTGTTAGCACGGCCCGCGACAGGGCTCCTCTAGGGATTTAACAGAACGCCCATACTCGGACGTTGTGCCAGAACCCAGCTTGTATGTCCTATCCCTTATGGCTTGCTAGGAGGCGCTCGCTCCGCTGAGTGTTCGGGTCGCCCTACTGCAGCATCCCAAGCGACGGCGCTTCCTCCCTCACCGGGCTCCCGCATGCCCGAGACTGCCCATGACGCCGACGGCCTAGCGCCCGCCGCCGCAGGCTCGCCAGCCCGCACAGCGCCGCCCCGAGCAACACCCCCGTCCCCGGCTCGGGCACGGCGAGAAAATCCGCGCTTCCCGGTGTCGGCTCCCCGAGGACATGAAAGTCCATCGCGTTATCACCCGTGTCCACGTCGGCAAACCAGCGCGCCACGCTCGAGCCCCCGGGCGGATCCGAAGCCGGGTTGCCCTCCCCTGCAAAAAAATGCGCCGACGTAAAGCTCCCGTAGCCCACGGCATCGACAACGCCGAACTCATCGCGGAGGACGATGGAATCCGGGCCGTTCTGAAAATCGAAATTGGCGACCAGGTCGGCCCCGGGCACGAACACGCTGCCGCCCCCGGTGCGATCGGCGAGAACGAAGAGCCCCGATGCGGGGATCGAACCCGACAGCATGATCACGGGCCCCACCCCCCCATCAAAACCGTTGACCCCTTCGACCTGCCAGCCGTCGAGAAGCGTGCCCGGAGGCCCCGCGAGTTCGACGAAGACGTGGCCGTCATCGCTGCCCTCGGCATCGTAGAAGATTTCGGAAATCATCACCGTGGCCAAGGCGCCGGGGGCCCACCCCAGTGCCGCGGCCAGCATCACCAGGGCCGCCCACGGGCCGCGACCTCTTCGGCTCTTTCTTCGTGCGTCTATTCGTCCATCAGTCCTTGACTCCATTCGCATACTTCTCCGCACACCGCGCTCTTGGATCTTCATGATCTGTCCTCATTTCCAGGGGTCGGGACCGTGTTCAGTAAGGGCGAGCAGCCCGCCGATGAATCGGCCTCGGCGCCCGATTCGGCACGGAGGGCGGCGCTAAACCAGCCCCCGGTCCAGGCGTCGAGGCCCGCGGCGAGTTCCTCGGCGCGCAGGCGCAAGAGCTCCGCTTCCGGGGTCTGCTTGTCGGGCTGAGAATCCAGGGCCAGCAAGGCCCGCCGCCGGTCGAAATAGAGTTGAGTGAGTTCATCGAGGACGTTGTCCCGCAAGCTGATGACTTGGCGCGCCTCCCGGGAGAGTTCCGGGGCGTCGGCGGGATAGGCGAGATCGCCTAGGTCCCAGGCCAGGGTAATCGAGGCATCGAAGCCGCCGGAACGATCGTCGGATCGGTCGAGAAGGTCGTGGAGTTCGCCGTAGGTGAACGACTGGTCCCAGCCGCGCTCGCGGTCATGATCCGCGCCGCCCCCGGCGCGCAGGGCCAAGGCGGGCCACCAAGCCCGGCGGCCGAGGCCAGCGCGCAGGCTGCGAAAATAATCGGGGCCAAGCCCGGATCGGCGCAGGGCCTCGGCACGAACCCGGGCCAGACTCGGTGCGGCGGGGAGGCAGCCCCGGCTAACCAGGCTCTCTTTGCCCAGCGGCGGAGCCATCGCTGTCCCCGGAACCGAGGGATGGCCGCGATAGAGCCCCCCCGGACCGGCGGCGAGGACAAAAGCCTGGCCGCCGACCCTGCCCGGGGCGATTCCCACGATGGGCATGCCGGCCAAGGGCGAGCCCGCTCTCCGCCACGGCCCGAGAAGCGAGCGCGCCGAAAGAAGCCCGCGGTCGGTGGCAAGCCAGGCCCGGCCGCCGACGCTCGCGGTATTGCCCGAAGCATCGCCCCCAGCGATCCGCAAGGCGCTCGCCCCGGCGGGCCAAACCGGGTAATCAATCTCCCAGCGCAGGGGGCCAACCCGGCCGGGCAGGGTGCGTGCCAATGCCCGGGGATAAACGACCACCAACTCGCTGCCGAACAAATCGAGGAAGAGGTCGCTGGGAATGCCTTCGAGGGGGCGGCCCGGAATTCTCACCCGCCGCCCCGGCGCGGCTTCAAGGCTCTCCCCCGCCCGCGAGAGATCGACCCGCCAGAGCTCCCGGTCGGCGAGCAACCACAGCACCCAGCCCGGGGCGTCGCCCGCAACGGACCCACCGGCGACGGGCCCCCGGGCCAGGCCCACGGCGTGAAATGAACCCAGGGGAAGGCCGTCGAGGAGGCGGCGCCAACCCCCGCCCCCGGTCGAGAGAAACGCCCCCCCCGCTCCCACCGCGACGCGAAGCTCGCCGGAAGAGATCACCCGAACGATTCGGCGGGCCGCCTCGCCCGGACCCGGCGAGCGCTCCTCGAGCCGACCCGCCGGATTCCAATGCCAGAGCCCCTGAAGCGAAGCGATCCAGAGAGCGCCGTCGCCGTCGAAATGCAGATCTCGGATGCCCCCTACCCGGGCCACCCGGCGCCAGCCCCCCGGACCCACCGAGGGATCGGTCCAAGTTCCAACCAGGGCGCCCTGGGCGTCGGCTACGGCCACCCGCGAACCCGAGGGATCCACGGTCACAGCGAGCAGGGGGCCCTCGGCGCCGGCCACGCTGACCTTCTGCCAAAGCCAGGCCTCTTCGGTCTCACCCGAACTCTCCCCCGGGCCGCCACGGCCCAGAGCGAGTGCCCCGGACGGGCCCGGCAAGGCGAGCCCCAGCACAGCCACCAACCCCGCCAACAGCGACAGGACGGCCCGGGCTCGGCGAGCATCGAAACGGCGTGGATCCCCAGAAAAAAAAGGCGGCATGCGCCCCTGAAAAGCAAGCACCGTGCCCGGCGCCGGGCGCCGCATTCTGGGCCAGGGCCGCTCGGGAGAAGATTTCGGGCTCCGAGTTCACAGATCGGGCGGGCCCACGGGTCCACAACCCCAACCACGGGACGCTTGACTCCTTGCTCCCACTCCAGAAAACTCGCCCCCCATGCACCCGCCGCGCCATACCCAGCCCCAGCCCGGATTCCGACCCCGCTCCCGGCCCATTTCGCCGAGGTGGGCATGACGGACCGGCCCATCGTCGCCCTGTCCGGGGGAGTCGGCGCCGCGCGTTTCCTGCGCGGGCTCGTCCGGGTCGCGCCGCCCGAGGATCTGGTCGCCGTGGTCAACACCGGCGACGATCGCGAGTTCTACGGGGTCCACGTCGCGCCGGATCTCGACATCGTCACCTATACCCTGGCGGGTCTCGTCAACGATGCCCTGGGCTACGGGCTCGAGGGCGATCGGTTCGACCTCGTCGAAACCCTCGACCGGCTCGGCCACGAGGTCTGGTTTCGCCTGGGCGATCGGGACTTCGCCCATTGCCTGCATCGCACCCTGCGCCTGGGCGAGGGGGCCGGGTTGGCCAAGACCTGCGACGAACTCCGCCAAGCTCTGAGCGTGGCTTCGCGTATCCTCCCCATGTCCGAAGACTCCTGCCCTACCCTGGTCGATCTTCAGGACGGAAGGACCATGCATTTCGAGGACTACATGATTCGCGAGGGTGCCCCAGACCAAGTGAAGGCCGTGGATCTCTCCGCCGCCGGCGCGGCGACCCCCGCACCCGGGGTGCTCGACGCCCTCGCCCGGGCCCGGGTGATCGTCGTCTGCCCGAGCAACCCGGTGGTCTCCGTCGGCCCGATCCTCGCGGTGCCCGGCGTCGTCGAAGCCATCGCCGAAAGCTCGGCTCCAGTGGTCGCGGTCTCCCCCATCGTGGGGGGCGCGCCCGTCAAGGGGCCCGCCAGCCAATTGCTTCGAGGCATCGGGGTCGAGGTCTCGGCCCTCGGTGTCGCCCAGCATTACCAGGGCTGGATCGACGGCTACGTACTCGACGACCAGGACGCCGCACTCGACGCCGACATCAAGGCGCTGGGGCTCGCGACCCGGGTCACCGACTCCATCATGGTCGACCCCGAAGCGGCAGGCCGGCTCGCCGCCGTCACCCTCGAACTCGCGGATTCTCTGGCATGACCGTCGCCGTCGTTCCCGTGAAATCCCTGGCTTCGAGCAAGTCTCGCCTGCTCCCCGAGCTGCCCCGGGACGCGCTCCAAGCGCTTTCCCTGGCGATGCTCGAGGATCTGATCCGCGCGCTCCAGGCCACCCCCGCCATCGAGACCGTCGCCGTGGCTACCCCGGATGACCGGGTGGCCGAGCACACGCGCAGCCTCGGCGCCGAGGCCCTCCATGGACCCGACCCAGGGCTCAACGCCGCCATCGACGCTGCGCCGGGTAAGCTCGGGCTCGTCGATGACGCTCCACTCCTGATCGTCCTCGGCGACGTGCCCGGAGCCCGGCCCAACGAATTGCAACAACTCTTCGAGGCGCTCGATGCTCTGGCGCCCGGACCCGCGGCGGTGCTGGCCCCCTCCCGAGACGGGGGCACCTCGGCGCTGCTGCGCCGGCCCCACCGCGCCCTGCCCTCGTGCTTCGGACCCCAGAGCGCCACCAAGCACCGGGAGGCGGCCCAGGAACTGGGCGTCCCCCTGCGCGAATTGCCCCTGGACTCCCTGGCCATCGACCTCGACCGCGCCGAGGATCTCGAGAGTTTCCTCGCCCTGGGCGAAGGCGGGGACTCCACCCGCCAACTGCTCAAGAGATTGGACTGGCCCGGCCGGGCGCCGAACTCCCCGAAGGTCCCTTGAAAAGAATCCAGATAAAGGAATGGGTATGAGCGTTTCCGAAAAGACCGGGACCACCCCCGGGCCGATCCAATTGACGCCCCTGGCCGACGTCCCCGCGGTGCAACCCGGGGATGATCTCGCCGACCTGCTCCACCGGGCCGCCGAGAGCGCGGGGGTCGCGCTGGGCGAGGGCGTGCTCGTCGTCTGCCAGAAGATCGTTTCCAAAGCCGAAGGGAAAATCGTTGCCCTCGCCGATGTCGAACCCAGGGACGAAGCGATCCGCATCGCCAAAGAGGACGACAAGGACCCGCGCCACGTGGAGATCGTGCTGCGCGAAAGCGCGCGTATCGTGCGCCGGGGACGGGGGGTCATGATCTGCGAAACCCGTCACGGCATGGTGTGCGCGAATGCCGGGGTCGACCTTTCCAACACGCCGGGCAGCGACGTCGCCGTACTCCTGCCCGACGACAGCGATGCCTCGGCTCGACGTCTGGCCGAAGGGCTCGCCGCCCTCGGCCACTCGGATCTCGCCGTGGTGATCAGCGACACCTTTGGGCGCCCGTGGCGCGAGGGTCTGGTGGACGTGGCCATCGGCTCATCGGGCATCGCCCCCATCGCCGATATCCGGGGCAGCCAGGATTGGATGGGCCGGGAGCTCCAGGTCACGACCATGGCCACAGTGGATCAACTCGCGGCGGCCGCCGGCCTGCTGATGATTAAGGACGCGGGCATCCCCGCGGTCTTCGTCGAGGGCGTCCCGCGCCAGGGCGACGGCGGGCTTTCCGACCTGCTTCGCAATCCGTCGGAAGACCTCTTCCGCTAGCCCCGCCCGCTCCGGGTCCCCAAGCGGCCCAAGACCCCCGGGCGCCCAGAGCGCCTCCCCTCGGGCCACCTCGGGCCATTTCACCCCTCTCCCCGTGGGCGAACCGCCTGGCGGAGGCTCGTAAAAAAGGGCTTTGGAAGCGCTCCCACTGGCCGAAAAGACTTTTGTCCTTACTTATAAGGGCCCGGCGCAGCCCCAGGCTCCGCCTCAAAAAACGAGTCCAACGAACTCGACGAGACCCCCCAATGCAACCCACCTCTTCCAAACTTTTGCTCGCCCTCCTCTGCGCCGCCGCCCTGGTCGCCAGTGCGGCGGCGCCCTCTTGGGCGCTCGACGATCCGCGCGGCAGCGACCGCTTCCCCAGCCAGGTCTTGCCCGCTCACCTGTTGCCCCAGCCCTCGGCCTTCTCGGCTCCAAGCGACGCGGTGCAGAGATCCGCTCTCGGTTTGCCCATCGCGGCCACCGGCTTCGCCGGCCTCGGTGAGCGCCTGCTCAGCCTACCCCTGCGGCCCGTGGTGCTCGGAGAAACTCCGCGCACGCCCTCGGATGCCGAGCAGGGTCTCGGCGTCGTCCTCCGAATCCCCCTCTCGCTCTAGTCGCTCGGGGAGTGCAAGGAGTTCGGGGAACTCGAGGAGTTCGGGGAACTCGAGGAGTTCGGACTCCACGCCCTTCGCCCAGGCAACGCCTTCACTCCCAGCGGGCGGCGTGTTTTTAGAGCCGATCGCGAAGGATCTTCCAGAGCTCGTGGATCCCCTGCTTGGCCTGGGAAGAAGTCAAGAGAATCGGGATCGAACGCTCACCCAACTGGGCCTTCAATTCCTTGACTCGCTTGGCCCGACGCATGGGCTTGAGCTTGTCGCCCTTGGTGAGCACCACCAGGGCTTCCACCCCGCGCTCGAGGAGCCAATCGAGCAAGAGGGTCTCGTCCTCGGAAATATCTCGGCGCAAATCCTGGAGAAGGATCGCAGTGCACAGGGCATCCCTGTCCTCGAGATAGCTCTCCACCAACCTTTGCCAGCTCTGGCGCTCCGTACGGGAGACCCGGGCCCAGCCATAGCCGGGCAGATCGACCAGCATCAACTCCCGGGCATCCACGTCGACTTCAAAGAAGTGGATCATCCGTGTCTTGCCCGGCGTGGAACTCGTGCGGGCCAGTTGCTTGCGCTGGACCAGCGCGTTGAGCAGGCTCGATTTGCCCACGTTGGATCGTCCCAGGAAGGCAAACTCCGGGCGGCGAGTCTCGGGGAACTGGTCCGGCTTCGCGCAGGAGCGGTTGAGTTCGGCGCGTCGGATCTTCACGGGTCCCCCTGCTGGGCGGCCCGGCGCTCGAGGCCGGGCAAGATTATTTCGAGGCGGGAAAGCGCCTCTTCCAAGGCAGACTCGCTCACCGCGTAGCAGAAGCGCAACATCCCCTCTCCCGCCACTCCAAAATCCACACCGGGGGTCGTCCCCACATGCGCCCCCTCGAGCAGCGCCGAGGCCAGGGCAACGGAGTCCCGGCCGAAGCGCCGGGCGTCGGCGAGGAGGTAGAAGGCGCCTTGAGGCGCGTGGGGGATGCCGAAGCCCAGGTCGCGCAGCCCTGCCACTAGGCGATCCCGGCGCTTCTCGCAGGCCGCCCGCATCTGCTCGGCTTCGGCGGCGCCGGCTTTCAGGGCGGCGACCCCCGCGTGTTGGACGAAGCGATTGGCCGAAATGAAAAAATTCTGGTGCAGGGTTTGGAGGGCGCGCAGGGACCACTCCGGGGCCAACACCCAGCCGAGCCGGAAACCCGTCATGGCATAGCGCTTTGAGAACCCGTCGAGAACGAAGGCGTCGTCGGCGATCTGCGAAGTCGAGGTCGTGCCGAGGCCGTCGTACACGAGTCCGTCGTAGATCTCGTCGGAGACCAGAGTCGGACCGAGGCTGGCCAGGGCCTCGAGGGTCTCCCGGCTCTGGATCGCCCCGGTGGGGTTGGCGGGTGAGGCCACCACGATGGCCCGGGTGCGCGGCGTCAGGACCGCCGCCACCGCTTCGGGGTCCAGGGCAAAACCGTCCTCGGGACGCGTGGGAACAAAGACCGGTTCTCCCCCGCAATAACGAATGAAATTCGGGTAGCAGGGGTAGTGGGGGGTCGCGAGGACCACCTCGTCACCGGGACGAATGAGCAAGGAGAAGACCATCAACATGGCGGGCGAGGTTCCCTCGCTCACGAGAACCCGCGCGGGATCGACCTCCACCGCGAAGCGCCGGGAGTAATCCCCCGCGATGGCCTCGCGCAGGGCCAAGAGCCCGCGGCTGTCGGTGTAGTGGGTCTCGCCGTCCCGGAGGGCCTGCTCGCAGGCGGCGACCGCGGCGCTCGGGGGCGGAAAATCGGGCTCGCCGATCTCGAGGTGGATCACCGAGCTTCCCGAGGCCTCGAGCTCGAAAGCGCGCTCCATGATCTCCATCGCGAGGAAGGGCTCAAGGCGTTCGACGTGGGGCGCGGGACGGGGCGAGTCAGCCATGGCCGGGGGAGTAGCCAGCCCTCGCTTCAGTGTCGAGGGCACCATTCCAACTATTTGAATAATAAGACTTTTCTTGGAAGCGGGAGTTTGACGGACCGGAGCCGTGCGGCTACCCTGAGCGGGCTGTCCAAGAGCCGCTCCGCACGGGCTCGCGCACCGTCAATCCCATTCGGGCGAAGGGTAACCGAAGGATCATTCATGTCGAAGGGCGCACAAATCACCATCGGGGTCGTGATCGTGGCCCTGCTGCTGGGCTGGTACGGCTACACCAACCTTCAGGGCGAGGCCTCGTTCCAGTATTACCAGAACCTGGGCGAATTCCTTGCCAAGAGCAGCACTCTCGAGGGCGAGTCCCTGCGAGTCCATGGCTACGTCGCCAACGACTCCATCCACCGAGACCTCAAGGGCAAGAAAGTGCGCTTCGTGGTGCAGAACGATCCGCCCCACGCAGGCCTTGCCACCGAGAGCACCCTGGACGTGCTCTTCCTCGGGCTCGAAACCCCGGACATGTTCAAGGACGGCGCCGAGGTAGTGATCGAGGGTCGAGTCCAGAACCACCAGACGGGAACGGTGTTCCTCGCCGACAACCTGATGGCGAAATGTCCATCAAAATTTGAAGCCCAGGCCAATCAAGGGGAACCGGGCGGGAATATGCCACTCTAAATCGCTCAGTGAAAATCCGTCGCTGAACGCGGTCGACCGGGCTTCAGGCGCCGCCCCAAGTGGGGGGGGGCCATGACAGGGGCAACTCTCCCCGGGCTCCGCGCTCCGAAATTCCGCAAGCCAAGGGAGCTACCCGATGTCCGAACTTGGGCTCTACTCAATCCGACTGGGGCTACTCGCCGCCGTCGTCGGCATCCTCGCCGGCTTCTACGGAGGACTCACCCGCCGGGACGACTGGGGCCGAGTCGCCGAACGATCCGTCTATCTGGTCTTCGGCTTTCTGGGTGTCGCCATGTTCGCCCTCTTCTGGGCCCTGGCGAACAACGATTTCTCCCTGGCCTATGTGGCCAGGCACTCGGCCCGCAGCATGGAGCTTCATTACCGGCTGGGAGCCCTTTGGGGCGGACAAGCGGGCTCGCTGATGCTCTGGGCCTTCCTGCTGATGGCCTTCGGCTCGGCCGGGGTCTACGCCAACCGCAACCTGCACCGCCGCTTGATCCCCTGGGTCGCGGTGATGCTGCTCCTCAACGCCGGCTTCTTCCTCGGCCTTCTCGAGTTTCTCTCCAACCCCTTCGAGCGGTTGCCCCACGACCAAGTGCTCTCGGATGGCCAGGGTCTCAACCCCCTGCTCCAACATCCGGTGATGATGATCCACCCGATCATGCTCTACCTCGGCTTCACCGGCTTCGCGACGCCCTTCGCCTTCGCATTTGCCGCCCTGGTCACCGGCGAGCTCGGCACATCATGGTTTCGCACGACCCGACGCTGGAGCCTGATCGCCTGGCTGGCTCTGGGCTGCGGCATCGTGCTCGGAGGCCGCTGGGCCTACGAAGTCCTCGGCTGGGGAGGCTACTGGGCGTGGGACCCGGTGGAAAACGCTTCACTCATGCCCTGGCTGGCCGCCACCGCCTATCTCCACTCGGTCATGATCCAGGAAAAGCGGAATATGCTGAAGACCTGGAACGTCGTCCTAATTGGCCTGACCTATTGCATGTGCCTCTTCGGAACCTTTCTCACGCGAAGCGGGATCGTGCAATCCGTCCACGCCTTTACCGACGCGGGCTGGTACAAGCCCATCTTCCTCGCCTACGTCGGGGTTTCCGCGCTCCTCTTCTACTCCGCGGTTTTCTACCGCCGGCGGGAACTGGCAAGCCCCAACCGACTCGAATCCGTCGTCTCTCGCGAGTCGAGCTTTATCCTGAACAACTGGGTCTTCATGGTTCTGCTCGCGGTGGTTTTCGGCTTTACGATGCTCCCGGTTTTCTCCGAATCCCTGAGCGGTGAGCGACTCACCCTCGGCCCGCACTTCTTCAACGTGGTCACCGCACCCCTGGCCCTGATCCTGCTCTTCCTCACCGGGGTCGGGCCGCTGATCGCGTGGCGAAAGGCCAGCCCCGCCAGCCTGAGGCGCCAATTCAAGTGGCCAACCCTCAGCGGCGTTTTCTCCACCATCATTCTCGCCGGTATTTTCTGGGGCGAGGTCGGCTATTGGGCGCTCTGCTGCTGGGGCCTATGCGCCTTCGTGTCGGCGACGATCATCCAGGAATACGTCCTGGCCATCGCGGCCCGCAGGCGGATTCACGGCGAGTCTGTGTTCACTGCCTTCGCGACCCTGCTGCGCAAGAACCAGAGGCGCTACGGCGGCTATATCATCCATCTCGGTGTCGTCGTGATGTTATTGGGCATCTCGGGGAGCGTCTTCAACTACGAGCGTCTCGAGAATATGGTGCCTGGCGACTCCGTCGACGTTCAGGAATACCGGCTCGAGTACCTCACCGCCGAGCCCATCACCCAACAGCATTACGGAGGCGCCACCGCCCGGATCGCCCTCTACCGCCAGGAAAATCCGCTGGCGGTGATGGAACCCCAAAAGCGGGTCTACTGGCTCGAACAGCAGCCGTCGACCATCCCCTCGATCTACTCCACCTGGTCCGAGGATATTTACGTGATCCTCAACAACATCGAGACCGACGGTTCGGCGACCCTCAAGATCTACCGAAATCCCCTGGTCAACTGGATCTGGGCCGGGGCCATTTTGTTTGCCATGGGGGGCATCGCAATTTTGTGGCCCCACCCGGGCCGACCGGGAAGCGAAGATCCCGCATGAATCGCCTCGAGCGCGGTAGCCGCCGGACACAAAATGGAATCACGCCCCTCCTCCTTGCCCTGCTGACCCTGGTCGCCGGGTTGGGGGTCGCGAGCCCGGCGGCATGGGCCCAGGCTCCCAGTCAGGTCACGTCACCGAATGCCGATGTCCCCAAACCGCCGGCGGGCACCGGGGTTATCCTGGGTCAGGCCCGGGTCGGTGAGGAGACCGCGCCTATCGCCGACCTCGCCGTGGCGCTCTACGCCCTGCGCGCCGATGGTGCTCCCGGGCTAACCAGCACACAAACCAACGAGAGCGGGCTCTTCAGCTTCGAGGGCATCTCAACGGACCCGAGCGTCGTCTACCTGATCGGCGCGGAATACCTCGGGATCCCCTTCGCCCAGCGGGCGGTTTTCGAGCCGGGCTCGAACGAGTTGATCGTCAACCTGGCCCTGCGCAGGAGTATCGAGGACGGCACCGGCCTGACGATCCCCGAGGTCACCTACAAATTCGATTGGCTCGGCGGGCAACTCTTTGTTCAGGTTTCCCATCGCATCGAAAACCCCCTGGATGAGGTCATCTACGTCACGCCGGAGCGCCGGGACCAAAGCCCGGCCCTCCACGCGGCGAGCCTGCCCGAAGGCATTTCGGAATACGTCGACGGTGACAAGGGGCAACGCCAAAACCTCTTGCGCGAGGGCAACCAATTATCCTTCTGGGGCCCCATCTACCCGGGCCCCCAGGAAGTGCGTTACGGCTTTCTGCTCCCAGGACCTGGGGCCTCCGACGGGCCAGGCAGCGACGAAATCGACATCGTCGACGTGCTGCCCAGGGGGACGGATGCCCTGCGCGTGCTGCTCCCCGCCGGCGCTCCTCCTCCCCAAGGTGACGGCCTCGGCGAAGCGCTCGAAAATGTCTCCATCGACGGCGAGGAATACGCGAGCTACTCCGGCGCGGGCCTGAACCCGGGCGACTCGGTTCGGCTCCGCCTCTCGGTCCCGGAAAGCTCCGATGACCTCGGCGCCCTCTCCCTGCCTCGGGCCGATTTCTGGGTCGATCACGACGATACGGAGATCCGCGTCACCGCCGAAATCCATGTCGATGTTTCCGCGCCGACCCGCCTATTGGCGGCTCCTGGCGAAAATTTGCTCGAACTCGAGTTGCCCACCGGTGCCGATTTTCTGGGCCTCAGCGGCTCTACCCGCCTATTGGGGGTGACGCCGAACGGGCGCGGCGGCCTCGCGGTCAAGGGTCCTTTGGCCCCGGGGCTCTCGGTCATCGCCTACCGCTACCGGGTCCCGGTCACGAACAAAGCTCGGCTCGATCTCCAATTCGAAAAACCCGTAGACCTGCTGAATGTGTTGATCGCCGACAACGGAGTCGTCATTGAAAACGATCGGCTTCATCGCAAGCGTCCTTTCAAACAGGGGACTCGCTTCTATCTGCACCGAGAGGCCTACCAAGTCGAAGCCGGTGATGTAATCGACGTGGGTCTGACACCCTTGAAACGCGGGGCCGTCTCCACTGGAGGCGCCCGGGCAGTTGCCCTGGCCCTGGCCGGGCTCGCCGCCCTCTTCCTCGCTCTGCCCCTGCGTACGCGCCGCACCCCACCGGCTGCTGAGCTGGTTTCCGAACTCACGCTCAAGCGCGAGATTCTCTACGAATCGATCCGTGATCTCGATCATGATTTCGAAACCGGGAAGGTCGACGAGGCGGACTTCAAGCTCCTGCGCGAAGAACTCCGCGGCGATGCCATCGCGCTCATGCGTCAGGAAAAACTGGAAGAGACGGCCCCCGCCCAGCCAAGCGCGCCCGAGGCGCCCATCGCGTCGGTTCAGGCGGAGCCGGACGACTCCTTCCAGCGTTGCCCGGGATGCGGCGTTGCCGTGGTCACCGGTTGGAGTTTCTGCGCCGCTTGCGGCCACGGGCTGGGGACGGAGCACCCCCCGGAGTGAAGTCCCCGCTGCTGACCCTGCGTGGAATCGAGAAGCGCTATGCGTCAGTGAAAGCCCTGGGCGGCATCGATCTGGAACTCAGAGCGGGGGAAAGTCTCGCGATCCTCGGACCCAACGGGGCGGGCAAGAGCACCCTGCTGCGGATCATGGCCGGGCTCGCCCACCCCACCTCCGGAACCCTTGAGTTCGCCGGAGGCAAACACGACCGCGGCCAGATCGGATACCTGGGCCACTCCACCCTGCTCTACCCCGAACTCAGCGCCCGGGAAAACCTCATCTTTACCGGGCGCCTCTACCGACTCGACGACCCCGCCGCGCGCGCCGACCAACTCCTCGCCGAGGAGGGACTCGCCGAGGTCGCCGACCGACGCGCCGGAGGGTTCTCCCGGGGAATGGCCCAGCGCCTGTCCATCGCCCGGGCCCGAGTCCACGCCCCGAGTCTGCTGCTTCTCGACGAGCCGTACACCGGGCTCGATGAGCCCGCGGCCCGGCGCCTGACATCGCGCCTTCAAAGCCTTTCCACCGAGGGCCACGCCCTGGCTCTCGTCACCCACGAAATCAGCCGGGCCGCCCTGCTCGCGGAGCGTGCCGTGATCCTCAAGGCGGGCTCGGTAGCCGACCGCGTGGAGAACGAAGCCCTCGACGAAGCCGGGCTGGCGCGCGCCTACGCCCGAGCCCTCGAGGGCGAGGCATGAACGTCGCCCTGGCGATCTTGTGGAAGGATCTGGTCAGCGAATGGCGCGCGCGCGATCGCGTGGTGGCCATGCTGATCTTCTCGATCCTAATGGCCGTGGTCTTTCACTTCGCACTTCCCGGAAGCCGCCCGGAAGAATTGCAGGCGCTCACCCCCGGGCTGCTCTGGACCGCCTATATCTTTGCGGCGCTGCTCGGGCTGAACCGATCTCTCGCCCTAGAACTCGACAACGATGCCCTGGCCGGGCTCGCCCTCGCTCCGGGCAACCGGGGCTGGATTTTCCTCGGCAAGGCCACGGCCAACTGGATTCTCATCAGCCTCGTCCAGGCAATCACCGCGCTCATCTTCGCCATCTTCTACGGAGTCGACCTGGTGCCCGCCCTGCCGGGACTCGCCTTGGTGGTGGGGCTTGGAACCGTCGGGATCTGCGCCGCGGGCACCCTCCTGGCCACCATGGCCGTGCGGACCGGTTTTCGCGAGGTTCTGCTTCCCGTATTGCTCCTGCCCGCCCTCTTCCCGGTTCTCGCGGGAGCCGTCGAGGGCAGCCTGGCCGCCGTCCAGGGCGGCTCAATCCCCTTCGAGTCCCTGCAATTGCTGATTGTCGTGGATGGCGTCTATCTGGTGGTCGCCTTTCTCGGCTTCGATTACGTGTTGGACGAATAGTGCGCTCCAAACCAGGGCGGCATGGGGCGCAGCGAAGCTTGAGAATCCAGAGATACGAGAGAGATCAGAAAGAGGAAAGGGAGGAACGATGAGCAAAAATTCGTCGCATTCCGAACTCGGCCCGCCCTCGGCCCTTGAGCGCCGGGTGAGCACGTGGAGGCGTACTTTGGGTATCGTGCTCGCGCTTTGCTCGATCGCCTACGGGTGGGCGGTGATCACGGCGCCCATCGATAGCATGCAGGGCATCATCCAGAAGATCCTCTACGTCCACCCGCCCCTGGCGTACGGCGCCTACCTCGGTTTCGTCATCACCGGCATCGCGGGCATGATCTTTCTCGGGCGTGGAAGGGAGGACATGGATCGCCTCGCCATCGCGAGCGCCGAGGTCGGAGTCATCTTCTGCACCCTAATGCTCATCACCGGGCCGATCTGGGCTCGCGGAACCTGGGGGGTTTGGTGGTCATGGGACGCCCGACTCACGGTGACTCTCCTGCTCTGGTTCGTTTATCTCGCCTATCTACTGCTCCGCAGTTTCAGCGGACCGAGCCCGCGGACCGCGCGCTTCGCGGCGATCTACGGAGTCCTGGGCCTCGTCCTGATTCCCCTCAACTACTACGTGATCGAAATCTTTGGCAGCCGGAGCATGCACCCGGAAAACCTCCAGGGAGGTAGCCTGGGCGACGGTATGGGGCTGCCCTTCCTGCTCGGCAATATCACCTTGGGCCTGGCCTTCCTCTACTTGGTCTTCCTGCGCTGGGAGGTCGAAAGCCAGCGCACCGCAGCGGGCGAAGGAAGTTCGGCTCGCTGAGCCCCCCGCGGGCCGCGCCGATTGGACCCGCCTGGCCCGGGTCTTGGCACCCCGGCCCGACACCGAAAGAACACAACCAGCACACGAAGGAGAGCCCGAGCATGAGCTACCTGATCGCCGCCTACGCCGTGACCGTGGGGACCCTCGTCGCGTACGGAATTTCCCTCAGCCGGGAGCGAAGCCGGCGAGGTCGGCCCTGAAGCGCCCCCACCCGCCGGAAGGCGAGGGGGAATCGATTCTAGTTGACAGTCGCCCCTCGCAGGCGGTATGACTTCTTTGAGCACCTTCATGGTTCAAGGCTGGAAATAGTCCGCCCGAGCCGAAGCTGCTTCATCATCCAACGCTTTCGATTCCAAAATAGGCTGAATTCGCGAACGACGGCTGCGACTTCGTCGCTGAGTTGCATCCAGCGCGCGTAAGGTGCCTGGGACGTCCCCGACAAATCCTGCGGGGTCGGCCGGCTGGGAGTGGAAGGCAATTCGTTCAATCAGGCAATACGGCCCCCGAGGGCCAACCCCAGAAACCTTCAAACTTTTTCCGACTCATGCAGGGAGGCGGCACCCGGGCGAGCCAAGCGCCTGAACGGACTCGACATTTTTCCTTTCCCGAAGTTCTGGCCCACAACGCCAGAGGGATCAGAGAGGTCGGTACGCTTCTTGCTCTAGTTCTCCTGAAAGCCTCCTAGAAACCGGATGGACTCCCCAAAAGATCGGGGAAGCCGAAGTGCGAAGCCAAATCCATGTGCGGCCTCGTCAAAGCTCGGAGAGCTCGAGTATGTGTGTACTCGGGCACTTGGGCATCAGGAAGTGCCGGGAGAACGATTCCCCCGGTCAGGGAGGCGATCCGAAACCAGGATGGCCAGTATGAAGCGCGGTGTAGGGTATTGCGAGAACACGGACTGCGAGGACTACGCCAAGGGCGTGTTCTTGCTCAACCACGGGGACACGTTTTACTGCCCCCGCTGCCGGCAACTCGGCAAGGTGGAGAAGGAGCGCGGGTTCTATACCGGGAACTCCGACATCTTCAAAGAAGTCCGCGTCGAATATAATTTTGATCCGATCAACGGGGTCTACCGTGAGATCGGCATCGTTCGGGACGAGAGCCTGTGGGGACGCAACAATGTCTACACCCTCCAGTCGCCCCTGATCAAAACCGAAAAGCGTGCGCTCAAGGTCGCCGAGGCGATTCTCGCGAACCTGAACCGCTACCGAGGCCTGCTCAACGGCGATGAGATCCCGCGCACGACGGAGATCACCCTCTCCTTCGACGACCCCTTCGACGAGTTTTCGCGTAAGCTCGACCAACTCTCCAAGGAATGGGAAGCGAGCGGGCTGCGCGAACAGCGCGGCTAGTAGCGCTCGCCGCTTTCGTCCCACCCGTCTTTTCGCGACTTTTCGCGAAGTAGCGAGAGGTGGCGAGATCCCACACACACGGCCCCATCGAGGGCGTACAGAAAAGCCCCCGCCCCTCTCTCGAGGCGCGGGGGCTTTCTTCGTGGGCCCCTCAACTCGACATCTCGGAGCCCAGACGCGCGGCGTCGGCGTTCTCGATGAGTCGACGATAGAAACGAACCCCATCCGCGATACCCGCAACGGGGATTCGCTCGTTGCTGCCATGCGCCCGGCGCAGGCCATCGGATTCGAGTTCGATGGGAAGAAAACGGTAGACGCAATCGCATAGGTCGCGGAAATAACGCGAATCCGTCCCGCCCAGAAGCAGGTAGGGCGCGATCACACTCCCCGGAAAAACCTCGTGGACCGTCCGAGACAAGGTCCGCCAAGCCTCGGAATCCATGCTCGAACTCGGCGAAGCCTCCCTCGGCGGCTTGAGCACCGAGATGTCAATGCGGTCGTCAGAAACGATCCGACGCACCTCAGCGAGCACCGAGTCGCCACTATCTCCCGGCAGAAGACGAAAATTGACCGTCGCCTGAGCGCGAGCGGGCAGCACGTTTTCCTTAAGCCCCGCATGGAAGATCGTCGGCGCCGTCGTGGTTCGCGTCATGGCCGCCATCATGGGTGAGGTGTCCAAAAAAGCCAGAAGCAGGGGTTCAAAGAGCCAGAGATTGCCGTAGAGGATCCGCATGCTGAACGGGCTCGCCGGTCCCACGCCCTGCTCGAAGAAAGCCCGACTGGCCCCTTCGAAACGCATGGGGAAACGCTGCTCCTCGAGCTTCACGATGGCGGCCGAAAGAATCCCGATGGCGCTCTGGTCAGGCGGGGCCGAAGAATGCCCGCCCATCCCGTCGACTTCGAGGACAAAGCTCACGAATCCTTTCTCGGCGACGCCGACGATAGCCACGGGCGCGTCCACCCCCGGCACCAGACCTCGAACCATGGCCCCGCCCTCGTCTACCACGAGGCCAACCGGCCACTCCCGCTCGTCGAAGAGCTTCGCGATCTGAACCGCTCCTTGGCCCCCACCCACCTCCTCGTCATGGCCCAGGGAGAGGTAGAGCGTGCGGCGAGGTTCGAAGCCTTCGGCCAGAAGCATCTCGGTCGCTTCGAGGATGGCGAAGAGGCCGAACTTATCGTCGAGACTGCCCCGCCCCCAGACGAAGCCGTCGGCCACATCCGCTGCGTAGGGCGGGTGGAGCCAATCGGCTTCGCTGCCCTTGTCCACGGGGACCACGTCCTGGTGGGCCAATAAAACCGTTCCCGCAAGGCTCGGGTCGCTGCCCAACCAGCGAAAAAGAAGGCTATGGCCGGAAATCATTTCAAGATCCAGATGCTCGTGAACCCCGGGGTACTGAGCGGCCAGATAGGCCCGGAAAGTCGCAAAGGCCGCCTCGTCCATCCCCAAACCGGGTTGCCGCGAGACCGTGGGAATCCGCAATCCCCCCCTCAAACGCTCGAGGACCGCGTCCGAATCCACAGCCACGCGCTCGACGGCCGGGATCACCGCCGAGGCGGACCCCAGGTTCCAGGCCCGCAGACCCAAAACCATGCAGAGCACCAAAAGGATCGCCCCGACCCACTTCCACATACTCACCTCCCGATCGCCCGATGGGGGCGCATATCGCTGCTTGACTCTACACCACGGCCCAGGAAAAACGGCGAGTCCACCGACTCGAGGGCACGGGCTTTAGCGGCCTCGCTTCGGGTCCCAACGCATCTGGAGATCGATGGCGATGGCCCCCAGGATCGCCGACGCCCCCTGGCGCTCGGTCCGAGCAAAGGGACGCTTTCGGTTCTGAGCGGCATCCTCCAGAGGTTGGCGATACCAGGGCAGAAGAGTCTCCGGAAGCCCTGCCAGGGGCCACCACTCCACCCAAGGCGTCTCGCGACTCGTGCGCAAATCCCCCGCGACCACTCGACACCGGTAGATCCGCGCCGTGTGGGGTCGAAAGCCGGTTCGCGTGTAGTCGCCCACATGGCCTTCGACCTCGACCTGAAAGCCGGTCTCCTCCTCGACCTCTCTGGCCAGGGCCTGCTCGGGGCTTTCGTCGAGTTCGAGGCCACCCCCCGGCAACTCCCAACCCCGGATATCCGAACGCACCGAGAGCAGGACCTCTTCCTCCCCGGGCCGGGTTACGACCCCTTGAACCACGGTCAGGGGTTCCGTCTCGGCAAGGCGCGGCGAAACGAGCCCCCACCAAGCCGTCCGAAAATAGGTTCGGGGGATTCTCGACAGGGAATCGAGGCGCTTCACGTTCAGTCGATGATCTTGTTAACCGGGGTTTCGACGATCACCCGGGCGCCGGCCTCGGAAAGTTTCGGGATCAACTCCCTGACCTTCTCTTCCTCGATGATCACGAACACATCGACCCAGTTCTCATCGGAAAGCGGAGAGAGAGTGGGGGCGGTGTCGGGAAGCAGGCCAAGGATCTTCTCCAGGGCTTCCCGGGGCACGTTCATCGAGAGTCCAACCCGAGTCGCCGCTGCGATGGCGGCGGTCAGGAGCATCAACATTCGATCCATTTTTCCGCGTTTCCACCCGTCGGCCGCAGCCTCCCGGTTGGCGACGAAGCGCGGAGTACTCTCGAGCAGGGTGTCGAGCACCTTCAGATTATTGGCCTTGAGGCTCGAACCGGTTTCGGTGACGTCGACGATCGCGTCCGCCAGCACGGGGGGCTTCACCTCGGTCGCTCCCCATGAAAATTCCAATTGGGCCTCGACGCCCTGATCCGCGAAATAGCGCTGGGTCAACCCCATCACCTCGGTCGCTATCCGTTTGCCGGCCAAGTCGCCCGGGGACACAAAAGGAGAGCCGTTCTTCACCGCCAGAATCCAGCGCACCGCCCCATAATTGGGCCAAGGCGCGCGAAGGTCGGCCAATTCCTCGACCTGGGCGCCGCTTTCGATGACCCAATCGAGACCTGTAATTCCACAATCCATGACGCCCTGCTCGATATAACGCGCCATCTCCTGGGGCCGGATCAGGATGCATTCGATCTCGGGATCATTGATCGAGGGGTAATAAGAGCGAGAAGCCACCCTAATATCGAAGCCCGCCTTGGCGAAGAGTTCGAGGGTCGTCTTCTGGAGGCTGCCCTTGGGCAGGGCAAGGCGTAATTTTCTGTCTTCGCTCATTTTGCGTAGACCTTCTCTGGGTCGAAAACCTGGACGCCGACATCCGTCACCGTGCCGCCTTCGATCTTTCGAAAGAAGCAGCTTCGCTTCCCCGTGTGGCAGGCTGCATCGCCCACCTGCTGCACCTTCATCAACACGACGTCTCCATCACAGTCGATATAGAGAGACTCGACGCGCTGGACATTTCCGCTTTCTTCGCCCTTGTGCCACAGCTTCTTCCGGCTTCGGCTCCAGTAGACGGCCTCACCGCCGGTCACGGTGCGCCGAAAAGATTCCTCGTTCATGTTCGCGACCATGAGGATCTCGCCCGTCACCGTATCTTGGGCGATGGCCGTCACGAGTCCGCCCGATTTGGAGAAATCCAGTAGGTCTGTGGGGTCCATGGAGCTCAGTTCCTCTTCGAGGCTCCCCGGAAGCGGCCATACGCGCAAATATTCGGGCGGCCGGCCCGGGAGCGTGAGGCGCAGACCCTACCGACCCGCCGCCAAGCGCGCCAGAAGTTCATGGAGATCCCCGAGCGAGTTCCACGCCTCCCCGGGGGCGTATTCGACCTTGGAAGCCCCCGGCTTCTCGTCCTTGCGAACCAGTCCACCCCGAGCAATCAGGAGCTCTATGGCATTCGCGAACCCCGCCTCGTTGGCCGCCTCGGGATGTCCGGAGAGGCCCAGACGGTAGGCGTTCTCGAGCAACGAGGAGCCCCGCTCGACGACTTCGTCTCGGCTGATCTCGCCCCCGGCATCGATGACCACCCGACAGGTCGCTTCGTAGCACTCGACGACACCCCGGGTCTGCAGGTCGAGGCACGTCAGAATACCCTCGCCTCCAGGTGTCACCCGGACTGTCTGGCCTCCCTGCTCGATCCAGCCCGAGGCTTCAAAAAAGTGCATCCAGCGGACCACCGCCGCTTCCCCGGCTTCCTCACTCGGCGTGAAATACTCGCGATAGAGGAGTTCGCGCCAGAGAAGAACGTCTTCGAATAGATCCTTGGACGTTGCTCCCGCCCGGAGGGAACGAGCGATAATGCTCGGAACCCCCAGGTAGTGGACGATCGAATTTCGGTAGATATCCAGCGCGCGGCGTTTGCTCGGCTCGAAATAGATAATCTCGCCCTTCGAATCCGGGGCGGACTTGACCAGATCGCTTCGAATCATGAAAGCAATCGACTCTTCAAAACTACCCTGATCCGCCCTCAGCGCCGTAGTGATTCCCGCGTGCCCAAGCTGCAGTAGATCTACGAGTTGTTGCATGCGAACGACCAACTCCGACCGCAAAAGCCCGGTGTGCGCGGTCCCCATCAGGGCCGCCGAAGCAACGGATGTCGCATTGACGGTTACCGACCAGTTGATTCGCTCGACCAAACGGTGGCCAAGGTCTTCGATGAACCCACGCTTTTCTTCCTCGATCCGCTCGACGGTCTCCTCGAGAAGCGCCGCCTCGCCGCGAGCCGACATCTCTGCTGGCAGCTCGCCGCGAACCAGGCTTTCGAACTCCTGGCGTTGATCGCCAAGCGCGTCGGCGAGAGAAATTGGCTCGCCGAAATTCACGTGGACCGATCCGAATCTCTTCTTCAAGTATTTCCGGGCACGGAAGAGCGCGAGGGTGCTCTCCTTAGATTTCTTGCCCCCCTCCAATTCGTCGACCATGCCGCCCTCTTCCACCAGGCGCTCGTAGGTCAAGGCTATGGGAACGAAAAAGAGATCTCTCCGTGAACACTCGAGAAAGGCATCCAGATCCCAACTGAGCATTCCGAGCCGGGGCTTCATGGTCTTGCCTGTACGCGAGCGCCCGCCCTCGATAAAGAACTCCTGGGTAAATCCCTCGCGTACGAGGTAGGCCACATAGGCCCGGAAGACCTGCTTGTAGAGCGGGTCTTCGAAGGAACGGCGCAGGTAAAAGGCGCCTGCCATCCTGAAGATCAGCCCGAAGGGGCCAAAGGCCATATTGTCCCGAGCCGCGATATGGGGCGGCACGAGATAACTGTTGTAGAAGAGCAACGAAACGATCAGGAAATCGAAATACGACCGATGATTGGGAACCAGCACCAGGGGGTGACGTTTTGCATAGTCGGCCACCTTGTCGAGGCCCCGGGTTTCGACACTCGAGAAGAGTCGCCGGATCAGGGCGCCGACCACGAGGGACAGGGCCGCCAAAAGAGTGGAATTCATCCGGGCGGCGATTTCTCGATACGCCTTGGCCACATCCTTTTCGGCTTTCTCTACCGAACCGCGTTTTTCCGAGGCGCGCTCGCGAATCGCAGCCTGGACACCCTTGTCGGCCATGATGTCGCCAAGCACCCGCTGGGCCGAGCGAAGGGTCGGCCCTTCTACGACTTTTTCTGCGCGATAGAGATAGATCAGGATCGAGCGACGAACCGTTCGTGCCACGCGATCCTGACCATCGTCGCGATGCTCCGCAACATAATGAGCCAGGTCGATCGGTTCACCGATCTTCACCGAAAGGCTTCGGTAGGTCAGGAGAAAGGAAGCCACCTTGGCCAGATCAGATGGCCTGGAAAGCGACCCGTAATCGAGATTCAGAAAACGGTTGCCCGTTCTCGGCCCCTTCCGCCAAAAGAGCGAGAGGGGAACGACATAGACCTCTTTCCCGCCGTTCCGGACTTCGCGAACGACCTCTTGAATCAGATCGAACTCGTCCTGACGATGGCGAAGGTTCCAGAGACCACGCCAGAAGGTTTGAAGCCTCTGGGTTCGGAGAAAGAGAAAGAGGGAAGCGTCTCCCTGGGAGAGTTGGCGAACCTTATGCTGATCCTCTTCGTGCTCCACGGCTCGAGATCGTCCGCGTTTGCGGCTCAAGAGCGAACGAATAATTTCGAGGACTGGGCGATAAATCGTAAAATAGATGCCGTTGGCAAAACTCGAGAGCCTCAGACCCTCGCGCAAGAAAAGAGTGTTAAAGAGGAGGTAGTCGAGGCGGCTCGAGTAACGCATGACGTAGACGATCGAACCGCGCTTCTCGAGCTCACGTAGACGTCCCGAGGCTTCGTCGCCCAGGTCAAAATGACGCAAGTAGCGCTTGGCAAACCAGCGGAAGAAGAAGTTAAAGCGAGGCGTCATGGCCGAATAGGGATCGGCCAGCGGAGAGAGCCCTGGGGTCTGTGCCTCGGCCGAGAAAGCCCCCGACGGAGAGGCAGTCTCGGCTACCCGGTCGTGGTTTTCTTCAGTCATGAGTACCGATGTGTACCATGCGCCCTCCCGGGCAGCAACGCGGGTGGCGAAACGCCCCGATCGGCAAAAGCCGCTTTTCGCAGCAACAATCAGGCGCGGCGGTCCCGCCGGCCCTCACGCAGAACTTGCACGTACGATCAGGTTTCGGACATCAGAATTTCACCCGGCTTCATGGCCTCAGCGACTTCCTCGGGTGTCCACATTCCGCCCTCTTCCTTTTTGGTAATCCCCCGGGTGGTGACCACCTTCATTTCGGCGATCCGACCGCCTCCGCAGAAGAACGTATTGCCAGTCATGTCCTTGGACAGGTCGCTCGCGAGGAAAGTCAGCAGGGGCGAGATCAACTCCGGTGCCATTTTCTCTTTCATGGCGTCGGCATTGAACCCAGGCAAGTCCTCAGTCAGTCGCGTCAACGCGGCGGGAGCCAGGATAAAACAGCGGATTCCATACTTTTTACCCTCGATCGCCAAGCAACGGGTAAATCCTGCGATGCCCGCCTTGGCCGCGCCGTAATTGCACTGACCGAAATTTCCGTTCAAGCCCGAGGTCGAAGAGGTATTGATCACCACGCCACCACTGCCGCTCTCTTTCATGTGATTGAAGATCGGGCGAGTCACGCAATAGGTGCCCTTCAGGTGAACCGCGATAACGGGATCCCAAAGTTCCTCGGTGGTGTTGGAGAACGACTTGTCACGCAAAATGCCCGCGTTATTGATCACGCAATCCACCCTGCCAAATGCATCAAGAGCCGTCTTCAGGATACCTTCGCCCCCCTCTACGCTCGCAACGTTGTCGTAGTTGGCCACGCCCTCGGCGCCGAGTGCCTTCACCTCGTCCACCACCAGGTCCGCCATGGCGCTCCCGCCACCCGTTCCATCCCGAGCACCGCCGAGATCGTTGACAACAATTGCCGCGCCTTCCTTGGCCATGGCAAGCGCATATTCCCGGCCAATCCCACCACCGGCTCCCGTAATCACCACGACTTTCCCGTCGAGCAGACCCATTGCAAATACTCCTTTGAGGCTCGATCAACCGGAAGCAGGGCTCTCTACTGCGTCGGTTCCAAGCCGAGGGAGAAGCTTAGCCAAGGCCCCACTCGGGCTTCAAGCCGGCTTCGGGCCCAGTCCGGACAGCCGGCGAAACGGCTAACGGAAGAGAATCGTGCGCAAGCGAGAGAGGGGCTTGAAGCCCAGGCCGCCGTAGAGGCCCAGGGCCGGTTGGTTCCCCTCGACCACAGCCAGTTGGACGTGCTCGGCTCCCGCCGCGACGGCCTCGCGCACCATTCCCTGCATCCCCGTGCGGCCGTGCCCCCGGCGGCGCTGCTCCGGCCAGGTGTAGACGCCCTGGATCAACCACCCCTCCGGGCGGCGCACATCGGCATAGCCGACAAAAACGGGCTGCCCTTCGACTTCGAGCAGCCTGGCTTGGTTCATTCGACTCTCCACCCAGCGGCGAAACCCGTGGGGGTCGCCTCGAAAGGGATCGGGACGATTCTCCTCGCGCAGACTCGAGCGCGCGGCGTAGACCAAATCCTCCAGATCCTCGGGCTTCGCTCGCCGAAGGCGGCCTCGGTCCTCGGTAGGGGGGCACGTTCGGGAAGAGTCCGAGGCCGCGAGCACGTAGGCCTCTTCGTAGCGATCGAGTACAGGGCACCGTCCCCGGGCTTGTAGCTCGTCCCAGACCGGGTCGACCACAGTCGCTTGGCTCTTGATCAACCCGCTATCCATGCTCGATAAAAATGGCATGACCGCCTTGAGCCCGGCTTCGCTGATCTCGGCCTCGAGCACCATGCAGGGGCGCAAGGAAGCGATCCCCAGAACCCCGGATTCCGAGCGAGCCACGACTGCCTCGGGAGAATCGAAAGCGCCCCCGGGCCAGGGCACACCCTCTCCGATCAGATCGAGCAGCAGGAGGTTGTGCCTAGGCTCTCGCCGAAGGCGGCGGACGACTTCCACCACCTCCCCCGGAGCCATTCGGCCCGCGCGAACCTCGGAGGAGCCCCCGAGCGTCACTCGCTCTCGATCAGCACCAGCACGGTGCCCTCTTCAACCGTCGCCCCCTCCTCCACTTTGATGGCGCGCACGACACCGGCGCAGGGGGCCTCCACGGGGATTTCCATTTTCATGGATTCGAGAATCAGGAGCACCTGCTCCTCTTCGACTCGATCACCCACCGCTGCCTCGACCTTCCAGACACTGCCAGCGATCTCTGCCTCGATCTCAAGCAAATCCTGCCCTCCCTCTCCAATTGGCGCGAAACCCAGAAAAGGAGGATGCATCCCCGAACCCTTCCGGGCAAGAGCCCCGGGCATCCCGGAAACCCGATAGGCTGCTAAGATCCGGCGCCACCGGGAGGAATCGTGCTCGAAACCGTAAGCCAGGGCTTCCAGTCAGCCACCGAACGACTTCGTGGTGTTCGAGAACTGCACGAGTCGAATATCGACGAGGCCCTCGCCAACGTCCGGGCGTCGCTTCTCGAGGCGGACGTCGATTTCACCGTGGTCAAGGGCTTCCTCGCCCGGGTCAAGGAGAGGGCGCTCGGCGAGAAGGTCGAAACCCGGGTCCGAGACGCCTCGGGCCAAATGGTCAAGATCACCCCGGGCCAGCATTTCGTGAAGGCCTGCGAGAACGAACTCATCGAACTGATGGGCCCTGTGGACACCTCTCTCGCCCGGGATGCCGGTGCCACCTCCATCATGCTCGCCGGCCTACAGGGTGTGGGCAAGACCACCGTCGCTGCCAAACTCGCGCGGCACCTGCAAAAACAGGGACGCCGGCCCCTGCTCGTCGCCGCGGATGTCTATCGGCCGGCGGCGGTCCAACAGCTGATCACCCTGGGCGAATCCATCGACGTCCCCGTACACAGCGGTGCCGAGGGCGAACTGCCCCCCAGCATCTGCCAGGAAGCGCACAAGCGAGCCCGAGGCGAAGGCTTCGACGCCATTATCTACGACACCGCCGGACGCTTGGCCCTCGACGAAAACCTGATGACCGAGCTCGAGGAGATCAAGGCCTCGGTCGCCCCGGCCAATACCCTCCTCGTCTGCGACTCGCTGATGGGACGGGATTCCGTCAATGTCGCCCAGGCCTTTTCCGAACGCATCGACGTCGATGGCGTCGTCCTGACGAAACTCGATGGCGATGCCCGGGGAGGCGCGGCCCTCGCCATCAAGGCGGTCACGGGCGTGCCTATCAAGTTTCTGGGCACCGGTGAGACCGTCGATCGACTCGAGGAATTCCGACCCGAGGGGCTGGCCTCGCGAATCCTCGGAATGGGAGACGTGGTCGGACTCGTCAAGGATTTCGAGGAAATCGTCGACGAGAAGCAGGCCGAGGCCGACGCCGAGCGCATCCTGAAGGGGCAATTCACCCTGGATGATCTCCTCACCCAACTGCGAACCATCCAGAAGATGGGCCCCCTGCGCGAAGTTTTCGCCAAGATGCCCATGTTCGGCTCGATGGCGGACAAGGTCGAGGAGGGGGATCTCTCCAAGGTCGAATCGATGATCCACTCCATGACCCGGCAGGAACGCGGCACCCCGGACATCATCAATAAGAGCCGTGCCCGGCGAATCGCTGGGGGCTGTGGTCGCAAGGCCAAGGACGTCCTCGACCTGGTCGAGCGTTTCAAGCAGATGCGCGAAATGATGGGCTCCCTCGGCAAACCCGGCGGCCTGCTCTCGAAAATTCCCGGCATGGGCCAGATGATGGGGGGCGGCGGAGCCGGGGGAATGGACCCGAGCGCGCTTCTCGCTGGCGGTGGAATGCCCGGCATGAACCCGATGCTCGGCGGCGCGGTGCAACCCCGCAGCCAAAAGGCAAACCAGCAGCGCAAGAACAAGCGCCAACAGGCTCGCAAGTCGCGCCAAAAAAGTCGGAGCAAGAAAAAGAAGAAGAAATAGACAACCCCTCCTTCGGCACGGAACCGTAAGTCATCGGGCGGGGACCGAGGACAGGATCGGGGTGGTACTTGGCGGAATCAAGAACGAGTGATCGATTCCCCCGCCTTCCCAAAAATCCAGGTTGGCCATCAGAGATTCTTCCCCGCCGACCTCTGCATACGAGGCTCATGAAAACTCTTCCCCGGCTTGCTGCGCTGATGCTCCCCCTCCTGCTCGCGGCATCCCTCGGCCATGGCGTCGAGCGTGAGACGGCGCTTTTCGTCGAACCCCCGGGCCTCGAGCCCGACATCCAGTTCTGGATGCAGATCTACACCGAGGTGGACAGCGAAAGCGGCCTGCTTCACGACTACCGGAACATTGACGTGGTCTACGGAGAGATCGACCTCCCCAGGGGTTTGAGCACGAAGGCCGAGGACCGCTACCTCGAAAAAGAAAAGGACCATTACCGCAAAATCCTAAAAACCCTGGCAACGGGTAAACGGACAAAGCTCAGCCCCGAAGAGAAGCGAGTGCTGGCTCTCTTCCCCCCAGGCGTGTCCAACAAGGAACTCAAAGCCCACGTCAAAAGGATTCGCTTCCAGCAGGGACAGGCCGACCGTTTTCGCGCGGGTCTGGTCCGCTCGGGCGCCTATGCCGATCATATTCAGGAAATTCTCGGGGAAATGGGCCTTCCTCCCCAACTCGCTGCTCTTCCCCATGTGGAATCGTCCTATAGCCCCGAAGCCTATTCGAGGATTGGCGCGTCAGGACTCTGGCAGTTCACCCGGGCGACCGGGCGCCGCTTCATGCGCGTCGACCAGATCGTGGATGAGCGTCGGGACCCCTACAAATCCACCGCTGCGGCTGCCCGTCTGCTGGCCCAGAACCTCCGGGCGACAGGATCCTGGCCCCTAGCGATCACCGCCTACAACCACGGGGCGTCGGGCATGCGGCGGGCCAGTCGCAAGCTGGGGCACAAGAATATCGAGAAAATCATTCGGGAATATAAAAGCCGGCGCTTCGGCTTCGCCTCGCGAAACTTCTACGTCGAGTTCATCGCGGCTTCCCGAATCGCCGAAGACCCCGAAGCCTTTTTCGGCCCAATTTCAATGGCCTCGCCCACGCAATACGAAACCATCGCCCTGCCCTTCTACATCTCGGCAGAAGCCATGTCCCAGGCCCTCGACTTGGATCTTCAGAGCATGAAGGCGGCGAACCCATCGCTCTTGAGCCCGATCTGGAACGGCCAAAAGCGGATCCCCCGAGGCTTCGAATTCAAGGTTCCCGTGGCCCTGTTGAAGCGACCGCTATCCGCGTCCATCGCGACCCTTCCCCGGCGCGAACTCTTCACCGCCCAGACCCGCGACAGCTTCCATATCGTCCGGAGAGGCGAGACCCTCTCTGCCATCGCCCAGAAGTACAGGGTGCCCGTTCGGGAATTGGCGAGCTTGAATGATTTGCGAGACCGCAACCGTATTCGGGTGGGTCAGAAGCTGCGACTGCCCATCGAGCAAGCCTCGACGGGCTCCACCCCAGGCGAACTCGTGATCTCGGTTCCCGAAGACGGGCTCTACACGGTACGCCGGGGCGACAACCTCACCCTGATCGCCCTGCGCTTTGGTGTCGATGACGAGGAACTCTTGCGGGTCAATGACATACGGGATCGTCACCGCATCAACGCCGGCCAGGTGCTGCGACTTCCGGGCTTTGCCCCCACCCAACCGAGTCCCACCGATCCCGGAACTCGGGCCTCGACGAAGCAATCCCTCCCACCGGGCACAACGCCACCAAAAACCACGGCCCCGAGTTCTCCCCCACCGAACCTTCGAGCCGATCCGAGCGACTACCTCGTCGCAGGGAACGAGACCATCGAGGTTCAATTCGGCGAGACTCTCGGGCATTACGCGGAATGGCTCGACATTCGCGCCCAGGAATTACGAACCCTCAACGGCCTCAGCTTTGGGGAGGCCCTGCCGATCCACAGCCGCCTGAGACTCAACTTCAAGCGGGTCTCGCCCTCTATCTTCGAAAGGCAGAGAATCGACTACCACCTCGATATCCAGGAGCAGTTTTTCTCCGCACGAGAAATCGTTGGAACCCGAACACATAAGCTCCAACGCGGCGACTCGATCTGGGTGCTGGCCCATCAGAAATTCAAGGTCCCCCTCTGGCTGCTCCAGCAGTACAACCCCGACGTCGATTTCGAGACGGCGCCAGCAGGGACTGCCATCGTCACCCCAGTGCTCGAGAAACACGCCCCTCCGGATAATCCCTGAGGCCCTGCTTCAATCCCGTGATTGGGCCGCCGGCGCCGAGCCCCGGGTCTGCCCCCGAGCCGCCAGCTGACCGCAGGCCGCATCGATATCACGACCCCGGTTGCGCCGCAGGGTAACCCGCAAGCCCGACGCATGAACCTCCGCCGCGAAAGCGTCGCAGACCTCTTGAGAAGGAGGCTGGTAGGAGGCATCCGGGTGGGGATTCATGGGAATCAGGTTGACCTTGCCCGGTATGCCTTCGAGCAGCCGGGGCAGGCGGCGGGCGTCCTCAAGACTGTCATTGGTGCCCGCCATCAGGGTGTACTCGAAGAACACGGGCCGCTTGCGGGAAATCAGTTCTTCATCTCGCAGCGCTCCCAATAAGGTATCCAGGGGGAAACGCTTATTCAGTGGCACCAACTCGTCACGAACCTCGTCGGTAGTTGCATGCAGAGAAACGGCCAAGTTGATGGGCCCGATCTCGAGCAGAGGACGTATCTGGGGAACGACTCCCGATGTTGAAACCGTAATTCGGCGAGGTGCCATAGCCAAGCAGCGCGGGTCGGTGAAGATGCGGATGGACTCCTTGACCGCAGCCAGGTTGAGCAACGGCTCCCCCATCCCCATAAAGACGATATTGCTGATCAAATCGCCCTCGGGAAGAACCTCCCGGGCACGCATCAACTGGTCGACGATTTCGGCGACGGTCAAGTTGCGGATCATTCCCATTTTTCCCGTAGCGCAAAAGGAACAGGCCAGGGGGCAGCCCACCTGAGTCGAGACGCAGAGCGTATTGCGGCGCTCCTCAGGAATCAGAACCGACTCGAGGACCTCGCCATCTCGCGTTCGCAGGACAATTTTCCGCGTCCCATCCTGGGAGACCTGGACATCGCCGATCTCGAGCGCACGGGAATCCCAGGTGCTCGCCAGGCTATCCCTGAGCTGCGCGGGCAGGTCGGTCATGGCCTCGATGTCGTCGACGCCACGACCGTAGAGCCAGGAAAGGACCTGGTCCGCCCGATAAGCCGGAAGCCCATCCCGGGAGAAATGCTCGCGCAACGCCTCCCGACCATGATCCTTGAGGTTCGGGCGCGGAGCCGACGCGTTTTCCGGGTCTCTGGCCACCCTTCAGCCCCCCTCGGCCTGGGCCGCGACCCGGCAACCCGCGAAAAAGTGCAGGGGTCGCCCTGCCGCCCGCCACTCGATCTCATAGCCGGTCTGAATGCGCCCAGGGACGTTCCCGAGCCAACGCTCAGGGGCGAAGGCGTTTTCAAGCAGAATCTCCCCCTCCATGACCTCAGCGATCTGGTGTGCGTAGGGAACGTCGTCCGTGGCCACGTGGAGGGTGCCCCCCGGAACGAGACAGCGGGCGGCGTCGCGAACGAAAGCCGGCTGGATAACTCTTCTCCGTGCATGTCGATCCTTGGGCCAGGGATCCGAAAAATTCACCCAGATCTCGTCGAGCAAACCGTTCGGGAGCAGATCGTGCAGGACAACCTCCCCCTTGGCCTCCATCAGACGAACGTTGCACAATTCTGCGCGCCCGACCTTCCTGGCCATCTTGAGAACGCGTTTAAAAGAGATCTCGACTCCCAAAAAGGCGGTCTCGGGTTGCTTCGCCGCCAGCTCCAGCAAGAATTCACCGCGCCCGAAGCCGATCTCAAGGACCCGCCGGGAAGCGTCCTCCAGAGCGGCCGCAAAGAGGCCGTCGAAGCCGCGCTCGGCGAGTTCGAGAGAATCGCAGCGCCTGTCGACTCCGGGAATCTCGTACTTGAGGGATCGACCCATTCGAGGAACCAGCTCTCTTTCAATCGTCGGGCGAAACCCCGGCGAGGTACATCCCTGGTGGGCGACCGGGGCCAACCCCGTGCGCTCGCGCGCCTCCAGGCTAGAGAAAATCGGTGAAATCGACTCCGCCGTTGACCCGGAGAGACTCCACCACGTGGCGAACCACCAGCAAAGCCGATCCATCAACCGTCATGTTGTCGACGATCGGGACGTTATTCCGATCGGCCTGCTCGAGGAGATAGCGCTGGATCTTCAGGATCTCCTCAAGCCTCTCAACATAGCGAGCCGCGTCCCGGGCTCGTTGCCGGCGTGCCCGAGCTTCGAACTGACTCTCGAAGGCCTGCTCATCCAGACGGCCCACCATCAGGAAGAAAACGTGGGCGCGGTCCGCGTATTCCTCTAAATCGATCAAGCCGGGCACCAGCGCGACCCCATCGAGCACGATGCTCGTATTTTCTTCGATAGCCCGGTCCAGCATCGCGCGAACTCCCACCGACACCGTCGATGCCTGGGAGAGGAATCCGTCGATAACCGGGTCTTCTTCGCGTCCCAGAGCCGGTAGCTCCCGGTAGGCATCGAAGGAGGAGACGTGGATCGCAGGCATCAGGTCCGGCGAAAGCATGATGCGCATGATATGTCGAATAGAATCGGTCGAGAGCATGCGGCTGACACCGAGTCGCTGGGCAACCGCCAAGGCAAGAGAAGTCTTCCCCACCCCCGCAGTCCCGCCCAGGAGAATGATGACCGGCTTCTCGGGTTCCTCGAATTTCCGCCAGACGAGATAGCGCTGGGCGACGCGGTTGCCGAAGCGTTCGAGAAGAGCGTCGTAGGCAAACCGACGAAGCTCGACCTGAGTCACCTCCTCGGTCCCTCGCTGAATCAAGTTGGCCTCGATCACGCGGGCCACCTCAAAAGCATCATCGGGGGCCAGGGATGCGGCCAACAAGCTCTGGGATAGAGTTCCCTTCGAAAAATGAGTACTGCCGCGGTTCCCCACCACCTGGAGGGTCGCCGGCAACTGAATCGGCTGCTCGCTCTCGGCCCCCTCGCCGACGATCTCGTGCACAATTTTGGCCAACTCGGCACGTTCCACCCGGCCGCGTCCCTGGATCATGCCCGACACCTGGCCAGCGGTGGAATAGGCTTCGTCGAAACCGATGCCCCGAGCCATCAGGGAATGAACCATGATGCCGCGCATATAGGGGCGCTCGGCACCGGATTCCTCGACCACCAGAACACGCGTTCCCGCCCGAGCGGAGTCTTGGCTTCCCGGATCGTTTTTGTTCTTTTTAGCCGACAAAAGACAACACCTCTGAGACACAATGTACGACCCGCGCGGCGTCAGCGCCGGAGGCCGGGGCGGGCGATCTAAAACGGACGCGACGGCGTGCGGGAAGATCCCGCAGAGTCAATTCAACACGCCAGCTGTCCGGGCGGGCCAAAAATGGCCGCAAATCCTTCAGAAAGCCTGACAAAGCACTAATTGGCACAAATTAGCTCTTTTTTGGGTTGACTTCTAGGGCAGTAAACCGTTACTTCGTTGCCAGAGATCGAAGATCTCCTTGCCGCCAGACCCCCAGCGAGCGAGCCGGAGAACGGAGTGTCGCGATTTTTCTCCCGCACCAGTCCTGGGCATGGGCGGTTTCCCTTGCCCGGATCTCGGGTTCAGGGGCCAGGCGAATGAGTTCGCCCAGCGCCCATCCACCCCTGGCCGCGCCTTCCGAGGTGCGTCCCCCGACTCGGCGACCCACTCCGCGGAGCGAGGCCAGCCGATCCGATAGCTCGGAACTCTTCCCTACCCGGGACGTTCTCGAGATCGTCGGAGTCTCCCGCAGGCAACTCCAGTACTGGTCCCAAACCAATCTGGTGCGTCCATCGCTCCGAACCGTGGGCGGACATCATCGATACAGTTTCGAGGATCTCGTCACCCTCAAGGCGGTTCGTCGTCTCATCGACGCCGGCATCTCGGTCCAACGCATTCGCAATGGAATCCGGATGCTGCGTGAAGCCTTGAGAAGCGGGTCCCGGCCCCTAGGCGAACTCACCCTGATCGCGACCGGCGATCTTGTTCTCGTCCTGCCCGAACAGAGCGACTTCGAAGTCCTCCATGGGCATGAATGGATTTTTCCGATCAGCGAATTTCGTCGAGAAATCGATGCCCGAGCTGAAGACCATCGCCGCAAATCGAAGGACAAACACACAAGAGGAGGGGCCCCGAATTTTGAACCGAACCCCGTCTAGGCACGGAGCCCCACCCATGTCCACAAAGGGAAGCGCGACCAGAAGAAGCTCGCTGGAAAACGTCTCGAATTGCTCGGAAATATTTGGCAACCGGGGGATGAGCTATGCGGACCATTAGCATCGTCAATCAGAAGGGTGGCTGCGGGAAGACCACGACTACGGTCAGCCTGGCGGGAGCCCTCGCCGGGGACGGTTTTGCCGTTCTCGTCATCGATATGGATCCCCAGGCCCATGCCAGCATGGCCCTGGGAGTCGATCCAGAAGAGATCGAGGAGAATCTCTACGAGGTCCTGGTCGAACCCGATGCCAGCGGTCGCCTGGATGGAGTGGTCGTGAACGCATCCCGGGGAATCGACCTCGCACCCGGGGGCATCGTTCTCTCCGCCCTGGAACAACGACTCGCCGCCGAAAACCAGGAAGCGCGAACCGAGCGTCTGGCCGCCGCCTTGGGCTCCCTGAGGAGCCAGTACGATTTTGCCCTGATCGATTGCCCCCCGGCGGTGGGATTGCTCACCTTCAACGCCCTGAGGGCTTCGCAAGAGGTGATCGTCCCGCTGGAAACCAGTTCCTTCGCGATCGACGGGGTTCAGAAACTCCTGGAAACCCTCGCCCTTCTGATGGAGCGAGTGGGTCACACTCTCTCCGTTCGGGTGTTGCCAAGCCTCTATGACGGGCGGACGCGCTATGCGCGCGAGACCCTCGGCGAGATACGCGAACTCTTCAAGGAACTCTGCTTCGACTCGGTCGTGCGGCTCAATGTGAAGCTGCGGGAAGCCGCTCGGGAGGGCATGCCGATTTCGCTCTGGGCCCCCGATTCCAACGGGGCCGCCGACTACGCTTCGGTGGCCATGGAAGTCGCCATGGGACCACCCGCCGAGATCGAGGCCGGGAGCGATACCGAGACTGAAGCGGCCCGGGAGGTGGTAATCGAATACCGCGATTCCCAAGCCAACGACGTCCGCATTGCGGGTGATTTCAACGGCTGGGTCCCCGACCGGAACGTTCTCTCGCGGGTGGAGGCCAGCGGGCGCACCCGAGTCTGGGTCAAGGTCCTCAAACTGCCCCCGGGCGTCTACCAATACCGCTATTTCGTCGATGGCCAATGGAGAGTGGACCCAGAAAACGAGGAAAGTTCTCCCGGACCCATGGGCCAGACCAACTCCGTTCTCTACGTCCGCTGACTCGAAAATATGGCGCGAAACCTCTCAGACGTGCTCCACTATTTTGGTCCCGAGTTGGCCGAAGCCGAGGCCCAGGTGCGGCCGGCCGAGGACGCGCCCCGGGCCGAGGCTCCGGCCTGCCGGATCATCGGTGTCCCCATTGGCAGCCGGGACGTCGTCCGGGCGGCGTTCGCCTGGAATATCGCGGTGGAGGTGGTCCGGCTCGGAGGTCGAGCAACGATCCTCTGCCCGGACGAGACGAGCCCTTCACCGCTCTGGCCCCAGGCCAGCACCGGCCCACTGGGGGTGGCACTGCGCCCGAGCCTGGCCCAAAACCTCGACGAACTCCTCGCCAGTGCCCAGGATTGGGCCGCCAACACCGCCCACAAAAGCGAGAGCGACCTTCTCCTCGTCCGAATTCCCCCCGAGTGGATCAGCGCAGCCGTTGCCCCCTCCCCACTCCTCGATTGGGTCCTCCTCTTCACATCCTCCGAAGAAGCCAACCTCCAGGAAGCCCTCGCGCTCACCCGCAATGTCGTCGACCGTCACCCCGGGGCAAGGGTCGGCATCACGATTCACGGAGCCCAAAGCCGAGAGGAAGCCGAGACCGCCTTCGGCAACCTGGCCCGGGCCTCGCGCGAGAAAACAGGGCGTGATGTCCGCAGCTACGGCCTGCTGGTCGACGATCTCGATGTCTACCGAGCGATCGTCGCCCAACGCCCCATCGGCCTAGCCCATCCACAGTCTCCAGCCGCGCGTGCCCTCCGCGATGTCGCCGAACTTCTACTCGGGGACATCGAGGAAGACGCCCGTGGTTGAATTCGCAAGAATCCCGCCGGGTTCGGCCAAGGCCATCCGGGCCGAGGCTCGCGAGCAATTGGGACAGCTGGGCCAAGGGCTCCGGGTCATCGCCGAGGACGTGATGGGCCTCACCTCCTCCATCGATCTGCTCGCCGTAGACCCAGACGGGGGCCTGGTGGCCATACTCATCGCCAGTGAGCCCGACCAGGAGCCCGCCCTGCTCGGCCGGGGGATCGCGCACAGGGCATGGGCCGACCAGCGGGCCAAGGATTGGTGCACCCTCGCCCCGGAACTCGCCATCGCATGGGATCGGCCCGCGCGCTGCATCCTCCTGGCCCCAGATTTTGGAGAGGAGACCCGGCTGGCGGCCCGCACCCTGGGCTCGGACACCGTCCTCCTGGTCCGCTATCTCGCCCTGCGCGCCGGAAAGGAGACCGGGCTGCTCCTCGAACCCCTGGCACACTTGCCCGAGCCCGGGAGGGCGGCCCCATCGGAGCCGACGATCAAGCCCCTCCCCCGGTCCCCGACCCAGGAAATGGACCCACTGCCCGAGTTTCGCAGCAAGCTCGCCGATCGCGACCTACGCACCCAGAGGGCCCCTACGCCTCTCCCTGCGGGGTAATTAACCCAGCTCACGCGACCCGGGGATCTTGAGAGATTTTTCGGGGTTTTCCACATATTTTTGACACCTCCGAGACTATCCCGGCCACATCACTAGGAGAGGAACTGCGCCGCTCAGGCAATGCAGGGAATCCACTGGGAACTGAATCTGGGAATTCAGGGGGATATGGCATGCGAAATCCGGAAAATGAAGGAATAGGAACCGGGAGAGCGACTGGGACGGCAAAAACTCTCGCCGGTCACCCGCACCGCGGCGCTCCCGCAACGCATTCGAGGGCCGACTCGCCCGACGAAATCAGTGATCGCGAGATCATCGACCGCGTGAGCAAGGGCGATCGCGAAGCGTTTGAGCTTCTCTACGAGCGCTATTTCACCCGTATCTACCGCTTTATCGCGCGTCGCATGGGCGTCCGCGCAGACGTCGAGGAGACCACCCAAGAGGTCTTCATCGCGGTCTTTTCGAGTCTCGATTCTTTTCGCGGCGAGGCTCCGTTTTCCGCCTGGATCTACGGCGTAACCCGACGAGTCATCGCGAGTCGCTTCAAGCGCAAGCGCCACCCCATGGTGCCGCTGCTCGAAGAAGACTCCGAAAGCAACACCGCACACGCCAGCACGCGACCAACCCCCCTCGAAGAGTACGAATGCCAGGAGCGCATCGAAGAACTGACGGCGGCGGCTGAAAAATTGAGCGATGAACAAAAGGAACTCTTCCGCCTGCATCACATCGACGACCACTCCATCAGCGAGATCGCGATCCGCATGAGCAAGAGCGAGGACGCGGTCAAGTCGAACCTCTACCGCGCACGAAAGGTTCTGCTCCCGCGCTGAATCGGCGTTCTCGGCGGATTTCCACCGGGTTCTGCGGCGAAACCCAGACTCTCACCGACCCTGGGTCCCTGAGACTCCGGGGAGTCGCTGCTATCCTGCGCGCCCATGTCTTCTCCCAAGCCTCCCACGCCCCCAAGTCGAGCGCCGCTCTCCACCGCCTTGATCGCCCTGGTAGGCTCCGAAGCCCAGGGCAGTAGCCAGCGCCTGGAATTCACGGCCCGGGGTGAGCGGGTGCCCGCGCGCTGGCTCCGCCCTATCGCTCAGGCCGGTAGCCCCCTGCCCCTGGCGATCGTCGTTCACGACGAGAGCGAGACGACTCACCAACCCACCCTGGCGGGCTACCACGCCGAGGCCGTGGCCACCCTGGACATGAACTGGCCGCTGACCGGATCGCGACGCAGTCCAAAGATGAGCCTCCGCCTACTGGAGGCCCTCGCGTCGCCGGGGGAGAGTCCGGTGCACAAACTCCTGCTCGAACAATTCCGCGCCCAGGCTCTGGAGGAGTTCGCCTGCCTTCTCGAATCCGCTCAGAGCCTGGCGGTTTCAGAGATCAGACACGTTGATTTCATCCTGGCCCCCGCGCGAGAGCGAAACCCGGACGCGGCCCAGCCCCTCTTCGCCCGCCTCTCGGAGCCCAGGCATTCCCAGGGGATTTCTGCCGCAGCAGCGCCCGAGAGGCTCCGGGATTTCCTCGACGATTTGCTCCCCTGAACGAGCTATCCGTTCCCTGAGAGCGCGGCTACCATTCGCCCAAACCGGTTAGGAAGGAAACCATCATGCAGGCGCCTCTGAAACACAACATCGAGTCCAGAAAATTCACCCTGGGGTTCGCCCTGCTACTCGGCTTGATCGCCGCCCTGGCCTGCGCGAACCCGGGAGAAGGAGGCAGCGACAACACGCCTTCCGTGGCGCAGCTCGACGGTGAACCCATCACCCTCGGCGCCGTGGACGACCGGATCAAGGGTGAACTCTTCGCCGAAAAATTTCCTGCCGGCCGGGGAGATTCCGCGCTCTATTCCGCCAGGCGTGATGCGATTATTGCCATCGTCGACGAAAGGCTACTGACCCAAAACGCCGAGGCCGCCAACCTCAGCCCCGAGGACTGGATGAGTGCACAACTCGCGGAACTCCCGCCGGTCACCGACGCCGACGTCCAAGCTTTCTTCGCCGAGAACCAGGAACGCTTCCCACCCGAAGCCACCCTCGGAGCTCTCTCCGGCCCGATCCGCGAATATCTCGCGCAAAAAAACCAGGAGGGGGTTCGCACCAAGCTGCGCGAGGAAGCCTCGCTCGAAATTTCGCTTCCCCGGGACAGGGCACCCGTAGCGGCGGTTGGGCCCGCTCTGGGTCCGGAGACCGCGGCCGTCACCATCATCGAGTTCAGCGATTTCCAATGCCCCTACTGCGCCCGAGTCGCCCCCACCGTCCGTGAAATCGCCGACCGCTACCCCGAGGATGTACGGGTCGTCTTCCGTCACCTCCCCCTGAGCTTCCATGACCAGGCTCGGGGCGCGGCCTACGCGTCGATCTGTGCTGGAGAACAAAATAAGTTCTGGGAATACCACGACCTGCTTTTTGCCAATCAGCGAGCGCTCCAGGAGGAGCAACTGATGGGTTATGCCGAGACCCTGGAGCTGGACATGACAAGCTTCAAGACCTGCATGGTGGCCCCCGAAACCGAAGCTCTCGTGGCCGCCGACGTCGAAGCCGCCGGCAAGGTGGGCGCGACCGGGACCCCTGCGTTCTTCGTCAACGGCGTCTTCATCAGCGGAGCCCAGCCCATCGAAGTTTTCGAGGGCATGATCCAGGAAGAACTCACGGGCGCCGGGGGCTGACCCGGCGCTCAGGCGCCGATTTTCTCGACCTGGTCGAGGATGCGATCCCGCTCCTCGACCATCTTGGCCTCGCTCTCTGCTTCCAGGTTCAACCGGAGCACCGGCTCGGTATTCGAGGGGCGAAGGTTGAACCACCAATCGGAATAGCCGACGAGAAGGCCATCGAGCTTGGATACCGTCGGTGCGCCGGCATGCTCCGCTTCCATGGCTCCCAGAACCGCCGCGGTATCCCTCACTCGGCGGTTGATTTCCCCGCTGGCATGGTAGCGCCGCAGGGGGGCGACAATCTCGGAGAGCGGGCGTCCCTCCACCGCCAGAACATCGAGCAGCGCCACGAAGGTCGCAATGGCATCGTCGGCGATCAGGTCGTTGTCGAACCGAAAATACGTGTGTCCCGAGAGTTCGCCGGCGAAAATTGCCCCGGACTCCCGCATATGCGCTTTGACGAACGAATGGCCGACCCGGCACATCTCGGCCCGACCGCCGGCTTGCTCGATTTCCTCGGCGACCGCCCGGCTCGAACGAAGATCGTATAGGACCAAGCCACCGGGGTTGCGAGCGAGTTGATAGCGAGCGAGGAGCCCGGTCATCAGGTCCGACGCCACCGGACGCCCCTGTTCATCGACAAAGACCGCGCGGTCCGCATCCCCGTCGAAAGCAACCCCAAAGTCCGCGCCCACCCGACGAACCGCCTCGGAGACGTCCGAAAGATTCTCGACCTTCAGGGGGTCCGCTTCATGGTTGGGAAAGGTTCCGTCCGGTTCAAAATAGAGACGCTCAACCTCGATCTTCAAGGCCTCGAGCACGGGCTCGAGGCCCACGCTCGCCATACCGTTACCGCAGTCGATGGCGGCCCGAACCGCCGGGCGACCGGTGCCCACCGAAAGAGCCTGCTCGGCATAGCCCCCGCGGACGTCCCGCTCCACAACGCTTCCTCGAGGCGAGACCGGGGGGGCGTCAGCGCACGCCTGGACCAGTGCTTCGATCTCTTTGAGGCCACTCGCCTCACCGATGGGGATCGCCTTCTCACGGCAAATCTTGAAGCCGTTGTACTCACCCGGGTTGTGGGAGGCGGTCACCATCACCCCGCCACCGGCGCCGGTTTCGGCCACGGCGAAATACATCATGGGGGTGGCAGCGAGCCCCAGATCGATCACCGAAACGCCCTCGTCCGTGATGCCTCGTACTAGCGCCTGGCACAATTCGGGTGAGTGCGAGCGGGCATCTCGGCCCACCACGAGGCTCTCCGCTCCCACAAAACGAGCCGTCGCCCGCCCGATTCCATAGGCGATTTCGGCGTTCAACTCGTCGGGGACAACCCCCCGGATATCATAGGCTTTGAAGATTGCCACTCCGGACTCCTCCCTGGGCTCCTCCCTCGGAGCAGCCGGCTTCAAAAATGGGAACCGAACCATCCTACGGCTTGACCCGGCGCCAAGCTAGGGGCACTTTCCCGCCTGAAGCGGTCGGAGCCTGGAGGCCGTCACGGAGTAATCAGGATGTTTGGACTCGGCGCCACAGAACTCGGGATCATTCTCGTCATCGTCGTCATTCTCTTCGGCGCGCGAAGGCTCCCCGAAATCGGCTCGGGGGTGGGCAAAGCCATCAAGAATTTCAAGGCAGGCGTTTCCGGGGACGACCAAATCGACGTCACCCCAGGAAAAGACGACAGCGCCGACGAGACCAACGACAAGCGCAGCTAGACCGGGACACCGCCCCGAAGATCACTCGGTTTCGAGGACTTCGGCGGAGGAGTCCAGGCTCAACGCGAAGCGAGCCGCCTCGGCGGAGGGTCGCGAGAAAATCGCCTGAATCGCGATCGCTTCGCCCGCGCCAATTTCGAGAACACCGAGCGCCTGGGAGGCACGCTCTTGGGCCGCTTCGAGGGCCTTCGGCGGCAACTCCCGGACTTCGCTCTCTCGAATACGCAGGCCCATGAGCGCCGCTGGAGAGGCCAAGCGACGGCCTTCGGAATCCTCGAGGGAGACTCGAATCCGGGCGCCCAAGCTCTCGGACTGGGCCGAGGGGTTGCGAAGTTCACCGGTGACCGCGAGCAGGGTTCTTCCCGACATCGTGTCCACCCATTCGGCGTGGAGTCCTTCCGCTCGCAACCCACCGAGCGCGAATGTTGGCTGCGCCGCTCCCACAGAATCCGCGGTTTCTCGCACGAAGCTGAAAGCGATGAGGGCGATCATTCCGAGGGTGGCTGCCCAACCCAGGGTCCGCCCCAGGGTGCCCAGCCAGGCGCGAACCCGAACCGATTCCGAAGTGGGTGCCGAGCGGGCACGATGGGCGCCCGCCGGCACAGATTCCAGGGCAATGGCGCCGATGGCCACCTTGGCATCCGAATCCGTGGCCGAACCGGCGACCGGCCGCCTCTGGGAACTCGAGGGGCCGTGGCCCTGGGCTGGGGGGGGGTCGGCCTCCACCTCATCCGCGCCCCCCAGAAATTCGGCTCCTAGATCCGAGAAATCATCCTCGCCGGCGGAGGGGATCTCGACCCGCTCCTGCTCGGGGGCTGAGGGCGCCGACGCCGAAGGCGCATCGACCTGAAAAACGTGCTCGCATGCGGAGCAACGCACGCGAACCCCGTCTTCGGGCACACGAGAATCGTCGAGTTGAAAGCGCGTCTCGCAATTCTGGCAGGTGACGATCAAAGAGCCATCCCCAACACCTCGCGGCAGGCGAGCGTCATCATGCTAGCCCGGCCCGGCCACCCACCGCGAATCGGGAGGAGGAGATTGAGCCGGCCAGCCTGCGCCGAGGCCTGCGAGGGAGTACCTTGCAGGTCATGGATCGGAACCGAAAAGTCCCCCAGCGCACGCCCCCGGATACCCTGGAAGAGGCTCTAGGGCAGAGCCTCGAGCACGCACGCGCTTCCGCCTCGGAAGCCCTCATGGCCGCCCGACTCTTGCTCGACGCGCTCTCGATCCTCCTCGCCAATGAGCCCGTGGTCCGGCACGCCGAGCACAACTCGCCCATCGGCTACCTCGCCAGTTCCATCGAGCGCTGGGCGAGTTCGCTCCGGCCTCCAGAAAACCGACCCAACTCTCCTGACTTTCCCGCGGTTCTCGGCGCCGTCGAGCAGGAGATCGAGCGCTGGGCCGGCCGAGCCCAAGATGATGCCGATGCGCGTACCGTGCTTCACGCCTTCCTGGGGATGCGAGAGATCTTGTGGGAATTGGACGCGGCCCCGGCAAAGCGGACCGTCCGTAACCCTGCCCGAAGCGCCCGCGCATCCAGGGTCTCCCGGAAGACCGCCGCGGGTGGCTTCAATCCGTGAGACCGGCGAAGACCCCGGTCTCAGGCCCGCAGCCGAATCGCCCTGAAACTCGCGTGTCGAACCCGTAGAGGCGCCTGGCGCCGCGCTCCCTGAGCCTCCCGTGTGCTAGGGTGCCGCTCGCCCCGCAGACTCCTCCCGGGCCATTCCCCTCAACCATGAGCGAGCCGACGATGGCGATCCTGATCAAGCGCTATGCGAACCGGAAGCTCTACAACACCCAGAGCAGCCGCTACATCACGCTGAAGGGAATCGCCGAACTTCTCGATGCCGGCGAGGAAGTCCGGGTCATCGACAAGCAGACCGGGGAAGACATCACCTCGGTGGCGCTCTCCCAGATCCTAGTCGATAGCAAGCGCTCGAATACCCAACCCCCGGACACCCTCCTGACCCAGATCCTGGGGCGCGGGGGCGACGCCCTCTACGACGCCCTGCGCAAGGGCGTCGACGATGCCAGCGAGGGCATCGGCGATCTGCAAGAACGCATGCGGCGCATGGTAGGCACCAGCGATGAGGCCCAGGCTTCGCCGGACGAGGACGATGAGTTCGAAGCGGACGAGGCCGCAGAACCCCAGGCCTCGACGAAAAAACAGGGCTTCTTCCAGGCGCCCCCGGAATTGGATGATCTCGTCCAGAACGCGGTGGAGCGCGTCTTCCGGCTCCTCGACCTTCCTCGCCGATCGGATGTCGAATCCCTCAACCAGAACCTCGAACGGGTGGCCGGCGCCGTCGAAGCCCTCGAAGAGGCCTTCGCCGAACGGACCGGCGGCGAAAGCGATGACGAGACCGAGGACTCCGAAGAATCTCCCTAACGGCCCGACGGCTCAATTCCCGTTGAGTTCTCGCGCCCACCCAGGGGCATCCCTTGCTCGCGGCGTCCGCTTAAGCGCGCGCTGCCCAACAGAGGAAAAAACATGTCTGCCGTACTCATCGAAAGAGACGCTCACACCCTGATCGTCACCCTCAACCGCCCGGAGAAGAAGAACGCGGTCAACTGCGAGGTGATGTGTCGCCTCTATGACGCCTGGCGCGAACTCGACCGGGACGACGACCTGCGGGTGGGGATCCTCACGGGCAATGGCGACACTTTCTGCGCCGGCATGGACCTCTCGGAAATCCCCAAGCTTCGAACCGGGAAGCCCGAGAATGAATTCATGGAACGCGTCATGAGCGAGCCGGCGGTGATCTACGGCTGCTGGCTGAAGACCGACCGCCCCTCCAAGCCCGTGATCCTCGCCGCCGAGGGATTCGCCCGAGCCGGCGGCACCGAAATCCTCCAGGGAACCGATATCCGAGTGGCCGGCAAGAGCGCGCTCTTCGGGGTGACCGAGGTTCAGCGCGGTCTCTTCCCCATGGCGGGTTCGGCGGTCAGGCTGCGACGCCAGATCGGCTATGCGGTGGCCGCGGAGATGCTTCTTGCCGGGGAGGACCTACCCGCCACCCGGGCTTTCGAACTCGGATTGATCAACCACGTGGTCGAGGACGGACAGGCCCTCACCAAGGCTCGTGAGATCGCGCAGCGCATCTCGGCCAACGGCCCCCTCGCCGTGCGCGGCATCCTGGCCACCCTTCGAGAGACCGAGACCCTGAGCGAAGAGGACGCTTTCCCCATCGAGCAGCAACACGGACTCAAGGTAATGGCGTCCAAGGATGCCATTGAGGGCCCGCGCGCCTTCCTCGAAAAGCGACCGCCCAATTTTACGGGGGAATAACCCGGCTCTGGGCCTGAGGCGGTCTCGCCTCGAAAACCCGGCTAGCCCGAGCGTTCGTCCATCACGCGTTCCACCGTGTTCACGATGGCCACTGTGCGTGAATCCAACTCGACGTTGACCCGATCCCCCGGCCTCTTGGCCCCCAGGCGTGTCAGGCGCAGAGTCTCGGGGATCAGGTGCACGGCAAAGGAGCCGTCGCGATCCGCGTCACAAACCGTCAAGCTCGAACCGTTCACCGCAATGAAGCCCTTATCGAGCACATATTTCATCCAGTTCTCGGAAATGCCAATGCGGAGCACGAAGACGTTCTCCTGGTCCTGAACTTCCAGAACCTCGCCCATCCCGATCACATGGCCCGCAACATCGTGCCCACCGATCTCGTCCCCCACCCTCGCACTCCGTTCGACGGCGACCTGATCGCCCAACTCGAGAGTTCCCAGGGTCGTGCGATCGAGGGTCTCTCGAATCGCATCGAATGCAACCCGGTTGTCCTCCACGGAAACCACGGTTTGGCAGACCCCATCGATGGAAACGCTCGCTCCGATCTCGAGCCCTGCCACCCGCTCGGGATCCAGCAAGACTTCGTAGCTCAGCAGGTTCGCCTGACGGCGAACTCCAATGACCTCGTAGGTCCCCTGCATGATCCCGGTATACATCTTTTCTCCGGAGAGCTCCGTGAGTGGCTTGCCGGCGGCGCCCGCGCGGCTCGACACCAGCCTTCGGAATGTCGCCTTCCGCCTTGGTTTGCGCAAGCGCTGCCGCATTCCGCTAGCTTGCCCGGGTGCCCTCGCCCCGCGAAGACTCTACTGGCGCGCTGCTGGAGCCGTTTCCTCGGGAAACGATCGGCCACCTCCCGACGCCACTGCACCCCCTGCCCCGGCTGAGTGCGGCACTGGGAGGGCCGCCCCTCTGGGTCAAACGCGACGACTGCACCGGACTCGCCACCGGCGGAAACAAGACGCGCAAACTCGAGTATCTCATGGGCGCCGCCCGGGCCGAAGGTGCCGACGGCATCGTGAGCTTTGGCGCGCTCCAGTCGAACCATGCGCGCCAGACCGCCGCCGCCGCCGCCGCACTCGGTTTCCCGTGTGACCTGATCCTCGTCACCAACGTGAACTACCACGAGCCCGCCTGGGAGGTCTCGGGGAACCGGCTTCTCGACGAGTTGCTGGGCGCCAAGCTGCATATCGTCCCCGACGAGGTCGCTGCGGCTCAATGCCTCCAGGCCCTCCTCGGCCGGGCCAACGAAGCGGGGAAACAGCTCTACGTGATCCCCACCGGCGGCTCCAACGCTGTGGGAGCCTTGGGCTACGTGAATTGCGCAAGCGAGCTCCTCGCCCAATGCCAGGCGCTCGAACTCCGCCCCGGCACACTGGTCAGCGCCACATCGAGCCTGGGGACCCAGAGCGGCCTGCTCGTGGGGCTTCACGCCGCCCGGAGTCCGATTCGGGTACGGGGGGTCAACACGTATTCCCCCGACCCCGAGAGCCAGGCCCAAGCCCTCAGGCGGCTATGCGACGAAACCGCCGCGCTCATCGGTAGCGAGCCCCCACCGAGCGATTCTCTTTGCATCGAAAACGGCTTCCTCGGTGGAGGATACGGAGTTCCCAGCGAGGCGATGCAACGAGCCGTGGAAGAGGTGGCTCGCCTCGAGGGCATCCTGCTCGACCCCGTCTACAGCGGCAAGGCCATGGCCTGGCTTCTGGCCGCCGTTCGCGCGGGTCGACTCAACCCCGAGGAGCCCGTCGTCTTCCTCCACACCGGCGGCAGCCCCGGGCTCTTCGCCTACCAGGAATGCCTCTCGGGCGATTCAACCGCCTGACTCAAGTCCACGCCCAGGGCCGGTGCGCTCCACCCGACTCGTCGGCGAAGCGGCCTCGCCGGCACGAGAGCGTTCCGATAACTTTGCTCCCATGCCGTCCCCTGATCGCCCGATCCACGTCGTGGAAGATATTCGGTTCCGTGCCCACCGGTCTCCCCCTCGCCATCCGGAAAACCCCGAACGGCTGGCCGCGGTCTCCCGGGCCCTGGCTCGCCACGCAGAACACCTGACCCCCCTGGAGCCTCGGGCCGCCCAGCGCGATGAGATCATCCGAATCCATAGCCCCGGCCACTACACCGAGATTCTCAACGCCGTGCAAAGAGCGCCCGCCCAACTCGACGCGGACACCTTCGTCTCCGAGCAGAGTCTCGAAATCGCGAAATTGGCGGCGGGGGGCACCATCGACCTGGCTCTCAGCGTGGCGCGGGGCGAGGCGGCTTGCGGTATCGCCGCGGTTCGGCCCCCGGGCCATCACGCGGAAGCGGACCGCCCCATGGGCTTCTGCCTCTTCAACAACGTCGCCATCGCGGCCCGGGCGCTGCAGCACGAACTGGGGCTCGAGAAGATCGCGATTCTCGACTGGGATGTGCACCACGGAAACGGCACCCAGCATTCCTTCGAAAACGACCCCAGCATCCTCTACGTCTCGCTCCACCAATTCCCCCACTACCCGGGAACCGGCAACTTTCACGAGGCTGGAGAGGGGGCGGGCCTGGGCTCGACCCTGAATCTCGCGCTTCCACCCGGCTGCGGCGACCTCGAGTACTGCGGACTGGTCCACCGGGCGGTGGCCCCGATGATCCGACGCTTTGCCCCCCAGATGATCCTGGTCTCCTGCGGCTTCGATGCTCACCGGGACGATCCGCTCTCGGCCATGAACGTGAGCGCCGAGGGCTACCGCGAAATGACCCACGCGGTGGTCGAACTCGCCCGAGATCTCTGCGGCGGGCGCCTCGCCTTCGTCCTCGAGGGGGGATATGCCGCTTCGGGGCTCGAGGAGGGCACCGATGCGGTGCTCGGGGCGCTGCTCGACCCCGACGAGGCCCGCCCGGCCCCCGGAACCACCAGCCATGGCCTGGCCAGCCTGCTCGAAGCCGCGAGAAGCGTCCACGCCGGCCGATGCCCCGACCTTGGGGCGCTCTAGGCTCCGGGAATGGATCCTAGATACTTGATTTAAAAAGGCTTTTTTCTTAGCGAGAGCGCTGAAATCCCGACGAACCGCCCTCGCCGGCACCGCGAATCCCCGTGGCCCGGGTTCACCCCACCCGGGCACCACTTCCCCCACTCGGCCCCACTCGGGCTCTCCGGAGACTCACAGCGGGCCCTAGGCTGCGAACCCACTCGCTTTTCCCGATTCTGGCGTCCTGGGCGAGCCAAAGGAGAAAGTAAGGGGAAAGTGCGTCCGGAAATGGCGCCGTTTTGCGTAAAACCCCGGTAATTCGAGGGTAGAGCGCAAATAAATACACGCCCTATCCGTGAATTTGCTTCACAAGCCAGGAGCGGTGGGGTATAACAAAGGCGTTGTGGGATGAAGTGGGACCAAGTGGGTCAAGCAACCAGCCAAAAAGACCGCGCCGCGGTAGCAAAGGCAAAATGGGTGGCAGACGCATTCTCCGGCTCAGAAAGATCCCGAAAGGCAACGAACAAGTCAACTGAAGTGCTTTCCAAACCGGCCAGTCAACACGGAGCTCCCAGGCAATGTTTCGAGGCCGGTTCACACACACAATGGATACTAAGGGACGCGTGAGCATCCCGTCAGGTTTTAGAGTGGAAATCCAGCGCCGTAGCCAAAACGACCCGATTCTCGCGAGCCAAGGTTCACACCTGGCGCTCTTCCCCGCCGACGAGTGGGAGAAGAAAGAAGAGGTCCTCCTGGGACTGTCAGAATTCGACAGCGACGCCCTGGACCTCCAGCGAATCATGGTCGGAGAGGCCAGCGACAGCGCCCTGGATGCCCAGGGAAGAATTCTCGTTCCGACCTTGATGCGCAATGAGGCAGAGCTCGGCAACAAAGTTTTACTCGTCGGCGTTCTCAACCGCATCGAACTCTGGAATCCGGAGCGATACGAAGAGAAGAAGCGGATGACCGCCCTACGCTTCGAAGAGATCCAGAAGAACGTGGATCCCAATCGTCAGCAGCCGGGCGACTGATTTTTTTTGGGGGGGAGTTGGGGCGTGGGCCCCAGCAGAGAGGTTGGGGTGTCCTCGGAACACTAATTACGACGGCAGCGTGCTTACTGGGGGGTACACGTTGCAGTCAAGGCGTTCCGAGGCACCCCATTCTCTTCTCCGCTTCCCCGAGAAGCCCCGTAACCGGGCGATTTCGGGGGACACCCCACCCAGTGACCGCTGAATTTCACCACGTACCCGTCCTGCTCAACGAATGTGTAGAACACCTTCACCTTGAGCCGGGTGCGATCATCCTTGACGGAACCCTGGGCGGGGGCGGACACGCGGAAACGATCCTCGAGCGAACCGCACCCGACGGCGTCTTGATCGGCCTCGATCTCGACCAGGATGCTCTGGATGCCAGCGCTGCTCGGCTCTCCCGCTTCGGCGATCGAGTACGCCTCGTCCGATCTTCATTTCGCCACCTCGACGAGGCCCTCGATGAACTCGGCATCGAACGCGTCGACGGCGTCTTGCTCGATCTCGGCGTCTCCTCGTACCAACTCGATGCCGCCAAGCGCGGCTTTCGCTTCGCCGACGCAGAGACCGAAGAAACCCCGCTGGACATGCGAATGGACGCCTCTCAAGGCTCCAGCGCCGCCGAGCTCCTCGCACGAGCTTCGGCCGAGGAGCTCCAGGGATGGTTTCAACGCTACGGCGAGTTGCCGGGCTCCAAGCGACTCGCCGCAGCGATCACGAGCAGCCGCAGAGAGCGGCCGCTGGAGACTACTGCCGACCTCCTACGCGTCATCCACGAAGCCGGGGTGGGACGCGGGCGCCGCCACAACCCGGCCACCCTGGTCTTCCAGGCTCTGCGGATCGCGGTGAACGACGAGCTCGGCGCCCTTGAAGACGGCCTCGATGCCGCCGCCGCCCGCCTACGACCCGACGGACGGCTCGTGGTCATCAGCTACCACTCCCTCGAAGATCGAATCGTCAAGCAGCGCTTCCGAGCCGCGGCCCGGGGGTGCATCTGCCCTCCGCGACAGCCGATCTGCAATTGCGGCGTGGAGCCGTCCCTGGAGATTCTCACCCGTCGCCCGCTGAGGCCCGAGGAAGACGAAACCGGCCACAACCCCCGCGCCCGCTCGGCGCGCCTGCGCGTGGCCCGCCGGCTTCAGGAGGTCGCGTGATGGCAAAGCGACCCTCCGCGAAGCCCCGCAACCGATCCGGCGCGCGCTCGGGTCGCTCGGCCACCCTGGGGCGCCTGGGTTTTCGGACACGGAACGTCAAGCGCTCGGCGAGTCGGAAAAAAAGAAGTCGGCGCGGCGGCCAAGCCACCGCACGTCTCGGCGCCCTGGCACCGTGGAACTGGCGCATCAGTTTTCCTTCCCAGCGCATGATTCCCGCCCTGCTCGCGGCGGTGCTCGTCGCCCTGGGCATGGCCGCTCTCCGAATCGACCTGATCCGTGCGCGCTACGAAACCGGCCAGGGATACAGCGAGGAGCGGAGACTGAACCAAGAGATCGCCGGTCTCACCGCCCGCATGCGTGAACTCCGCGATCCCGTCGACCTCGGCCAGGTCGCCCGGGAAAGGGGTTTCGTTCCGCCCGAGCTGCTCATCGATCTGACGACGCCCGAGGAGAGGGATCCCCAGGTGGAATTTGTCAGCTACGCCCAGGGCGAGGGCGTCGTTCAATGAGATCCCAAGCCCTGCGATCGAGCGTGATCCGGGTGCGGACCCTCCAGATCCTTCTCGTTCTCGGTTTCCTGGCCCTGGCCATTCGGGCGGGGCAGTTGACCGTGGGCGAGACCCGGGGCGGCGCTCAGGGAGAGCGCCAGGTCCAGCGCCAACTCGAGCTGCCCGGCGCTCGCGGGCTGATTCTCGATCGCGACCACCGGGAACTCGCCATCAGCGTGGAGGCGCCGTCGATTTACGTCTCGCCCCAGAATTTCGTCGACTCCAAAGCCACCATCGCGGCCCTCGCCCGGATTCTCGAGCGACCCGAGTCCTCCCTGGTCGAACGCATCGGCGAACGAAAGAAATTCGTCTACCTCGCTCGCTGGGTCAGCCCAGACCAAGCGGAGGCCATCGCCAAGCTCGACCTGCCCGGCGTGGGAATCGAAAAAGAACCCAGGCGCACCTACCCCGCCGGCCCCATGGCGGCCTCCCTGCTCGGGTTCGTCGACATCGATGGCACCGGCAGGCGGGGCGTCGAACAGATGATGGACTCGTGGCTCAAGGGCAAATCCCGCCGGATCGACGTGAAGCGAGACGCCCGGGGACGAGTTCTGGCCAACCCGAGCTTCGACTCGCGGGAAATCGCCGGCGGCGACATCGTGCTCGCTCTGGACGCAGCACTTCAAGCCCAGGCGGAAGCTGCCCTGGCCGAGAGCATGGAGTCGAGCGGCGCCCGCCGCGGTCTGGTGATCGTCGTGGAACCCTCGACCGGAGATATTCTCACCTTAGCCGAAGCCCCCGGCTTCGACCCCAACGCCTTCAGAAAACTCAACTATGCGGACACGCGTAGCCGTGCCTTCACCGACGCCGTCGAACCGGGCTCGACCTTCAAATCCTTCTTGGTCGCCGCGGCCCTGGATGAGGGCATTCTGGACGGGGACACCATCGTCGATACCGGGGACGGAAAACTCCAATTGCCCGGCAAGATCATCGAGGATAAGCGCAAGCTCGGAGCGACGGATGCGGCGGGGGTCCTGAGACAGTCGAGCAATGTGGGCGCGGCGCTGATCGCCCAGGAACTCGGCAGCGAACTCTACCGGGAAGCGCTCGAGCGTTTCGGGTTTGGGACAACGACCAAAAGTGGCTTCCCCTCGGAGTCAGCGGGGCTGATGCGAAATTGGCGTAAGTGGCAACCCATCGATCAGGCCAACATCGCCTTCGGCCAGGGTGTCAACGTCACCGCCATTCAACTCGTGATGGCTGCAGCCGCCCTGGCCAACCAGGGCGAGCGGATGCGGCCGCGCATTATTCTGGCCCGAAGAGCTGGACTCGGCAATTGGGAAAGCATCGCGCCCATGAGCGCCGGGCGGACCGTCGAGCCCTCCACCGCCACCGACGTGCTCAAAATGATGGAAAGCGTCGTGAGCGCGACCGGGACGGGACGACTCGCGGCTCTGGCCGGAGTTCAGGTCGCCGGCAAGACCGGAACCGCCCAATTGCTCGTCGACGGCGCCTACTCTCGCCGCCGCCATACGGCCTGGTTTCTCGGCCTCGCCCCGGCTGAGAAGCCCAAGGTCGCCATCGTGGTCGCCCTGGAGGAGCCCGGACGCATGGGCGGAGGCACCGTCGCAGCCCCCCTCTTCGCCAAGGTCGCCACGGCCCAGCTCGCGCATTATGGAATTTTGACCGAGCCGGAACCGATCGCCGCCGCGCCGCGACCAAAACAACCCATGGAGACCGTCCCCGTGCACCTCGCCTCACCCATCCCCTCCGAAACGAAGCGGCAGATCCGATCCATCGCTGCCCTTGATGCGGCATCACCGGCCCGCTCCGTGCCGGTGGTGGCCAGGGGGCCGAAGCCCCGGGCGATCCCCGCCCAGGCCGAACTCCTGCGTGCCGAGGCCCAACCCGACACCGGACGCGCGGTGTTGATTCCCAATTTTCAGGGGGAGGGCCTGGCTCAGGCCCTTGATCTGGCCTCGGAGGAGTCCCTGCGGCTCCAGTACAGCGGCCCGGCCGGCGGGCGAATCGTCAGCCAGAACCCTCCCCCGGGAACCATCGTCGCCGGCAAACGCAGAACCGTAGTCGTGCGCTTCTCCGCGCTCCAAGGGGAGGGCTAGATGCGCCTTTCCGCCCTCATAGCCGCCCTCCCCGACGAGCTCGCGGCCACGGCCTGGCTGGGGGAAGAGAGTTCTCGAGACCCCCTGATTCGCGGCATCGCCTACGACTCGCGCCAGGTCTCGCCGGGAGATCTCTTCGTTGCCCTGGCGGGGTCGGTGAGCGATGGACACGCCTATATCCGCCGGGCCATGGAGCTCGGGGCGGCGGCGATTCTAATCGAGAGCATCCCCGAGCCTGGACTCGATGCGAACTGGCCCACCGTTGTGGTGCCCGATAGCCGAAGGGCACTCGCCCCCATCGCCGTCCGCTTCTTTGGTCAGCCCGCGGAAGAATTGCGACTGATCGGAATCACGGGAACCAACGGCAAGACGAGCACCGGCTACCTGGTTGAAGCCATCCTGCAACGAGCCGGGATCTTGCCCGGGCTCATCGGCACCGTGGAGATTCGCTACGCGAACGAACGGATTCCCGCGGTCAACACCACCCCCGAAAGCCTCGACCTCCAACGCATCTTGCGGTCCATGTGCACCCGGAACATCGAGGCCGCGGTCATGGAGGTCTCCTCCCACGGGCTCGAATTGGGTCGGGTCCGGGGTTGCCAATTCGAAGTCGCCGCATTCACGAACCTCACCCAGGATCACCTGGACTTTCACCCCAACATGGCCGCGTACCTCGACTCCAAAGCCCGACTCTTCCGAGAGCATCTGGCCGAGGGCGGCCACGCCGTGATCAATGCCGACGACCCGGCTTCGGCCACGCTTCTCGAGGCGGCCCAGCGCGTGGGGGCCCGGGCCCTCCGCTGCAGTCGAGACCCCTCTTCGAAGGCCGAAATCAAACTCCTCGACTCGGAAATTCGTCTCTCGGGCACCCGCGCCCGTCTTGAGATCGAAGGGGAGCCCCTGGATATCGACCTCCCCCTACTCGGAGATTTCAATCTCGAGAACCTGCTCGTGGCGTGCGGCATTGGCCATGCCCTGGCCATCGAACCCGCGCATATCGCCGCCGGCGTCGCCGCGTGTCCCCAGGTTCCCGGACGTATGGAGGTCGTCTCCAGCACAGATCCCGCCAGCCCCGTCGCCATCGTCGACTACGCCCACACACCCGACGCCATCGAAAAACTGCTCCAGGCCGTGCGCCCTCTCTGCGACGGGCGCCTGATCACGGTTTTCGGATGCGGCGGGGACCGGGATCGAAGCAAGCGACCGCGTATGGCCGAAGCCGTGGCCCGGGGCAGCGATCTCGCGATCGCCACCAGCGACAACCCGCGCACCGAGGACCCCGGGCAGATCCTGCACGATGTCGAGCAGGGGCTGGGCTCCCTGGAAACCAGGCGCCCAGAGGATCTCGGCGACACTGGGCGAGGCTACGCAATTCTCGAGGACCGGCGTTCGGCGATCCAGCGAGCAATCGGAATCGCCGAGCCCCAGGACACAGTGGTCATCGCGGGTAAGGGCCACGAGGACTATCAGATTCTCGGACGCGAGAAATTCCCCTTCGACGACCGCGATGAGGCCCGCAAGGCGCTCGAGCAACGGGGCCCATCATGAGCGTCCCCTTTCATACCTCGGACGCCGTCACCTGGAGCCGGGGCCGACTGGCCGGTGGAACGGGCCTGACCGAGTTCCGGGGAGCCGGGATCGACACCCGAACCATCGCCCCAGACGAACTCTTCGTCGCCATCCGAGGGGAGAACCACGACGCCCATGGCTTCCTCGATCAAGCCATCGAACGCGGTGCGAGCGGGGTCGTGGTGGAAGATGCCTGGCTCGCCGAGAATTCTCCTCCCCAGGGCGTCTGCACCGTCGCCGTAGCCGACACCACCCCGGCTCTGGCCGGTCTGGCCCACGGCCATCGCTCCCTTTTCGCCGGTCCCGTCGTCGCGGTGACGGGAAGCAACGGAAAGACCACCACTAAGGAACTCATCCACTCCATTCTTTCGGTCAAGGGCCCCTGCCTCAAAAACCAGGGCAACCTGAACAACGAATTCGGCCTTCCCCTGACCCTGCTCGGCCGAGAGTCCCAACACGAGAGAGTCGTAGTGGAGTTGGGCATGAACCACCGGGGCGAGATTGCTCGGCTCACGGCCATTGCCAACCCAGATATCGGCCTGGTCACCAATATTGGCTCGGCGCATATCGAGTTCCTGGGAAGCCGGGAGCAGATCGCCGAGGAAAAGGGAGATCTCATCGCAGGACTCGGACCGGGCACCACGGCGATCCTGAATCACGACGATGCCCTCGCCATGACCCAGGCAAAGAGAGCCCCCGGAACCCTGCAGACTTTCGGCCTTGGGGCAGGCGCGGATTTCAGCGCCGAAGATGTCTGCTCGAGTGTCACAGGGCATTACAGCTTTCAGCTGATCACGCCCGAGGGCCGAATCAAAATTCGAATCCAGGGCCTGGCGGAAACCACAGTGATCAACGCGTTGGCCGCGTCGGCGGCCTGCCTGGCAGCGGGTGCCAAACTCGAAGAGATCGCCCAGGGCCTCGACGAGTTCCAAGGTGTGCCGGGACGGATGGCCACCCGTCCCATGGCCGGGGGAGGACACGTGATCGACGACACCTACAACGCCAACCCCCAGTCCATGCAAAGCGCCCTGGAGACCCTGACCGGGCTCGACGGCAGCGGGCGCAAGATCGCGGTGGTCGGGGACATGGGCGAGCTCGGGGACGCCAGCGAAGAGGCGCATCGGCGGGTCGGACAACTCGCCGGGAAGCTGGGCGTCGACGAGCTCTTCGCCGTCGGTCAGAACGCCCACCTTGTCGCCGAGGAGGCCCTCGCCGCGGGAATCGAATCCGACCGCGTACATATCGCGGAAACCAGCGAGGAGATCGGCGAATCGGTCCGCGAACGCGTCCGATCCGGCGACTGGGTACTCGTCAAAGGCTCCAGATCAATGCGAATGGAGCGACTCGTAGCGCGGCTTGCCGCCGAGGAGACGAACTAATGCTTTACCACCTGCTCTACCCCCTCGAAAGCGCCTTCGGCGGCTTTAACGTCGTCCGCTACATCACCTTTCGCACGGCGGCGGCCACCCTGACCGCGCTCTTCATCGCCTTCGTGGTCGGTCCCTGGTTGATTCGCAAGTTGGCGGCCCTGCGCGTGGGCCAGCCCATCCGAGAAATTGGTCCGGACCATCAAGCCAAGGCGGGTACGCCCACCATGGGCGGGCTCTTGATCCTCCTTTCCCTCTCGGTCTCCACCCTGCTCTGGGCGGACCTGAGCAACCATTTCGTTTGGATCGTGCTCGGCTTGACCACGGGCTACGGCATTCTGGGATTCATCGACGATTATCGAAAAGTCAGGCAGGGAAATAGCGACGGCGTCTCCGCTCGCACCAAACTCTTCTGGCAGACCCTTCTGGCACTCGGAGTCGCTTTCGCGATCTACACCAGTCCGGCCTTCGATCAGGAATTGGCCGTTCCCTTCTTCAAAAACTTCACGCCCAATCTCGGCTGGTTCTACATTCCTCTGGCGACCTTCGTCATCGTCGCCTTCAGCAACGGAGTGAACCTCACCGACGGTCTAGACGGCCTGGCCATCGGACCGGTCATGATCGCGGCCGGCACCTTCGCCGGGCTCGCCTATGCGGCCGGCCATGCCAACATCGCGGATTACCTCGCCATCAAGCACGTCCCCGGTGCGGGCCAACTCGCCATCTTCTGCGGCGCATTGGTGGGCGGAAGCCTGGGCTTCCTCTGGTTCAATGCCTCCCCCGCCGATCTCTTCATGGGCGACGTAGGCGCCTTGGCGATCGGCGGCGCTCTGGGGACGGTTTCCGTGTTGATCCGGCAAGAGGTTCTCCTCGCCGTAGTCGGCGGAATCTTCGTGGTCGAGGCGGCCTCGGTGGTCATTCAGGTCGGCTGGTACAAGATGACCGGCCGTCGAGTCTTTTTGATGGCCCCGATCCACCACCATTTTGAAAAACTCGGCTGGGCCGAGCAGAAGATCGTCGTCCGCTTTTGGATCGTCTCGATCATTCTCGGCTTGATCGCGTTCTCATCGCTGAAATTGCGCTAATGCGTTGAAGGAAAAAGGTTGACTGAAACAGGTTCCCTGAACCTCGAGGGCATGGAGATTCTCGTGCTCGGCCTCGGCATGTCCGGCCGTAGCGCGGCGCAGTTTTGCGCCGAGCGAGGCGCCCGGGTCCTGGCGGCCGACGAGCGGAGCGCCGACGCCCTCTTCGAGGCTCCCGAATCCGAGATCGCCCGGAAACTCGGCCCCCAGGTCGAACTTGTCTGCGGCCAACCCTTTCCCGATCCCTCGCGCTTCGACCTCGTGGTTCCCAGCCCCGGCATCCCGCCCTCCCGCTACGCGGAAGCCGCCTCTCGGGTTTGGGGCGATATCGAACTGGCCGGGCGAGCTCTCGCGATTCCCGTGATCGCCGTGACGGGCACCAACGGGAAATCCACCACGGTTCGCCTGATCGAAGCCATGCTCAACACCGCTGGACGCCGGGCGGAAGCCGCGGGCAACGTGGGCACCCCAGCGCTCTCGCTTCCCGGCAAACCCCTGGACGTCGCCGTCCTCGAGGTCTCCTCCTTCCAGTTGGAAGCGATCGAGAGTTTCGCGCCCCAGGTTGCGGTGATCCTCAACATCACTCCCGACCATCTGGATCGCCATGGCGATCTCGCCGGCTATAGCGCGGCCAAACGCCGAATCCTCGAGAACCAGGGTCCGGGCGACGTCGCCGTGCTCGACTTCGACAACCCGCTGGTCCGCGGCTTCGCGGAGCATGCCCGGGGCGAGGTCATTCCCTTCAGCCGGCAAACACCGCCCTCGTTGCCCAACCACCCTCGAGCGGCCTGGATCGATGCGGGGGTTGCCACCTTCGCCGATGGCCACACCCTCGAACGAGTCCCCCTGACCTCGGGAAGCGGTCTCTCCCCCCATGACCGCGACAATGTGCTCGCCGCGCTGACCGCTGCCTGGGCGGCGGGGGTCGCCCCCACAAGCGCGAGCCAAGCCCTCTCGGATTTTCAGGCCCTTCCCCATCGCTGCGAAGTCGTTCCCGCCCCGGGCCCGGTGCGCTGGATCAATGATTCCAAGGCGACGAACCCCGGTGCCGCCCAGCGCGCCATCGAGGGAAGCGAAGCGCCGGTGATCTGGATCGCCGGGGGCAGGGGCAAGGGGCTTTCGTTCGAGAGCCTCGCCGAAGTCGCCCAGGGGCGCGTCAAAATCGCCCTCTTGATCGGCGAGTCGTCCGACGCCCTCTCTGAAGTCCTCGAGGGCCGAGTCCCTTGGGAGCCCTGCGGCGACCTCGACACCGCCGTGGACCGAGCGGCCTCCCTCGCCGATGCCGGAGACATCGTCCTTCTCGCCCCGGCTTGCGCGAGCTTCGATCAATTCAAAAGTTTCGAGCACCGGGGCGAGTGTTTTCGAGCCGCCGTCGGACGCCTCGACGAAGAAAGCCCGGTATGACGAAGAAAACCACCCGCAGCCCGCGCCCCTCCACGCGCAAGACAAGCGCCCAGCAGCAAACTCTCGGCCAGGGAGCGGATACCGGCGTGCTCGTCTCGATTCTGCTCCTCGCTTCCATGGGGATGGTGATGAGCTACAGCACGACGGCCACCCTCGCCCTGGACCAAACCCTGCCCCCGCTCTTTCTTCGCCACGTCGGCGCCCTGGGTGTCGGCTTGGCGACGGCAGCGGCCATCATGTGGACGCCGATCGACAAGTGGCGACGACTCGCCCTCCCCCTCTGGATCCTCTCCCTGGGCCTTCTCCTCGCCGTCGAGTTTTTTGGCGTCAAGGTCAACGGCGCCCAGCGCTGGCTCGAAGTTCCGGGACTCGGCTTCCGCTTCCAACCCGTGGAATTGTGCAAGCTCACCACGCTCCTGCTCGTGGCCGCCCTGGTCGCTCGTCGGGACGGGCGCGACGAACTCTCGGGCACACGCACCCTGATCGCGGCCAGCCTGGCCTTGCCCCCCATGGCGCTGCTCCTGCTCCAGCCCGATCTTGGCAACGCGGTCCTGCTCGCCTGCCTCGTGGGGCTTCTGTTGATTGTCGCGGGAACGCGCCTTTCCCGACTGATCGCCCCGGGCCTGATCGGCATCGCGGGGATCGTCGTCTACATCAGCTACAACCCCTACGCCTGGCGGCGCATCACCGGTTTCATGCACCCCTGGGCGACATCTCAGGGCGAGGGTTACCAACTCACCCAATCCTTCGTGGCCTTCGGACGCGGCGGTCTCTTCGGCGTCGGTCTGGGCAATGGCGAGCAAAAACTCGCCTACCTCCCCGAGGCCCACACCGACTTCATCCTCTCCCTGGTCGCCGAGGAGCTCGGATTGGTCGGCGTTCTGGTCGTGCTCGGCGGATTTGTCTGCTTGCTCCTCGCGGGCTCGCGCATCGCGGCCCGCGCCCGGGATCGCTTCGCCCTGCTCGTGGCCTTCGGAATGACAAGCCTGCTCACCGTGCCCGCGATCATCAACTCTGCCGTGGTGATGGGCATGATGCCCACCAAGGGACTCACCCTGCCCTTCCTTTCCTACGGACGCACCTCCCTGGTCATGTGCTGCGTGGCCCTGGGCCTCCTCCTCAGCGCGGCGCGCGAGCCCGCAGGCTCGCGATCCCGAGCTCGGAGGAAGCGATGACAATCAACTGGGTCATTGCCGGCGGCGGAACCGGGGGACACGTCACCCCCGCCCTGGCCCTTGCCGAAATCATCGTCCAGCGCGGCGACCGCGTGCTCTTCATCGGATCCGAGCGCGGGCTCGAGGCGCGGCTGGTCCCCGAGGCGGGTTTCGAACTCCTCGCCCTGCCGAGCGAACAAGTCATGGGCCGGGGTCTCGCCGGCCGCATCTCCGGCCTCTGGCGGACCCTTGCCCAGGTTGGCCGCGCTCGGGTTGCCCTGGGTGCCCACCGGGCCGACGTGGTGGTCTCGGTCGGGGGCTTCGCCGCGATTCCGGCAGCCCTGGCTGCCCTGCTCACCCGCCGCCCCCTGGCCCTGCTCGAACCCAACGCAATCCCCGGCCGGGCCAACCGCCTGACCGCCCATTTTGCCCGCCTCGTCTTTGTGGGATTCGCCTCCACCGCCCAGGCCCTGAAGACCCGGAGCCCCATCCACCATTTCGGCATTCCCCTCCGCGAGGGTCTCGTCCAGGCCTTTGCCCGGGCCGGCGCCCGGCGGCCCCCCCGAAACCCCGTGCGTCTACTCGTCTTCGGCGGGAGCCAGGGCGCGCGGCAGATCAACGAAACCATGATGAGCTTGGCCCCCCGACTCGCCGGCACGGCGTTGAAGATTTTTCACCAATCCGGCGCCGCCGATCGAGAACGCGTCCAGGCGGCCTACGAAGAGGCCGGCATCGACGCCGAAGTCGTCGATTTCGAACCGGGCATGCCCGACCGCTATCGCTGGGCGGACCTGGCTGTCTGCCGAGCGGGCGCCATGACCGTCGCCGAACTCGCCCTGGCCGGCTTGCCCGCCCTGCTCGTCCCCTACCCCTTCGCCGCAGACGACCATCAGGCCGCAAACGCCAAGGCCTTCGCCGAGGCGGGGGCCGGCGTCCGCCTGGCCTCCCGCCCCCTGGACCCCGAAGCCCTTTGGGCCCTGCTCGAGGGCTTCCTCGAAAGCCCGGGAAGCCTGGTTCCCATGAGCCGAGCCGCCGCCTCCCTGGCGGAACCCAACGCCGCCGAACGGATCATCGAGGCCTGCATCCCGCTTGCCCAGGGAGACTCGCGATGAATCCCTCGGCTGACCGCATTCACTTCGTGGGCATCGGGGGCGTGGGCATGTCCGGGCTCGCCGAGTATCTCCACGCCCAAGGCGAAAACGTGTCGGGCTCGGACCTCAATGAAAGTGCGACCACCCGGCGACTTGCGGGACTCGGCATGGAAATCCATCGGGGCCACGGGGCGGCAAATCTAGGCGGCGCCCAACGCGTGGTCGCGTCCACGGCCATCGCCGCAGACAACCCCGAACTCGCCGAGGCCCATCGCCGAGCGATTCCCGTGATTCGTCGAGGCCAATTGCTCGCCGAAATCATGGAACCCAAACGCGGCATCGCCGTGGGGGGAAGCCATGGCAAGACGACCACCACCTCCCTGACCGGGCACCTGCTGGTCGAGGCGGGGCTCGATCCCACCTCCATCGTCGGTGGGCGGGTGATGGGTAGCGGCGCCAACCCCAGCGGCACCCGAATGGGCCAGAGCCCATTCCTCGTCGCCGAAGCCGACGAAAGCGATGGATCGTTCCTTCTCCTGGCACCCGCCATAGCGATCATTACCAACATCGATCCCGAACATCTCGACCACTACGGAAATTTTGAAGCGCTCGAAGATGCCTTCGTCGAATTCGCCAACGCTGTTCCCGAGGACGGCCTCGCCGTGATCTGCATCGACCATCCCGGGGTTCGGGCCATCCTGCCCCGGCTGAAAGGGCGTCGGCTCACCTATGGGTTCGACCCCGACGCGAACCTGAGGGCGAGTGAGCCCGTCGCCCTGGGCATCGGCTCGCGCTTCACGGTCAGTCTGGACGGCCGCCGCCTGGGCGAAGTCGCATTACCCCTCCCCGGCCGGCACAACATTCTCAACGCCCTGGCCGCCCTGGCGGTCGGTCTCGAACTGGGCGTCGCCCCCGAGGACGGGGCCCGGGGTCTCGCAAATTTCCCAGGCGTCGAGCGTCGTTACCAGACCCTGGGCAACTGCCGGGAAATCCAGGTCGTGGATGACTACGCCCATCATCCCGCCGAGTTGCGAGCCACTCTCGAGGCGGCCCGCAGCGTCCACCCCGGCCGCATTGTCAGCGTCTTCCAACCCCATCGCTATACCCGAACCCGGGACTGTATGGCTGAATTCGCCTCGGCATTCGGGGCCAGCGACGTCGTGATCATCAGCGAGATCTATGCCGCCGGCGACTCGCCGATCCCCGGCGTCAGCGGCCGGGTTCTGGCCGAAAAAATCGTCGGTCAGGGACACGACGATGTGCGCTTCGTCGCCGACCTCGAGCAAATCCGCACCGAACTCCCGGGCAACCTCGAGCCGGGCGACCTCGTCCTCACCCTGGGCGCCGGGGACATCGCGAAACTCGGCGGACAAATTCTCGAGCGGCTCGCCGACGAGTCCGGGGAGGCCGACGCATGATGCCCGAGCCCGCCCGCAGCGCCCTGCTCGATGCCCTCGGCGAGCGCGTGGCCTTCGATGCCCCCATGACACGCCAAACCTCCCTGCGAATCGGTGGGCCCGCCGATGCCCTGGCGACCCCGACCAACCGTCGTGAGTTGGCCGCGGTGCTGGCTATCTGCCAGGCCCACGGGCTCCGCCACACCGTGGTGGGTGCGGGCTTCAATTGCCTGGTCTCCGACGAGGGCGTCGATGGCGTGGTCATCCACCTGAAGAAATTCCGAGGGCTCGAGGAGCGGCCGGGGCCGTCGATCTACGCCGAGGCCGGCGTTTCCCACTCGGCCATCACCCGTTTCTGCCTGGACCACGCCTTCACCGGGATGGAGTTTGCCGCGGGTATCCCCGGCACCGTGGGCGGCTGGATCATGATGAATGCGGGGATTGGGGTGCGCGAACTCAAGGATGTCACCCTGGAGATCGGGGTCGTCACGCCGGGCCAACCCCAGGAGCAACGGATCCCCCGGGAGCAACTTGATTTTCACTACCGCGAGCTCCGGGGCCTGCCCCCGGGAGCCGTGGTCGTCTCGGCGCGCTTCGCCGTGGAGGCGTCCTCGCGAGACGCGATCAAGGACGAAGTCGACCGCTTGCTCGCGCACCGCAGCACGACCCAGCCCCTCGATGTCCCCTCCTGCGGATCGGTTTTCCGAAACCCCGAAGGCGATTTTGCCGGCCGGCTGATCGAGGCCGCCGGGCTGCGCGGCCTGCGCGTCGGCGGCGCCGAGATCTCCCGGGTCCACGCCAATTTCATCGCCAACATCGGCGGAGCCAGCGCCTCGGACGTACTGGCCCTGATCGAGCGCGCCCGAGCCGGAGTGCGCGAGGACTGCGGAGTCGAACTCAAGACCGAGGTTCACCTCCTGGGGAGGACGCCATGAGCTATAGCCACTCGTCCCGGCGCAAACCGGTCCGCAAACAGACCGCTCGGGGCAACCGAAGGGTCGGCAAGAAACGCACGGGCGGCTCGAACCGCCGGGGCCGGAGTCGGCTTCGACTCGGCCGGGATTCCCTGTCCGCCACTCCGGCCACCACCCGGCTGATCTTCTCGCTTCTTTTCGCCGCCTCCATGGCGGCGGGAGCTCTGCTTTGGCCGCCCCTGGAAGAGCGACTCGGGCTCTGGCTCAACGACGACCTGGCCGTGCTCGAAAGCATGGCGATCCAGGGCAATCGTCGCCTCTCGTTCGCCGAAATCGCAGAGACCACGGGCATCGAGCGGGGAACGCCCCTGGCGACCATCGATGCTCCGGCCATCGCCGCGCGACTCACCCGCAAGGCTTGGATCCGGGAAGCTGACGTGCTGCGCCTGCCCCCGTCGACCCTGCTCATCCGGGTCCAGGAACGCGAGCCCATGGCCATCTTGGTCCCCCTGGAGGCGTCGTCTCGCCCGGCTCGAATGGTGGACGCCTCGGGCCATGTCTTTCCCGCCACGCCGAGCGATCCCGGGCTTCCCCGTCTGATCGGCGGCGAAGGTCTGGCCAGCCATCACGATCATCGCGTGCTGGTCGAAGCCCTGGCCCTCTTCGAGCGTCTCCGGGAGCCGCGCTTCGCCGATCTCTGGGTCGGGGAGGACCCGCTCGCGGTGCACCTGCCCGCCCAGAACGACTCCGAGGGCTGGATGCTCCGGGGCAGCGTCGACGTGCTCCTCGGCCGGCGCGACCTGACCGCCCGCATCGACCGCCTGGCTCAACTGATTCGCAGCGATCAGATTCTCGACGCCCTGGGCGGCGAACGCGTGCTCATCGACCTGCGATTTGCCAACCAGGCGGTCCTGCGCCGGGGAAGCCCGACCAGCACGCGGAAGAGACTCGATTCATGACCCTTTTTCAAATTGGAAGTCTCAGGCCGGCGAGGCGCCGGGAATAGAGGACACGCGAAAAAATTGGGTCAAGACAGAAATTTCGCTTCGGAAGAAGCGGGAAAAAAGCGGCGAAGGGGTGCGGATGCGCCTCCCGTCCACAACGGGCCGGCCGAGGATTCGGCCGGCCATCCAAGGGGGAAACAAAATGGCACGCAATAACGAACTGATCGTCGGTCTCGATATCGGCACGACCAAGATTTGTGCCGTCGTCGCCGAACAAACCGAAACCGGCATCGACGTGGTGGGCATCGGGACCCATCCGTCGAGCGGGCTCCGCAAGGGTGTGGTCATCGACATCGATGCCACGGTGGCCTCCATCAAACATGCCGTGGAGGAGGCGGAACTGATGGCGGATTGCGAGATCACATCGGTCTACGCGGGCATCGCTGGGGGGCATATCCGGGCCTTCAACAGCCACGGTGTCGTCGCGGTCAAGGACAGCGAGGTTCACGAAATCGATGTCAAGCGGGTGATCGACGCGGCCAAGGCCGTGGCCATTCCCATGGATCGCGAAGTGATCCACGTGATTCCCCAGGAGTTCATCATCGATGAACAGGACGGAATCCGGGAGCCCCTGGGCATGAGTGGCGTGCGGCTGGAGGCGAAGATCCACATCGTCACCGCCGCGGTCACCAGCGCCCAAAACATCGTCAAATGCTGCAACAAGGCCGGACTCAACGTGATCGATATCGTGCTTGAACCCCTGGCCTCGGCCGAGGCGGTGCTCTCGAGCGACGAGCGCGATCTCGGGGTCTGCATGCTCGATATCGGGGGCGGCACCACGGATATCGCGGTCTTCGGCGACGGCTCGATCAAGCAGACCTCGGTGCTCGGGCTGGGGGGATATCACCTCTCAAATGACATCGCCGTGGGCCTGAGGACGCCCTTCGACGAGGCTGAGCGGATCAAGAAGAAATTCGGCCTGGCCGCCGCCCGCTATCTGCCCGGGGACGACGTCATCACGGTGCCGAGCGTCGGGGGCCGACGTCCGCGCGAGGTCTCCCGGAAGATCCTCTGCGAGATCATCGAACCCCGGGTCGAGGAGGTGCTCACCCTCGCCCATCAGGAAATCATGCGCTCGGGTCTCGAGGACAAGATCCCGTCCGGGGTCGTCCTCACCGGGGGAGCCTCGGCCTTGGCCGGGCTCCAGGAACTCGCCGAGGAGATCTTCGAAGCCCCGGTTCGTCAGGGCCTGCCCACGCATATCGGCGGTCTGCAGGACGTGGTCCGAAGCCCCATGTACGCCACCGGCGTCGGGCTGGTTCTCTTCGGACTCTCGGAGAGCCGAGGCCAGAGCCAGAGTCGCTTTCGGATTCGAGACGAGTCGATCTTCGGTCGCGTCAAGCAGCGCATGCGGGATTGGTTCTACTCGGAGTTCTCATAGCCCGGAATGCATAAACCCCGAAGAGATCGGGTTTCAAGTCGGATCCACACCGGGATGCAGTACAAAAAATAGAAGCACCGTGTTACATTGAAAGCGCTTGCGTAACGCGAGCACACCTTGGGGGGTGAATACGATGGGTACGCGCGGAAAAAATAATCGCGGCCAGAATAGCCGTGGTCAAAGCAACGGAAAAAAGTCGGAATCGGTCGATCTACTCGAAATTGGACCCGACGATGGCAACCAGCTTCTCGAATTTGAGGGCTCTTCGGGCCAAAAAGCACGCATCAAGGTGATCGGCGTCGGTGGAGGGGGCGGCAACGCACTCAACACCATGATCCGATCGGGCCTTTCCGGGGTGGAGTTCGTCGCCGCCAATACCGATGCCCAGGCCCTCGAACACAACCTGGCCACCGTCAAGGTCCAGCTCGGAGCGGAAGTGACTCGTGGCCTCGGTTGCGGGGCCAACCCGGACCGGGGACGGGCCTCTGCTCTGGAGGCGCGCGAGCGTCTGCGCGAGATCCTCGAGGGCTCGGACATGGTCTTCGTCACCGCGGGCATGGGGGGCGGCACGGGCACCGGCGCAGCCCCCATCGTGGCCGAGGTGGCCCGAGAGGTGGGCGCCCTCACCGTGGGCGTGGTCACCATGCCCTTCCCCTTCGAGGGCAAGGTGCGAATGAAGCACGGCGAGAGTGGGATCGAGCAGCTCCACAGTGTGGTGGATACGCTCATCACCATCCCGAACCAGCGCCTGCTCGCTCTCGCGGGCAAACAGACGGCCATCCAGGACGCCTTCAAGCTCGCCGACGACGTTCTCCTGAACGCCGTCCGGGGCATTTCCGACCTGATCACCGTCCACGGCCTGATCAACTTGGACTTCGCCGACGTCCGAACGGTCATGAACGAAGCGGGCGTGGCCATGATGGGCACGGGCATCGGGCGCGGCGACAATCGGGCCCAGGATGCCTCCCAGCTCGCCATCGCGAGCCCGCTCTTGGGAGACGTTTCCATCGACGGCGCCCGGGGCGTGCTGATCAACATCACCGGCGGCAGCGACATGACGCTCTTCGAGGTCAACGAGGCCTCCCTGCTGATCCAGGAAGCGGCCCACGAGGAGGCCAACATCATCTTCGGTGCCGTCATCGACGACGAGGTGCCCGAAGGCGAACTGCGGGTCACCGTGATCGCGACGGGGCTCGAAGACGAGCGCAGGCGCAAGACTCCGCCCAGCAGGGCGAGCAGCGACCTGGCCACCACGTCCCTGGAAATCCAGCACGTCACCAGCGCGCAAAACGCGCCCGCCATCGATCTCGAACCCCTAACCAGCCTGAAACAGATCCAATCCCAGGCCAATGGGGAAGGCGAGAGCGTGGAGGGCGAGTTCTCATCCCCTTTCGACGATGAGCTCGACACCCCGGCCTTCCTGCGCCGGGCCCAGGACTGACACACCGGAAACGGCCCGATTTTCGGGCCTTGAACGCCTACGGGCGGAGTGGCTCGCCACTCCGCCCGTTTTCTTTGAATCCCGGCCGCTTTCTTTCCAGAGCGGCATCCCCCTCTGTCCCAGTTCAGCTATATCAGGCCCCCAATCCACGGATTCCCGGGACCCGAGCGCCCGGGGAATGGAGGCCCTCCCAATGTCGACCCAACCCGAGATGATCCTCGAGCAACGCGATTCGGACGTCGTGACCCTGCGCTTCCACGACCCCGAGCGCCGGAACGCCATGACCCGGGCCATGGGGGAGGCCTTCGCCGAGCGCATCGCCGCCCTCGCCGGCGACGCCTCGATCCGGGCGGTGGTCCTGACCGGGAGCGGCAGCGCCTTTTCCGCCGGGGGGGACTTGGGCATGCTCGATGAGAAAGCCGAGCAGGGCCAGGCGGGCCCCGGGGTCGCCCGGTACCCGATCCGCGACGCCATGCGGGGCTTCTACAAGCTCTTTCTCTCGGTTCGGGACCTGCCCTGCCCGTCCATCGCGGCGATCAACGGCCACGCCATCGGCGCCGGGCTCTGCGTCGCCCTGGGCTGCGATATCCGTCTGGTGGCCCACGAGGCAAAGCTCGGCCTGAATTTCACCAAACTCGGCCTGCACCCCGGCATGGCGGCCACCTGGACCCTGCCGCGCCTGGTGGGCCCCGCCGTCGCCGCCGAACTCCTCTACACCAGCCGGCTCTTTTCCGGCGAGGAGGCCGCCCGCATCGGCCTTGCCAATCGCGCCCTACCCGCCGGCGAAGTGCTGGCCGCGGGCGAGGAACTCGCCGGCGAGATCGCGGCCTGCGCCCCCCTGGCCGTACGCGGGGTCAAGCGCGCCCTGGCCCGGACCCAGGACGCCTCCATCGAGGATCAGCTCACCTTCGAGGCCAGCGAACAGGCGATCTGCTTCGAGAGCCGAGACGCGCTCGAGGGAATCCAGGCCGCTCGGGAGCGTCGTTCCCCGAACTTTGAGGGCAACTGACGGCTTTCGCCCATACAGATTCTTGAGCGGGGGACCGATTGGGTAAGGGAAGCGTCCCCTATACCCAGAACCGCCCCCCCCAGGCCTTGCCCAGGAGAACACATGCCCCGCGCCCTGCGAAACCACTCGTTCTGGCTCACCGCCGGCTACCTCGCCACCCTCTTCCTGATGGCTCGGGGCTACGCGTAGGTCCCGCCCCGCTTCAGGGCAGCGCTTCCACCAGGGCTTGAATCTCGCCGGCGTTGAACCAGTACGAGATCTCGAGCTTGGCGGTCTCCGGGGCGTCGGAGCCGTGCACCGCGTTGCGCTCGATGTCGGTGCCGAAATCGCCGCGCAGGGTGCCCGCCGGGGCTTCGGTCGAATTCGTCGGCCCCATCAGGTCACGCCAGCGCGCGATGGCGTTCTCGCCCTCGAGCACCATGGCCACCACCGGCCCCGAGGTCATGAACTTGACCAGGTCGCCGAAGAAGGGGCGCTCCTTGTGGACGGCGTAAAAACCCTGGGCCATCTCGTCGTCGAGTTGCAGGCGCTTGAGCGCGATGATGTCGAGACCCGATTCCTCGATGCGGGCGATGATTGCGCCGGCCGACTTGTTGGCAACGGCGTCGGGCTTGATGATCGCGAAGGTTCGCTGGGACTGCGCCATGGAGTTCTTCCTTTTCTTTTTCGTTTCTATTTCTGTTTTTGCCGGGATTCAGGCTCCGCGCGAAACCCGGGCGAATCGATTGAATCAGGCCGGGAAATCGCCCGGGGGCGGCGTAACTTAGCCGATCAGCGGGGATTTGCTGCTCCTCGGGGCTGCCTCAGCCGACCCTCAACAGGATCTTCCCGAAATGCTCGCTGGCCTTCATGCGGCGGTGCCCCTCGGCGGCGTGCTCCAGGGACAGCACCTCATGAACGATGGGCCGGATCGCCCCGCTCGCCACGGAATCCCCGAAACGGGCCAGAAAGGCCTGGGCGAGTTCGGCCTTCTCGGCCTCCGGGCGCGCGCGCAGGGTCGAGCCCATCACCTGGAGCCGGCGCATGAGCAACGCACCCAGGCCGATTTCGGCCTTGGCCCCGCCCATCAGACCGATCAGGACCAGGCGCCCGCCGACGGCCAGACTCGCCAGGTTGCCCTCGAGGTAGGGGGCGCCAATGGAGTCGAGAATCACGTCGACCCCGGCGCCGCCGGTGGCCTCGGCCACCGCCTCGGCGAAATCGGCTTCCCGGTAGTTGACGGCCACGTCGGCGCCGAGTTCCCGGCAGCGGGCGCATTTTTCGTCGCTGCCCGCCGTCACGATCACCCGGGCCCCGGCCTCCCGGGCCATCTGGATCGCCGCGGTTCCGATGCCGCTGCCGCCGCCGTGGACGAGCAACCAACCCCCGGCCTCGAGGCCGCCGAGTTGAAAGACATTGAGGAAAACCGTCAGGCAGACCTCGGGCAGGCCCGCCGCCTCGACGAGGTCGAGGTTCGGCGGCACCGGCATGCAGCTCCCGGCATCCACCACTACCTGTTCCGCGTAGCCCCCACCGGCGAGCAGGGCCATGGCGCGATCCCCCACCTTCCAGCCGCTGACGCCCTCGCCCAACTCCGAGATCACCCCGGAGCACTCGAGGCCGAGGATCGGCGAGGCGCCGGGCGGGGGCGGGTACATGCCCTGGCGCTGGAGGAGATCGGCGCGGTTGAGCGCCGAGGCCGCCACGGCGATGCGCACTTGGCCGGGCCCGAGAACGGGGTCCGGGGCCGAGCCGAGTTGAAGAACGCTCTCATCACCGGGTTGCTCGATTACGATTGCTTGCATCGGGGCACCCTAGCAAGACGGAAAAACCCGGGCGAGGGTTGCCTCGCCCGGGTTCAAAACTCTCGCGTTGGAGACTTCGGCTATTTCAGATCGGCCCGGGTGTAGTCGAGCAGACCGCGCGCGATGATCAGGCGCTGAATTTCCCCGGTGCCCTCGTAGATATCGGTGATGCGGCAATCCCGGGTCCACTTCTCGAGCAGGTGCTCCCGGGAGATCCCCATGGCGCCCAGGATCTCGATGCAACCCTGGGTAATGGCGCGCACCGCCCCACCCGCGTGGGCCTTGCAGACCGACGACTCCATATTGTTCGGCTTGCCCTCCCCCGCCAGCCAGCAGGCCTGGAGGGTGGTGAGCTTGGAGGCGTCATAGATCGCCTCAAGGCGAATGAACTTCTCGGCCGCCGCGCTCTGGCTGCTGAGGCCCGCCATGTAATCGATTTCCACGCCGGCCTCGGCGAGTTGCTCTCGGGTGAAGTCCAGGGCCGCCTCGGCGAGGCCGAGCCCCATGGCCGCGGTCATGGGCCGGGTCATGTTGAAGGTCTTCATGACGCCGCGAAAGCCGCCCGAGGTCTTCTTCGAGATGCTCTCGTCTCCGCCGAGCAGGTTGCCGCGCGGGATGCGGCAATCGCTGAATACGTAGGCGGCCGTGTCGTCGGCGCGGATCCCGAGCTTCTTTTCCTTGTGGGGCACATCGAAACCCGGGGTGCCCTTCTCCACCAGGAAGGACTTGATGCCCGCCCGGCCCGCCGACTTGTCCAGGGTGGCCCAGATCACCACCGCCTCGGCGCGAATGCCCGTGGTCACGAAGATCTTCTCGCCGTTGATCACCCACTCGTCGGTTTCCGGATCGAGCACCGCGCTGGTCGAGACCCGAGAGGGGTCGGACCCGCAGCCGGGTTCGGTGATGGCCATGGACAACACGAGATTACCCCATTTCTGCTGCTGCTCGGGGGTGCCCGCCGCCGAAAGGGCCGCGTTGCCGAGCCCCCCGCCGGTTCGCTTCAGACGAATCGTGTAATCACCCCAGTGCGAGATCATCGAGTGCAGGGCCATCATCACCGGCGGCGATGTGTCCTCGGGCCCGCCCTTGGGCGGCAGGGGAGTCTCACCGTAGAAAGCCTCGGCCTCGGGCAGAACCTCGGGGGGCATTTCGTGCTCGTTCTCGTCGTAATAACGCGCGTACTTGCGGCAGATCAGTGCGGAGGCCCGGTTGTAATCGACGATGGCCTGGTCGGTCTCGGTCAGAGTAAAATCAATCATTCTCGTTTTCCTTGCTGCGCCGCGATCGCGGGGACCGGCGGCGAATAATTAAAGAGGGATGAGTTTCGGAGCCGGGCTCAGAGGCCCGCCGTGCCTTCGAGCACGCTCAGGGTGCGCGCGTGCCGGAACCACATCTCGACGGGGTGCTCCCGGATGAAGCCGTGGCCCCCGAGCACCTGGATCCCGTTGTCGGCGATCCAGAGCGCCTTCTCGTTGACGTAGGTCCGGGCGAAACGCGCCTGGGCCGAGGCATCGAGCCCCTTCTCCAGATGGCTCGCCGCCTGCCAGACCAGGTTGCGCATGGCCTCGCATTCGATGTGCATCTCGGCGAGCCGGAAGGCAATGGACTGCTTCTTCGAAATCGGCTCGTCGAAGGCCACGCGATCCTTCGAGTAGGGGACGCAGTAATCGAGCACCGCCCGGGAAAGGCCGAGCAGAACCGAGCCGAGGGCCACCCGGCTGTTGTTGATGAGTTGGGCCACGTTGCAGCCCGCTTCGCCGCCCAGGCGATCGGCCGCAGCGACCTCGACCCGCTCGAGTTCAAGCCCCACCGTGGCCAGCCCCTTGAGCCCCATATTGAGTTCGGGCTCGGAGATGGTCAGGCCCTCGGCGCCCCGGGCCACGATGAAGGCGTCGACACCGTCCTGGTTCCGGGCGAAGACCAGGAAATGGCTCGCCCGGTCTCCCATCACGACAAAGGATTTCTGACCCGAGAGCACCCAGCCATCGCCCTTGGGCTCGGCCACGGTCCTCGGCCGCATGGGCTCACCCACCGGTCCGGGCTCGAGTTGGGCCAGGGAGGCCATGTGGAAATTCTCGCCGCAGAAAAGAGGCAGGTACTTCTGCTTCTGCTCGTCGCTGCCGTGGTCGAGGATCGCGTTGGCGAATTGGGAGGGGGCCACCAGGGCCAGAGCCAGGGCGGCGTCCCCGTAGGCGAGTTCCTCAATGACGATGGAATTCGTCACCAGGGAGCGTTCCTCTCCACCACCGCCGTACTCGGCGGGAATTTGCGTGGTGGTGAGACCGAGCTCCCAGGCCGACTGCAGCAGTTCGTCGGGAATCGACGAGGTCTCGTCGCATTCCCTTCCCGTGGGCCGCAGAGCATCGGCGGCGAACTCACGCAGGGTATCGCGCACGAGTTCCTGCTCTTCTGACAGACCAAAAGAAATCATTTCGTTTTCTCCTCTATGGGAGCGGACACTTCGTCCGTCCCTTTCTTAGTCGTTGGGTACGCTTCGTCGCTGTCGGCGCCCTCGGTCTCCGGGGCGACTCCGCGACGGGAAACCTGGTGGAAATAATGATCCATGGCCTGGCTGCCCCCATCCTTGGTCAGGAGGCCTCGTTTGATCGCATCCCGAGCGTCGAGCAAGCCCAAGGCAACGCCGCACCAGGTTCGGGCATCGGCGGTGTACCGGACGTCGGCGCGCTCGGCGAAACTCGTATTGACCTCGCACTGGCCGTCGAGGATGGCCACGGTCCAAACGCCCCCGCCCTCCCCGGTCAGGCGAATCTCGAAGACCACGTCTTCCGCGCTTCGACGATCCTCCCGAAGCAAAAAGGGCAACGCCTCGACCACCGACTGCGCCGAGGTGTCGGTGAATTGCTGGGTATCGATCTCCAGATCCTCGATCCCGTTATGCACCCACCAACGCGCGGTGGCGGCGATGATCGGCTCGAGGGATCGCCCCCGGTTGGAAACCGCGTAGAGCGACCGGTTGCCCTCGCTCTTGCTCTCGACGAAGCCGTCGGCCACCAGCTGCTTGAGTCGCAGGGAGAGCACTCGGGGCGCGATGCCCGTGCGCACCCGCAGTTCCTGGAAACCCCGGGCGCCTCCTAGGAGTTGGCGGACCAGAACTAGGGTCCAGCGATCGCCGATGACCTCGAGACCCCGGGCCACCGGGTCGAAGATCTCCCCGGGCCGGGGAATGATCGACCGGCTGCGCGCCCTCTTGGGCGGGGAATCCATGGGAGGTTCTTGCTGGGTCACGGGTTGAGTATCTAATCGATACTGATTTTAGTGTCAAGGCCGTATCCCGGCGTGCCCCCCCTCCCCCCTGAGCGCTTCTCGGGGCACGGCAAAGCCCTTTTGACACGCACCTTTGGGGCCGGCCGGCCAGATCCGCTAGCTTCGCGAGTTGCCGGTTGGAGGTGGACGGAAGATCGCCGGCGGACAATTACCGTCCGCGGGAGGAAAGTCCGGGCTCCATAGGGCAGGGAAGTCGGTAACACCGACCCGGGGCGACCCGAGGGAAAGCGCAACAGAAATCACACCGCCGAAGAGCGCCGCCCTGCCCCGCAAGGGACGAGGTGGCGTGGCGGGCGCCTAGCGCCCGTCCGGTAAGGTTGAAATCGTGGGGTAAGAGCCCACGCGCGACAGCCGGGTGACCGGCGGCGAGGCAAGCCCTTCCCGGAGCAAGCTTGAATAGGGGCACTGATAAGGACGGCCCGTCCAATCGCTCGCTCTTCGGAGCGGGCGCAGTGCCCGGGTTAGAGTGCTTGAGCGTCACGGCAACGCGGCGCCTAGAGGAATGATCTTCGTCGGGCCGGTGGCAACGCCGGCCCGGGACAGAACCCGGCTTACAGTCCACTTGGATCGACTTTGTCGATCCACCATCCAGGGAAGAAGCTTCGGCCACGCCCCGGAATGCTCCAACCGGTCTCCAGGCCGGCGCCGAGGAACCCAAGGGTTTCTCGGCGCCGGCTCCCGGACGGGCCTCGCGATCAGTTCGACGCGTCGGCGTAAACCAGACAGCGCACCTGGGCGCGCCGCTCCTCGGGGTAACCCGCCCATTTCGAGGCGGGAATGGCCTCGGGCTCCACCCTCCGGAAGCCGTGGCGCTCGAAGAAGCGCTCGACCCGGGGCGACGTGGTGCAGGCGAAAACCCGGCTACAGCCCTCGGCCCGGGCGCGCTGGACAGCAAAACGCACGAGATGGCCGCCAACCCCCTCCCCCGCGAAACGCGTCATCGTGTAGAGACTCGCGATTTCGGCGGCGTCCGCGTCGGGGTAGCGCACCAGAGCGCCGATTCCCGCCAGGTAGCGCCCCTCGACGAAGACTCCGAAACCATGGCCAAGGGCCGACTCGATCTCCCGTTCGCTGCGCGGCGCCAGATAGCCCTCGTCCACGCCCCGGGCGATGAGGTCCGTCGCCGCGCCGAAATCGTCGATACCGAGCAGGCGCACCTCGAGGTAGCGCTCCTCGGTGACCAGGGTGCCCGACCCGGCGTAGGTAAAGAGTTCGTCCGATAGGCCCTCGAGCGAGCAAATACTGACCGAGGCCACGCCCCCTGCGAGGAGCTGCCCGATCTCGCCCAAGAGCGCGCGCTCGGGCTCCGAGCCGCCCGGCGACAATTCGGCCACCCGGGCGGCATCCGACAGATCCAGCAGGGAGACCCGAGTTCCCTCCGGGTCTCGGATCGCCCCGCGATCGTCGATCCAAACCAGCTTGGCCAGGCGAAGGCGGAGGGCCGCGGTCCGGCAGCGCCCGGCAAAGGGCTGGGCGTCGCCCGCCTCGGGAAGCCACAGGCCCACCCCATGCCCCTCTCCCAGGGCTCGCCAGAGGGCTCCCACCCAATCCGCCGACTCGGCCGGGGCGACCACCAGGGGGGTCAGCTTTTCGAGCAAGGCCTGGGAGGGCGAAACGATCACGCACCCGGTGCCGTTGCGCGCGAGTTCATCCACGACCTCGACCAGGGCATCCAGTGAACCCCCAGGCGCCCGGGCCAGGGCGACCCCGAGGGTCCGTCCCCGGAATTCCGCCAGGTAGAACTCCCGCTCGCTCGATTTCCATCCGGGTTCGGCCATGCGCCCAGTTTGGCGCATTCACCGGCGGATGCCCGGGCTCGGGCCAAACCCTTGCCCCCAAGGAGCCGAACCGGGTATCGTGCGTATCACATGGACTGGCAGATCGGGTTTACCCTGGCCGTCGTGGTGGTTGCCCTGGGGCTCTTGGTGCGGGAAGTCGCCTCACCGGACCTGATTCTGATGGCGGCCCTCATCGGCCTGGGCATCAGCGGCATCTTGACTCCCCGAGAGACCTTCTCGGGCTTTTCCAACCCGGCCGTGGCCATGGTGGGCGTTCTCTTCATGCTCTCGGCCGCAGTGCGCGAAACCGGCGCCCTGGACCTCACTGTGGGGCGCCTGCTCGCCTCGGCGCGGACCGTTCATCAGGGGATCTTCCGAATCATCGCCCCGGTCGCGGGCCTTTCGGGTTTCCTGAACAATTCGCCCATCGTGGCCATGATGACCCCTTCGGTGGTCGACTGGGCCCGGCGAAACGGCCTCTCCGCCAGCCATTTCCTGATCCCCCTCTCCTACGCATCCATCCTCGGCAGCACCCTGACCCTGATCGGCACCAGCACCAACCTGGTGGTGGACGGCTTGGCTCAGGACAGCGGGATGCGACCTCTGGGCTTCTTTGAACTGCTTCCGGTGGGGTTGCCCATCGTCCTGATCGGGACCCTCTACCTCCTCCTCATCGCCCCGCGCCTGCTTCCCGATCGGCCCACCCCCAGCGATACCCTGGGGCATCGCCGGCGGGAATACGTCGCCACCATGGTGGTCAAGGAGGGCTGCGACCTGATCGGTTCGTCGGTCGAGGACGCGGGTCTGCGCCAACTGCCCGGGCTCTTTCTGGTGGAAATCGAACGCCCCCAGCGAAGCATCACGCCCGTCCGCCCCGAGGTGGTGATTCGGCAGGGGGATCGCCTGGTCTTCGCCGGTGTCGTGGCCACCATCATCGACCTCCAACGCATTCGGGGGCTGGTCCCGCTCTCCGAAGAGGAACAGGCCGAAGAGGCGATTTCGAGCACGACCCACGGTCTGGTGGAAGCCGTCATCTCCACCTCCTCGCCCCTGGTGGGACAGAGCATTCGAGACTCGAATTTCCGGTCGGCCTACGATGCCGCCGTCATCGCGGTCCACCGCAATGCCGAGCGCGTCCCCGGAAAGATCGGCCAAATCGTGCTTCAGCCCGGCGATACCCTCCTGATGCAGTCCTCGCCCGATTTCATCCGCCACAACCGCAACAGCTCGGACTTCTATCTGGCCAGCGAGCTGCCGGGAAGCGAAAAACCCCGTTTCGACCGCGCGGGGCTGGCCCTGGCCATCGTGGCGGCCATGGTGCTCGTCGTGAGCACGGGCCTGGTGCCCATCGCCCTGGCCGGCTTTCTGGCAGTGGGCATCATGCTCGCCACCCGCTGCGTGAGCGCAACCAAGGCCCGGGAAAGCGTTCCCTGGTCGATCCTCATCGTGATCGCCGCCGGGCTCGGAATCGCCCAGGCCATGACCAAAACCGGCGCCGCTCGCTTCGTCGCCGAATCGATCCTCGAAATCGCCGGGGGCATCGGCCCGCTCGGTGCGCTCATCATCGTGTACTTCCTCTGCATGGTGATGGCCGAGACCCTCCACCACACCGCCGCCGTGGCCATCATGTTCCCCATCGCCGTCGCCCTAGCCGACCAGGTCGGCGCCGACCCTCGGCCCTTCGTGATCGCCATCGCCATCGGCTCGACCTGCTGCTTCGCCTCGCCCATCGCCTACCAGACGCACCTGATCGTCTATGGCGCGGGCAATTATCGCTTCCGAGACTTCGTCCGAGTGGGCCTACCGCTGAATTTGATCTGCGCGTTCATTGCGCTTAACACGATCCCCCGGGTCTGGGATCTCTAGCGACCACTCCTCGGAAGCCTTCGCGGGCCCCCAAACCATGCCCCCTCGCCCGAGATAAAATCGCCTATGTGTAGGCTTAAGGCCCCTATTTGGGTTGAGACCTTGGCCCTTCGAGCCGATCAGAGAGAACGAGAAGCCCCAAACGGGCGGAGCTCTCGATCCACAATATTCATGGTTTGGGCTAAAAATCGCCCGGAATATGGTTTTTTCACCTGATAAATGAGCATTCCAGGACCCGAAAAACTCATTTTTAAGCATTTTGGAAAAAATGACTGGCCAAAGCCGCCGAGAAAGATCAATATCCTAACGATCAAGCGATCCCCCATTGAATCGAACAAGCGATACTCCCCTAGGGGCAGATTCGGCCAAGGCCCGATGAATCCCCCGATGCACCATCCATGATGCGCCGAGTCATTAGTGCGTCCGTTCCTCAAAGTGCTGGGCAGTTGGCTGAGATCCCGCGAGTGGGGAGACCAGAACACCCGGACAAAAGGAGCGAGCAAGGCGCGCAAGACGAGGCAAGGGCGAGACCAGGAGCGACGGAGTAAATCACACGACCCGCACGGCAAGCGGGCGGAACCGATGGAGGATCAAGCCAGGGACTTCCCTGTCCCCGTACGCCGGTTGTAACTCACCGGGGGACGGAACGATTCGGGAGATGTGCCTTGAGCGCACGATCCTCTTCGGAGCAGGAACAACAGGCAGGGCATACGCAAGTCAATCAAGTTCAATTCGCCCGGCAGCACCAAACCCCAAGCCATGTGAAGTAAGACATAAGAATCGAGCGGATCGCTTGAAACCAACACCCCCTGGACGGTATCTGAGCGTCTTTGAACCGCACCAGTGTGTGTCAAGAGAGTGTCGAAAGGTATAGAAGTGACGGCTGAGAACCAGAGCAAGACAGCAGGCACGGAGGCAACATCCGCGACCGCCGTGATGGGCGCGACGCCCGTGGTGGCTGCAGAGGAACTCGACCCCGGCCGGGAGCGACGGCCGCTGGAGTCGTATTTCCAGGAAATCGGCGGAACGCGCACCCTGAAACGCGAGGAAGAGGTCTACCTGGCCAAGGATCTGGAGGCGGCCACGGCCTACCTTCGAGAGTCCCTTTACGCGATTCCCTGCTCCGCTCGCCACGTGGTCGAGCGGTGGGACGCGCTGCGCGCGCTCTCCCACACCGGCGCCAAGCTTTCCGAATCCTCGGGTGACGAGGAGACCGGAGAAATCGCCGCCCGGGTGGAGCGAGCTGTGAAGCAGTTGCGCGCGCTCCTCGAGGACCGCGTCAAGAAATTTGAGAAGGGCGGTGACACCTACACCCCGGCCCTGCAGAAGCTCGATGCCAGGATCTCGAAGGATATGCATGGCGCCCAGCTCTCCCTCGCCGTTTTGGTCGAGTTGAGAGACACAATCCTCATCCGGACCAAGGAAATGCGAAGGACGCGTAAGCGGACCAAGCGCTTGGCCGAACTCGAGCGCGAAGTGGGCGTGCCCCGCAAGCGGATGCTAGAGCTGGCCAATGCCGTCGAAGACGCCCACGACCAGATGACCTCGGTCAAGAATCGCTTCATCGAGCACAATCTGAAGCTGGTGGTCGCGATTGCGAAGGATTACCGAAATCTCGGTCTTTCCTTCCCTGACCTCATTCAAGAGGGGAACCTGGGCCTGATCCGGGCGGTGGAGAAATTCGACCACCGGCGTGGTTTCAAGTTCTCCACCTACGCGGTGTGGTGGATCCGACAGGCACTGGTGCGGGCGATCCAGAACCACTCGCGCACCATTCGATTGCCCTCCCATGTGCATGACCGACTCCAGCGAAGCCAGCGAGTTCGGGCGGAACTGACAGGCAAGCTCGGCCGGGATCCGACACCGGCTGAACTGGCTCCGGCCCTGGGCTCGGATACCGATTCTCTTGAAGCTCTCGACCGGCTTTCTCGAGAAGCGATTTCCCTCGAATCGAACGTGGCGGGCACGGAAAAACGCCTCGAGGATTTCGTTCCCGACCAGGGGGCCTCGCTTCCCGATGGCGGCATCGACGACGACCGGATGCGCACCGGCGTAGGAACGCTGATCGGTGCGCTAACGCCCCGTGAGCAGCTGATCCTGCGGCTGCGTTACGGCCTTGCCGGGGAAGAGGAGCACACCCTCGAGCAGATCGGCCAATCCCTTGGCCTCTCTCGCGAGCGGGTTCGCCAACTCGAGGCACGGGCTCTCAAGAAGCTGAGGGAGACCCAGCCGGCCCAGCGACTCCATCCCATTCTCGAACCCTGAGTTCGGGCAAGGACGGAAAAGACCCCTTAGGGGCCCGGTGGACGCGAGTCCACCGGGCCCCTTTTTCTTGCGCCCGGCCCCGAGCCGGGCATGCGTATTTTGGCGGTCTGTCGAAGCCCTGAGCGACGGCCTAGCATTGGCATTCCGCCCCACCCCCAAGAACGCTCCAGGAGGAGCCTCCCATGCCGTCCGACGAACCCAGCCCGGATTCAATCCCGCACTTCTTCGACCCGAAAGTCGCCGCCTGCCCCCAGGCCACCTACCGCCGCATGGTGAACGAAGAGCCGGTGATGCACATGCCGGTGACCAATACTCCCGTGATCTCGCGCTACGAGGACGTGATCTACTGCCTCCGAAACCCCGCGATCTTCTCCTCGGACATGTCTGAGCAGATGGCCCTGGGAACCGATCGACCGATGATCCCCCAGCAAATCGACCCGCCGGCCCAAACCCGCTACCGCAAGATCCTGGACCCCCGCTTCTCCCGAAAACGGATTGGCGAGATCGAACCCGCACTGCGCGAGTCGGCGAACGCATTGCTCGATCGCTTCAGCGAAAGTGGGGAATGCGACTACAGCCAGCAGTACGCCGTCCCGCTCCCGTGCCAGGCTTTCCTCCACTTGCTCGGCCTGCCCGTCGATGACCTCTCAGAACTGATCCACCTCAAGGATGGCATCATCCGGCCCGAGGCCCGGGCCGAGAATCCCATGGATGCCGAAGAGGTCGCCTCGATTCGCGCCTCCTCGGGCCGGCAGATCTACGACTATTTCGAGGGCTTGATCGGCGAAAGGCGCGCGACTCCGCGTGAGGATCTCATGAGCTACCTGGTCTCGGTGGAACTCGACGGCGAAAAACTCAGCCACAACGAGATCCTCGACATCTCCTACCTCTTCATTCTGGCGGGGCTCGATACGGTCACCGCGTCGCTCAACTGCTTCATGGCGAACCTCGCGGCGAACCCGGAGAACCGCGCGCGGATCCTCGAAAAACCCGAAAACCTCGAAGCCGCCCTCGAGGAGTTGCTGCGCTGGGAGACCCCGGTGGTCGGCGTTCCCCGACGGGTGACCCGGGACACCGAAGTCGCCGGCACTCCTATCGCCAAGGACGAGATCGTCATGCTCATGCTTGGCGCCGCGAATATCGATCCCTCAGAATTCTCCGAGGCCGACCGGGTCGTTCTCGATCGCTCGCGCAATCGCCATCTCGCCTTCGGCGGTGGGGCCCATCGCTGCCTGGGTTCCCACCTCGCCCGCATGGAGCTGAGGGTTGGCCTCGAGGAATGGCATCGGCGGATTCCCCACTACCAGATTCGCGAGGGTGAGGTGCCGGTCTACAGCCCAGGGATCCGCGACATCCAATCCCTGCCCCTGGTCTGGAGCTGAGAGGCCCCGGGTCAGGCCCCGGCCCAGTTCCAGGCGAGGAATAGACCGCCCACGAGCCACGCGTAGCCGGCGAAGAGATAAAAACGCCCGCCCTCGAGCAGTCGCACAAAGGCCCAAATCGCCGCGATGCCGGCGACGAGCGCAGCGCCTCCCCCATACGCGAGATTGACCACCGCCTCGGGGCTGGCCGCCGCGAGTTCGGGCAGGGTCAGTACCGCGGCTCCGGCGATGGCGATGATCCCGAGCAGAAAAGAAAACTCCGCCGCCGCCCGGGGCGCCAAGCCCAGGGCCAGGGCCACCGCCACGGTGGTCCCACTCCGGGAGATGCCCGGCAGGATCGCCAGGGCCTGGCCGCAGCCGACGAGAAGAGCGATCCGCCAATCGAGGGAGGCCGACTCTTCGCCCCGCTCCCGCCAGCGCCGCACCGAGCCTCGGGTGGTCCAGAGGATGGCGCCGGTGGCCAGCAGGGCGAACCCCGTGGCGATGGGATTGGCGAACTGACGTTCGATGAAATCTCGCGCCGAAAGGCCCACCACCACCGCCGGCAGTGTGCCCACCGCCAACAGGGCGGTGAAATGGATCGCCTCGCTCTGGCGGGTCAGCACACCGACGATCAGGCTAAAAATCCGCTGTCGGTAGAAGATCGCGATGGCCAGCAGAGTGGCCAGATGAACCGAGATCTCAAAGAGCAGGCCCCCCTCGTCCTCGATCCCAAAAAGCGAGCGAAAAATGACCAGATGCCCCGAACTCGACACCGGGAAGAACTCGGTCAAGCCCTGGACAATCCCCAGCCAAAGGGCCTCGAGCCGGCTCATAGCGACCCGATCCGCCGCCCACTCCCGAGGCCGAAGGCCGGAGGAAAAGAGCGGTCCAGGACGAACGAAACCATCCCTGCCAGGGGCAAAACCCGGATCACGACGAGCATCCTATCGAAAGAGCGCCGAGAGCGGTAGATTGGGCAGCGTCCAGCCGGGCGAGTGACCGGCTGGATCGGGCCGAGATCACTGGGCCCGGGACGAGCCCAACCCAAAGTGTGCGGAGGAAGACCCCGTGGAAATTGCCTGCCTCGACCTCGAAGGCGTTTTGATCCCCGAGGTCTGGATCAACGTGGCGGAGCGCACCGGCATCGAGGCCCTGCGGGCCACCACCCGGGACATCCCCGACTACGACGAACTCATGCGCCAGCGTTTGCGAATCCTCGAGGAAAACAACCTCGGGATTGAGGACATCCAGCAGGTCATCTCCGGTATGGAGCCTCTCGAGGGAGCCGCGGATTGCCTCGCCTGGCTGCGGGAGAACTTCCAGGTCGTGATCCTCTCGGACACCTTCTACGAATTTGCAGAGCCCTTCATGCGCCAACTCGGATGGCCCACCCTGCTCTGTCACAAGCTCGTCATCGATGAACGCGGGCGCGTCGCGGACTACCTGATCCGCCAGAAGGACCCCAAGCGCCAATCCGTCCGGGCTTTCCAGTTGTTGAATTACCGGTGTATCGCCACCGGAGACTCCTACAACGACACCACCATGCTCGCCCAGGCGGAAGCCGGCATCCTCTTCTGCCCGCCCCAGAACGTGATCGAGGAATTCCCCCAATTCCCCGTGGCCAAGGACTACGAAGCCCTCAAGGCGGAGTTTGCCCGAGCCTCGATCCGCGACCTCTAGCCCCGCGAAAGAACCCTTCAGCGCTTACGAAGGTTCGCGGCGAGCACGCGCTTGCGCAGGCGTAGATTCTCCGGGGTCACTTCGAGGAGTTCGTCGCTCTCGATCCACTCCATCGCGGTCTCGATGGTGAGCTTGCGGTGGGGAGTGATGATCACACTGTCGTCCTTGCCCGAAGCCCGCATATTGTCGAGCTTCTTGGCACGGCAGACGTTGACGTTCAGGTCCCCTGGGCGACGAGCTTCCCCCACCACCTGGCCCTCATAAACGGGCTGCCCGGTGGGGACGAAGAGAGTCGAGCGCTCCTGAATCTTGAAAATCGCGTGGGGCGTAGTCTGGCCGGTATCCGTGGACACGATGGCCCCGACACTTCTTCCCTCGAGTTCCCCGGCGAAGGGCTCATAACCCCTGACTGCGCGGTAGAGGATTCCCTCTCCCCGGGTACTCGTCAGGAATTCGTTGCGATAGCCGAAGAGGCAGCGACTCGGGACAGTGAACTGAAGGTGGATACGATCCCCCTTGTGTTCCATCAGGCCCATTCGTCCCTTGCGCTCGGAAAGCCTCTCCATCACGGTGCCCGCACACTGTTCGGGCACATCGATGACCACGTCCTCCACGGGTTCACAACGCTCGCCGTCGACCTCTCGCAAGATGATTTCCGGCCGGGAAACCGCGAATTCATAGCCTTCTCGTCGCAGGGTCTCGATGAGAACCGCGATCTGTAGCTCACCGCGTCCAGCCACCTCGAAGGCGTCCTGCTTGTCGGTGTTCTCGATCACGATCGAGATATTCGAGAGGGCCTCCCGGGTCAACCGATCCCGAATCTGGCGACTGGTGACGTAACGACCCTCCCGGCCGGCGAAGGGAGATGTGTTCACCAGGAAGTTGACCTTGATGGTCGGCGGATCGATGGCGATACGCGGCAGCGGAGCCAGCGCGTCGGCCGGGCAGACCGTATCCCCTACCTCTATGGAATCGACTCCGGCCAGAATTGCGATGTCGCCGGCTTCCACAGTCTCGAGCTCTACGCGCTGGATGCCCCGGGTGCCAAAGAGCTTGGTCACTCGAAAATTTTCGGGCTTGCCATTGGCGGGAATCCGAACGACCTGCTGCCCCCGAGTCATACGACCTCGGTTGACCCGGCCGATGACCAGGCGCCCGACGAAGGCGTCGTATCCCAGAGTCACCGCCTGGAATTGCAGGGGCGCTTCAATATCGGCCTGGGGAGAGGGTGCGAATTCGAGGATCGCATCGAGGACCGGAACCAGGTCCTGCATGGGGAGGGACAGGTCTCGTGTCGACTGCCCCTGCTTGGCCGATGCGTAGACCACGGGAAAATCGAGTTGTTCGTCGTTCGCGTCGAGCTCCACGAGCAGGTCGAAGACCTCGTCGAGTACCTCTTCGCTCCGCTGCTCCGGGCGATCGATCTTGTTTACGACGAGAATCGGTCGCAGTCGGTGCTCCAGCGCTTTTCGCAGCACGAACCGGGTCTGGGGCATGACGCCCTCGACGGAGTCCACCAGGAGCAGGACGGCATCCACCATGCCCAGAACTCGCTCCACCTCGCCCCCGAAGTCGGCGTGGCCGGGCGTGTCCACCAATTGAATGCGCACCCCCTTATAGTCGATGGCGGTGCTCTTCGACTGGATCGTGATCCCTCGCTCGCGCTCGAGGTCGCCTGAATCCATCACGCGATCCTCGATGACCTGATGGGCTTCGAAGGCGCCACACGCTTTCAGCAGACCATCGACAAGGGTGGTCTTGCCGTGGTCAACGTGGGCCACGATGGCGAGATTGCGCAAATCTGTACGGGTGTGAGTCTTAGACATGGGTGGGTGGCCCCCTCGGGCCGGCGCAGGCTAGCGCGCCGGGAGGGGAACCGCCGGTAGGATCAGCACGATCCGGGTGCGATCATCCATCCGTGTCACTTCGAAGTCCCCCCCCTGCCTGGGCAGGATGACATCCGCGACAGCGCAGAGCAGCGGGCGCCCCCGCATCGCCTGATCCCGGAAACCAGCGGGATCCTCGCCCCCCGGGCCATCGTCCTCGATACAGAGCGCGATGCGGTCTCCCCGGGACTCGGCCCGGATCACAATCTCCCCCCGCCCGGCCGTCGAGTCGATGGCCAGGAAGAAGAAACTCTCGATCAAGCGCTGAATCACGCCCACGTCGATTCGGACTGCAACGAGCTCTGAGTCCAACTCGAAGCGAAGCTTCGTCCCGCGGCCACCGAGGGCGGTCAGCGGGCGCTTCAGATTCCCCATGAGGACCGAGACCGGCAGGGTTTCGGGCGACCTGGTCTGGGGCGTCAGCAGGGGCCGGATCAGGCCGAGCAGCGCCGCCGATCGGGCCGAGAGATCGTCGAGATCGACGGAGGCTTGGGCCAGGCCGGTGGGGGTCATATCGTCGTCGAGTAAATGAGCATGAAGCCGAACCGCCCCGATCAGATTCCCAAGCTCATGGCCGAGCGCGAAAACGAGGTCCTGATCCGACAGGGCATTGGGGTGCCCCCTACGGGAATCGACGCTTGGCTGACCGGGCGATGTCAATTTTTGGCTCCCCCGCATAGCTGGGATGCCCTGTATACTACGGGCTCCTTATGAGCGATGCACGACTCGGTAAAATTGCTGAGAAGCTTCACCTCTCCGACTTCTCTCGACACATCTTTCTCTGCGTTGGAGGGAAGTGTGCTCCCCAGGCGCTTCAGCAGGAAGTCTGGAGCTTCTTGAAGGCACGGCTGAAGGAACTCGACCTGGTGGACGTCGGGGGCGGGGTCTTCCGCTCCAAGGTCGAGTGCCTCCGGGTCTGTGCCCAGGGCCCCGTCGCCGTGGTTTATCCCGAGGGCATCTGGTACCGGGACTGCGGGCTCGACAACCTCGAACGAATCATTCAATCGCATTTGGTCGCCGGCCAGATCGTCGAGGACCTGGTCATCGCCGAGAACGATCTCCACGGCGAGGACCTCGGCCCGCGATGAGCCAAGCCCAGCCCCTGCTCTCCGCGGTGCTGCTCGGTCGGCGGCATACCGAAATCGGAAATCTGGCCAGCGCCGCCGAGGGGCGCGCGGCGATCACCCTATCGCGGGGGGGCGCCGCCAAGACCTACGGCCATACCGACCCCAACGAGGATGCGGTCTACTTCGCCCAGGGCGAAGGCGGCTGGCTCCTCGCCGTGGCCGATGGACATCATGGGGCCTCGGGCGCCGAGGCCGTGATCCAGCACATCGCGACGGAACTGGCTCCGAATTGGACCGGCCCGGCCGACCTGGGCTTCGATGACCGAAGCTGGAAGGAATGCAGCCTGGATGTCCTTCACGACTGCGGCCGAGCGGTGCTCCGCCGAGCCGCTGAACTCGGGACGGGCCCGGCCCCCACGACATTATCCCTGGCCCTCGTCAGGCCCGGGGAGTCGGGGCTTGCCTGGATCTCCATGGGGGACAGCCACCTCTTTCGCGCGGGCCAAGACTCTCTCGAAGAACTCGGCTGGACCAGCCTGGGGCGCAAGGAGCGCTATTTCGTCGGCTACGAAGCCGCCTCTCGGGAAGGCATGCGCGACCGTTCCGATTCGGGCTACCAGGATCTGGCCGATACCCGGGCGCTGATCCTCGCCACCGACGGCCTCTCGGAAACCAATATCGGCGTCGCCGACCCGGCTCGGGCGGTGCTCGAGGCCCTCGCCGAAAGCGAGGGGGCCGACGACGAGGACCGTGCCCTGGGCCTCGCCAAACACTTGAGCGCCACGGCGATACAGGCCCACATCGACAACCGGGCCGGGGACAATATCGGCTGCTCGGTCCTCGATCTTCGCGGCCCCGCCGGCGCCTAAGTCTCGCCCCGGACCCCGGCCACCACGCGCTCGGCGATGGCGAGGGCGGCGGTCAGACCCGGGGACTCGATGCCCACGCAGTTGATCAACCCGGGAAGCCCTCGGGCCGATTCCTCCTGAACGATGAAATCGCGGAACTCCTCCCCGGGGCCCGCCAGCTTCGGGCGGAGCCCGGCGAAATCTGCTCGGCACCAGGAGGCCTCGACCTGGGGGAGATAATGCCGAACCGACTCGGCGAAAAAGTCAGCCCGGTTGGGGTCCACCGCCAGGTCCAGCCGCGCCCCGTACTCGGCATCGGGCCCCAGCCGAACGCCCCCGAAAAGATCCGGAGTGGCGTGGATCCCCAGCCCCCCCGCCCCGGAATCCGAAGCCCCGGGTGGCAGCGGATAGACAAGGTGATCCAGGGCCATACCCCCGGGCGGGGCCAAGGCAAAATAGCTCCCCTTGCAGGGCTTCAATCGATAGCCCTGGGCATCCACCGCCACCCCGGCCATCTCGGCGATGCGGTCGCTCCCAAGGCCGGCGGCGTTCACGACGATTTCGCATTCCAACCCTTCGCTCAACGTCTGCCCGGGCCCGCAGACCTCGACCCGCCAACCCACCGGAACCCGCTCCAGGGCGACGACCTGGTGCTCCAGAAGCAGATTCGCCCCGTGGTTTTCGGCGTCCGCGAGGAGGGAAAGGGCAAAGCCCGCGACGTCCAGGATGCCGCTCTCAGGCGAAAAAAGCGCACCCGAGGCCACCACCGCCGGTTCCCGTCGGCGGGTCTCCGAGGCGTCGAGGAGCTCGAGACCGGGCACACCGTTGGCGTGGCCCCGGGCCCGAAGCGCTTCCAGACGAGCGCAACCCGGCGTGTCCGTCGCGACCACCAATTTCCCCAACTTCCGGAAGGCCACGCCCCTTTCCGAGAGCCACGGGTAGAGGAGTTCCCGACCCCGAACGCATAGGGTGGTCTTCAGACTTTCCGGAGGAGAGTAGAGCCCGGCATGGATCACCTGGCTATTGCGCGCGGTAATCTCCCGCGCGATCCCCCCCTGGCGCTCGAGGACCAGAACCGAGCGGCCGCTTCGAGCCAGGGCCGAGGCCGAGGCCAGGCCCACGGCGCCCGCCCCGATCACCACGGCATCGAAGCCCCGGCGGCGGCTCACGATCAGCCCAGCGCAGGCTTGGAGGAGTCCGCTGAGCCCCCACCCTCGAAACCGCCGATTTCCTTCCCGCGCAGGAGCAGGAAGAAGCGACGGCGGGTCACCGGCGAGCCCCAGGCGAGGACGTAGACCGAAAGTGCCAGATAGAGACCGGTGAATGCCCAGCGCACCGCCGCGCCGGGAAAGGAGAGCTGAACGCCAAAGAGCACCGCGAGCAAGAGGGCCTCACGCCGACCAAAACGAAAGTCGGCGACCAGGATCACTGCAAAGAGCGACTGGGCCGAGGTGAGAAGTAATTCCTGGGTCTGTCGCGCATCCAGGGGAAGGCCGACGAAACCGCCGATGGAGAGTCCGTAGGCGATGGGAAGTGCGCCCACGAGCAGGGTCCACTGGTTGACCTTCGAAGAAATCAGAGCTCCGAGCCCCACGCTCGCGCGCAGTTTCCAGGCAAAAATCAGGGCAATGATGAACTCCGGGGCCTCCGAGGCGAGCGGAGCCACCCACTGCACCAGCAGGAACTCATCGATGGCGCGAGACCTGCCCACGCTCACTAGGCTCTCGGCAAAGGGTTCGGCAGAAACAAAAATGGCGAAACCCGCGAAGGCGAAAAGCAGCACCGCCCACGCCCTGCGCCCGGTATTCGTGAACTCTTCGTCGATCAGAAGCGCGGGGCCATCCAACTCGGTCTCCACCTCTTCTCCCCCCATGGCTTCTCGTACCCAGCAAAGAAAGAGGGTCAACAAAACGAGGCTGTCGAAGAGGTTGATCGTTCCCGAGAGGGGAATCAGAAAGGAGTAGAGGGTGGCCCAGATCAGGTAACGAATTTCGAGCTGTTGCGACGGATTGACGTCGATGGCATCGATTTTCTCACGCTTGCAACCGAGGAGAACGACGAGCGCCCAGCCGAATCCGATCAGCAGACGGTTGGCGCCGGTCATGTTGGCCACCGCGTAGGCCGCGTAGCTCGGATCCTTGCCCGCTGTCCAGGCAAAATGGAGGTCCACCGCGTATTCGGGCAGGACGCCCATCAACGCCAGAAGCAACAGGGCCAGAGCCTGGGGGATCTCGCGCTCGGCGAGTTCGCAGGCCCAGGAGAGCATGAAGGCGGAGCCGAGGATCGAAATCCCCGCCATGGCGGCCACCCACTCCGGCGCGATCCCCATCCCTCCCCACGCCTCGGAGATCGCCCAAGGCACCGGAAGGGCCAGGGCAAAGGCGAACCAGAGAAGATCTCGCCGCGCGAGATGGTGACGGTCTGATTTCTTACCGGTCATTAAAATTGGGTACCGAATTCGGCTTCGAAGCGCGATGCGATGGCATCCCGATCGAGGGAAATAGACTGGGGGCCGGCCTCAGCCACTTTGAGAGCGCCCATCAAGCTGCCCAGCCGGGCGCCGGTCTCCAACGAGAGCCCCCGGACCAAAGCGTGCAAGAGCCCCGACCGGTAAGCGTCACCGCAGCCCGTGGGGTCGACGACTTTTTCGGCCTTCACGCAGGGAATTTCGCTCCGCTCGGATTCGATCTCGAACCCCACCGCCTGGCCGCCACGGCGCACCAGGGAACCCTCAGCGCCCCGGGTCACGACCAGGGCCCCCACGCGTTCGGCGATGGCGTCCTCGTCGAGGCCCGTCTTCTCCTGACAGAGCAGCCATTCGTAGTCGTTCACAACCAGAATCCCGGCACCGGTCAGGAGATCAAGAAGTTCTTCACCCTCGAAGGTCGGCAACTGCTGGCCCGGATCCACCACGCAGGGGATCCCCCGACTCTTCATTTCCTCGGTGTAGTCGATCATCGCCTCCTTGCCGTTGGGAGAAACGATTCCCAGGCTGATCTCCTCGGAGATATCCGCAAGCCGAGCTTCGTGGGCTCGCGCCATGGCGCCCGGATGAAAGACGATTAGCTGATTGCTATCGAGATCCGTGGTGATGAAGGCCTGGGCGGTAAAGTTGTCTTCGAGCACGCGCAGGTAGTCGCGCCGAATTCCGTGGTGATCGAGCCAATCCGCATAGGCGTCAAAATCGCTTCCCACCGTCCCCAGGAGCAGCGGGTCCTCACCCAGCAGCCGGAGGTTGAAAGCAATATTCCCGCCTGTTCCGCCCCAACGCTTCTCGAGGCTCGGCACGAGGAAAGCCACGTTCAGGCGGTGAATCTGCTCGGGCAGAACGTGCTTCTTGAATAAATCCTCGAAGACCATGATGTGATCGATGGCGAGGGAGCCCGTAACCAGAATCGACATGAGTGAAATCCGTTCCTTTTCTGTAGCGAGGGCGGTGCTATCCGCCGTTTCTCTCGAGCCGCGATGGCCCGCTGGGCCTCCGGCCATCGTCTTCGGGCGCCAACTCGAACGGCCGGGTAGAATGGACCTATGAATATCGTCGATCTTTACCGCGATGGCGAGCCGGTGATCTCTTTCGAGTTCTTCCCCCCGAAGACCGAGCAAGGTTACCAGAGCCTCTTCGGAACCATTCGCGATTTAAAACAACTCACCCCGGGCTTCGTTTCCGTCACCATGGGGGCCGGGGGCTCGACCCGGAGCCAGACCGTCGATCTCGTGATCCGGATCGAGCGCGAGCTGGGGCTGACCGCCATGGCCCACCTTCCCTGCCTGGGCTCCGAACGCGCCGAGATCGCACATGTTCTCGATAGCTTGCAGGCCGGCGGCATCAAAAACGTGCTGGCCCTGCGCGGCGACCCGCCCCGGGACGCCCAGGGGTTTCGTCATCCCGAGGACGGCTTTGACTACGCGAATGAGCTCACGAAATTCATCGCCCAGCGCGGCGGGTTCAATATCGGCGGGGGATGCCATCCCGAAAAACACCCTGAGGCGGAGAGCCCCGAGGCGGATCTCGCGAATCTGGCGCTGAAGGTCGAAGCTGGGGCCCAATTCCTCGTCACCCAGCTCTTTTTCGACAACGAGAAATTCTTTGATTTCGTCGAGCGCGCCCGGGAGGTCGGCATCCATATCCCCATCGTCCCGGGCATCATGCCCATCACCAGCGTCGCGGGTATTCGGCGTATGACCTCCCTGGGCGGCGGGACCATCCCCCAGGAACTCGAAGCGGCCCTATCCCCCATCGGTGAAGACAATGCGGCCGCCCAGGAAATCGGAATCAACTGGGCGATCCTTCAGTGCCAGGAGCTGATCGAGAAGGGCGTGCCCGGCATCCATTTCTATACTCTCAACCGCTCACCGGCCACCCGCCGGATCCATCAGGCGCTCCGGGAAAAAGGGCTCATCCAGGCATGACCCCGCCGCGCCCTCCTCTGCGTGTCGCGGTCCTCCTCTCGGGCAATGGGACCAGCCTGGAGAACCTCCTGGAGCGCATCGCGTCGGGGGATGTTCCCGGCGAGGTTGTCGCCGTCATCTCGAGCAAGGCCAATGCCTACGGGCTCGAACGCGCGCGAAAGCACGGCATCCCCGCCATCGCGATTCCCCGCAAGGAGCACGCGGACCCCGATACCTTCAACGATGCCCTGCATGCCGCCCTCGAACCCTACGAAGCTGATCTCGTAGCCCTACTCGGCTTCCTCTCCCTCTTTCAATTGCGTGGGCGCTACGATGGGCGCGTGATCAATGTCCATCCGGCCCTGATCCCCGCCTTTTCGGGCACGGGCTTCTATGGCCAGCGCGTCTACGAAGCCGTGCTGGAAGCGGGAGTCAAGCTGACCGGAGCCACGGTCCATTTCACCGACGACGAATACGACCACGGCCCCATTCTCCTCCAGGAAGCGGTTGCCGTCGAAGCGGGCGACACCCCGGACAGCCTGGCCGCCCGGGTGACCGCCGTGGAACGGCGACTGGTGCCCGAGGCCATCCGCTTGATCGCCGAGGGACGCGTGGAAATCAAGGACGGGCGCACCCGGCTCCTGCCCGCGTCCCCCCACTCGAACTGACCGACCCGAGCGCCCGGTCTCGCCTGGGCGGCATCACTCGGAAGCCTTCGACAACCCCTTGAATCGAGGCGAAAAAAAGGCGAAAATAGGGCGATGCCCCCCGGCCCCCTGCCCGCGCGCGCGCCCTCACCCAGGGGCCAGACCTCACCCGGAGATCGGATCCAGCAATTGCTGGACGATTTCGGCCCTCGGCTCCAAGCCGGCGAGGCGCTGCGAAAGGTCCGGAAGCAGCAAGCCGGCCCGGCCCGGCAGGCGAGCGGAATTGCGGCGATCGACGAACTCCTCGAAGGCGGCTTTTCTCGGGGCGAACTCAGCGAGATCACCGGACCCGCCTCCTCGGGCCGCACCTCCCTACTCCTCTCCCTGCTGGCCACCACGACAACGACCACCACCACCGGTGGCCGCCCATCGGCGGGAGGGGGCGCGGAACTCGCCGCCCTGGTGGACACCCCCGATGCCTTCGATCCCCCTTCGGCCCGGGCAGCCGGGGTCGACCTGCGCCGAATCCTCTGGGCCCGGGTCAGCCCCTGGAGCGAGGCCATGCGGTGCACCGAGCGACTCCTCGAGACCGAGGGACTTCCCCTGGTCGTCCTCGATCTGGCCCAGAGTCGCGGCCCCTCGCCCGGGGCTCGAAGCGAAACCCGGATTCCCCGCTCGGCTTGGATCCGCCTGGCGCGCCGAGCGGCCGCGAGCCGCACGGCCCTGGTCGTGCTCGGCGAGGAATGCCGCGCGGGCGAACAGGCCCGAGTCGCCCTGGAATTGCAGCCCGCCCGGGCGCGCTTCACGGGCTTCCCTCCCCTGCTCGAAGAAATCGAAACCCGGGCCCTGCTGGTCCGGGCTCCGGGAGCCGGACGCCACCGCTCGGTTTCCGTTCGACTGGGCCCCGCGTCCCCGGGCGCGAAATCCTTCGGCTAACCCTCGGCTCCGAAAAATGCCCCCCCGCATCGCATGCCTTCTGGTTCCCAACCTCCCCCTCCACGCTGAAATCCGCGCGCATCCCGACCTCGCCACCGGCCCCCTGGCGGTGGCCTCGGGGCCCGAATCTCGGGCCGAAATCATCGCCGCTTCTCCCGCGGCTCGATCCGCCGGCGTCCAAAGCACGCATTCCGTCGCCCAGGCCCGAGCGGCCTGCCCGGAGCTACGGGTCCGGGTGGCCTCCCCAGCCCTGGAACGAGCCGCTCGGGAAGCCCTCCTCGACGTCGCCCTGTCGCTCTCACCTCGGGCCGAAATCGCGCCGCGCACGCCGGGACTTTTTTTTAGCGAGGGCAAGGTTTTCCTCGATGCGTCCGGGATCCAGGGCCTTTTTCATTCCGAGCAGGGCTTTGCCTCGGCGCTGCTCGCCCGGTCCGAAGCCCAGGGCCTACCCGGCCTGGTCGCCGTGGCCTCCTCCCGCTCGGTCTCCCTGCTGGCCGCTCGGCACCGGATGAGCGGCGGCCCGCCCCTTCATTGCCTGCCCCGGGAAGCCGAAGCGAGTTTTCTCGCCCCCCTGGCGCTCGATCTCTTCGATCCCGACGACCGACTCGCCCAGGCCCTCACGCGACTGGGCATCCACACCGTACGCGACCTGCTTCGCCTGCCCCGGCGCGGCCTCGCCCAACGACTCGGCCCGGGGGTCTTGGCCCTACTCGCCCGGGCCCGGGGTGAGGATGCCGACTCCGCCCTCCCCGAGCCCACCTCGACTCGAGTCGAGGAGGCCATCGATCTCGAAAATCCCGTCGATCACCTCGAACCCCTGGGCTTCATCCTGCGCGGGCTGATCTCCCGGCTTTGCGAACGGCTTGCCCTGCGCGGTCTGGCCTGCGGTGCCCTGGATCTGCGGATGCGTCTGGAAGGCGGCGCTCAGGACGCTCGCCGCATCGGGCTCGCCGCTCCCAGCCTCGACCTGCGAGTTCTGCTCCGGCTCACCACCCTTGCCCTCGCCGAGCGCGCTCCCCATGCCCCCATCGAGCAGATCGCCCTGGGCAGCGAAGGAATCCCCTCGCGCACCGACCAACTCGATCTCTTTCTGCCTCGCGGCCCCGATCCCGCCGCCCTCGGCCGCACCTTGACCGAACTCGAATCCATTTGCGGCGAGGGGCGGGTAGGCATGCCCCAGGTTCTCGATCATCACGACCCCCTGGGCTTCGCCCTCGGCCCCTTCACACCCCCCGGACGGGAGAGCCCTTCTCCGGCCCCTGGCCCCCTCCCCGCCCCCCTGCCCGCCCTTCGAGCGATTCGCCCCCCACTGCCAGCGGAGGTCCGGGTCCACGGCGGAAAACCCGCCTTCGTTCGCAGTGCCGTAGCCCAGGGCGATGTGGTGGTGGCCGCCGGTCCCTGGCGGACAACCGGCTACTGGTGGTCCGAGGAGGAACGCTTCGCCCTCGACCATTTCGATCTCCAGGTGAGCGACGGCAGCGTGATCCGGCTTGGCTTTGATTGGATCAAGCGCAGCTGGCAGATCGACGGCATCTACGACTGACTCAGCCCTCGTCGTCGATGCCCTCTCCCCGCTTGATCTGCATGGAGAGCCCGGCCCGCTCGACCCGGCCCTGACTCCCTCGGGTCACCGTGCCCGCCCCGAAGCGAGCCTCGAGTTGATCGAGGGCTAGATTGAGCGCGGCCCGCTCCTGGCCATCCCCGCTCCCGGGGTCCCCATCCGAGAAAAGCGAAAGCTGGGCGAGGCCCGACTCCTCGATCCCCGAAACCCCGACGCCCACCAGGCGCACGGGCTCCCCGGGGCCGGCTTCCGCCCGCAACCGCCGCGCTTCCCGGGCGATCACCGCACCGTCGTCGGTGGCTTCCATCAACGTCACCTGTCGGGTTCGCAGGGGATAGCCCCGGGGTCCCGCCGTTCTCCGGCGAGCCTCGGCCCATTTCAGCACCACCGTCCGCCCGCGTACGCCGTCGTTACGCAAACGCCGAGCCACCGACTCAGCGTGGGTGAGAATCGTCGCGTCCAGAAGCGCGGGATCCCCCACATCCTTTCCGAAGGTATTCTCCTCGCTATAGGAAAGCGCCGCCCCGCGTCCCTCGACTTCCCGGAGATCCTCGCCTCGAGCCAAATCGGCGAGCCGCGTCCCCCACGCACCGAAGAGTTGTTCCACGGTCTGAGGATCGGCCTTGGCCAAATCATCCATGGTCCGCAGACCACACTCCACCAGCCGGCGTTCGGCCACGGGCCCGACGCCCCAGATTCGACGAACGGGCATGGGCGCGAGGAAACCGCGCACTTCGTCCGCGCCGACCTCCAATAAACCGTCGGGCTTGGCGGCCGCACTGGCAATCTTCGCGACCATCTTAACCGGGGCAATCCCCACGGAAACCGCGAGCCCCGTCTCCTCGCGAACCCGCTCTCGCAAACGCGCCCCCACCTCGGCTGGAGGCCCCAGTAGCCGCCGGCTTCCGGTGAGGTCGATGAAGGCTTCGTCGAGGGAGATCCCTTCCACCGACGGAGAGAACTCGCCGAAAACGGCGAAGATGCGACGCGATTCCCGAGCGTATTTACCGGGATGACCGCGCAAAAAAACCAGTTCGGGACACAACCGCCGAGCCTCGAAACTCGGCATGGCCGAGCGCACGCCGAAAACCCGCGCCTCATAGCTCGCCGCGGCCACCACTCCGCGCGGCCCATCGCCCCCCACCGCCACCGGACGCCCGCGCAGGCTCGGATCGTCGCGTTGCTCCACCGAGGCATAGAAGGCATCCATATCCGCGTGGGCGATGCACCGGGGCGCGGAAGGAAGCGGGGGTCGAGGGGGCGAAGTCACCTCCCCAGTCTACCTCCCAAGCGAGTCGGGAGGAGCCAGGGAAAAACCGATCCCGGTCTCCCGAGAGGCTTCAGCCCTCATCTCGGCTATTCGCAATCGCGTCGTCGAGCGCCCGAAGCAAGTCGCCCGGACGAAAGGGCTTGCCCACGAAAGAGCCGTTCGCCGCCGCGATGCGTTGGCGGAGGGGCGCTTCGATCTCCTCCCCACTCATGAGGACAAAGGGGATCTCCGGGCGCCGGGCCAGAGCGTCGTCGAGGACCTCGATCCCGCCCCGGGGAGGAATCACCATGTCGAGCAAAATCGCATCGAGATCGGCAGCGCTCTCGGCCAGATACTCCCGGGCCGCATCGCCATTATCGACGGCGAACACATCGTGGCCCGCTTGAACCAGCACACGCGTCAGAAGCCGCAGGATATGACTTTCATCGTCAACGAGGAGAACCTTGAGCCCCATACAAGCGACGAGCATACCGAATATCGGTGAATTTCCGGAAGGCCGAGGCCGAGAGGTTCTTCGCGACCCAGAAATTATCCCCTGACAAAAGGAGAACAAAAGGCGAAAATGGAAATATGACCCCCGCTCCCGACGATTACATCGAATTGCGCGCGCGCAGCGCCTTCTCCTTCCTCGAAGGGGCCTCCAATCCCGAGGCCCTGATCGAACGCGCCGAGGCCCTCGGCTACCCCGCCCTCGCCCTGGCCGATCGGGGGGGCGTCTACGGAGCACCCCGCTTCCACCAGGCGGCTCGGCGGGCGGGCTTACGGCCCATCCTCGGGGCCGAGATCGACCTCGATACCGGGGACAAGGACCCCCGAGCCCGACTCCTTTTGCTGGTCGAATCGGCCCGGGGCTGGCGGGGCCTGAGCCGACTGCTCACCCTCGGCCACCGGGGGCGCGACAAGGCCGAGTGTCGGGTGGACTGGAACCAAGTCGAGGAACACGCTCAGGGGCTGACCCTGCTCTTGCGCGGGGACGAACACCTGACTCCCGGCACCCTCGACCGAGCTCTGGGAATTTTCGGCCAGGGCATGGACCGTATCTGGGTCGATGTCTCCCGCCACCTCGACCGTACCGAGGAGGCCCGAGCCCAGCGCGCCGTGGCCATGGCCGAAGCTTGCCGGGTGCCGGTGCTGGCGAGCGGTGACGTCCGCTGCGCTAGGCCCCGGGACCGCACGCTCCTCGACGCCCTGACCTGCCTGCGTTGGAAGACGACCCTAGACCGGGCGGGCCGGAGGTTGCTCGCCAATGGCGAACGCAGCCTGCATACCCGAAAGGAAATCGTCCGCCGCTTCGCCGATCGTCCGCAGTGGATCACCGCCACCCGGACCGTGGCCGAGCGCTGCTCCTTCGACCTCGACGATCTTGAATACCACTTTCCCGAATACCCACTGCCCGCCGGTGAAAGCCAGGCCGGCCACCTGCGTGCCCTGACGCTTAGAGGGGCAGGCCAACGCTACGGCAACCCCCTGCCGCCCCGGGCCCGGAGCCAAATCGAGCACGAACTCGCCCTCATCGCGAAGCTCGAACTCGACGGCTATTTCCTGATCGTCCACGACATCGTGGATTTCGCCCGACGCGAGGGGATCCTCTGCCAGGGGCGCGGCTCCGCGGCCAACAGTGCGGTCTGTTATGCCCTGGGGATCACCGCGGTGGACCCGGTGGGAATGGAACTCCTCTTCGAGCGCTTCCTCTCCGAGGAGCGGGGCGAGTGGCCGGATATCGACCTCGACCTGCCCTCGGGAGAACGCCGCGAGCGGGTGATCCAACACGTCTTCGCCAAATACGGCCCCCAAGGCGCCGCCATGACGGCGAATGTCATCACCTACCGCACCCGTCTGGCGGTGCGCGAAATGGGCAAGGTCGTAGGCCTGGCCCCGGAGAGCGTCGACAGGCTCGCTCGCAAGCTCTCGCGTCTGGACCTGGGGGATTCCCAAGCCCCCGATATCCTGACAGCGCGCATGGGCGAGGCCGGACTCGACCCCACCGCGCCGCGAGTCGCCCACCTCATCGAACTCGTAAACGATATCCAGGGGTTGCCCCGGCACCTGGGGCAGCATAGTGGCGGCATCGTGGTGGCCGCCGGACGACTGGACGAAGTCGTTCCCATCGAGCCCGCCCGCATGGCCGGTCGACATATTATTCAATGGGACAAGGAGGACTGCAGCGACCTCGGCATCATCAAGATCGACCTCTTGGGGCTCGGGATGCTCGCCGCCCTTGAGGAGACCCTCCCGCTCATCGAACGCCATGAGGGCAAAAAGCTCGACCTCGCCCACCTGCCCCCGGACGATCCCGAAACCTACGCCATGCTCTGCCGTGCGGATACGGTGGGGGTCTTCCAGGTCGAGAGTCGGGCCCAGATGGCCACCCTGCCCCGCATGAAGCCCCGCTCCTTCTACGACCTCGTCGTCGAAATCGCCATCATTCGCCCCGGGCCCATCGTCGGGCAGATGGTGCACCCCTACCTCAACCGGCGCGCCGGACGGGAGCCCGTCCGCTACCCCCACCCCTGTCTCGAACCCATTCTGAAGCGAACCCTGGGCATCCCGATCTTCCAGGAACAATTGCTACGCGTGGCCATGACCGCGGCCGGCTTCAGCGGGGGCGAAGCCGAGGAATTGCGCCGGGCCATGGGGTTCAAACGCTCGACCCAGCGCATGCACTCCATCGAGGAGCGACTCCGAACCGGCATGGCACGCAACGGGATCCCCCCCGACGCCCAGGAGGAAATCGTCCAACAGGTCACGGCCTTCGCCCTTTACGGTTTTCCCGAATCCCACTCGGCCTCCTTTGCCCTAATCGCCTACGCCTCCGCCTACCTGAAATGCCACCACCCCGCCGCCTTCCTCGTCGGCTTGCTCAATGCGTGGCCCATGGGCTTCTACAGTCCCGCGACACTGATCAAAGACGCCCAACGCCACGGCGTCGACGTGCGCGCCATCGACGTCACCCAATCGCGCTGGCGTTGCGGGCTCCAGCCAGGGGCCACCCCCGCCAGCCCCCCCGCCGTTCGGCTGGGCCTTTGTTTTGCCCGGGGGCTTCGGGAAGTCACGGGAAACTGGCTCGAGGCCGAGCGCGAGGAGGCCCCCTTTCGCAGCCTCGCCGATCTCGTCAAGCGGGTTCCCTTCAACGCCGGCGAACTCGATGTTCTGGCGGAACTCGGCGCCCTCGCCGAGTTCGAAACCACGCCCCGAGAGCGCCGCGCCGCCCTCTGGCAGGTCGCGGGGATCGAGCGCGACCGCCACTCGCTCTTTGCCGGCCGGGAAGCCCGGGAGTCCGAGGCTCCCGATCTCACCGCACTCTCGGCCCTCGAGGAAACCTTGGCCGACTACAGGCTTTCGGGGCTGACTCCCGGGCCCCAGATCATGGCCCACCTGCGCCCCGGACTGGCTGCCCGGGGTGTGCTCACCGCCGCTGCATTGACGGCCACCCCCAACGGCACCCCCGTTCACACGGCGGGGCATGTGATCGTGCGCCAACGCCCGGCTTCGGCGGGGGGCCTTCTCTTCCTCACCCTCGAGGACGAGACCGGGTTATCCAACGCCCTTGTCACCCCCGATCAGGCCGAACGTTTTCGCGTCCCCCTGAACGCCGCGAGCCTGGTGGAGATCCGGGGACCGCTCCAGAACGTCGACGGCGTCGTCCACGTCAAACTCCGGCACCTCGCCCCCCTGGACCCGAGGGAAGGCGTGCACGACCCGGCGCCCACGGCCACCGCCCCCCTGCCCGAGGCCCACGACTACCGCTGAGCGTCGCGCCGGAATCAGGCTCCCGCGATGTGCTCGGCCACCCGATCGGCGACAGAGCCCGGGGTAAACCCAAACTCCTCGGCGAGTTTCCCGGCCGGGGCACTCTCGCCGAAATGCGCCATGCCGATGATCAGCCCCCGCCGCCCCACTAGGCCGCGGTAGCTCTCGCCCCGCCCGGCCTCCACAGCCACTATGGGCGTACCGTCATCGGGAACCAGGGCGAGTTGATCGACCTCGGGCTGGGCGCGGAAGAGTTCGAGGCTGGGCATGGAAACGACCCGGGCTTCGATCCCCCGTTCGGCCAACCCCTCGGCCGCCTGGCTGGCCAGAGACACTTCCGAACCGCTGGCGACCAGCACCACGTCCGGGGTGCGTCCGGGCTCGCGAACCCCGTAGGCCCCCTTCCAGACATCCTCCAACTCGAAGCTCTCCGGGCGATCCACGGCCTCGAGACCCTGACGGGTCAGAGAGAAAATCACCGGACCCTCGGCGCGCTGGAGCGCCCACGCGTACGCCATGGCGGTTTCGACGCCATCCGCCGGGCGGAAAACCGTCAGCCCGGGGATCACCCGCAGGCTATCGAGTTGCTCGATGGGTTGGTGGGTCGGCCCATCCTCGCCGACGTAGAACGAATCGTGGGTAAAGACGAAGAGGGATCGCACTTTCATCAGCGCCGCCAGGCGGATCGAAGGGCGCATATAATCGCTGAAGATCAGGAAAGTCCCGCAATACGGCAGAAGAGTGCCGTCCAGGGCGATGCCATTGGTCACCGCGCCCATGGCGTGCTCGCGAACCCCGAAGTAGATATTGCGGCCGGCATAGGCGTCCTCGCCCTCCGCCGCACCGGGGCCCACGATGCCGTAGTCCTTCAGCACCGGGGGCGCCGCCGAGCCAGCCAGATCGGCCGACCCACCCACCATGTAGGGGACCACCTCGTGCAGGCGCTCAAGCACCGCCGCCGAATGCTTGCGGGTCGAATCGTCTACCCCAGCGAATCCCTGGGCGAGGAGGTCGCCGAGATTGCCGGGCAACTTGCGGTCACGAGCCGCATCCCAGCCCTCTGCCCGCTCGGGATTGGCTTCGCGCCAGGCCTGGTGCCGGGTCTCGGCGCTCGCTCGCTGGGCCTTCTTTTCTCCAATTCGGCCCTCGAAATAGGCTCTCACTTCGTCCGGGACGAGAAAGCTGGGCTCCGTGGGCCAACCCAAGGCCTGCTTGGTTCGCGCTGCCTCCTCGGCGCCCAGGGGAGCCCCGTGGGCCTTGTTCTTGCCGGCCACCGCCGGACTGCCCCGGCCGATCACCGTGCGGAGAACAATCAAGCTCGGGCGCTCGGTCTCAGCCCGAGCCTCCTCCAGGGCGCCGGAGAATTCGGCCACCGCCTGGCCGTCGATGGTGGACGACACGTGCCAGCCCTGAGCGGCGAAGCGGGCCGGAATATCCTCGCTCAGCGAAAAATCCGTCGGCCCATCGATGGTGATCTGGTTGTCATCATAAATAAAGACCAGGTTCCCCAACCCCAGGTGCCCGGCCAGGGAAGCCGCCTCGGACGAGATGCCCTCCATCATGTCACCGTCGCCCATGATGCCGTAGACGAAATGCTCACCCGGAGGCGCCTGCTCGGCGCTGGGTGCACCGCCGAAGCGGCTGCGCGTCATCCGGGCGGCGAGCGCCATCCCCACGGCATGGGCAAAACCCTGGCCCAGGGGCCCGGTGGTGATCTCCACACCGGGCGTCAGGCCGTACTCGGGGTGGCCCGGAGTCAGGGCTCCCCACTGGCGAAATTGCCTAATTTCGTCGAGGGAGAGCGCGTACCCGTAGAGGTGCAAAAGCGAATAGAGGAGCATCGATGCGTGCCCACCCGAGAGCACAAAACGATCGCGCAGGGGCCAATCCGGGTCGCCGGGATCGAAGCGAAGATGGTTGTCGAAGAGTTCCAAGGCGGCCGCCGCTAGCCCCATAGGGGCCCCAGGATGGCCGCTCTTCGCGGCATTCACCGCGTCCACGGCCAGGAACCGAATCGTGTTCTCTATGGTTTCCCGCAATTGGGGGGTGCATTCACCGGGCATGGATTCTCCCCCCCTCCCGGAGGCCGGAAGGGGTCGACTTTGGGACTGGTTTTGGATGAATTGACGCGGAGCCCGACCGACCGGGCCTCCCCGCGAGCCCACACCTTACAACCGATGCCCCGGGACGGGAACCCACCCACCGGGGCTCGGCCGCCGGGGCCTGGACCAGGGGCTCGGCCCAGCGGCGAAGCCCGGAACTGGCCCTCAGGCCTTCACCACCGCGTTTCGGCGGATGCGTTTGACCGAGGGCTCGTTGTGGAGAACAAAGAGGCAGAAACGGTTGAATAGATCGAGATGCCAGGGCAGTTTTCGGCGAAAATCGAACCAGAGGACCACGCGCACCTCGTCCGACTCGTTGGCAGCCTCGTGGAGAAAGGTGTCGTCAAAAACGACCCCCTCGCCATTTTTCCAGCAATAGCGTTCGCCCTTCTCGATCAGGCTCGTGTCCCGTGTCGCATTGTCGGTGGGGTCGGCGTTGATCCGGATCCAGCAATTGCGGTCTTCGTTGTTCTTGGGAACCAGAACCCCCATGTGGTAGCGGAGGAATCCCTTGTAATAACCGAAATGCGGCTGGAGTTCCTGTCGGGGTTCGAGGACCGAGAAAAAGGCGGTATAGATGCCGGGAAGGCGACGGATCAGCTCCGCCGTGCGAGGCGCGAGCTGGCAATTCTCTTCGACGAATTTTCCTGACTTGAACATCAGGGTCGTCCACTCGGCCACGTGGGTCTTGCCCGCCGTATATCCCCCGCCCAGGGTTTCCATGGGCACCAGCCTCGAGCGGTCCTTCATGAGGGCTTCGCATTCCTCACGGATAATTTCGTAGTTTTCCTCGATCAAGCGGAATTGCGGATAGGTCCCGAGATAGTCGCTCTGGAAGGCCGGCTGCCGGGGGAAAATGCCCTTGGCTTCCGCAGACTGGAAGACCCCGTTGATGCGATTCTTAATCGCGTTCTTGCCGGCTTTGTCCAGGCCCTTGATATACCCCCAGATCCCCGCCGCAATCACGACAAGAATTACGAGTGTGCCGAACAGAATGATCATTCTCGCTCCTATTGTCGACGCCCGGGTGAAGCGCCACAAGCCCGCCCGTATTCGCCCCCAGCCATCGAGTGGCCCCTCCGGCGCGCCGATCCGTTGCTGGAGAGACCGGACTGGTCGGGGTGGTGGGGATCGAACCCACGACACTGAACCCCCAAAGTTCAGGCTCTACCACTGAGCTACACCCCGGCCGTGGTGGAGGCTACCACGCCTCCCTCGGCCAAGGCAGTCTGTGAGCCGGGGAAGCGGCTCCTCCGGGCCCCGTCGAGGCAAATTGGCCCACCCCAGCCCGGGGGGCCGAGCCTCCGGCGCCGTGCTATTCCCCCGGTGGGACGAGCACTCCGCTCGCGCCCCAATTTCCCCTGGATAAATCTCATGAGCGAAAAACCAGCCCACCTTTTCGAAAAGACTTGGCGCGCCCACAAGGTCCGGGAACTCCCCGGTGGCCAAACCCAGCTCTTCATCGGCACCCATCTGGTGCACGAAGTCACCAGCCCCCAAGCCTTTGCGATGCTTCGCGAATTGGGTCTGCCGGTTCGTTTCCCCGGGCGGACCTTCGCCACCGCGGACCACATCATGCCCACGGACACCCAGGCTCGCCCTCTGGCCGACCCCCTGGCCGAGACGATGCTCTCGGAACTCGAGCGCAATTGTGCCGAATCCGGGGTGACCTTCTTCGGAAAAGAGAGCGGTTACCAGGGCGTCGTTCACGTCATCGGCCCCGAACTCGGCCTCACCGTGCCCGGATCCACCATCGCCTGCGGCGACAGTCATACCTCGACCCATGGAGCCTTTGGAACCATCGCCTTGGGCATCGGGACGAGCCAAGTTCGAGATGTCCTCGCCACCCAGACCCTCGCCATGGGCGGATTGAAGGTTCGTCGCATCGAGGTCACAGGCCAGCTTCGACCCGGGGTTTATGCCAAGGACGTCATCCTCGCGATCATCCGCAAACTCGGCGTCAACGGCGGAGTGGGCTTCGCTTACGAGTACGCGGGTGAAGCGATTGAGGCGATGTCCATGGAAGAGCGGATGACCCTCTGCAATATGTCCATCGAGGGCGGCGCACGCTGCGGCTACGTCAACCCCGATGCCACCACCGTGGAGTACCTGCGCGGGCGCCGCTATTCGCCCGAAGGCGAAGCCTTTGAGCGCGCTGCTGCCGAATGGGTCGCCATGGCCAGTGATCCCGGCGCCGAGTACGACGACAGCGTCTGCCTGAATGGCGAAGAGATCGAACCCTCGATCACCTGGGGCATTCATCCCGGTCACAATATCGGCGTGAGAGAGCGAGTCCCCACCCCCAGCGAGGCCAGCGAAGACGAACGTGCGGGCATCGAAGAAGCCCTCGAGTATATGGACCTCGACCCGGGCGCTCCCATCGTGGGCACACCCGTGGACGTGGCCTTCATCGGCTCGTGCACGAACGGCCGACTCTCCGACTTGAGAGAAGCCGCCCGGGTTGCCCGAACGGGCACTGTTCAGGAAGGCGTTCGGGCCCTGGTGGTTCCGGGCTCCCAGGAAGTTTCACGTCAGGCGATCGCCGAGGGCCTCGACGAGGTCTTCCGTCAAGCGGGCTTCGACTGGCGCGAACCGGGCTGTTCCATGTGCCTGGCCATGAACCCGGACAAACTGATCGGCCGGGAGATCTGCGCCTCCTCGAGCAACCGGAACTTCAAGGGACGCCAGGGATCGCCCTCGGGCCGAACTCTGCTGATGTCTCCGGCCATGGTGGCCGCCGCCGCGATTGCGGGACGCGTGGTCGACGTACGGGAGGTGCTTTGACATGAACGCGAACAACCTGACATCCATCGAAGCCGTCAGCGGTAGGGCTTGCGTTGTGCGCGGTGACGATATCGATACCGACCGCATTATCCCCGCCCGCTTCATGAAGGACATCACCTTCGACGCCATGGGGGAACATCTCTTCGAGGATGCCCGCAAGGCTGCCAAGGGGAACCACCCTTTGGATGACGAGCGATTTTTCGGCTCCGATATCCTGGTGGTCGGTAAGAATTTTGGCTGCGGATCCTCGCGTGAGCACGCGCCCCAAGCGCTGATGCGTTACGGATTTCGCGCCTTTGTCGGGCAATCCTTCGCCGACATCTTCGCGGGGAATTGCTGCAGCCTCGGCTTGGTCTGCATCACCCTTTCCGAGCGGGACGCCGAAGCCCTGCGAGAAAGTGTTGAACTCGACCCCGAGCAGGTTGTCTCCATCGACGTCTCAGCCGAGACCGTGACCTGCCGTGCGGGCGCCCTTTCCGGAAATATTCCCAAGGGCACCCGAGACCGCTTGATCGAGGGGCATTGGGACGCCACGTCGCTTCTCCTCGAAGCCGAGGGCGCCATCGAGAAAACCGCCGAGGGCCTGCCCTACGTCAGCGGCTACTGATTTCCGCGCCGCTTCCGGCGACGAATTCACCCTTGCCGCTGGCTAGCAGCGAGTTTCGTGCGAGACTCCCGCCATGAGACTCCGCAAGACGAAGCTAATCGCCACAATCGGCCCCGCCTGCTCGGACCCCGACCTGCTCGCGGGGATGATCGAGGCCGGGATGGACGTGGCTCGGTTCAACCTCTCCCACGGCAACCTCGAGGACCACGCGCGACTGGTGGACAACGTGCGAGAGGTAGTCCAGCGGGTCGGTGCCAACGTGGCCACCCTGGTGGATACCCGGGGCAACGAAATCAGGATCGGAGAACTGAGCGCCGGCGCCGTGCTCCTGGAGATCGGTTCGAATTTCACGCTTCGGACCGAGCCGGGCCTGGGCGATGAAACCGGCGTCTCGGTTAGTTTCGAGGGCCTGCCCAAGGCCGTGACCAAGGGCGACCGAGTCCTCATCGACGATGGCAAAATCGAACTCAGCGTTTTGCGCGTTCGCGAGACGAGCGTCGAATGCCGAGTCGAGTGCGGGGGCAGCCTGCGCGACCGTAAGGGGGTCAACCTTCCGGATACCGACCTGAACCAGGAGGTGATGGATCCCGGGACCCAATCCGATCTCGAGTTCGCCGCCCGCTGCGGAACAGAGTATCTCGCTGCCTCTTTTGTGCAGACGGCGAGGGATGTTTCCGATATTCGTCGCTTCCTCGAAGGCGAGAATGCCGATATCCCGATTATCGCCAAGATCGAAAATCGCCTGGGCGTGGACAACCTCGAAGAGATCATCGCCACAGCCAACGGGACCATGGTGGCCCGCGGCGACCTCGGAGTTGAACTCCCCTTCGCCGAAATTCCGCATATCCAGAAGCGAATCATTCGCTCGACGGTGAGCGGAGGGAAGCCGGTCATCACCGCAACCCAGATGCTCGACTCTATGGAACGCAACCCTCGGCCGACTCGGGCCGAGGTCAGCGACGTCGCCAACGCGATTCTCGACGGAAGCTCCGCAGTGATGCTTTCGGGCGAAACCGCCGCTGGGCTCCACCCCGTAGCCGCCGTCGAAACCATGGCGCGGCTCGCCATCGAGGCCGAAAAATCACTGGAGGAATTCGGCACCCTCCAGCATGTCCGCCCCAATGCCTCGGACGCCGTGGTTGAGGCCGTCGCCCAGGCGGCGATCACCATGGCCAATCACCTGCAAGCGGGGGCCATCATCGCCCTCACCGACACGGGGTTCACCGCCCGGAGCATCTCCAAGCTTCGGCCCCGCAGCCCGATCCTCGCCGTAACGCGATCCCATACCGTCAGGCGTCGCCTGGCCCTGAACTGGGGCGTCATGCCCATCCACTACGTGGGCGAAGGCGACGATGACACGCGGGTGAGTTTCGCCGTCCAGAGAGCCCTCAAGATCGGGCACCTACGCACTGGAGACCTCGTTGTCGCCACGGCCGGGCGATCCCAGCAAACCGGCGGCACGGATATGATCCAGGTGCTGCGGGTCTGAGAACTCGGCCGCCCTCTAGCGAACGAGTTCTACCAGTTCGAGCACCGTTCCGTCGGGGTCCTTGAAGCAAACGAATTTTGAGTCCGGATGCCCCTCCCAAACCACCGTGGCGGGTTCGCTGATGAATTCGACCCCCTCGGATTTGAGCCTGGCCATATCGCCGTCGAGATCCGACGACGCCAGGGCGATTCGGGCGATCCCCAAATGGTTGAGTTTCGCGTAGGGGGGAGCCGAATCCGATGGGTGCTTCCACTCGAGAAGGTCAATCACGAAGGGCGAGCGCGCATCGACAAGGCGCATGAGTCCCCCGCGAATCTCATAGGGCTCGAGTCCCACTGCGGCGGCCACCTCGGGCGTATTTCGCGGGGGGGGCTCCATGAAGAGTTCAAAGCCCAGTCTTTCGTAGAACGCTTTGGAACGCTCGAAATCACTGCAGTTGATGTTGACATGCACGAACCCAATAATGCTCATTTCCGACTTCCTCCAGGCCCAGAAAGCTGAACGACGGTATCGCCGTTGTCGATGACCATCTCAGCTCCCGAAATATGTTTCGACTCGTCCGAGGCCAAGAAGAGGATGAGTTGCCCGACATCCGCGGGCTCACCAAGACCGATCTTACGACGCACGTCATCGGAGAAGCGATCGCCCTCGGGTTGCGGTCCGCCAATGCCACCGAGCGCGGCGTGGACCATGGGGGTATCGATGCTCCCCGGGTGGACTGAATTGCAACGGACGCCATTTCGGTGGGTGCGGCAATAAGCCGCAATGGACTTGGTCATCGAACGAATGCCACCCTTCGCCGCCGAATAGGCCAGGTAGGGCCCGATCCCGACCAGGGCCGCGGTAGAGGACATATTGATCAACGACCCTCCCCCCGAGGCCGCCATCGCCGGAAGGGCATGATGGCAACCGAAAAACGCTCCATCGAGGTGAACCGCCAGGGTCCGGCGCCAGATTTCCGTCGTCGTCCCCGCGATATCGGCGATGATGGCGATCCCGGCGTTGTTGACGAGGACGTCCAGGCCGCCGTGGCGCGCCACTGTCTGCTCGATGAGACGCACCCAACTCGACTCGTCGGACACATCTTGCTCGAAGAAATCTGCGCCAATTTCAGCGGCCAGAGCCTCTCCCTTGGCCACGTCGAGGTCGGTCACGATGACCGCTGCCCCTTCGGCGGCCAGTGCCCGGGCATCCGCCGCCCCCAGGCCCGAGGCACCGCCCGTCACGATTGCCACTTTCCCTTCAACACGCCCCATCGTTCTACTCCCTCTACTGCCAAGGAACCGGCCGAGCCTCGGGAACGAAGCGTTGGCGGTCCGCTTGGGTTGCAAGCTCGGTGACGCTTCCCCGAGCCGACCATTCCGACCTTCACGAACGCGCGCCCTTCGCCCCCAGCGCTATGGGGATTACCCTAGCACGCAGGCAATCGACCCCAGCGCTGGCTACCAACGCAAGAGCCCGGCAGCGGGGCGCATCTCACGCCTCGCTATCGGGCTCAAAGAACCGGTGCGCACTTCCATCGCCCTCCCCCTCGAGCCGAGCCCGGAGAGGAATGGCCGGACCCGTCAGGGACCTTTGAAGCGAATCCGTTCGTTGCCCTCGATCATCGCCGGCGTCACGACATAACTGCCTTCCACCGAAGACTCCCAGATCTGGTTGGCCATCTGCTCGTCTCCGAACGTGAAGCCATAGGCCAGACCCGCCGTGGCAGCGCCGAAAACCGCATAGAACGCCTTGGCGGGCAGGTAGAAGCAGCTTGCCCCCACAGCCAAGACCTTGTTCTGGGTGCTGGCCTCCGCGGCAGAAGCTGTTCCAACCCCTGCGCCTCCGAGCGGCGGAAACGCTGCCACCGCAAAAACCACCACTGCCATCCAGGTCGCGCTTCGAAGCCGAAAATTGCTTTCCACTCGATCATTCCCCCTCTTCATGAGTACCCCCTTCGTGTAACAAGACGGTTAGCAAAAGCGCGGCCTGTCGTCGCGAACCCCCCATGGGTGAGGACCGCCTAGCTCTCGACTTCCCCAGCCCAGCCCTGGTGGAGGGGAACGAAAAAGCGCAGCTCCAGTCTTCTCGACTCGAATTTCCAAGTCTGGCCCTGCCGGATATAGCGATCCCGATAGAATCCCGACCCCATCATGCTCTGACCGTCGCGAATCGAACGCAGGTCGACATAGGCGGTTCCGCTGGCTCTATCCCCGTCGAGTTCCACCACGTGGTTGTGAACAAAGGGCTGAAGATCGGACCCCTCGTCTTCGACGAGCCGCTGAAAGGCCTCGCGGAGGGCCTCCCGGCCGCGTATCGGTTCTTCCAGGCTCGTGTCCATTTCGCCGTCCTCGGTGAAGAGGTCGACCAGGGGATCGAGATCCCTCTGCCAGACATGGTGGGCGTAGAGTCGCGCCAAATCGCGAATCGACTCTTTATCCGCCATGGCCCGGAGCGTTCCTTCCAGCTCGTCCGTATCCATGGGGAGAGGTTAGCGACCTTCTCCCGGAGGGCGAGGAAAGCCTGTCCAAGTCACGGCGGCCGGGCGCGACTACGCTTTCATGCCGGGCGGCGGCGACGGAAACCCACGACGAGCGCCGCCACGCCGATGAGGGCCAGAACGAGAAATTGCTCTCCTCGGCTGGAGAGGGCCGGAACGGGCACCCCTTCCACCTCGCAGATCGCGCTGCATCCATCGCCATTCGTGGTGTTGCCATCGTCGCATTCTTCGCCGATCCCGGATTGGCGTATGCCGTCGCCACAGAACTCGTTCAGACAATTCGACGAGCAACCGTCGTTATTGCTGATATTGCCGTCGTCGCATTCCTCGGGGGGGTCGGTGGTGCCGTCGCCGCAAAAGCCCCCGGTCAAGGTCAAAGAAAATTGAGCCTCATAGCCATCGGGGGCCACCGCCCGGCCCCAGGTCGCATACTCATCCGAGCTCACGAACGATGACTGGGAGACATCGTCAATTCCGAAAAGAACCGCACCCTCATCGGCCCAGCCCAAGCAAAACAAACCCCCACACGCGGAATAAGCGTCCAGATCGATCTCCACAGTGCCCGTGAGAACCGTGTCCCCGACACCCTGGATCACGTCGCCGCTACGGCTGAAGGCGAAAGGTTCACTCCCGGTCGCCGCGGATGACCGCGTCGTCGTGCTTCCGAAGGAAAGTGAAGGGCCGAGGTTGAGTGCCGCAGTGACCCCCGAAATTCCAGCATTGGCCACCCCCGCACCGTCGTCGTACGTGACCACAAGCCCTTGCATGGCCTGGTCGATGGTCAGGTCCCAAGCGGCCCCTCCGGTCCCCGCGATGGAGAGGGTGAGGGCGTAGGCGATTTTCCCCGCCTGGTATTCCGTCGAGCCCGGGTTCGCATCGACCACAAGCCCAGCCTTCAGCGAGAGGATCACCGTGGTGCTACCGCCTCCCGTCGTGCTCGAGGCGACCTGGAAAACATTGAGATCCGAAATGCCGGTCTCGTTGCAGTTCGCGCTGGCGGGGTTGTAGGGGGTCGCATTTGCCAGGACGTTGTCATCGTCCGAGAAATAACAAACGCTGTTATTCACCGTCGCAAGCGCCAGTGACTGGGCGTATGCCCCAGATCCGCTCGCCAGCAGCGCCGCCGCTGTCAAGAACAAGGATCCCAGAAGGGAGGAGAGCACCCGAGGTCGATCAGTTGTTGATGAACTCATATGCCAACCCTACTACGCAATGCCCCCGGAAATCCAGCAAGAAATGCGCGGCGAGGGCCTAGAGGCTTTGTCCGGGGGCCCACCCTCAAAGTGGCCCCCGCAGGTGATCTTGTGCCACAGTCTGGCGGTGGCTCGAACCCTCCTCAGTTGGATCCTGACGCTTCCCTTCCTTATCGCCTTTGGGGGAAGTCTGCTCATTTTCGACCCCCTCCAGCGCATCGCCCGGCTCTTTGGCCAGCGCCCCCAGGAGATCGTCGCGGGTGCCATGCAGGTTGCCCTGGTCTGGGCGTTCAGAATGAGCGGCATGCGGCTCATCGTGGAACGCTCTGCCAAGGTCAAACCCGGTAGCCCCTACCTGCTGGTCGCGAACCACCAGAGCATGTTCGATATCCCCATCACCGGGGCCACGCTCTTTAGCAATTTCCCCAAATACGTCTCCAAGCGCGAGCTCGCCCACTGGCTGCCAGGCATTTCCTACAACCTGAGGCGCGGCGGAAACGCAATCATCGAGCGGAGCGACCGAAAGCAGGCCACCGAGGCGATTCGGGAGATGGGCAGGCAGGCCCAGGCTCGGGGAGTCTCTGCCGTGATCTATCCCGAAGGCACTCGCTCTCGCCAGGGGCAGCTCCGGCGCTTCAAAAAGCCGGGGACGATCGCCCTCATGGAGTCAGCGCCCGAACTCCCCATCGTCCCGGTCACCATCGACGGCGCGTGGCATTTGCTGGTCAATAACCTGCTCCCCGTTCCATTCCGCACCACGGTCCGGCTCCACGTGGGAGAACCCATCGAGCGATCGGAAAACGAGGATCTCAACGCCATCATCGTCGAATGCCAGGAGCGAATCGAAAAAGTCCTGGCGGGCTGGCGAAGCGCATAGCGCTTGTAGGCTCTTGTGCAGAGGGCTGGTGGAGAGCGCTTGTAGGCTTCTAGAGAGCGCTTGTAGAGAGCGCTTGTAGAGAGCGCTCAGCCTTCGAGAAAACGCTCCAGCACCGCGTGCCAGTGGCGAATCTTGCTCTCCTGGTAATTTGCGAACACAAGGTTCTCGTGAACCCCAGCGCGTAGGCCCGCTTGAACCTCAGCCAAGTTATAGATGTCCTGGTTGAAGACCCGGCCCAGGAACCCGAGCTCGGGCGCCTTGGTGAAGTCCTCGTCGCGACCAAGCCAGTGGATCTCACACGGCTTCGGGCGCTTGCCTCGGTAGGGGCTCAGGTACATCACCTCCATGATGCAGCTGTGCGGATCGTTCTCGTAAGGGCGAAAGCGATAGGTAATCAGGTTGTAGGCTCCCCAGGGATGAAAATTGGGAAAGACCGTGTAGTAGAACGAATCGAGAATCTCGGAGTCGGTCAATTCCGATGCACCGGGCACCAGGGATGCCAGCTGCACCCGAGAAGCTTGTCCCAGCAATTCGCGACTGGTCATCCCTTCGGGCAGGACCATAACGGGGTCTTCGTCGATGTAGCGATTGGTTACAGCGTCGAGACGATCTTGCTCGCTCGGTTCGAAATCGAGGTGGGGACTCGGCGTTCCATTCGGCGTAATCGCCCGACTAAAATTCTCCCAGGTATCGTATTGCGAGTTCGTATCGCCGATACCTGAGAGAAGTTGCGGGTGGGTGCTCAGTACGTGATAGGCCTCCATAAAAGCTTCCTGGGCCACCTTCCAATTGCAGGAGAGGACCCGGGCCACGTGGACCGACTTATATCGTTTCTCGAGAGGCCAGCGATCGAAATGCTCGGTGAGGTCGCCTAGATAAGACGCCAGAGACTCGGCTTCGAGGTCGGGATTGATGAAGACAAAACCACCCCAGGTAGCGACCTGGGCCTCGGGCAACTGGCAGTCCTTGGGTTTCACATGAGAAAAATCCCACGGGCTCGTCATTCTCTTCAACGAGCCATCCAGATTCCAGGCCCAACCGTGGAAGGGGCAGCGGAGTTCCTCTGAGCGGCCCGAGTGGGTCTTGATCCTTCGCGACCGATGCAGGCACACGTTATGGAAAGCCTTGAGTTCTCCTTCTGCCGCACGCACCACCAGAATCGAGAGATCGGCGACATCGTATACGTAATGGTCACCGACCTCGGCCAACTCCTCCTCACGGCAAGCCATCTGCCAGGTCTTCTTCCACACCTTTTCTACCTCAAGGTCGTGAAAGGCCCTGGACGTATAGCGATCCCGGGGCACAAAACTCGGAGGCAATTCCAGGGGTGACTCAAGGCGCAATACGGGCGGGGCCGGAAGGCTATCCGTATCCAGTAATTCCTGATACGAAAGCCCAGGCGATCGCGCCGATGAAGCGACCTTCTTCTTGCTGGATGCCATCTACGAAATACTCCTTATGCCCCGATCCGATCGAGCCCTACCTCAGTTCCGAAGGCTCCTCTTCCTAATAATTGACGCGCTTGGTCAGGCCGCCGTCGGCGACCAGATTGGCTCCGGTAATGAGGCTCGCAGCCGGACTCGCCAGGAACGTCACGGCATTGGCGACCTCTTCGGGACGACCCATTCGGCCGATCGCGCATTGGGCAAGCGTTCGCTCGTAGATCGCCGGCATCGCGTTCTTGATCATCTCCCAGTTGCCGCCCTCGAAATAGATCGGCCCCGGAGACACCGAGTTCACCCGAATCCCTGCAGGTGCCAGGGCTTGGGCGAGGTCGCTGGCATGGGCCAAAAGCGCGGCCTTCATGGCGTTATAGGGCTGAGGGACACCGAGGTATTCGAGCGCCGCGGTACTTGCGATAAAAACCACACTCGCGGAATCGGACTCTTTCAAGGACGGAGTCGCTGCTTCCACAGCCCGGGCAGCGCCGAGAACATCAATGTCGAGATTAGCCTGCCAGGCTTCGTCGCCCATCCCAGAGCCCCCACTCGCGTTGCAGACTAGGATATCCAACCCGCCCAACGCTTCGGCGGACGCTTGCACGAAGGCGCGGAGCGCGTCGCCATCGCCCACATCCACAGCCTGGCTGAAAACACGAACTCCCCGGGCCTCGAGGTCTTTATGGGCTTCCTCTAGGCCACCCTCACTTCGAGCACAGAGTGCGATTTCGACGCCTTCGTCGGCCAGCGATTGGGCGATGGCGAGGCCGATCCCCCGGCTAGCTGCTGTGACCAGGGCTTTCTTGCCCGCGAGATTCAAGTTCATTCCGGAACTCCTTGCTGATTGTTTTGAAGTGGATTCAGTCTCTTGAGCAGCCGAGTCCGTCTTCGGCGCCTTTTTCTCCGCTGAAACCGGAGGGAAACCTTTCTGAGGCCCCCCCACCCAGCCGATCATATGGGGATCTGCGTCCCGCAGTTCACCCGAATGCCAACGTCCATTGGCCTCAAAGAGACCCGTCAGTCCCCTCTCCTCCACGCGCACGAGACCGCTCGGCAGTCTTTCGTAGGTGCCGTCCGTCAGGCTGTGTCGAAGTTTGGCCAAGAGTTCGCTTCCTTATCTTACTACTAACCCGCTGTTTATTTCCCGGTGGAGCCGAGGGCCCCTACGAAAAGAGCGGTCCTACGGATTCGATCTCGTAACGCTTCATATCCATGCCCGTCACGCCCAACTCCCCGAGCACCTTTCGAAAGGTGGCCATGTGGGGAGCCGCGAAGTGTAGGTCGAGCGCCTCCTGGGACTCCCACTGCTCGAAGACACGAATGATCGTCTCATCCCCCATATCGAGGGAGAAAGCATACTCGATATTGCCCGACTCCTTTCGGGTTTCTCGCATCATCTCGGTGGCGGGGCCAACGGCCTCATGACGTTTCGAGGGGTCAACCTGGATGGTTCCGGCGATCACAAACATTTTTTCTCCTAGTTTCACCCAGTCAAAAAATCCGCACGAGGCGTTCCCGTCGAATCGTAGACCGGCTCCCTAAGGTCGACGCGAAATTTCGAAACATCCGCGGCAGTGAGACCAAAGCCTGCGATTGTATTTCGCATATTCAGGTAGTGCTCGCCTGCGAGATGCAAAGCGAGATCTTCCTCTGTCTCCCAGTGTTCGTAGACAACGATTCGCCCATCGATCATGGGATCGGCACTCCATACGTAAGCGACGCAACCCTTCTGGGCGCGAGTGCCTGCTACGTGGGGCTTTCCCGCTTCGAGAGCGGCCTCTCGGCGCTCGGGATCCACGTCCACTGTCCCCGCAATCAGAATCATCCCTATCCCTCCAGCCCATCACCCAGGTCGTCGGGCACGGGCATCACGCGACCGCTCATATCCGGCGGTCCCATATAAAAAACCTGCAGACGACGACGGGCAAATCGCCAGGCTCCATCTTCCTGGCAATAGTCGTCCCGATAGGCCCCCATGGTAAAGAGCGAGCTGCCCTCCTTCATACGCGCGTGCTCGGTGATCGTCCACCTTCCCTGGGCTTTTCCTTCTCCCAGGCGGATAATCCCTCCCCCCATGCACTGCATCACGTATTCCAACCCAGAGGTCAGAACCTCCAGGCGCGCAACCAGGGCGGCGTGCCCCTGGCTGGTCTCGCCCAGCAGACTCCACTCCCCGTCGCTCGCCCAGGTTTGAAGCCAGTCAGCCTTATGCAGTCGCAGAACGGCGTCGGCATAGGTCGCCACTAGATTCCGAATTTCGAGTTCATCGGCGACACGCGTATCGCTCATCCGCACGCTCTCCTCATTGGTCTTCGCATTTCTCTATTTTCCCGCCAGCCGGGCCACCACCGGTGCGAACGATTCCATCACCTCGTCGGTCACCGTGACATAACTGATGCCGAAAAGCTCCCGGCGGCGCTCAAGTTCGCTGCAGATGCTGTCCACACTGCCGAAAAGGCCATGCGGGTGACTGCGCATCTCCTCTTCGCTGAGACCGAAAACCCCCGACATGCCGCGTGCCGCGCCATCCCCTGCCTCACCAACGAAAGTGAAATAGGCGCCGATTTCGATCTCGAGACTGTCCATTCGCGCGCCTGCACCCTTACGAATCCAGGCCAATTTCCTCTCGGTCTCCGCTTGAGTACTCAGCTTGACACCCTCGGGTCCGAGTACTCCTGCCCGATTGTTGAAGTTCAGACTCACGATATCCGCCTCGCGCCCAGCCAGGCCGAGGACCCGCGGACTTCCGCCCCCGATCATGATCGGCGGATGAGGGCGCTGCACTGGGAGCGGAACGCCGCTGAACTCGTGCACCTCGACATGCTCGCCGGACTGATCGATGGGCTCCCCCGACATATGCGCCTTGATCAAGGCCACGGTCTCTGCCAGGCGATCGATCCGCACGGGTGCCGGATCGAAGCGCATTCCCAAGGCCGAGTATTCGGGCTCGAGCCAGCCAGCGCCCAGGCCGAGTTCAAGCCTGCCCTCGGAGAAAAAGTCGAGGGTTGCGGCCTCCTTGGCAAGCATGACGGGATGTCGATAATCCTGGCAGAAAACCCGACACCCCACGCGAAGGGTATTCGTGGCCTCTGCGGCCACAGCCATGGCGGGGATCGCTGCCAATTCCTGGAGGGGGTGCATGCTCCGCTCCAGGGCTGGTCCGGGACCGATTAGGTGATCTGCCAAATGCAGGCAGGCATAACCCAGGTCTTCGACCTTCCGGGCTTTCTCACGCCACGCGGCGCCGCTCTCCGCAGTAAAACTCTGGACCGCAAATCGAAAGGGTCGGGGGGACATATTTAGAAAAGAACTCCTCGCCAATCAAAGGGCGGTTCAAGGGATCGCAACGCCGTCCAAACACCAACTCAGCGAGCGCCTCAATAATTCGAGGTAAGTGGGGGACTCCCAGGATCCGCGCTCGGTCCGGGGATAGTGGTCGATCATGGGCCGCATATCGTAGCGGCCACGGCAGTGTCCCAGAGTCAGGTAGAGGACCTCGCCCTTGCCCTCTGGGTGCAGGTACATCACCCAGCGAGGTTCATCATCGGGCCAGTCCTCTTCCACAAAGCCAACAGCCTGCCCGGTAAAGCGAGCAGCCAACAGGCCTTCCACCTCGCCGTGATATTCACACAGGTAGAGTTCGTCCTCGACATCGAAGCTCTTGATCCCGGTCACCAGGGGGTGGTCGGGATTCACGTTCTCCACCGCATAGGGAGCTATGGGCGGATGCGCGATGAATTGGCTCCCCAAAGTTTTCATCAGGGTGCCGTGGCTGCGTGGTGTGGCAACCCGACCATCGGCGAGAAATTCCATCACCGAGTTGGAGCCATGCAGGGCCAGCCAGCGTCGCCCCCCCTGGACGTAGGCCTGGAGCGCTTTTTCCTGGTCCGGGGTAATTCCTGCCAGATCGCAGGTATAGGTAATAAGAAAATCCGAGGCCTCGAGAGCATCGATATCACTGTAATCTGGCGCGACCCGGGTGCGGATTTGATCGTGCTCACCCAGGAGTTTCAGGAGTTCGAGCCGGGCAAAATCGAAATCGTGCCAGCGCCCTCCGCAGACCAGATAGACATTGACCGGCTCACTCACGAAATATCGAACTCCAGGGGAAGGGCCGTCATGCCCCTGAGAAGGATATTCGGCGGGTACTCCGGCGGCGGGCTGCCCTCGGGAAAGCGCAGATTGGGGAGCCGCTCGAGCAGGGCTTCGAAGCCCTTCACCAATTCGGCGCGGGCCAACTGAGCGCCAAGGCAGAAATGGACACCCGCACCAAAGGCTAGGTGCTCTCGAGCGTTGGGGCGCTCGATATCGAACCGGTGGGGGTCCGGAAAAATTGCGGGGTCGCGGTTGGCCGCCGCGTAACGGACCAACATGCCCGAACCCGCTGGGATGGAGACGCCCGCAATTTCGGTCTCCTCCAGGCAGACCCGCCACATATTCGCCGTCGGCGTCGTCAGGCGAAGCATTTCTTCGACGGCATTTGGGATCAGTGCCGGCTCCGCGCGCAGGCGCTCGAGTTGTTCGGGGTTTTCCACGAGCAAACGCATTCCCTCGCAAAGGGTCGAGGCCGTGGTCTCGTTGCCGGCGACCAGCATTTGCTGGAGGATGGAGAGACACTCGGCGGTATCCAGTGACTTCTCGCCTTCCACACGGGCGGTCACCAGGGCGGAAATAATGTCGTCTCGAGGGTTTTCAGCACGGTCTTCGAGAACCTTTTCGAAATATTTCTGGAACTCAACGATCAACTTCCAGGCCTCTACCTGTTCCTCGGTGGTCGCCATACCCGAAAGTTGAGCAACAAAGCCATCGCTCC
>JAQWRT010000068.1 GCA_029243605.1 Myxococcota bacterium
GCCTGAGCGGCCAGGGCTGGTCTCCGCTTCATCTCGCGGCCCAAGGCGGCTCCAGCACGGTTGTGGCCGCTCTCATCGCCCGAGGAGCGCGCCTGGACGCCACCGGGCCCGGGGGCAACACCGCGCTCGGAGTGGCGGCCCTCGAGGCTCACCTGGCGGTGACCCGGCGCCTGCTCGGGGCCGGCGCCTCCCCCGATCTCGCCGACCACCAAGGCCGGACCCCGCTCTTTCACGCCATCGCCCTGGGCCACGGGGACATCGCCGATGCCCTCCTCCACCGAGGCGTGGATCCTTCGCGCCCGGACGCCGACGGCCAAACCCCACTCCAGACCGCCATCGAACGCGACGACGAAGAGAACCTGGCCCGCCTGCTCGCCGCCGGAGCCGACCCCAACGCCCGGGCGCCCGATGGCACCACCCCGCTGCTCCTGGCCACCCGCCTCAAACTCACTCCCCTAGCGGTCCAACTCCTCGCCGCCGGAGCCGACCCCAACGCCCGGGCGCCCGATGGCACCACCCCGCTGCTCCTGACCGCCCGCCTGGGCCTCGCCCCCCTAGCGGGGCGGCTCCTCGAGGCCGGCGCCCGACCCGGGGCCAGCGATCCCGAGGGTCACGGCCCGGCACAGATCGCCGCCAGCCGGGGCGACCTAGCCTTCCTCGCGGTCTTCGCTGGGGCGGGGCTCCCCCCGGATCTGCCCGGGGCCGACGGCGACGCCCCGCTCCACGCGGCCGCCCTCGCCGGCCAAGCCCCGGCCGTCGCCCAACTCCTGAGCGCCGGGGCCGACCCGAATCTCCGCTCCCGTCGCGGGCGCACCCCGCTGCTCTTGGCGGCTCTGATGGGCCGCCAGGAGACCGTCCGCGTACTGCTGGCTGGGGGGGCGGACCCCTCCCATCGCGATTCCGAAGGCCAGAATTCTGGCCAATTGGCCGCCGGCAAGGGCCACCTGGCCGTGCTCAAGGCGCTGAGAAGCGCCGGAGTGCCCACGGACCTTCCCGGGGCGACCGGCGCGAGTTCCCTGCATTGGGCCGCCCGAGCGGGGCAGACCCCCGCCCTGGTGGGGCTCCTCGAGTTCGGCGCCAACCCTAATCAGAAAAGCGACGAGGGCTGGACCCCGCTGCTCTTCGCCGCGCTCTTCGGCCATGCCGAGACAGCGGTTCGCCTGATCACCTTCGGCGCCGATACGAGCACCCTGGATCCAGGCGGGCGCGATGCTCTGCAACTGGCCGCGGTGAAGGGACACGTCACCACCGTGGAGGCGCTACTCGACGCGGGGCTGCCCGCCGACCGACCCACCCCCCAACGCAAGAACGCGCTTCACCAGGTCGCCAACACTCCCCAGATCGACGTCGCGACCCTGCTGCTGGCCCGGGGTGCCAACCCCAACGCCCGGGCCGAAGACGAGTTGACCCCGCTCCATCTCGCGGCCTTCGGCCTCGAGCGCAGCGGGGAGATGGCGGAACTCCTCGTCGCCGCGGGCGCCGAGATCGATGCTCGAAACAAGTATGACGCGACGCCCCTGGTTCTCGCCGCCCGCCAGGGAAACCTCGAAGTCCTCGAGGCGCTCCTCGCGGCCGGCGCCAATCCGAACCTGGCGGCCATCGACGAGATGACCCCCCTGAAGGCCGCGCGCAGCAGCGGGCATGAGGATGCGGTCGAACTTCTCGAAGCCCGAACCCAGGGCCCGGACCAGCGCTGAGACCCGGCGCACCCTGGGCGCCCGGTTAATCGGCCCGGGCGCCACGCGGGTTCCCTCGCCCGGGTCCACCGGCCCGGGTTCGACTCAGTTCAACTCGAACTCGATCAATTTTCGCCGCAGGGTCGAGCGATCGATGTCGAGCATCTTGGCGGCACGGGTGCGGTTGCCGTCGCAATCCTCGAGGGCCTGCTCGATGGCTCGACGCTCGAGTTCGCGCAAGGTCATGCCCCGAGGCAAGCCGCTGGCGGTGGCGCCCTCCGAAGCGGCCCGAGAGGCCCAACCGCTGGCGTGGAGAGAGAGATGACCGGCGCCAATTTTCCCGTCCCCCGCCGCGGCCTTGGCGCCCTGGACCACATTGCGAAGCTGGCGGACGTTGCCCGGCCAATCCGCCTTCATTAGGGCATCCAGGGCATCCGACGTGAAGCCGGCCGCGCCATCGCCGGCGAAGTAATGCGCCAGAAGCGGAATATCCTCGCGGCGCTGGTTGAGCGTGGGCAGGATGATCTCGATTCCCCGTAAGCGGTAATAAAGATCCTCTCGCAGGGTCCGCTCCTCGATCATGGTATGGGGATCACGGTTTGTCGCCGCCAAGAAACGGACCGAGACCCGGCGGCTCTTCTCCGAGCCCACCGCGCGGACTTCGCCATCGTCGATCACCCGGAGCAACTTGGCCTGGTGGGCGGGCAGCATGGTCTCGAGTTCGTCGAGGAAAAGAACCCCGCCGTCGGCCTCGCTCAAAAGGCCTCTATGATCGCGCTCAGCGCCGGTGAAGGAGCCGCGCCGGTGACCGAAGAACTCGCTCTCAAAGAGTTCCGGCGGCGAAAGCGCGCAGTTATGCGCCACGAAGGGGCCCTTCACCAGCGCCGAATACGTGTGAATCGCTCGGGAAACAAGTTCCTTCCCGGTCCCCGTATCCCCAGTGATGATCACGTGGACATCGCTGCGCGCCGCCATCACCACCCGGTGGCGAACGTCGACGATGGCTGGGCTCTCCCCCACGAGTTCGGAAACCACGGGCGGAGCAACCCCGCTTCCCGGACGTACCTGCAGAGCCTTCTTCACCGACTCGCTGACCACCGCGGGCGAAGACGGCTTGACGAGATAATTGAGAGCGCCCAGATGGATGGCCTGGACAATATCTTCGATGCCCTCGTTGGCGGTCAGAACGATGACGGGGAGATCGGGCCAACGCTGCTTGAGATGCGTGAGCAATTCGAAGCCGTCCATCTGAGGCATCCGAATATCCGAGATCACCATATCGAAGCCATTGGTCTCGAGGGCGATCAGAGCCTCGACACCGTTGGCCGTGGCGCGCACATCGTACCCCTCCTGCTCGAGGAGTAAGCGCAGATAATCCGATGCCGACGGCTCGTCATCGACGATGAGGATTCGGGTATTCAAGGCGCCTCACCTTCCTGGCTGCTGGCTTGCAATGCTTCGCCCACGACGGGAAGGCACAATTCGAAGATCGCCCCCTTCTCTGCGCCGGCGCGGGCCGTGATACTACCACCGTGTTCCTCGGCGATCCTTCTCGCCAGAAACAACCCGTAACCGCTCCCGGTCGGCTTCGTGGTGAAACCGGGCTTGAAGATGCCTTCGAGTTGGGAATCTTCCAGGCCCGGCCCCTGGTCGGCGATTTGAATTCGCAAAATACCTTCGGAGACGCTGGTCCCAAGAGCCGCCCGGCCCTTCCCCTCCATGGCCTCCACCGCATTGCGCAGGAGGATCACCAGGGTTTCGGAGAGGGAATCCCGCGGAATCGTCACCGCGGGCCGGCTCTCCTCGAGTTCGACATCCCAGGTGACCTCGGAATGCGAACGAATAATCTCCGCGATGGCTTGCTCGATCGCCTGAGGCACCTCGGCGCCGCTGGCGCCTCGATCCCGGCGACCCGAAGCGGGCGCTCCGCCGGCGCCCTCCCCCGCCTGGGCCGAATCGAAAGCCGCGCCAGCCCCCACCGACAAGCCTGCATCGGGTTCCGGGGCCAGGTGGGTTCGCGCGAGACCCTCGAGGTCGTCGATGGCCGAGCGCAGCCCCGTCAGGGCCGACGACCCAGGGCCATCCGCCGGGAGTTGCTCCTCGATGAGACGTACAAAACCGCGCAGGCTATGCACACCATTTTTGATCCCGTGGGCGAGCCGGGCCACGTTCTCACCCAGGGCCGCCACGGTTCTTTCATCCTCGAGTTCCCGGGTGAGCTCTCCCATCCGGGCGTCGTTCTCGTCCACCATGAAACTCTGACGCTGGGTCCAGCGACGGGTCACGAGGAAGGTGGCGAGACCCATGCCCACCATGAAGCCCGATTGCAGCACAATGGCGCGCAACTCGGTCGGGAGTCCCAGCCAGATCTGCTGGCACCAAAGCCCGGCCACCGAGCCGAGGGTGACAAAGAAGACGCTCGCCAAATTGAGGCTCATGGCCGAGAGCACGATCTCAAGCCAGAGGCCCGGGATGAAGGGCGAGGTGATCCCCCCGGTCACCGCCACGAGAAGCGTCCAGCCTCCCACGCCAATCACGGGAGAAGCGGCCATGCAGATCCGAGTCATGCTCGGCCGGGCGCCGAAGGCGTAGGCGAGAAAATTCAGGGTCGCACTAATACCGACGACCCAGAGCGCCACATAGCCGATGGCCAACTCGGCGCGGAACAGGTACGCCGCAATCGCGCCCACGGAGAGCGCGAAATGTCTCGCAAGGAGAACGCGATCGAATGCACGTCCCATTGGCAGCGTTCCCGTCGCGGCTACAAGCCGCTTTCCTAACTGATTGGAAAGACCAAATTATCACCCCCCAGCCGGGTCCGCTATCGAACTCGAATCCTCGGACCAGGGAGGGATGCCCTGTCTTTCTTCAATCGACCCGTCAGGCCTGGGACATGAGCTGCGCATGCCCTCGCCGCATCAATCGGGCTTACGCGCCGCAGACTTCTTGCGGGAGGCGCTCTTCTTGCGCTTGGCCGCCTTCTTCTTGCGACCCGCCGCTTTTTTCTTACTCTTCGCGGCCTTTTTCTTGCTCCCGGACGGCGGGGGTTGCTCCTCGACCCATTTCCCGTCCCGGTAATAGGCACGCCAACCCGAGGCTTTTCCGTCCACCTCGGTCATCACGTACTGTTCCTTGGTCTTCCGCAGGAACCGAACCACGGCCTTGTTGCCCGCGGAGTCCTGGGCGGGCGCCTGGGCGAGGAATTTGTACTTGTCGTCCAATTGATCAGCGACGGTGAGAATTTCGTCAACCAGCGGGGCCCGGGTCTCCCGGTGCTTGGGAAATTGGCTCGCGGCCAAGAAGATCCCCGCAGCGCCATCGCGCAGCAGATAGAAATCTTCGCACTTCTCGCACGCGAGATCGGGCATGGGAATGGGGTCGACCTTCGGAGGGGCCGGCTCGCCGTTCCGGAGCAGCTTGCGCGTGTTCTTGCACTCCTCTGCGGTACAGGCGAAATACTTGCCGAAGCGACCCGAACGAAGTTGCATTTCCTCTTCGCACTTGTCGCATTGGAGAACCGGGCCGTCGTAGCCCTTGATAAAGAACTGCCCGGGTTCCACTTCATACCCCTGGCAATCGGGATTGTCGCCGCAGACGTGGAGTTTACGCGCTTCGTCCACCAGGTAACTGGTCATTGAGGTCTTGCAGCGAGCGCAGTGCCTCCGGTTCAAGAGCAGGCGCGCCTCGTCCTCGTCATCGGCATCGGCGCTGGCCGCCTCTTCGCCGGGTACAAGGTTGATCGTCGCCTTGCAGCGTTCCTTCGGCGGCAAGGCATAGCCCGAGCAGCCCAGGAAGACGCCGGTGGAGGCCGTTCGAATCTGCATGGGCCGGGCACATTTCGGGCACTCAATATCGGTATCGGTGGGGGAGTTCGAGCGCATCCCCCCCTCCTCGGCCTGAGCGGCTTCCACGTGCCCCTTGAAGTCCTTGTAGAAAGAACCGAGAACGTCCTTCCACTCCTTCTGCCCCAGGGCGACCTCGTCGAGGGACTCCTCGAGCTGGGCCGTAAAACCAAAATCCATCAAGTGCTCAAAGTTTTTGATCAACCGCTCGGTGACAATTTCCCCGATTTTCTCGGCGTAGAAACGACGATTTTCCAGACGCACATAACCGCGATCCTGAATCGACGAAATGATCGATGCGTACGTGGAAGGCCGGCCGATCCCGCGCTTCTCGAGTTCCTTGACCAGGCTCGCTTCGCTGTAACGCGGCGGCGGCTTGGTGAAATGCTGAACCGGGTCGAGAGCTTCTACCCCAAGGACTTCGCCCACCTGCACGTCGGGCAACGCTGCGTTCCGATCGCCCTTGCCCGTGGGCGGCTGAACCTTCGTATAGCCGTCAAAGACCAGGATTCGGCCGCGGGTTCGCAATTCGAATTCATCGACGTTGACCACAATACTCGTGCTCAGGTAGCGCGCCGGAGGCATCTGGCACGCGACGAATTGCCGCCAGATCATGGTATAGAGCCGCTCCTGATCGGCCTCGAGTCCCGAGATATCCCCCGGGCCAACGCTCACATCCGAGGGCCGAATGGCCTCATGCGCCTCTTGGGCTCCCTCCCGACTCGAGTAACTCACGGGCTCTGCCGGCAGGTACGGCTCGCCGAACTGATCTCCGATATATCCGCGACAATTTTCCACGGCCTCGGCCGAGAGATTGGTCGAGTCTGTCCGCATGTAGGTGATGTGCCCGGCCTGATAGAGACGCTGGGCGAGCATCATGGTCTTCTTGACCCCGAACCCCAGGCGCGTGCTCGCAGCCTGTTGCAGAGTCGACGTGATATAGGGCGCCGAGGGACGGGTCGAAGTCGGCTTGTCGTTGCGTTCGGCGATCTCGAAGGGCTTGCCCTCCAGTGAAGCGATCACCGCGTTGGTTGCCTCTTCGCTGGTGGGCCTGAATTCCGCACCCGACGCTTTCATGACCTGTAGCCGTAAGGGATCGCCCCCGGCGCTCCGCACGTCGGCGTAGAGTTCCCAATATTCCTCGGGGATGAAAGCCCTGATCTCGCGCTCACGCTCCACGAGCAGGCGCACCGCCACGGACTGAACGCGACCCGCGGAGAGCCCCCGGGCGACCTTGGACCAGAGAAGCGGCGAAAGGGTATAACCCACGACACGGTCGAGGAAGCGACGGGCCTGCTGGGCGTTCACCCGGTCAATATCGAGTTCCCCCGGCGACTCAAAGGCCTGGCGGATCGCCGAACGCGTAATCTCGTTGAACACGACCCGCTTGAAGCGCTTCTTGGACCCGCCTATCACTTCGCGAAGGTGCCAAGCAATGGCCTCGCCCTCGCGGTCAAGATCCGTCGCCAGGTAGACGCTGTCAGCGTCGTCGGCCAGGCGTTGCAACTCTTCGACGACCTTTTCCTTCTTGGGCAGGATCTCGTAGCGAGCCTCCCAATCCTTCTCGGGGTCGATCCCCATGCGGGCGATCAGGGCTTCATGCGCCTTCTTCTTCTTATGCGCAACGCGCGCCTTACCCTTGAGGCTGCGGGTCTTGGCCGCGGCCTTGGCCCGGGCGACGGAATCCACCTTCTTGCCGGAACCCGACACCGGCAGATCGCGGATATGCCCAACGCTGGACTTCACGACAAAGTCGCGTCCCAGGTATTTGTTGATGGTCTTCGCCTTGGCAGGCGATTCCACTATGACGAGCGACTTTCCCATAATCCCTCTGGCTTGATGCGGCCATCGGAAGAGCTGAGGGCAGACTTGACCAGACCAGGACCCCACCCCCAGGATCCGACACGCAGCGGAAACGCTTTTAGCACATGAAAATGAGCCTGAAACCGCCCCCCTTGGGGAAAAGGTGCCAACGACTGCCCAAGAAAAGGCCTTGCCCCGGGGGCGATGGGCTGTAGGCCAAGCGGGCATGGCGTATCTCGCTTCCGCCCGGGAGGATTCCCACTGTCGGAAAACTCGATTTTTTTTCTCCCAGGACCCCTCTTTTCCGGGCACGAGGCCCATCGGGCACCCTCGCCCACCGCCCAGTCCGCCCTGCCCCTCGGGGAGAAAGGCGAGCCCTCGCCTGGGCATTGCCCCTTGGAATTGCCCCCCGAATTGACCCCTCCCCACCGCTCCGCGACCATGCGGGGCGTCACACCCGCGACCCCGCCCGCTCGGGTGCGGCGATCGATAAAAGGAGAAGCAAGATGGCCAAGATCATCGGGAACCTGGTCCCCGAGGACGACTACACCCACCCCCTCGGTGAGGAGACCAATTTCAACGAGAGCATGTATTTCAACTTCTTCGATCCCGACCAGGCCATCGGGGGTTTCGTCCGGCTGGGCAACCGTGCGAATGAGGGCAATGCCGAAATGACCGTCTGTGTCTACCGAGACGACGGGCGAGTCCTCTTCAATTTTAAACGAGCTCCCATCGCCAACAATGAGGCGTTCGACGCCGGAGGCCTGCGCTTCGAGGTCATCGAACCGAGCGAGGAACTCTCGACCCACTACAGCGGGGGCGCCGTCGAACTCAAGGACGCGAGATCCATGTCCGATCCCGCCCAGGCCTTTCGGAAGAGCCCCCGTCGACGCCTCGAAATCGACCTGCGTCACCGGGCCGTGGGGCCCATGTACGGGAGCTCTCGCTCCCGATCCGAAGAGGAGCGCAACCCGGAAAAGCAATTTGGAAAAGCCCACTACGAACAGCATATGCACGTGACAGGGCGCCTCCAGATCGACGACGAAACCCTCGAAATCAACGGCTACGGCCTGCGAGACCACTCCTGGGGGCCTCGCTACTGGCAAGCCATCGAGGGATACGAGTGGCTCACCATGAATTTCGGCCCGGATTTCGGCGCCATGATCTCGGTCATTCGCCGAGGCGAAGGCGACGAAAAACAGGGCGGCGTGCTCGTGCGCGACGGAGAGATGAGCCTCATCAAGAAGGCCTCCATCGAAACCGAGTTCGAGGACAACGGCCTCTACCACCGGAGCTTGAAGGTTCGGCTCGAGACCACGTCGGGGGAGAGCCTCGTCATCGACGGAGCCGTGAAGGGCTTCATCCCCTTGCGCAATCGCAGAGACGGGCGGGTAACCCATATCGGCGAAGGCATGACCGAATGGCGCTGCGGCGATCAGGTGGGCTACGGCCTCTCCGAGTACCTGAGTCAGGCCCCGGCCGAGGACTAGCCGGGTTGCTTCAGGCTTCGAGAACCACCTTGATCGCCCCAAGGGCACGGTCTCGGGCGGTGGCGAAGGCCAGAGCCGCTTGGTCCAGAGGGAAGCGGTGGGTGATCAGAATCTCGGGCAGTTCGGGCACCTGGGCGACCAGAGCCACCGCTCGATCGAAATCTCGGGAGTCCCCATCCCGGGCGTACATGCTCGAAGGGATGATCCTCAACTCCTTGAGGCAGAGCGGAATGGCGGGCAATTCGACGCCCTGCCAATAGGTGGCCAGCAAGGCCAGCCGACCGCCTGGGCGCGCCAGCTCCACGGCGCTCGCCAGGGCTGAATCGGTCCCCGCCGACTCGATGATCACATCGTATTCATCGCGCTCCGGGCCGGCGCCGAGCCGAGCCGCCGCTTCGCGCTGGGTATCATGGCGAGCGTAGACCGCGACCGACGCGCCCAGGGCGCGAGCTGCCACCAGGGCGCAGAGCCCGATGGTCCCGCCCCCAATGATCGCCACCTGGTCATCGGGGCCGATTCCCGCGAGCCGCACTCCGTGGACCGCCACGGCCATGGGCTCGACGAGACAGGCATCCTTCACCGACAGCCCCGGGGCCAGGCGAACCAGACAGCGTTCGGGCACCCGCACGCGCTCGCTCATCCCGCCATCGAGCCCCACCCCCATCAGGTTCGAGGGCCCCTGGCGGCAAAGGTTATAATCACCGCGCTGGCAACAATCGCAGGTGCCGCACGGCACCAGGGGCTCGATTGCCACCGGGGTGCCGTCCGCGAGTTCCCCGGCCATTTCGTGCCCAAGCGTGACCTGGGGCGCAAACGGGGAGTTGATCAAGTGGAGGTCCGAGCCGCAGATCCCCGCCGATCGGAGCTTGATTTCGATGCCCTCGCCCGAGGGCTCGGGAACGTCGACGAGACCGACAGCGCCTTCCATGCAACGCACGGCGCGCACCGAGCTAAGCGATCTCTGTGGGCTTCGGCTCGTTGAGCAGCGCGCGGAAGCTCGTCTCGATGACCCTTCGCGCGAGTTCCGTCGACATCTCCGAGTGGCCGCGCATATTCTCCCAGCTGCTCCAGTTCGCGACCAGGGCCAACCCCTCGAGAATCACCGATCGCTCCTCGCCTTCGTTCCGATCGAGTTCCTCTTGAAAAATGCGCGAAATTCCCCGGCGCATCTCGGTGCGCCAGGAATTCAATGAGTTCTCAAGCAGGGGCGAAAAGGGTTCGTGGAGCCGAGAGGCGCGCCGCACCGGGGTCATCGATTCGTTCAGGTAGACGAGTTCGTCGAGATAATTTCTGATCCGAACTTCGAAGGGGCCCTCGGTGCTCATGTACTCGAGTTGGCGAACGATTCGCTCACCCAATCGGCGAGAAGCCACGCCGAAGAGCGTTTCCAGGTCGGGGAAATGTTGAAAGATGGTGCGCTCGGAAACCCCGGCCCGCTCGGCGATGACCTTCGAGGTCGGGCGCAGGTCACCGTCCTCGATCAGGTCGATCAGCGCATCCGCCACCGCCTTTTTGGTTCGCTCGGCGCGGGCTTCTCGACCGTCGCTGGGCAGCGGCGCCTCTTGCCCGCCCCGCTCCCAGCGCGGGCTTTCCTTGGCATCGTCAGGATTGTTCATAGGCCCAGTTTGCGCCATTCCCCTGCCGTTAGGCAACCTGCCCCAAGGGGATAGCGAAATGCCCCATCGGCTGGCGTTGCTCTCAAAAAGATGGGGTGTCAGGCTCAGCGCCCGGACGAATCGGCTTCGGCTAACAGGGAGCGCAAGATCGGGCTGGAGAGATTCTCCACATCGACCGGAGCGTCTGCGGGCATGACCTCGTAATATTTCATCTGGGTGAAGATCCGGGCCATGATCACAGCAAACCGCCAAGCCGCAAAAATCTCGTAGTAGCCGTAGTGGTCGGCCGGGCGACCTATATTTCTCTCCCAGCGGGCGATGGAATCCCCTCGCCCGGGCATCCCCGGCATCCGCTCGAGTCCGATCCCCTCGGTGAGAATCCGATCCAGGGTGATGAACCAGGCGAGGTCTGCCACCGGGTCGCCCGGGAAGACCATCTCCCAATCGATCACCGCCACGGTTTCGTAGCAGTTGAAAATCTGATTTGAGATCCGGGCGTCCCCCCAACACAGGCCCACCTGGGACTCCGGGGGCTGGTGGCTTCTGAGCCAGTCGAGCCCCTGGCCGATCAAGTCGTAGCGCGAACGCTCGAGCCCCCAGTCAAGGAAGTGCTCCCAGTACGCGAGTTGCGCCTCCAGGCAAGTCTGCCCCGGAAGCGGGCGAGGGAGGAACGAAAACTCGGGCATCTGGCAATCGAGTTTGTGGACCTCGGACATGGCGTCGAGCCCGCTAAACCAGAGGCGCTGGCGATCCTCGGGAGACGCCTCGAAGAGCCAGCCCTCGGAATGGTAGGGAGGACTGTCGCTCGGGACCTGACCCTCGACCCGCTCCATGACATAGAAGGGGTTGCCCAGGGGGCCCGGATCTTCCTCGAGCCAGAGCATCGCCGGCACGGGAACGGCCGTCGGGGCCAGGGTCTTCATCATGTTGTACTGCAGGGCCACGTCGTACTCGGGAAAGAGACGAAATTCGCCCGCGGGTTCCAGGCGCAAAACCAGTTCCTGGCGCCGCTCCCCCCCCGCCTCCTCGTGCACGAGTGAGAACATCAGGGTATCGCTGGAAAACCCGGTGTCCTTGGGCCCCCTGAGGTCTTCGACCCGCAACCCCCGAGACGATGGGATTCGCTTGGCGAGCCAATCCACGAGTTGCCGGCGAGTCGTCTCAAGATCGCGGCCGATCGGTTGGGGCATCGGGCGGAAACCCTTCCTGGCAGGGGGAGACCCGCGACTCTATCGCATCGCGGGCGACGTTCAGGCCCCGGGGAGATCTCGCGCGGGGAAAAAGCCGGCACCGACGCCCTCCTCACCCGGTCGATCTAGTGGGGCAAAGCGGCTAGGATCTCGGCTTCCCGGGCGAGCGTCCCGGGGCTCCCCCAAGGGGTTCCGTCCATCCTCACGCGGTCCATGGCCCGCTCGGCTCGGCCGGGCTGCGACTCCGGGCTCGCGAAACTCAATCCAAAACAAGCGAAGGCTGATTCCGAAAGAATATGTCTGCCCCCTCCTTCTCCCTCGAAAACCCACTCCTCCATTCAGCGAGCCCTGGCGAAGCCGTCGCAGAGAACACCTACGACCGGGCCCTCGAACTCGAACGCGAACTGACCCAACGCCCGCTGGACGGGGGCGGGACCGATCGCGTCCGCACCCAACACGCCAAGAGCCGGATGACCGTCTGGGAACGCATCAAGGTTCTCACCGAGCAGGAGCCCAATGTCCTCTGGCGCAATTGGGGCCCGGGGCTCGATGGGGCCTCCATCGTCACCGGCATCCTCAATATCGCCGGCCGGGACGTCGCGGTCTACGGCCATGATTTCACCCTTCGGGCCGGCTCCATGGATGCCACCAACGGCGCCAAGCTCGCGCGACTGATCTACATGGCCGGGGAACACGGGATCCCGCTGATCGGGATGAACGATTCCGCCGGGGCGTTCGTGCCCGCCGGGGTCGGCGGACTCGACGGCTACAGCGAGGCCTTCACCGCGCTCCGCAAAATCAGCGGCCGGGCTCCAAGTATCAGCCTGATGTTCGGCTACAACGCCGGCGGTGGTGCCTACCTCCCCCGCCAGGGCTCCTTCATGATCCAGTGTGAGGACACCTTCATCGGGCTGACCGGGCCGGGCGTGGTCAAATCGGTTCTGGGCGAAGAAGTCACCGCCGATGAACTCGGCGGCCCCGGAGTGCACGGGATGAGCGGGGTCTGCGACCTCACCACCCGGGACGAGTTGGGCTCCCTGAGAACTGCGATCAGACTCCTCTCCTACCTGCCCGACAACAACGAGTCCTCGGCTCCCTTCAAGGAAACATCGGATCCCGTCGACCGCTATACGGTGGAAGAGGATATTCTCTTCCGACGCACCTTCCTGAGCCCAGCGGGCATGAATGCCCCGATGGATATCAGCCTCTACCTCCAGCAGATCACCGATTTCGGGGAATATTTCGAGTTGCAGCCCCAGCGCGCGCGCAATCTCGTGACCGCTTTCGGGCGCCTCGCCGGGCATGTCGTGGGCTTCGTCGGAAACAACTCGGCGGTGGCCTCCGGCCAGATCGATATCGACGCGGCCCTCAAGGGAACCCGCTTCATCCGCTTCTGCAACCTCTACAATATCCCGCTGATCTTCATCGAGGACACGACGGGCTTCCTGCCGGGCAAGGAGCAAGAGAGCCGTGGCATCATCCTCGCCGGGCGCAAACTGCTCGACTCCATCATCGACGTGCGCACCCCGCGTATGACCATCATCATCCGCAACGCCTTCGGCGGGGCCTACGCCAGTTGGAATTCCTATTTCACGGGTGCCGATCGGGTCTTTACCATGCCCATGGCTCGGATCGCCGTGATGGGGCCCGCGGGCAAGGATTTTGTCTACAAAAACGAGATGAGAAAGGCCGCCGGCGACTACGCGAAGGCCATCGAGTCAGGCGCGAGCGAGAGCGAAGCGGGTGCCATCCGCGACGCCGCACTCTCCACTCTCTCCGATCGTTACGAAGAGGAATTGATGAATCCCAAGGAAGCGCTTTCCCTCGGTTCGGTTTCCAGCGTCGTTCGGCCCGGCGAGAGCCGCCGAGTCCTCGCCGAAAACCTCTCCTTCCTCATGCGTCACTATCAACCCACCGCCATGGGCGGCACACATAGAGAGCACGAATAATGCTCGGTCCGGACCTGACTCCCCAACGTTTCCACGAAGCCGATTCCGAATGGCTCCGCTCCTTTTCGCTCCAGGACGTGAAGTGCCTTGTCGTCTGCCGCGGCCCAGTTCGAATGGAGGCCTTTGAGGTCTTCCGGGAGATGGGTATGCGCGAATTTGGGATGCTGCTCTCGGAAAAGGACTCGGTGGTCTACCCCCGCTGCCTGGCACCGGAGATCCGTTCTCTCTCCTTCCCCGGGAATATCCACCGGGTGCCCGACTATATGGGTGCCGGCCAGGAAGAGAAGATCCAGCGCATCGGCCAGATCATCGAAATCGCCCGGGAGCACAGCTACACCCATATCTTCGCCGGTTATGGATTCATGGCCGAGGATGCGGATTTCATCCAAGCCATCGAGGACGCGGGCATCGGTTTCTTCGGCCCATCCGCATCGGTCATCCGCCGGGCAGGTGCAAAGGACGAAGCCAAAAAGCTCGCGCGAAGCCTGGAAAACGCGGTCATCCCCGGCATCGACGACATCTCATCTCGGGCCCTGATCGCCCGAGTCAAAGACCAAAAGGGCCTCGAGAAGCTCGCCGGCGAGCACGGGCTCGACTTCGAGTTCGACGCCGCACGGACTCCCGAGGAGAACGCCGAGGACCTGCTCCAACTCGGCTACTCGAGCAGCCTGGAACTGGTCACCATCGAGGAATTGCAGCGAGCCGGGGAGCGCGAGAGCGCGGAGATCTGGTCGCAGTACCCGGGCAAGCGAATCCGCTTCAAGTGCATTGGGGGAGGTGGCGGCAAGGGCCAGCGCGTCGTCTCCGAGCCCGACGAAATCGACGGAGCGGTGATGGAGATCCTCGCCGAGCAGAAGGTAACCGAGCCCGGCTCAAACCGGAACTTCCTCATCGAACTCAATCTCGAAACCACCCGCCACAACGAGATCCAGGTCGTCGGCAACGGAGACTGGGCGGTGGCCCTGGGCGGTCGCGATTGTTCGATCCAAATGCACGAGCAGAAACAACTCGAGTTCTCCCTGACCTCGGAGCTACTCGAGAAGGCCGCCCATGGCGAGAAGGGTTCCCGAGCGGAGACCCTCGCCAATGACGCCAAGACCCTGCTCGCCATGGAACGTGACGCCGAGGCGTTCGGCCAGGGCGTCGGTCTCGACAGCGTTTCGACCTTCGAGTGCATCGTTGAGGGTTTCGACCACTTCTTCATGGAGATGAATACCCGGATCCAGGTGGAGCACGGCGTGACCGAACTCGCCTACCGGCTCAAGTTCACCAACCCAAACGATGCGAACGAAGCCTTCAGAGTTGAGCGCCTGATCGAAGCCATGGTGCTGATCACCCTCCACGGCAAGCGCCTGCCGCGCCCCGACCGGGAGCCCAGGCATGTGTCCGGCGCCGAGATTCGGGTGAATGCCACGAACTCGGCCCTCCAGCCCCATGCGGGTGGAATGATTCGCCAGTGGTCCAGCCCCGTCGAACACGAGATTCGGGACGACCAGGGCATCGGAACTCGCAACCCCGATACCGGGGCCTTCATGTACTACAACCTGGCCGGGGCATACGATTCCAATATCGCCCTCATCCTGAGCTACGGAGACGATCGCAAGCACAACCTCGAGCGACTCGCCGAAATTCTGCGCTCCACCGAACTCCGAGGCGACGACCTCGAAACCAATATCCCCGTACAGTACGGGCTCATCAACTGGATCCTCGGCAAGGATCCCATGATGAAGCCCAACACCCGCTTCCTGACGCATTACCTCGCGGCGGTGGGCTCGCTTCAGGTCATCGCCCAGGATGTCAATCTCGACCTGGCAGCCCAGCAACTCTTGAAGAACGCGGAGAACGGCGAAGCGCGCAAGGTCATCGGCGCCAAGGAAACGCTCCTACTCCGGCCCCTCCGGCGACTACTGGGCGCGCCCCACGCTTTGGCGGGATTTATCGGCCTCTACCACGACGCATTCTGGTGCCCCAAGGGCAAGGATTTCGATTTCATCGTCAACCCCCTCGAAGTGCTGCAGACGCTCTATCAGTATCTCCATATGGATTTCGACGCGAGCAAGCCCGCGTCGGAGATGATCTGGCAGGATGACAACGGCCTTCTCGAAGAGGCCCTGAGCTTTTACGCACGGATCCAAGAAAAGAGCCGAGCCGCCGACTGGTCCGCCCTCGAAGCGGTACTGGGCCAGGCCGCTTGCGACGAAGTCAGCGCGGGAGATGCCGAGCTCTGGGCCCGCTGCCAGGCTGCCCACGCGGGTTACCAGGCCGGTCTCCATCTGCTCCTCATGATTCCCCGCATCGCCGCCCGATCGGGTTTCGGCGAGATCAAAATCGGCGATGATTTTGAACCGATCTTCCCCGAGCAATACACCGACCTGGAAATTGCGGAGCCCCTGATCCGAACCCTCGCGCCGCCGCCGAAGGCAAGCAGCAACGAGATCCTCACGCCCATGGGCGGAGCGCTCTACGGTCGAGAAGCCCCGCACCTTCCCTTGCTCGCCGAGGAGGGGATGCATTTCGAGGAGGGACAGCCCCTCTTCATCATCGAAGTCATGAAGATGTTCAACAAGATTTCCGCCCCCTTCGCAGGCACGGTGAAACGCTGCCTCCTCGAAGACACCGACGGGGTCGTCGTCAACAAGGGACAGAAGATCTTCGAGATCGAGCCCGACGAAGTGGTGGTGGAAGAATCCGAAGAGGAGATCCAGGAACGGCAACAAACCGTCACCCTGGCGCTCCTCCGCTGACCCGCCAAACCGGGAACCCCCTGCCCAGCAACGGCATTGGTCGCCGCCCTCGCAGGCGATACACTAGGGGTTCCGTTGCCCAGTCCGAACCCTCAACCGGTTCGCGATAGAGGAGTACGATGCTCCATCTACGCGGCGCTCCTGCCCTTTCCGAATCGCGCAGAACGGCCCTGCTGCAAACGCTGCGGGAAGTCGCCCCTGCGATCAGCGGTCTGAGCGCCGACTTCACCCATTTTGCTCAACTCTCCCCGGCCCAGGCGGTACTCAGCGCCGAGGAGGCCGGCGTGCTCGAGCAACTGCTCCGCTACGGGCCGAGCCGGACCCTGACCACGGAGCCCCAGGGTCAATTGCTCCTCGTGGTGCCCCGGGTCGGCACCATTTCACCCTGGTCATCCAAGGCCACCGATATCGCCCACATCTGCGGCCTCGAGAAAATCGAGCGCCTGGAGCGGGGCGTCGCCTATTGGCTTGAAGGAAATCTGACCGAGGAGGCCCTGGCCGCGGCCACGGTGCTCCTGCACGACCGAATGACCCAGGTTGTCTTCCACGCCTTCGAGGACGCCAGCCGGCTCTTCGACCACGCAGACCCCCGCCCCCTGACCGAAGTCGACGTGCTGGGCAATGGCCGGCAGGCTCTGCTTCAAGCCGACAAGGAATTGGGGCTGGCCCTGGCCGACGACGAGGTCGACTATTTGGTCGACGCCTTCAGCGAGCTCGGGCGCAACCCCAGCGACGTGGAATTGATGATGTTCGCCCAGGCGAACTCGGAACATTGTCGCCACAAGATTTTCAACGCGGATTGGATCATCGACGGCGAGCAGGCGTCCAATTCCCTCTTCGCCATGATTCGGAACACGACCAAGCAGGCCCCGGACGGGGTGCTCTCCGCCTACTCGGACAATTCAGCCGTCATGGCGGGCAGCCTAGCCACGCGTTTCATGCCCGACCCCGAGGACCACACCTACCGGGCCCACGGCGAACCCGTCCATATCCTGATGAAGGTCGAGACCCACAACCACCCCACGGCAATTTCTCCCTACCCCGGGGCGGCCACGGGCTCGGGGGGTGAGATCCGGGACGAGGGCGCCACGGGACGAGGGGCCCGTCCCAAGGCCGGCCTGACGGGATTTTCGGTCTCAAACCTCCGCATTCCCGGCGCCGAGCACCCATGGGAGAAGCCCTATGGGAAGCCCGACCGAATCGCTTCGGCGCTGGAGATCATGCTCGAAGCCCCCATCGGAGGGGCGGCCTACAACAACGAGTTCGGTCGTCCGAATATCGCGGGCTATTTCCGCAGCTTCGAAGCCCGGGTGCCCGGGCCCGGCGGGCTCGAGGTCCGCGGGTTCCACAAGCCCATCATGCTGGCGGGAGGTCTCGGCAACATCCGCCAGGAGCACGTCGAAAAGGGCAAGATTCCCCCGGGTTCCTCGATCGTCGTCCTGGGCGGTCCCGCCATGCTCATCGGCCTCGGAGGCGGCGCGGCCTCTTCGATGGATTCTGGCGCCAGCCACGAGGACCTGGATTTTGCCTCGGTGCAGCGCGAGAACGCCGAACTCGAAAGGCGCTGCCAGGAAGTCATCGATCGCTGCTGGGCTCGCGGTGAGGAAAACCCGATCATCTCCATCCACGATGTCGGCGCTGGAGGCCTATCCAACGCCCTGCCCGAACTCGTGCACGACAGCGACCGAGGAGCGCATTTCCACCTCCGGGAAGTCCCCAGTGCCGAGAGCGGCATGACTCCCATGGAGCTCTGGTGCAACGAAAGTCAGGAACGCTACGTACTGGCCGTGGCCGAAGAGAATCTCGAGGCCTTCGCCCAGCTCTGCGAACGCGAGCGCTGCCCCTTCGCGGTGGTGGGGAAGGCGACCGAGGAGACCCAACTCATCCTCGAGGATTCCTTTTTTGGCAACTCGCCCATCGACCTGCCCCTTTCCATTCTCTTCGGCAAACCGCCGCGCATGCTGCGGGACGTCAAGCGGATCCCCTTCTCTCCCGCACCCCTGGAACTCGCGGGCGTGGACCTCGCCCAGGCCTGCGAAGCCGTGCTCCAGCTTCCCACCGTGGGGGATAAGAGCTTCCTGATTACCATCGGCGACCGCACGGTGGGGGGCCTGGTTGCCCGAGACCAAATGGTGGGTCCCTGGCAAGTTCCCGTGGCCGACGCCGGCGTGACCGCCTCGGGCTTCGACGCCTACACCGGGGAAGCCATGGCCCTGGGCGAACGCAGCCCCATAGCCCTGCTCGATCCGGCGGCCTCGGCCCGCATGGCCGTGGGCGAAGCCGTCACCAATATCGCCAGCGCCCCGATTCTGGGAACCCACCAGATCAAACTCTCCGCCAACTGGATGGCTCCGGCCGGGCATACCGGTGAGGACGCCGGTCTCTACGACGCCGTTCAAGCCGTGGGTCTGGAAATTTGCCCGGCCCTGGGCATCGCCGTTCCCGTGGGCAAAGACAGCCTCTCCATGCGCAGCGTCTGGCAGGACGACGACGGGGAGCGCAGCGTCACCTCCCCGATTTCCCTCATCATCACCGCCTTTGCGCCGGTGCGCGATATTCGCGGCGCCCTGACCCCCGAGTTGCGAAGGGACGCGGGCGAGACCCGGCTGCTTTTGATCGACCTCGGCAACGGCCGCAACCGCTTGGGCGGCTCGGCCCTGGCCCAGGTACACGGAGGCGTCGGGAGCGTTCCCCCGGACGTCGATGATCCCGCTCGATTGAGGAAATTCTTCGATGCCGTCCAAGCGCTCAATCGTGAGGGCCTGCTCCTCGCCTACCACGACCGCTCGGACGGTGGTCTGCTCGCCACCCTTTGCGAAATGGCATTCGCCGGGGGCACCGGGCTCGAAATCGATCTGGCGGTTCTGGGCACGCAGCCCCTACCCGCCCTCTTCAACGAGGAACTCGGTGCGGTCATCCAGGTGCCGGCGCATGAAGTCGAGTCCGCCCGCACGATCCTCGCGCAACATGACCTCGATGGAATGACTCACTCCATTGGCCAACCCAGCCAAGGCAAAACCGTGAGGATCGCCTCGGGCGAGCAGGTTCTCCTCGAGCGAACTCGTGGCGACTTGCGAAGGCTGTGGTCCGAGACCACCTCGAGAATGCAGGCGCTCCGGGATGACCCGAATTGCGCTGCCGAAGAGCAAGCTCTTCGTATCGACGACGACGACCCCGGACTTTCGGTCCACTTGCCCACGAGCTTCCGTTCCCCAGCACCCAGCACCCGCCAAGCCTCCGGGACACGCCCCCGCATGGCCATCCTGCGCGAACAGGGGGTCAACGGTCAGATCGAGATGGCCGCAGCCTTCGACCGCGCCGGCTTCGAATGCGTGGATGTTCATATGAGCGACCTGCTGGCCGAACGCGTCAGCTTGGTGGATTTCAAGGGCCTGGCCGCGTGCGGGGGGTTCTCCTACGGCGACGTCCTCGGCGCCGGGGAAGGCTGGGCGAAATCCATCCTCTTTTCCAACCAGGCTCGCGATGCCTTCGCAGAATTCTTTGCTCGACCCGACACCTTCGCTTTGGGAGTCTGCAACGGCTGCCAGATGCTCTCGAACCTTCACTCATTGATTCCCGGCGCTGAGCATTGGCCCCGCTTTGTGCGCAACCGTTCGGAACAATTCGAAGCGCGCCTTTCCTTGGTCGAAATACAGGCCAGCCCCTCGGTCCTGCTCAGCGGGATGGAGGGCGCCCGTGTCCCGATTGCCGTGGCCCACGGCGAAGGTCGCACCGAGTTCCCCGAGGCTTCAGGGCCCGATGCCCTGGAATCGTCGGGCCTAGTCGCCCTGCGCTTCGTCGACCACCGGGGAGCGCCGACCACCCACTACCCGGAAAACCCCAACGGGTCCCCGGGCGGCATTACCGGGCTGACGACTCGCGACGGTCGGGTCACCCTCATGATGCCCCATCCCGAACGCGTCTTTCGTGCAGTACAACACTCCTGGCGGCCGAAGGACTGGAGCGAAGACGCCCCCTGGATCAATCTCTATCGCAATGCGCGTCACTGGGTCGACTGATCGCAACCGAACCTCCTTCCCAACGGAGCCTATAAATGGACATCTCCACTCTCACCGCGATCTCTCCCATCGATGGGCGCTACGCGGGAAAATTGGACGATCTTCGCTCCATCATGAGTGAATCGGGCCTGATCAGACACCGTGTCCAGGTCGAAATTCGCTGGCTCAAACACCTCGCCGGAGAAACGGGAATTGCCGAAGTCCCCGCCCTCTCGAGTGGAGCGTGCGATTTCCTCGAAGACCTCTCCTCAAATTTCGACGAGGCAGACGCCGCGCGGGTCCGCGAGATCGAATCGCGAACCAATCACGACGTGAAGGCCGTGGAATATTTCATTAAAGAGCGCTTCTCTGAAATGGCCGAACTCGAGACCCTTTCCGAATTCGTTCACTTCGCCTGTACCTCCGAGGACATCAACAACCTCGCGTACGGCCTTATGGTTCGCGAGGCCCGGGAACGCTGCCTGCTGCCCCGCATGGACGAGCTGATCTCGACGATTCGCACCCTCGCCGAGGCCAATGCCCACCAGCCCATGCTCTCGAGAACCCACGGCCAGCCCGCCTCGCCCACCACCCTGGGAAAGGAATTGGCCAATACCGTCGCCCGACTCGCGCGCCAGCGGGAGCAGGTCGCCGGGGTTCCGGTACTCGGCAAGATGAACGGCGCCGTGGGTAACTACAACGCCCACCTGGCCGCCTACCCCGACCTCGACTGGCCCCGAATCGGGCAGAGCTTTGTCGAGGAACTGGGACTCCAGGCCAACCCCTATACCACTCAGATCGAGCCCCACGACTACGTGGCCGAACTCTTTCACGCCGTATCGCGCTTCAATACCGTACTCCTGGATTTCGACCGCGACGTCTGGAGCTACATCTCAATCGGCTATTTCAATCAGCGCACCGTAGAGGGGGAAGTCGGTTCCTCGACGATGCCCCACAAGATCAACCCCATCGACTTCGAAAACAGCGAAGGAAATCTCGGCGTGGCCAATGCCCTCCTCGGGCATCTGGCAGAAAAGCTCCCCATTTCCCGATGGCAACGCGATCTCACCGACTCCACCGTCCTGAGAAATATCGGCGTTGGCCTGGCCCACTCCTCCATCGCCTACCAAGCCACCCTCAAGGGGTTGAGCAAGCTCGATGTCAACCGGGAAGCCTTGGCTCGAGATCTCGACAACAACTGGGAGGTCCTCGCCGAAGCCATTCAAACTGTGATGCGGCGCTACGGAATCGACGAACCCTACGAAAAGCTGAAGGCATTGACCCGCGGCCGGAGAGTGGACGCCGCCGTCCTGGCTGCCTTCGTCGAAGAGCTCGATCTGCCCGAGCAGGTTAAGCGCGAACTCGCGAACCTGAGACCCGAACTTTATCTCGGCAATGCACAAGAACAGGCAAGCAAGATCTCAAAGGGCTGATCGATCTCCGAACGATGACAAAATCCGACAAGCAAGAATCTCTTTCCTCAGAAGAGGGGACCCGGCGGCGAAGCTTCCTCGGCTCTCCCTTATTGCATTTTATCGTCTTGGGGTCACTGCTCTTCTTCGGCGAGAGTTTTTTCGCGAGCCCCAGCCCCGAGATGGTCATCCGCTTTTCGCCCTCGGATATCTCCGCCCTCGAACAGGGGTGGCTCGAGCGCAACGGCCAGGCCCCCGACCCCGAACTCCTGCAGGCCTTGATCGACTCGGAGATCCGGGACGAGTTGCTCCTCCACCAAGCGCGCTCCTTCGGCTGGCATCTCACCGACGGAATCGTCCAACGCCGACTGCTTCAAAATCAGCGCTTCCTCGAAGAGGACGAGAGCGTCTCCGACGAGGAATTGCTCGAACGCGCTTTCGAACAGGAGATGGACAAGACCGATCTCGTGGTGCGCAGGCGACTCCTCGAGCGAATGCGCCTGCTCATCGCGGCGGGGGTCCGGGCCAATCCTCCCGGCGACCCGGAACTCGAAGCCTATCTCGCGGCCAACCCAGCCGTCTTCCGAAGACCTGACAGAGTCGGATTGAGCCATGTCTTTCTGAGCCGGGACACCCGCATGGATAACCTCCCCGCAGACTCCCTGGCCCTCGCTGAAAAATTACGGAGCGAGGATATCCCCCCGGAACAGGCGAACGAGTGGGGTGACCCCTTCCTGCTCTCCCACCATATCCCCCTCTCGAGCGAGTCCTCCATCGGACGACAATACGGGCCGCAATTTGCCGCCCGAGCCCTCGAGCTGCCTGTCGGAAGCTGGAGCGATCCGATCCCGTCGAGCTACGGCTCTCATATTGTCTGGGTTCACGAGCGAAGTCCTTCGGAACTCCCCGCTCTGGGCGAAATCAGAAAGCGCGTCGAAAACGAATGGCTTCGCGAACGCGAGCAGAAAGCCCTAACGGACCACACCGAAGCCTTGCGCGCGAGAGCAGAAATCATCCTGCCCGCCCTGCCCGGCTCCTAGTCAGCCCCGCTCAATCCTCCCGGAGCGCCTCCACCGGATCCAGGCGCGCGCCGTGACGACTCGGGAGAAGGGTCGCTCCCAGGGATAGGATCAACGCAATACTCACCACCCCAAAGACCTGGAGCGGGTCGACCTCCGAGGGCAGACTGGATACCTGATAGACACTCGAGGGCAGTGTATCGATCCCGGTCACGTCCTCGATCTGTTCCTGGATCCATGCGAGTTGAGTGGACACAGCTATCCCCGCCAAAACGCCCGCGGCCACACCGACAATGCCGATCAGCGTCCCCTCGATGGCGAAAATCAGCTCGATACTCTGGTCCCGGGCACCCATGGTCTTCAAGATCGCCACATCTCTTGATTTTGCCATGATCATCATCATCAGCGTGACCACGATCACGAAAGCGGAAACCACCATGATCATGATCAGGAGCATGAACATCAGCGAACGATTGTCCTGAAGGGCATGAAAAAAGCCGGGAAAGAGTTCCTTCCAATCACGCCCAAAAAAGGGATGGCCCAATTCGACTTCCACAGCATCGGCAACACGGCGCGACCGAAAGAAATCAACACTGCGAACTTCGAAGCCCGACACGCCCTCCTGCCTGCCCAGGAAGGCCTGGACAGCGGGAATATCCGCATAGGCGTAGAGTTCGTCGAACTGCAGGAAACTCGATTCGAAGATCCCCCTGACCTCGAAGCGCACCAGGCGAGGAGACGGGCCCAGAGGCGTTTGCCGACCGCCGTGAGGCGAGATCAGAATCAGGGTATCCCCGAGACCCACATCGAGGCTCTCAGCCAGGGCATTGCCGATCATCAGACCCGGATCCTCGGCCTCCTGGGCCGAATCCCGAACCCTCAGGTCGTCCAAACTCCCGGCGAGCACTCGGTCGTCGAGTCGCGTGACCTCTCTGGCCTTCACCGGGTCGATTCCGCGTAGGCGCACCGGGGCAATACCTCCCCCGGGTTTACGCACCATCCCTTCGGCTTCCACGAAGGGGCTCGCGGCCACGACGCCCTCTACGCCTTCGATCTTTTCCAGCGTCGCCGCCGATTCGAGGACTTCCCCATAATAACTCCGAACCAGGAAATGAGCGTAGTTGCCCACGATCTCATCGCGCCAAGTGCGCTCAAATCCGTTCATCACCGAAAGAACGGTGATGATCAGCCAGACCCCAGAAGCCACCGCTCCCACACAGATCAGGGTGATGGCCGATATGAAGACCTGCCTTCTTTCCGCCACTAGGTAGCGGGTGGCAATGAACCACTCGGCCCGGCTCCGCATCTCGATCAACCCAGCCACCGAGAGAGGCAACAAACCGAGCAGGATTCCGAGAGCAACGCCCCCGAGAACGGCCTCCGTCGGCTCCATTCCCCCAGCCGGAATCCCGAGGAAGCTGAAGGCCCATCCCGCCACCGCCGGCAGAAAAACCGTGAGCAAGAGTCGGGGAAAAACCGGGCGCCCCAAAGCCAGGCGGTAGAGCGCCATAAAGAGCGCCGAGAAGCCGAGCAACCCGACTAAGGCGGGCAGATAGACTCGGGCCCAGACTCCCCAGGATGCCCCGGCGAGTTGTGGTTGAAAAAAGCCCAAACCAAGCCACGCGAAAAAGGCGCATAGGATCGCGGCGGTCGGAGCCACCACTCCCGGACGCGTTGCCCCACGAGCGAAGCGTCCGAGAACGACAAAGGCAGCCGACATATACACCACGGCCACGATCATCAGGGCGATGGCCACCGCCACGATAAAGGCCAATGACAGACCACCGCCCAGGGCCTCGATCGCGCTCCAGATTCCGCTTAGGGTATCCAAGGTCTCGTTCCGTGGGCTGGTCTTGGAACGGGGCAATCAGCCCCGTCGACGTCAGCGCAAACCATAGCGGCGAGACGTGTCGGGCGCCCTGCGCGGCCTTTCAAAAGCGGATATCATCTCGACGGCCATCCAACGACCTTGGTTGGACCAAGATGCGGTCGCGATCGCGCCCCATCCCCAGCGGGCCGTCGGCCAACAAGCGAGCTGTCGGAAACGACTAAGAAGCGAGTTTTTTGATGCATGAAGTCACACCCGAAGAGCGCGACCAATACGAAAAGCTCGGGTACTTCACGCGCTTGAATGTCTTCTCCGAGGCGGAGCTTGAGAGCATCCGCGAAGCCATCGAAGTGGCGCACGCAAAGGTCTTGGACGCCGAGTCCCGCGGCGACGCCGGCCCGGTGGAAGTCGTCGACAACCAAAAATTTCAGGACATTCTCGGTTCGACGGTCAAGTGGGAGTGGGACGAAAACCTTCGCGCGGTGCGCTCCATGGAGCCCGTTTTTCAACTCGATGACCGACTCGGCGGCGTCATCGACGACCCCCGACTGTGGCAACCCTGCGCGGATATCATCGGGCGCAAGGAACTCTCGCTTTTCAGCGACAAGCTCAATGTCAAGCGACCCGGTGGCGCTCCCTTTCCCTGGCACCAGGAGGGGCCCTATTGGGCCTATGGCGCCGAGGATCTCGAGCGTGTCATCACGCTGATCGTATATCTCGATGACGGGACCGTGGAGAACGGCTGCCTCTGGGTGATCCCCGGCACCCACAAATACGGAGCCCTGGAATCCCTGAAGGATCGGGGCACCCTGGGCCGGCTCTATACAGACGTCGATCTCGTCGACGAAAAGCCGATCCCCATAGACCTTCCGGCGGGCTCGGTGGGCTTCTTCCACCGGGATATCGTTCACGGATCCCAAACCAATCGCAGCGAGGAAGATCGACGCGCCTACCTCCTGGCCTACCAACCCTCGGGCCTGGTGCAGTGGCGAAATCGCCAGAACCGAGAAATTCGCCGAGACACTTCAACCAACTCCTAAAGGTCCTCGATCTCTATGCCGGAGAAAGCCCAGAATCCAAACGTTTCTTCCGCCCAGGCCGCGCGCTGGAGCGTCGAGCAAGCGCGCCAATGGTGGAACGAACAGGACCTGCCCGTGGGCTGCAATTTCTCCCCGAGCAGCGCGATCAACCAGCTCGAAATGTGGCAGGCCGAAACTTTCGACCTGGACACCATCGACCGGGAGCTGGGTTGGGGAGCAGGCCTCGGCTTCAACAGCATGCGGATCTATCTCCACGACCTGCTCTGGGAGCAGGATTCTCAGGGTTTCCTCAACCGAATCGACCAGGTCCTGGGCTGCGCCAAGGCCCACGGCATTCGCGTCCTCCCGGTTCTCTTCGACGACGTCTGGAACCCGAATCCCAAGCTCGGCCCTCAGCCCGAACCGCATCCGGGCCGGCACAATTCGGGCTGGGTCCAGGGACCCGGCCTTCCCGCGCTCCAAGCCTACGACGACGACCCGGCGATTCCGGCCCGCTTGGAGGACTACGTGAAGGGCGTGGTCGGCCATTTCAGAGACGACACTCGCATCCTCATCTGGGATGTCTACAACGAACCCGGAGGCTATACCCATCCGGGAGGTGATCGAGTCGGAGAGGCCTGCTTGCCCCTCCTTGGGGACGTCTTCGAATGGACCCGCTCTCAAAACCCAACCCAGCCTCTAACCTCGGGGCTCTGGTCGAGTCCCATCGAGCCCCTCCCCGAGGATGTTCCCGAACTGCAACTCGCCGGCTCGGACATCGTTTCGTTCCACCATTACGGGCCACCCGAAGACCTGCTCAAGATGATCGGCGACCTCGAAGAGATGACTCAGCGCCCGCTCTTCTGCACTGAGTACCTAGCCCGCCAGATGAAGAGTCTCTTTCAAACTCACATACCGATTTTTAGCGAGCGAGGAATCGGTGCCATCAATTGGGGGTTGGTGAGTGGCCGGACCCAGACCATCTGTCCTTGGTGGAGTTGGTTTCAAGACGAAGCACCCACCGAGCCAGAGATCTGGTTTCACGACATTCTGCGCGCCGACGGCACGCCCTTCGACCCCGAAGAAGAAAGCTTCCTACGCGATTTCCTAGGCGGCTCGAATTCCAACGCCGGCTCAACCCCGTCTTGACCGGCGACCGGCTATCACCGGAAAACCTGCGCGGACTCATGCTGAAGAAAGACGGCCCCGGACTCGCTCGGGCAGCCGTCACCGTCGTCAGCTTCGCTCTCTCGGGATGGGCGGCCGTACATTTTTACAACCAGCAGAGTCTCGCGGCCTGGGTCGCCCTGATCCTCTGCGCGGTCGCGTTGGTCGGCTTCTTTCCCCTAATGCATGAGACCGGGCACCGAACGGCGTTCTCGAGTGATTTCGCCAACAGCGCGGGGACTTGGCTCGGCGCCCTCCCAATGCTGCAGAGCCCAAGCTTCTTTCGTGAGATGCACCTCGCCCATCACCGCTGGACCCAGGACCCCGAACGGGACCCGGAAATCTCGTTGGCGCCAGATTTTTTCACGGACTGGGCAGGCAACCCCCTGAGCTATCTGGTCCGGGTTTCGGGACAACCGCTGATGCTGGGAAAACTCGCATTTACCCTGGCGTGCGCATTTTTTCCCTACTCGCTCTGGCATCCACTCTTCCCCTTTGTCGGCCAGGACAAACGCCGGCGCGTCGCATGGGAAAGCCGGCTCAGTGCCCTACTCATAGTCGGCGGCGGCGGGCTGGGCCTCCTCCTGGTTCCCGGCTTCGCTTTCTTCCTGCTCGCCTGGCCCCTCGCACACCTGGGGCTCGGCATCTACCTGATGGCGGAGCATTCCGGAATGGCCCACCAGGGAAGCCAGTTCGAGAGAACCCGCACGTTTCTCGTCCACCCGGGTCTGAGTTGGCTGATGTGGAATATGCCCTACCACGCCGAGCATCATGCCTACCCGGCCATTCCCTTTCACACCCTGCCCTCCCTGCATCAGCAAAGCGATCCGGCGGAATTGATATCGGCGGAAAGCCTGATGGCCTTCCACCGGGAGGCGATCCGGCGCTGCCTGGGTGCCTAGTCCGCCAGGGCCGGCCCCGACTCCGAGAGTCCCTTCGCCCTCGCCCGACTATGCTTGAGCGGCGTGGTCCTCGGCAAAGATCACGAGCGCCTGACCGTCGGCCCCCAATTCCACGCGCGGGGGCTTGGCCGTTTGGCAGCGACGCCCATCCGCGGCCCGGCCGCTGGCCAACTCAAAGCGGTAGCCGTGCCAGGGACACACCACATGGCCTGCCTCGATTGCACCTTCGCCGAGGGGACCGCCACGATGGGGACAGAAGACCGAGTGGGCAAAGAAGCCCGAATCGGTCTCCACCACCCGGAATTCACCCTGGGCGGTGGACACGACCAGGGGCAACCGGGCCGACAACTCGGACCACGGCCCCAAGGGCAAGGGCGCGGGGGCAGTGACACCGGCTCGGGCCGGACTCGAGCGAACGCCATCGATGACTTCCTGACGCCGCACCATCATCGCCTCGTCCTCGTCCCAGAGTCGGGTATAGAGGGTAAGTAACCCCTTTCCGAGCATCTCGGCCTGATGCTCATCGGGGACAGCGAGCCAGAATTCGACGCGAATATCGGTCACCCGCTCGGATCGGGGCATTAATCGCACGAGGGTATCCGAGCCCTGGCCCGGGCCCGCCAGAGTCCGGGTGTGGTAGACCTCGCAATCGAGTTCTCGACGCAATTCCACCCGCAGGGTTTCGTCGCTCCCGGCAAGGCCGATCCGGGCTCGCCAACCCCAATCCCCGGATTCCTCCAATTCGATGCTCGAGAAGGCACCTCCGTGAAGCCAGGGGAGGTGTTCCCAATCGTGAACGTTCTCCCAAACGCGCTCGAGGGAGGCCGCGACGCTCCGCTCGTAGACCGCACCAAGCCTCAGTTCATCGGGCATCGCAACGGCCTCCTCTGAGCGCCAGGCGGAAGCTCAACGAGTGATCCGACTGGTTTTACTTCCCAGGATCTCGGCACTCACGGTCACCTCATCGCCTGGACGAAGATAGGCGGGGTCGGAGCCAGCGCCCCGGATCATAAAATCAAGCTTGGTCTCGGCGCTGGGATCGACCAGGGATAGGGCCCGTTGGATCCAGCCAGGAACCTGGGAGGCCACGCCGGGGGGCGTTCCCGTAAGCACCCAATCACCCGCTTTAAAACCCATCAGACCAAAGGCACCCGCGACCCCCGCCAGGATTTCTCGGGGGCCAACAATGATATCCGCTGAGGATGCCTGCTGGCGCAATTCGCCGTTCACCTCGGTCTTCAACTCGACACAGAGCCAGGCATCCGGCCCGGCCTGGGCGGGAACCCAAACCCGATCGCCCACCGGAAGGAACCCCGCGAGCCCCTTGCCCTCGGCGAGATACGACACCGTGGCCCCAAACTCAGGCGCCATCCCGATCAGAATACGCGCCGTAACGTCGTTGGCGACGAAATACCCAATGGGCGGAACGAAATCACTTCGTCCGAGATCGGATAGCGCGATGTCTTCTCGGATCTGAAGACCGACCTCAACCTCGTAATCGAGAAGCGCGGGAATCTCTGGGAATTTTTCCTCGAGCACTTCGGCGTGCAGGGGGTCGAGATTACGAACTCCCTGTAGCAGGTCGTCCCGAGAGGGGTACGCGATTTCATCCCCCCGATTGACCGCATGGGCACGCTTGCTAAACGCGAGCAATCCCGCACCGGGGTCGTATAAACCGGGTGACTCCTTGATGTGTCCGGCATAGCTGAGCCCCAGCCCATAGACCTGGCCCGGAGGACCCAACACCTCGAGGTATCCCTGCTGGGGATCCAAACAACTCAACTCGGCGGGCTCGGGGTAGACAAGGAAGGGGCGAAAAAGATAGAGCCCGAGGGATAGACCGAAGACGATCAGGAAAATCGTAACGAGCGCAAGAAACCTCATACCCTGTTCACACACTCCATCGCGATATTGCCCGCCGACAGACCATAGGTCAGTTTTCAGAAAGTCTCGATTCGACTCTCGCAGTGGGTACAGATTCCGTGGGTCAAGGAAGGCAGCAGACTCTCCTGAAAGAGGCCGAGCTCCCGTAGGGCGACCTCGACCTCCACCCAACGATTCGGAGACAAACGGATGCCCTTACACCAACTGCAGATCGTCAGAAAATTCTTGGGCCGCGCCGCTGCCCGATCTAGGAGCTGAACCGCTGTCCGGTACTCCAAGCGCAGGGTTCTTCCCGCGAGCCGGAGGCTCCCCTGATCCAAGGGAGAAAGTGCCAGCGACATGAAGCGCCGACAATTGGGCGAATCGCAGCGGAAGCTGAACTCAACGGCTTGACCCCGAGTCCGCACCTTCTCGAAGAGGAATTCGTAGAGGTAACGCGTTTCCTTGCCCGAAATGAAATCCCAGATCGAACGACCCACGATCTCGTCTCGAGTGAGTCCGCTGGCGGAACCGCTCTTGGCCAGGGAAGCCCAGTCATCGCTCAGCGCGATCACCTGGTTCCGCGCGTTGACGTCGTACCCGAAATCTCCCTCGCTTACTCGAACCAGTCCTATTCCAGGGCAAGGTTTCAAGCCCGGCGCCGAGTGTACTCCGACATCCGAAACAAGCGATAGCGCTCGCCCACTCGAACCGACCTCCCAGAACACATTTCTCTCGAATTTTAGAGCCGTCCCAGACTGCTACTGTGATCTCCCGAGCTTCCCGCCTCGTTTTTCGAAAAGGAGTCCCGCCATGCTTCGCCCCCTCACCCTGGTCGCCGCTCTTTTCCTGCTGCTTCCCCCTTGGATTCTGGCCGACTCGCACTCGCCTCACTCGCCCTCTCCCGCCTCCCCCTACCCGGCCTCTCCCTACGGACCCGAGGATACCCTGGGCGCCATCAACAACTTGTCGCCGGCCAAGGTGCTGGAGGCCGCGAAGTTGATCACAACGGGCAAGACCTACGCGCTAGGCGTTCCCACCGGCCCGACCACCCCGGCCTACGGGCCTCGCAACTACCAGGTCACCGTGGTCCAACTCTCCGACGGGATGGGCACGCCCCTGGGCAGCAATCGGGCCACGGGCAACGACGACCTCGTTCAAACATGGATGGGCATCGGGAGTCAGATCGACGGACTCGGCCACATGGGGAAGAACCACGTCTACTACAACAACACCCGGGCCGACGAGTTCGTCTCCACCGCGGGCCTGCTGAAATTCGGGATGGACACCCTCCCCCCCATAGTGACCCGAGGAGTCCTGCTGGACATGACCCAACACTATGGGGTCAGCCCGGTACCCGCGGCCACCGCCTTCAACCCCGAGGAGATCCAGGCGGCGGCGCGCAGCCAGGGGGTAGAGATCGAAAAGGGCGACGTCGTGCTCTTTCATACGGGTTGGCAGGAACTCGCGGCGAGTGATCCCAAACGCTTCATGGCCGGACAGCCGGGCCTCGGGCTGGAAGGCGCCCATTACCTCGCCGGACTCGGAGTCGTCGCCATCGGCGCGGATACCTGGGCCCTGGAGGCCCTGCCCCCGGAAGATCCGACCATGGCCTTTCCCGTCCACCCCGAGCTCCTCGCGCGCTACGGCGTCTACATTCTCGAGAACATGAACACCCAGGCGCTGGCCGCCGATGGGGTCGGCGAATTTCTCTTCGTGCTCGGCCAACCGCGTCTAGTGGGCACCGTCCAGGCCATCATCAACCCCGTCGCCATCCGCTAGCGCCTCCCCCGGCCCGGAGAACCAATCCGAGACCCCCGTGGGGGCCTGGGGATGCCTTGACACGCGCGCCCATTATGAGAAACTAACGCTCGTTAGCTTTATCATCTCTCTCGGCCCGAAGGAATCGCGTGCCCCCCAGCCCCGAAATCACCCCCGCCCCGCCCCGGCGGCGCGGCCAGCACACCTCCGAGCGCATCCTCGATGCCGCCGAGGCCTGCTTTGCTCGCAAGGGCTACGCCGGCACCACCTTGCGCAATGTCGCCAACGTCGTCGGGATCCGCATTCCCAGCCTCTACAACCATTTTGCCAACAAGGAGGCACTCTACGCGGCGGTCCTTGAGCGGGGCATGGGGCCGGTGCTGAGCGTCCTCTCCGCCTCCATGGAAGATGTCAGCGGGGACTACCCCGAGCCCAATAGCCTGATCCGCGAGATGATGATGCTGCTCGGCGATCGGCCGAACCTTCCCCGCCTGATCCAATACGAGTTGCTCGCCGGAGGGCAACACCTCGCCCCCCTTCTCGAGAACTGGCTGCGTCCGGCCATCGCCCAGAGCATGAAAATGCTGGAGGCCACCCCTGCGGTGCATCGCTGGGGATCCGAACAGATGCCCTACCTGCTGGTCACGTTCTTCAACATCGTGGTCGGTCATTTCACCACGGCGAGCCTCACGGAAAACCTGATGGGCAACAACCCGCTTTCCGCCCAGGGTCTCGCCGAGAGCAGCAAGTTCTACGGAGAAATCTTCGCCAGTTTGATCGAGGCCGAAGACTGATTCCTCTTTCCTAACAAAAACAATCGGCGACCTCGCCCTGACCCCTCACTGATCCATCCCCGTTCTCTTGAAGGAGTACAAACGAATGAACCCCGACATTTCCTACCTCGCGGCCCCCAGCTGGGGTCCCGAGATGAATCCCCGCTTGGCCTGGCTGCGGGACAACGCCCCGGTCTACTGGTCGGAAAAGGATCAGCTCTGGGTGATTACGCGCTTTGCCGACGTCTCCTACGTCTCGAAGGATCAGTCGCTCTTCACGTCGGATCAGGGGGTTCGTCCCGCGCTGGATTCGCGACTGGGGTTGATCGACGAACCCGAACCGCGCCATGGTCACCTGAGAGCGATGATCAACCGGGGGTTCACGCCTCGGATGGTCAAAAAACTCGAGGAAACCTTTGTCGAAATTACCACCGATTCCATCGACGCCATCGCCAAGAGCGGCGAGTGCGATTTCGTCGAATCCATCGCTGTTCCCCTGCCCCTGCTGCTGATTGCCGAGATGATGGGCATCCACAAGAAGGACCGAAAGCGCTTCCACGCGTGGTCGGATGCCATGATTGCCGGAGACGGAAATTTCGACAATCCCAAAATCATGGCGGCGGCGGGCCAAGCCTTCGTCGAGTATTCCTCGTACCTCACCGATATCCTCGAGACCCGCCGTCAGAATCCCGAGGACGACCTGGTCAGCATCCTGGTCGGCGCCCACGACGATGGCCTGCTCCAGACCTTTGAGAATCGCGAGGTCATGAACGAGATGGCGGGATTCGACCAGGGAGCCCTGGCGAACGACGAACTCATCATGCTTCTCACCCTGCTCATGGTGGCGGGCAACGAGACGACACGAAACGGGATTTCCGGTGGCATGCAACTGCTGATCGAAAACCCCGAAGAGCGCCAGAAGCTCTTGGACGACCCCGGGCTGATCCCCATGGCGGTGGAGGAAATGCTGCGACTCGTCTCACCCGTCCACAGCTTCGGGCGAACCGTGACACAGGAAACTGAACTGCACGGCGAAAAGTTGCTGGCGGGCCAGAAGGTCCTGGTGGTCTATCCGTCGGCCAACCGCGACCCAAGGCAATTTGAAGATCCCGAGGTCTTCCGGATCGAACGCAATCCCAGCCACCTGGCGTTTGGAGTTGGCAGTCACTTCTGCCTGGGCGCCAACCTGGCGCGGATGGAAATGCGCGTCGCTTTCCGGGAATTGCTGGCACGGCTACCCGATATGGAATTCAGCGACGGCGGCCCCGTGATCGTCCCCTCTTCCCTGGTGCGGAGCTGCGCCGAAATGAAGGTGCGCTTCAGCGCCGAAGCCTGAGCCAGAAACCCGGGGGAAGGCGTTCTCCCTCGGGTACCAGTTCACCCTCAGCCCACTCCGGGATGCTGGAGCGCACCCACCAGCCGATAGCCCGCCCAAACCGCTGCCAAGCCACCCAGGGTACTGACCACGATATTTGCCCACGCGAAGCCCGCTTCCCGGCTTTCGAAGAGAACGAAGGTCTCGAACCCGAAGGCCGAGAAGGTGGTAAACCCGCCGAGGAAGCCAGCGACCAGGGCCCAGCGGTACTCATCTCGGATCTCCACCGGCCCGGCAAAAAAGGCGGAGATAGCCCCAACGGCGAAACACCCGAGAAGATTCACCATCAGGGTGCCCACCGGGAAATGATGGTCGGCAAGACGCTGGGCGAAGCCCGCCATCCCGTAGCGAGCCAGGGTCCCCATGCCGCCGCCGATGGCGATCAGAATTAACTTCAACATGGGCCGCCCCCCCCGCGATCTCGCCACCGCTTCCCCCTCAAGGGTCCGCCGCGTCGATTCAGTCTTGCACCAACCGCGCCACGATTTCCTCGAAGGCTGCATCCGCCATAGCCACCATTTCCTCGTCGGTTCGGTCCTGGATCGGGTGGGGAAGATAGACAGCCGCCGGATCGGCGCCGAGCGCCTTGGCCTGGCGCAAGGCTCCGTCCTCAAAGACATCGCTGGCGATGAAGACGCCAGGGACGCCCTGCCCTTCGAGATTCACCATGTCGTGCACACTGCACGACGTGCAGCTGCCTCAATCCGCAAGAGCTTCGACTACTGCCGCGCACTCTTCGGCGATCTGGCGGCGTACGTCGGGTGGAGCGGGCTTGGTGAACGTGGGCTTGCTGAAGCGCTTGACTCGAGCGCCCCGCTCGCCGAAGAGCTCGGCCAGGCGATCTATGAAGATATCGCCGCGGGCTTTGGAAATATCGAGTAGAGCCAGGTCCAGGCCCTCGAGCGTCTTGGGACGAGGCAACCGCTCTCGAATCGGCAACGAGCGCTCGCCCGTGGGATCGAGAACGACGAAGCCCGTCGCTGCCTCCGCTCCATTCCCGGTGCTCGTCATGGTCGAATCTCCCGTAGGGTGGGCAGGCTGCCCACCTCACCCGTTACCCAGCCGCCGATCATAGTAGAGAACAAGCCGGCGTCGCCCCCACAATACACGACCAGAATACCACCCGGGCGAAACTTCGGAAGGGCCGGCGCGGAAACGCCCACGGGAACACCCTCGGTGATCCCACCCGCCCCCTGCACGAGTTCCTCGGTGGGGATTATCAACAATTCGTGAAGACGCTCCTGCAGCTGTTTCTTGCTCCAACCCGCCTGACTGAATACCCGAGCATGCTCGGGCCCCACGGCCAGGACACAGTCGAAACCCAGGACGAGTTTGGGGTGGATCAGGCTGCGCAGGTTCGCCGCATAGGATCGCGCAAGAGAGTCGGGCTCCCGAGACAGCTGGTCGACGATGACCCGCGGCCCCTCCCCCGGAAAAAGAGTCACCGTACTGGCGCCGGGCTCGGCCCCCAGATCCTCGGAGAGCGGGCCCCAGGGCGAGCCTTCCTCATCTTCGGCAAAACAGAACGAGAGCTTGCCCGGATTCCCAAAAGCCGCGCGATCCACCTCACCGGGTCTCCCGCCTCCTACGTTGCGAACCACCAACTGCAGCGCACGCCCAATAGTCGCGTTTGCGCGATTGCCCTGCCCAAAGACATTACCCCCGGAATTCATCCCGATCGCCCGGCGGATCGGGCCGTTCACGATGATCACCGGGCCCGCGGGCATTGTGGTGGCGAGCAGCCCATGCATATTGAAACGCTCGGTGCAGGCGGCCTCCACCGCCGCCAGAACCACAGGCAAATACTCGGGACGGCACCCCGCCATAACGGCATTGATCGCCACCTTTTCCACGCTGCACTCGACGAGATCCGGCGGAACCACCGCCACCACTTCGTCGGGGGCTCGACTGGTTCCCTGAAGCATGGCGAAGACCCGGCGCTCGGTGGGCGGAACCACGGGCAACCCATCCGTCCAGCCGCGTTCGAAGGCCGCTTCCATTTCGTCTTCCAGAGCCGCGTACTCGACGCGCCTCGCCTTCAGCGAAGCCGAACCAAAGCGAACAGCCAGATCCAGCGCGTTCTGGGGATCGACGGAAAGCGAGCCGCAACCGGGCCGGAAATCGGGCAGACCCGAACCGAGGTTTTGGGTGGCGGCCAGGCCCTCCCAGGCCTCCCGATCCCATCCCACCGTCCGGGCTTCTTCCTTCCCCGCCTCCACCCGAATCAGGGTAGGAACGGTTTCAATCGCGTGATGCCAGGAAAATTCAAGCTCGGTATCGTCCTCGACCGCAAGCCCTTTCGGAAACTCAGGATCGTCCTGGGAGTAAATGGTCAATGCGCCCGCCTCGGCCAGTTGTCCGAGTACCGGAGCCACGGTTTCGCAGGTCGGGCAGTCGCGCTTGACGAAGGCGACAAGGCCCGAAGGCAGGACCGGCGGCGAATCGCTCATGGAGATGGACTCCTTCCCGGAGGCGTACAGTATTCACGCTCAGTTCTTCTCAGGATAGCGAGCCCCGGTTCCCGCGCCCGGGGCCGGTAACGCCGGCTCGGAACCGCCGCCCCGGGGCGCTTTCTTCTCCCCTTGGCTGGCTCCGGAACTCTGGCGTAAAGTTTGCCCTAGCCCGCTGCATAAGCAGCCCCTCGAGTTCCGGAGGTACCCCCATGACAACCGCTTCGCCCATCCAATCGAAAAGCCTGCATCACGTCGCCTACGCAACCCGGGACCCCGAGGCGACCTATGTCTTCTACAGCGAGAAGCTCGGCATGCCCCTGGTCCACACCGAGAATCACGCCCAGGGCGAAGGCTATTTCCGTCATTTCTTCTTCGACCTCGGCAACGGGGACCATCTGGCCTTTTTCCAGATCGAGGATGTCGGCGAGAAGGACGACTACTCCACGGCGATCTCCGTGGCTGCCGGGCTGCCGGTCTGGGTCAACCACCTCGCCTTCCGCCTCGATACCGAAGCCGAGCTCGAAGCCATGGTGACCCAACTTCACACCCGTGGAATCGACCAGATGCAGGAGGTCGACCACGGCTGGTGCCGCTCGGTCTATCTCCTCGACCCCAATGGCATCATGGTCGAATTCTGCGTCACCACCGATCTCGAAGCCTTCACCCAGACCGAGGAAGAAGCCCTCGCGCTGCTTCGTCTACCCCCGGGCCAAATCGACGCGGACTCGGCCAAAGAAACCTCGGTAGCCAAGCCCGCCTGAGCAATCTCCCGAGGTCCTCCGCTCGAGTGACTTCGGAATGACCCGCTTTATCGCTGACGGTGATCTGCCACCCCAGCGAACGAGGAATACAGTGCCCGAATCCATAAGAACAGTGCGAACCGGCCTGGTCATGCTGGCCCTCGCCTTGCTCCTCCCCTTCCCAGCCCCCGCCCACCCCCTCGCCCCCGCCCTGCTCGAGGTGAAGGCACTCGACGCTGGCCTGGCCGAGGTGTCGTGGAAAACTTCGCGGCTGCGCCCGCGCGGCGCCGATATCCGTCCGGTACTCCCCGAAGCCTGCCCCTCCCTCGACGACCCCCAGGTCCGGGAAGATGCCAAGAGCGTGACCCTGGTTTGGACTATCCAGTGCCCCGAGGCCACCGGACTGGTGGGCCAGAGCCTGGCGGTCGCCGGCCTCGAGGCCACGCGAATCGATGTTCTGGTCCGGGTGATCCTGCCCGATGGCCGAGTGGTCAGCACCGTGCTTCGAGCCGGGGACTCCGTTTTCCTGATTCCCGACCGGGTCACGAAGAGCGCAGTCATCGCGTCCTATACCACCCTCGGCTTCGAGCATATTCTGAGCGGGCCAGACCATCTCCTCTTCGTTCTCGGCCTGATTCTGCTGGTCGTCGGCGTGCGCCCTCTGGTGAAGACGGTCACGGCCTTCACCGTGGGACACAGCGTCACCCTCTCCATTGTGGCCCTGGGTTTTGTCCGGGTGCCCTCGGCGCTGATCGAGGTCCTGATCGCGGCCAGCGTGCTGCTTCTGGCGGTCGAATTGACTACGCGAAGCCCCGACCGGCCGAGTCTATTGCGCCGCAAGCCCTGGCTGGTGGCCCTGGCCTTCGGCCTGCTCCACGGGATGGGATTCGCCGGAGCCCTGGCAGAAATCGGTCTGCCGGACGACGAGATTCCCCTCGCGCTCTTCGCCTTCAATGTCGGCATCGAACTCGGCCAACTGGCCTTCGTCGCCGTCATCCTCGCCGGAGAAGCACTCCTGCGCGGGCCCATAGAGCGCGCGCCGAGTTGGCTGCGCAAGCTCCCGGCCTACACCATCGGAGTCCTGGCCGTCTACTGGGTCTTGGAGCGCACGGCGGCGATTTTCTAAAGGCCCCGGGCTATACCGTTTTCGATGCGGGCGAGTAGCGGATCATCACCCGACTGCCGTCGGCGAAACCCTTCTCGAAACGGGGTTTCCACTTTGCCCACCCGTCGGGATAACGTTTGGCGAAGGATTCCAGTAAACGATCAAAGACGGCTCTATCCGAGATAATTTCGGCATCGGCGACGAAGCTGGGCGCCTTTCGGTAGCGATCCCCAGACCTGCCCACTTGGCCAAAATCACCGACCCAGAGCCTTGCCTGGTCCCTGCCCTGGCGCACGGCATTCGCTTTCCAGCGATCCGTTGCCGTCACGATCACCACCGACCCCCCGTCGACAAAAAACCAGACCTCGCCGTGACAGCGGCTCTCTTTTCCGTCGGCCAGAAGCGGGGAGATATAGACGAGGGGACTCGTATCCAGGGCCTCTTGGGTGGCTTTGGGGAGTGTCGGTGCCCCCACTTCAGCGGCGCTTGCCCCGGCCCCCGATCGAATCAGAAAGAAGCCAGCGAACCCGCTGACCCCACCCATAAGAACCCCGCGCCGGGTCCAGAGTCGCCGCGGCTCGTTTGCCGAAAAAGTTTCGCCCTTCATGCCCATTCCCTCCACAAATACATTCACTTCACAGACACAGCCTTCTCAGAATCGTGCCTGGGAAAAAGCTCAGCCTCGACAAATCGTCACGACAGCCAACGGCCGATACTTGTCCCCCAGAGAAACTGGATAAATTTCTGCAGGCCGGCATCGGATTTCGCACGGTAGGGATAACGCCCTTCGGACATCTTGCCCCCGCGTCGATCGACCAGGATCGGTTCGGCGTGGCAATAGCCTCGCAACCCGGTCTCGCCGTTCACCTGACCGATTCCGCTCGACTTCCGGCCGCCAAAAGGAGCTTCCTGAACCCCGTAGGTCATCGTCATATCGTTCACGCAGATGCTCCCAGACTCGATACGCTGAGCGATGCGAACTCCCTTGGCGTTATCTCGGGTCCATACGCTTCCACCGAGCCCATAGGCGCTGTCGTTGGCCCGCTCGATGGCTTCCTCCTCGTTGGCAACCCGCATGATCGGCAGAATCGGACCGAAGGTCTCCTCCCGCATAAGCTGCATGGTGTGATCCACATCCACCACGACGGTGGGCTCGTAGAAGAGGCCCTCGAAATCAGGGTTTCTGCGCCCCCCGGCCAGGATCTGTGCCCCCCGGCTGCGCGCATCCGCCATATGCTCCTCGATGATTTCCAGCTGGCGCGGCCAAAAAATAGCGCCCACGTCGAATTCACCCTCTGCCCCCTGGCGCAATTTCGCGACGCGCTCGACGACTTTCTCGGTGAAGGCATCGGCAACCGAGTCGACGACATAAACGCGCTCGGTCCCGCAGCAGTACTGGCCTGTATTCATAAAGGCCCCGGCCACGGCTCCCGCCGCCGCGTAATCGAGATTGGCATCGTCACAGACGATCATGGCGTCCTTGCCCCCGAGTTCCAGGGTGCAGGGAATCAGTTGCTCGGCACAGGCCACCGCCACCTTGCGCCCTGTGGCCACGCTGCCGGTGAAGGCCACCTTAT
>JAQWRT010000021.1 GCA_029243605.1 Myxococcota bacterium
ATTCAAGCTGCCGTTCAGCACAACGTCCGAGCCTGGGCGTTGTTGAATCCCTAGGAGAGCCCCGTGACGGTTCTTTGGACTTTCTATTCGCCCCCATAGTGCTCTATCTTGATCCCCAATGAGTAGGCCGAAAAATGCAAAAGGCGGGCGCGCTGCCGGGCCTCTTGGCTCGAACCCACTGGGGACGGCCGAGGGGGTCGAGCCCATTTGGCGCGCAGGGGATGCTTCTCCGAATTCGGCGCCCCTTGATCGGGTCCTCGAGGATTCGCTGAAAACATCGCAGCGCCAGGCGACGTACGATGCGCTGCGGCCCCTTAGCGTGGGGTTGGCGATTCTATGGGCGCTTTTCATCCCCTTCAATGTCGTGGATCTGCCCCGGGAGACTCGGACACCGGTGCTGCTTCACGATTTTGTCATGGTGGCGGCTTCGCTGGGGCTTTATTTCCTGATACGCAAGGATCGGGTGCCGATTCGGTGGGCCGGCCCGGTCATGATGGCCATGGCCTGTGTGCTCGCATCGAGGGGATAGGACATACAAGCTGGGTGCTGGCATAACGTCCGGGTATGGGCGCTATTTTAAACTCCTAGGGGAGCCCCTGGGGGCGGGGCGATTTCAAGGTGCGCGCGCGTCAGGGGCGCCGCTGCAGGCTCCCCGGGCCTTCACTCGGTGGGCCGTGGGCGCACGGGCGTCTTCGGGACATCGGGGTGTCTTGATTCCTGAGCTACGGCCAGCCCCCACGGGCTTTATCGGGGTCTTGGCTCGGCTGGTCTCTGCTTTGTGTCTGTCTCCTCGGAACGCCTGCGCGGTCGATCCGAGAGCGGTAGAGGAGGGCGGCCCACAAGCTGGCTCAAGCGGAGCCATTTGAGGCCTTGGCCAGGAGAGTGCGCAGTGCGTCCCGGAGAGGCGGGTGCAGCCGGATGTGTGCACTATGCCCCTCTAACCGGCTCTAGGATGGTCTGAGCAATAGTTGATCGATCCGATTAGGACCTCTGGGGCCGCAGTCCTGCCAAAAATGAACAACATATGAAGATTTTTATCCTATTGATTCGAGTCCGAGTCGAGCGTTCGCGCTTTATGGGCTCTTAAGCCCACTGCGTCTTTTTACGGATTATGCTTTTTTTTTGTTCCGCTTCATGAGAGACTGACTCCGAAGACGTTACCGCTGGCGGTTGGCCCTTGACGCATGGGCTGGCCAGAATCCCTGCGGGGCATGCACGAGTTAACAGTAATTAGAAATCTCTTGGGAAGGAGATTCCATGGAACGCGTACTCACGTCGACGAAGCGGTTTGGCTTCTTATTCTTAGCTTTCGGCCTGCTCTTAGGGTCCAGCGCCCAGGCGCTCACCATTTCGGGAGTGACGATCGCCCCGGCCGGGTCCAACACCGCCGATAACGCTGTAAACGGCGGTAGTTCTTCCAACAACACGAGCGCGGTCTCTATCCTCACCCCGGGTGGCACCATCGTCGATTCGGTCGGTGCCAGCGTGGGCGCGGAGGGTCGCTACGCGTCGAACCTGTGGTCGGATGCGAGTTTTACGGGCGTCAATGCCGTCACGACCAACTCCTATAACCTTTCGCTGAGCGTGAGCGCCGATCCGGGTACCTTCTACGACATCGCCATCGTGAGCCTCTTCCAGGGCGTCCTAGTGCGAGACGACGACAGCTTCTTCGGTCAATCCGAGGCCAGCGTCAGCGCAGTCACAGTGTCCATCAACGGGTCTGTGAGTGTTCCGCACTCGACGAGCGCACAGTTGTTGGCTCTGGGTTACTACGATGCCACGGAGACTTTTTCCGAGATCGGCTTTAGTAGCCTTACGGGTCTGACGGGCATCACCACCTTGGACTTCGTCGTGAATTGGACCTCGACCGCCGACAACTCTGAAGACGACGAGTCTGCGGTGTTGCTCGGCCTTGATGAAGCGGGTGGCCCCGTAAGCGGTGTCAGCGCGGGCGAATACGGAAATCTGCCTTCCGCCCGAGACCGGAACCTCGACGGCCATTTCATCAACGTCAGCGCGACAGTGACCGCCATACCGGAGCCCGGCACACTGGTTCTGCTCGGGATGGGGCTCGTGGGGCTCGCAGCGCACAGGCGTCGAAGCTAGTCACCGCATTCGCTTGGCCCCGCCGGGGGGCACACCCCCGGCTCACGCGACAGCCAACTCGGCAGCGGGTGAGTTGGCTGTCACCGGTATGACTCGACTGCGGGTCGCCTGAGAATCAGCGCGGGACCAGCCCAATCGGAACGGGCATCAGGTTCCAGGTGAAGATGTCCCCGGGCTCCTTGCGACGGCGGATCACCCGGCCGACGAGGCGCTTCCCGTCCCATTCGTAGCGTCGTACCAATTTTTCCCTGTCGCTGGCTACGTAAAGTTCGTCGCGGCCGTCTTCGTCGAGGTCCGCCAGGATCGACGCGTGCTCAAAGCCACCCGAATTGGGATCAATGGACTCGATCTTCCAGGCCCCGGCGGATTGCGGACGCAGAAGCCAGAGTCCGCTGACGAAACCCGCCACCACCATCTCCTTGTCGCCGTCGCCTTCGATGTCTCCGACGGTCAGAAAGCGCGCAAACCGATCGGGGATCTTGGCGATCAGGGTGCCGGCGGTGGGGTCGGTGTCCGCCTCGTAGCGCCGAATTTCGACCTGCTTTTCGAGTTGCTGTGTCGGCTTGTCTATCTCGCCCTCGATGACGACGTAGAGTTCGTCCCGTCCATCCTCGTCGACGTCGTCGACGAGGATCTCCTTGGCGTGCCGCAGGCCCAGGTCCGCAACCACGAACCTCCCCTCTCCCTTCCCAGGGATGTATCGCACGACTGTGCCCTTCTGTTCGCTTCCGTCGAGGCGGTTCGGCTCGCTGGGGGTCGCGTAGACCTCGGGCACCCCGTCGCCATCCAGATCCCCGATCTCGACCTCGTGGACGAAGGTGTCGGGTTGCCGGTCGATCTCCTCGGCTGAAAACCCTTCGCCCGCAGTCACACGCAGGATCGCAATCACGCCTTGATCGTGGGTGGCCACCGCCAGAGCCTGTTCTCCGTCCCCGTAGAGGTCGGCGATCTCCACGTCGCGTATGCGACTGGAGCGACCGCCGAAGTCCTGTTGCCAGACATGGGTTGCAACCAGGGCTCCGTTCCGGTGCTGCCAGGTCTTCACGGTTGCCTCGCTACCGCTTACCGTGAGCAAACGCGCTTCTCCGGACGGTCCGGGGAAGCTCATGGCCTTGTGGAATACGTTGCTCTGGGGATCCTCGATGGTGACAACCTCCCACATGCCCTGCTGGGAGGGGACCAGGAACTCGAGGGCTGCGGGAAACGGAATCGGCCGCTTTCCCGGCTGAAACACCGGGAAGCGAGCAAGCGAGAGCACCAGGGCCTCTAGCGCCCGCGGAATACGGGGTCGCGTTTCTCCATGAAGGCCATGCCAGCCTCTTTGGCGTCTTCGGTGGTGTAAGTGCCGAGTTCCATCTCGAGCGACAAGGGGAGGATCTGCTGCGCGATCGCCTTCAGATATCGATTGAGCGGGACCTTCGATGCCGCGATGGCGCGATGTATTGCTCGTTCCCGTGAGCGATATGTCCGATCTCGCAAAATCGGTGCAGCTCGCCTCGCGTGAATTTTGGACTCCGATCTCGCATTCTGAACTCGGTACGGACGTCATGTATCCCGGCGCTTTCGCTCGCTTCAGCGAGACTCCGATCCGGTATAGCGGGCGGCCCCCGATGCTGGGCGAACATACGGCGGAGCTCTTGGCCGAGTCTCAAGATCGCTCCGAGACGCGAAGGCCGACGGATCCTGTCGAGGCGGGGGGACCGCTTGCGGACCTCAAAGTGCTGGACCTTTCGTGGGTATACGCCGGTCCTGCCGCGACCCGCTACCTGTCGGATTATGGGGCGAC
>JAQWRT010000035.1 GCA_029243605.1 Myxococcota bacterium
GTGGCGTCGAGGAGCGCCCCCACGGCTTCGCCTTGGCCGTATTGGATCGCGATGTAGAGAGGGGTCTTGCCGGGCAGCCCCGGCGCCCCGGCGGTGCGCGCCCAGGGGTCGGCGCCTCGGGCCAGCAGCAGCTCGATCCAGTCGGACCGGCCGCCCTGGGCCGCCGCATGCAGGACGCTCCAGCCGTCTGGGCTGACCGAATCCGCCGCCGCACCCGCTGCCAGGAGGGGGGTGGCCAGGGCAAAGTGGCCCCGGCGGGCGGCGAGGTGAAGCGCCGAGCGCCCGTTCGGGCCGGGAGCATTGGGGTCGGCGCCTCCGGCGAGGAGAATTCCGAGGGCCTCGCCTCGACCGAGTTCGGCGGCGAGTTGCAGGGCCGTTCGCCCCTGGTCGCCGGGTTCGTCGATCCCCCGGGCCGGGTCCCCGGCGAGTGCGCGGAGTGCTTCCAGATCATGGCCGCGCACCGCGGCGTGCAATTTGTCTCGGGGCTCGGCGACGGGGCCGCAGTGGCAGAGGGCCAGGGTCAGCCCGAGCAAGGCGAGTGCGCGGAGTCCTGGGTGCCCCGTCGTGCGTGCCCGGCTCCCGGGTTTCATGTTTTCATCAGGGCGAGAATGGCATCGTGGAGAAGGCCGTTGCTGGCGACGATCTCGTCGCCCGATGCCGGGACCGGGCCGCCTCTCGTGTTGCTCGCCGTGCCCCCGGCTTCTTCGACGATGAGGCAGCCCGCGACGACGTCCCAGGCGTGAAGCTTGAGTTCCCAGTAAGCGTCGAGTCTCCCGGCCGCGACATAACACAGGTCCAGGGCGGCGCTGCCGTCGCGCCGGATCCCCCGAGCGGCCTTCAGGACCTGGGCGAAGCGCGCGAGGTTGTCGTCGCGGCTCTCGTGGACGTCGTAGGCGAAGCCTGTGGCCACCAGGGCCTGACCCATCTCCGCGGTCTTGGAAACCTGCAGACGGCGTTCACCCAGCCAGGCGCCACCGCCGCGCACCGCGTGGAAGAGTTCGTCGAGAAGGGGGTCGTAGATCGCCGCCACGCTGGCTTGGCCCAAATGCTCCACGCCGATGGAGACGCAGAAGCGCGGGAAACCGTGGGCGTAGTTGGTGGTTCCGTCCAGGGGGTCGATGACCCATCGCCAGGGGCTCTTACCATGATCCTCACCCCCGCCCTCCTCGGCCAGGATGGCGTCCCCCGAGCGGGCGGCCTGGATGCCCGCGACGATGAGGGCCTCGCACTCGCCGTCCACCTCGGTGACGAGATCGATGGAGGCGCTCTTGGTGCGCACGTCGAGTTGGGTCTCGTAGCGCTGACGCTGGATGACGCCCGCCTGCTGGGCGAGTTGTTGGGCGAGGTCCAGAATCTCGAGATATTCCGCTTCCAGGCTCTCTTGGGTCACGCGCCCTCCGCTGGGGTTTCGTTCAGTCGAAAAAAACGTCGGGCGTTCGCGCTGGTGATGCGGCCGAGTTCCTCGGGACTAAGCCCTCGAAGCTCGGCGATGGTTTCACCCACGCAGGCGACCCAGGCGGGTTCGTTTCGCTTTCCCCGGTGACCTTCGGGTGCCAGGAAGGGCGCATCGGTCTCCACCATCAGTCGGTCCAGGGGGATCGCCCGGGCGACCTCTCGCAGATCATCGCTCCGCTTAAAGGTGACGATGCCGGAGAAGGAGACCAGGAAGCCTGCATCCAGGGCCTCGAGGGCGAATTCTCGGGTGCCCGTGTAGCAATGCAGGACGCCTTCGAGTTCGCCGCCCCCGACGCTGAGCCAGATCTCGAGCATCTCGGAATACGCATTGGGCTCGTCCCCGCGGACGTGGATGGTCACGGGGACCTTGAGCTCCCGGGCGAGTTCCAACTGACCTGCGAAAGCCGAGCGCTGAGCCTCCCGGTCGGAGTTCATGTAGTGGTAGTCGAGGCCGCATTCGCCCAGGGCCACGACCTGTGGATCCGAGAGCCAACGGCGAAGATGCGCGAGTACCTCGTCGTCGAACTCGGAGGCTTCGTGCGGATGTACCCCGACCGTGGCGTGGATATCGGCCTCGCGATGGGCGAGTTCTACCGCCAGGGAATTCCCTGGGAAGCCGTAGCCCGAACCGATGGCGATCATCCCCTGGACCCCCGCCTCCCGGGCCCGGGCGATGACCTCATCCTGATCCTCGGCGTAGCGGTCTGCGGTGAGGTGACAATGGCTGTCTAGCCACATGATTGCGGTCGCCCCTTGTTCATCCCGATTCCTCGGCCAGGGCCTCGAGGTCGATGCGCGGGAAGAGCGGCTGGCCCTTATGGGTTTCGGTGCCGACCCGGCTGCCTCCCCAGGCGATGCTCTCGGGCAGTCGTGCATTCTCGAGTTCGTCGGGCTGGCCCACCCGCCTGAGGATCTCCTCCGCGGTTTCGGGCATGAAGGGCGAGAGCAGGATCGCCGTGATGCGAAGGGCCTCGCAGCACGTGTAGAGGGTGGTGCGTACGGATTCCTCGCCGCCTTCGAGCTTGGCGACCTTCCAGGGTTCGCGCTGCTCGAGGTAGCGGTTGGCGGTATCCACCAGCCCGAAGAGGGCTTCCAGGGCTCGGTGGGGCTGGGTGCTTCGCATGGCGGCATCGATCTCGGGCACGATCGACTGGGCCTTGGCCACGACCTCTTCTTCGAGTTCGCCGGGTGTCCCGGGTTCGGGCACGTGTCCCCCGGTGAAGCGCGTGACCATGTTGAGGGTTCGGCTGACGAGGTTGCCCAGATTATTCGCCAGATCCGCGTTGATCCGCAGCGCCATCAGCTCTTCGGTGAAATTCGAGTCGGTGCCGAAGGACATTTCCCGGAGCAGGAAGTAGCGGAAGGGCTCGAATCCGTATTTTTCCTTCATGGTCAGGGGCGAGATCATATTTCCAAGGCTCTTGGAGACCTTGCGCTCGTCGGCGTTCCAAAAACCGTGGACGTTGATGTGGCGAGGGGGATTGAGGCCGATGGCCTTGAGCATGCAGGGCCAGAAGACCGCATGGGGCTTTAGGATGTCCTTGCCCAGAGTGTGCTCAGCTCTGGCCCAGAGGGCCTCGAATTGAGGGCTGTCGGGGTAGCCGATGCCCGTGAGGTAATTGATCAGGGCGTCGAACCAGACGTAGCAGACATAGTCCGAGTCGAAGGGCAGGTCGATGCCCCACTCAAGGCGGGATTTGGGCCGGGAAATGCAGAGGTCTCCGCCGAGACCGCTCTCTTCCCCGAGCATCGAGAGGACTTCGTTGCGATACCGCTCCGGGCGGATGAAATCCGGGTTCTCCTGGATGTATTCCCTCAGCCACGCAAAGTGCGAGCCCATCTTGAAGAAGTAGTTGGCCTCGGTGCGCTTCTCGGGCGCACGCTCGTGGTCCGGGCAGAGTCCATCCTCGATATCTCGGTCGGTGAGGAAGCGCTCGCAGCCCACGCAATAGAGGCCTTCGTATTCCTGAAACTCGATGTGGCCGGCATCGTAAACCGCTTGAAGAACGCTCTGGACGACGGCTCGATGGTCCGGGTCGGTGGTCCGGATGAAGCGGTCGTAGCGAATCCCGAGGGTGTCCCAGGTCTCCCGGAAAGTCGTGGAGTAATACTCGGCGACTTCCTCGGCAGTCTGACCGCGTTCCTGGGCGACCTCGAGCACTTTTTCGCCGTGTTCGTCGCTGCCCGTGAGCATGAAAGAGCTTTCGCCCGCGAGGGCGTGGTAGCGCGCCAGGGTGTCGGCGATCAGGGTGGTGTAGGTATGGCCTATATGGGGCTCGGCGTTGACGTAGTAGATAGGCGTTGTGATGTAGAAGTTTTCACTCATGAGTGAACCGCGCTCCGAATGGCGAAGAGGCACTCTTCCGCCGTCATCTGGGTGTTGGTATTCCGTCGAACGAGTTCACGTCGGCATCGCATTACGGCCTTGTAGGCATCGAGTTCGTCGCGAACGATTTCCTGCCCCTGCTCAGTGGCTTTGCTGATGCGTTCGTAGAGCCAGTCGCAGCCGATGGAAAGTAATTCGTCGAGTTCTTCGACGGCAACCTTTCGCTTGCCCTGCTTGGAGTGGTACTCCTCCGCCCAGTCGAGAAGGCCTGGCATGCCCAGGGTGTGAATCGTGTCGAGGCGGGAGACGAGGTTCCGGGCATCCTCCGAGAGTTCGAGCCCCCTGAGGTCGCGTATGGATTCGCCGGGTAGGGTCACCCGGATGCAGCGGGAGCGAATCGTTGTGAGCAGGTTGAAGGGCGTGTCCGTGGCGAGCAGGATGGAAGTCAGGGGAGGGGGCTCCTCGATCAGCCGGAGCAGGGCATTCTGGGAATGGGTGTTGAGCCATTTTGCGTTGGCGATCACCACCACCCGCCGCCCTCCCGCGTTGCTGCTGCGGTGAAGCGCCGTCTGGAGATGGCGGATTTGCTCGATGCTGATGGCGCTGCTCCCGGCCCCCTTTTCCAGCCAGTAGAGATCCGGGTGCGACCCGATGAAGCGGAAATAGGGGCCGTCCTTCCCATCAATGTCGACAGGTTTGGTCTCGATGCCCGAGGTGCGACAGGATGAGCACGACTCGCAGGGGCGCGGCTCGCCGGCCTCAGCCGTGCAGACGATGGCGCGGGCGAAATGGGTCGCGCCCTCCTGGGGGGCATCGCCGGGCCCTGAGATGACATAACCCGAGTGAATGCGTCCGCTTGCAAGGGACTTCTCGAACAGGATGGCGGGGCTTTCGGCCGCGGTCGACATGGGTCGCCCATACTAGCCCGATCCGGCGGTGGCTTCCTGCTCCGACCTTGATTATCGACCGAATTGTTCGCTCCCCGCCTCCGTGGAAGGACCCCCGGGTTCGGGGTAGGCTTGGCGATTCCGGAGCATTTCCGATTCAGCTGGGCGAAGGACATTCGAGAATGAAGGTGAAGGTGCGTCTCTTTGGTTCGCTTCGTGAAGAGGCCGGTCAGCCCGAGATCGAGATGGAACTCGATAGCGGTGCCCGGGTGGCCGATTTGCGCGGGCAACTCGCCCGTCGCTACCCCTCGGTGGAGGCCCTGGGCGATCGCCTCAGGATGGCGGTCAATCTCGAATTCAGCAGCGACGAGGGAACCCTCGCCGAGGGGGATGAGGTGGCTCTGCTGCCCCCGGTGGCCGGGGGTTCCGGGGCCGAAAGGCGCTGCACGATCTCCGAGAAGCCCCTGGACGAAGCGGCGGTCGCCGCTCGGGTGGCGGGCCTGGACACCGGGGGCGTGGTGACCTTCGTGGGAACGGTGCGCGACCGGGCTCGAGGGCACGAAATCGAGTTCCTCGAATACGAGGCCTATCCTGAGATGGCCGAGCGGGAAATGGAAAAGATTGCCGACGAGGCGGCTGAGCGTTGGCCAGGCACTCGCGTGGCCATCGCCCATCGCGTGGGGCATCTGGTCATCGGCGATGCAGCGGTGGTGGTCGTCGCCTGCGCCCCCCATCGGGGCGAGGCCTTCGAGGCCTGTCGCTTTGCCATCGACACCCTCAAGGTGACGGTTCCGATCTGGAAGAAGGAAAAGGCTGTCGACGGCGCGTATTGGGTGGACGATCACGCATGAGCGAAGCGAAGCCCGGCCATGCGAGTCACCACCACCGCAAGCAGGCGCCGGCCCGGGTCGCCACGGCGGTGATTACGGTGAGCGATACCCGCAGCCTCGAAACCGATACTGGGGGCGCCCTGGTCGAATCCCTGCTCGCTGAGGCCGGTCACCCGGTTTTGAGCCGGGAGATCGTGGCGGACGAACCGACGGAGATCCGGGTGCGGGTCGAGGCCCAATTGGCCCGGGCCGATGTCCAGGCCATCATCCTCACCGGGGGCACCGGGGTGGCGCCCCGGGATCAGACCCCGGAAGCCGTGGAGCCGCTCCTCGACCGGGTGATCCCGGGCTTCGGCGAACTTTTCCGCTTCCTCTCCTACGAGGACATCGGTTCAGCGGCCCTGCTTTCCCGGGCGCTGGCCGGCTTGGTCGGGGGGCGGGTGGTCTTCGTGATTCCCGGCTCCCGGGGCGCGGTCCGTCTCGCCCTGGAGAAGCTCATCCTGCCCGAGATCGGGCACCTGGCGGGTGAGGCCGTGAAGACCCGCTGATCGGATCCGGGCTACTCGCCGAAGATTTCGAGCTTCACTCTTTGGCCCGGATGCAGGCGGTTGGCCTGGGCGAAGCCCGAGGGCACCTCGAGTACGCTATCCGTCAGGCTTCGCGGCGAGACCGTGGGACCGTTTTGGCCCGGGACGTGGGGCACCTGGTTGCTGATCTCGACGATTCGACCGTCGCGGATCCAGATGATGTCGATGTCGAAGCGCATGCCCTTCATCCAGAATTTGGGAAAGGTCGCTGTGTCGTACTGGAAGAGCATTCCGTTTCCCCAGTCCAGGGAGTCTCGTTCGCCCAGGCCGAGTCGTTGTTCATCGGGGGTGCGCACGATTTCGAGGGCGATCCGCTGATCGCCGATTTTGATCCAACCGTCGTCGAATTCCTCGGCACTGCCGGGCCGCTCGCCTCCGCAGGCCAGCAGGGCCAGACCCAGACCAGACCCAGGCCCAGGACCCAGGCCCGCCGGGCTATACCCGAGCGGCCACCGGGTTTCGACTTCGAATCTCGCGACGCAAGCGGACCCAAAATCAGTCCTCCGCTGGGGTGTAATAATCGAAGTCCACCATGTTCTCCTGCACGTAGGTCCGGAGGTTCTTGATCATCCGGGCTTCGAGCTGTCGGATCCGCTCGCGTGAGACGCCGAATTCCTCGCCCATTTCGGCGAGGGTGCGCGGTTCGTCGGCGAGGATCCGTTCGCGGAGAATTCGCTGGTCCCGTTCGTTGAGGCCCTCGGCAAATTCCTCGATCCGTTGTTGAACGGTGGCCTGAAGCTCCGCGTCTCCCACCTGGCTCTCGGCGCTTTGTCCAGAGGTGGCGAAGCTATCCCCCACCGTGGCTCCGTGGCCGTCTTCCCGCCGGGCAGGAGCGTCGAGGTAGGTGTCCGGACGCGAGAGGCGGGATTCCATTTCGATCACATCGTCCTCGGTGACGTCCAGGCGCTCGGCGATGAGTTTGGGCTCGACCTCGAAGCCCTCGCGCTCGAGTCGGGCTCTCTCCTTGTTGAGTTGAAAGAAGAGCTTTCGGGATGCCCGGGTCGTCCCCAATCGGACGCTGCGCATATTGTCGAGGATATATTTGAGGATATAGGCGCGAATCCAGTAGACCGCGTAGGACGAGAGCTTGACCCCCTGGTAGGGGTCATAGCGTTGGACCGCCTCCATCAAGCCTACGTTGCCCTCTTGGATCAGGTCCAGACTATTGGTCCACGCCCGTCGGTACTCCATGGCGATCTTGACCACCAGGCGCAGGTTCGAGACGACGAGTTTGCGCGCCGCCGCCACGTCTCCCTCCTCGGTCCAGCGGACGGCCAACTCGTGTTCTTCCTCTCGGCTGATCGGGGCGTGATCGGCGAGTTGGGACATATAATAGGAGAGGCTGGAAACCTGCCCCGGGCTGGTGGGCAGGGAGGCCGAGTCGTCATCGGCGGAGAGGGTATCCAGAGGGATGGGGACCGGCGCCGATCCGGGGTCGAGGATCTGGGAACCGTCGGCCAGAAAATCGGCCCCGGGCTCTTCCTGGTGGGTCTCGTCCGCCCCGGGCTCATGGAGAGCGTCGAGCGTCGAGTCCTCTGTCTCCGGCGGCAGTACTTCGGGATTTTTTCCGCTCACGTTCGATCCTTGGAGCGCGGAAACCCAGGGCCATCGCCCTGCGGTGCCTTGGCTTCGAGTCGGTTACCCTTCACAATTCGAACGGCCAGTCTAGCAAACAAGAAGGGCGGCTCCGTTTCCGGGGCCACCCTTGAGGTGGTTGCTTCGTCTACGAGACGATTTTCTCGTCGGTTGACGAGTTGGGCGCAGGCTCTCGCTACTCGGGGGCGTCTCCGGTCTTGAGCGAGCGGATATGCGCCACGATGTCGTTGACCTGGGCTTCGTTGAGGGTCGGCCAGGGAGCCATCAGCGGGGATCCGCCGTATTTCATGGCGCCGTTCTGGATCACCAGGATCAGGTCCGTGTCTTCACCCTTGGCGCCGTTGCCATCGGGATCAAAAGCGAAATCGCCTATGGTGAAGTTGCGGGGCGGGGGATTGAGGGCGGCGCCGACGGGCCCGTCTCCCTTGCCCGAAACACCGTGGCAGGATGAGCAGTTGGCGTCGAAGATCGCTTTGCCCGCGGCGGCATCGGCGGCCGAGGCCACGCTCGGCACGGCGACGAAGGCCAGGGGAAGCACGGCGAGCAGGGCGGTCAATCGGAAATTCATGGAGTTCTCTCCTTCAGAGGGGCAGGGTTCGGGCATAGGCTGCCCGATGTGCCCCAAAAGCTAGACCCAGCGGCTGGGAGCGTCAATCAAGCGTTTTGTTGCACCCGGGCGCGGACCCAGGCCACCAGCATACGGACGCCGACCCCGGTTGCACCCTGTCGGTGGTAGGGGGTGCGGCGATTCGTCCAGCCCGTGCCCGCGATATCGAGGTGTGCCCACGGGGTGCCGCCCACGAATTCCTGCAGAAACGCCCCAGCGGTGGAGACGCCGCCCTCCCGGGCCCCGGAGTTCTTGAGATCCGCGATCGGACTGCTCATTTCTTTCAGATGCTCGGGGAGCAGGGGGATGACGCACATGCGCTCGCTGGTCTCCTCGCCGGCCTGTCGGATCTCCTCCAGAAGAGCGTCGTCGTTGCCCATGGCCCCGGTCGCCCAGGGGCCAAACGCGATCATGGCGGCCCCGGTGAGGGTGGCCAGATCGATCATGGCCTTGGGTTTGTATTGCTTGACCGCGTAGTCGAGGGCGTCGGCGAGGACCACGCGTCCCTCGGCGTCGGTGTTTGTCACCTCGATGGTCTTGCCCGATCGGCTGCGGATCACATCGCCGGGCCTGTAGGCGGTTCCGCTCGGCATGTTTTCGGCGGCGGCGATAATTCCCACCACGTGGGCGGGTAGGTTGAGCGCTGCGGCCGCCCGAAGGGCACCCACCACCGCTGCGGCTCCCGACATGTCGTGTTTCATGTCGCCCATTCCGGCCGAGGGTTTGATCGAGATGCCACCCGAGTCGAAGGTGATGCCCTTGCCCACCAGGCAGAGCGGGCCGCCCGAACTTCCCTTGCGCGCGCCGCGATGCTCAAGAACGATCAGTTGCGGAGGGTTTACGCTGCCCGAACCCACGGCGAGGAGCGCCGAGAATTTGCCGCGTTCGAGTTCGGCGCCGCGGATGACCCGGCAGTGAAGGCCGGTTTCGCGCGCCACCCGGCGCGCTTCCCGGGCCAGTCCGGCGGGCGGGAGTTCGTTGCCCGGCGCGTTGGAGAGGTCTCGAGCGATGTTCTGGGATTCGGCGCAGATCACCGCTTCCTTGGCGGACTTGCGCAGGTCGCTGAGTCCCTCGCTGCGGTCGAAGAGCAGGGTGGTGGTGGGAACTCCGGGGCTGCGGGCGGCGCTGCTCTGGCTCTTGAAGCGGTCGTAGCGGTAGGCGCCGAGAACCGCGCCTTCGGCCAGGGCGCCGGCGCAGGCCTCGGCTCGGAGTCCGCGGGCCCGGGGTGCCAGGATGGCCAGGCGTCGAAGCTTTCGTTCCCGGGCTTCGCCGGTGGCGGCGCCGGCGAAGCGGCGAACGGAGTCGAGGGTCAGCGCGTTTCGGTCGCCGATCCCGAGGAGGAGGATCCGGCCGATGGATTTTTGACCCGTTTTGGAGGCGGGGTAGAGGAGCATCCTCTGGTCCGGGCGGCCTTGAAAATCGCCACTGGCGAGGCCCTGGGCGATGACGCCGCCAAGGCCACGATCCAGGCCGGCTACGCCCTGGGGCAGGCGGGGGCCGGCTTCACGGCCGGTCTTGGTGGGCTCGCTGGAAACCGGAATCACGAGGAGGTCTGCCGAGGCCGCCGATACTCCGCCGGACTTAACGCTGATTTTCATTTCTTTCTACCCTTCCCGGAATCTCGAGCCGCTTGGGCCGGAGGTTGATGGCGCGAAGCTTGATGGGAGTCTGACGCTTCTCTAAACTCTTCGCATCGTCCCCCCGGCGTTCAGAGGAGTGTCGGCGGAACGATTTTTTTTTTGCCGCTGTCTAACCCCCCGGTAGCGGCCCGATTGAAACAGATCGATAGCGTAGACAACTTCGGTGATCCGGCCAGATCCTGCAGGGGTAGGGGAGACGGCGGCGAGGCGATCCGACGGGGGGTGAATGTGGGCATAGAGCTTTTGGACTTGGTCGCCCAGGCCGGTCTGATCGTCAAACTCGTTCTGGCGATTCTTGTGCTGGCCTCGGTGATCTCCTGGGCCCTGATCGTCTACAAGTGGCGCGGGCTTCGGGGCGCGGAGCGGGACACCACGGCCTTCTTGGAGGCCTACCAGAACGAGCCCATGGAGCGGGTTTTTGAAGTCGCCCGGGACCTGGGGCGGAGCCCCCTGGCGGTGATCTTTTTGTCGGGTTGCGAGGCGTTGAATCGCCCTCCCGGCGAGTCCACAGGCGCCCCATTGCGGGGGCTCGAGAAGGCCATCCAGTGGGCCGCCCGAGGTGAGCGTCAGCACAATGAGCGCGGCCTGACCTTCCTGGCCACGGTGGGCAGTTCCGCTCCCTTTATTGGGCTCTTCGGAACCGTCGTCGGCATCATTAATACGTTTCAGGGAATCGGGGTGGCGGGCAACGCCAGCCTGGCCGTGGTGGGCCCCGGCATGGCCGAGGCCTTGATTGCCACGGCGGTGGGGCTTTTGGCGGCGATTCCGGCGAGCATGGCGTACAACGTCTTTGTCGCCCGAGTCGAGGATGCCAACGCGGCGGGGGAACTCTTCGCCGTGGAACTCGCCGAGGATCTCGCGGACCTCGAGCCTTCCCCGGCATCGGGCGGGGTCGGGTAGGGGCCCATGGGATCCGTCTCCACTCGCCGGCGACGCCCGTATTCGGAGATCAATGTCACGCCCTTCGTGGACGTGATGTTGGTCCTTCTGGTGATCTTTATCGCCACGGCTCCGCTGATGCAGCAAGGCATGGACGTCAACTTGCCCGAAACGAATACCCAGGCACTGCGGGTGAGCGACGCTCCCTTGATCCTGTCGGTGGACGCCGAAGGGCGTTATTTCCTGGGCCGCAAGGCGGTGCCCGAAGAGGAATTGCAAAAGCGGCTTGAGGCCGTCTTTGAGGCCCGGGGTTCCAAGGAAATCTTCCTGCGTGCCGACAAGGACGCCCCCTATGGCGTGGTGGTGGGGGCCATGGCGGCCGCCCGTCGAGCGGGCTCGACGAAGTTGGGAATCGTGACCGAGGCCGAGCGATAGAACGCCAGGGAACTCGAGACAGGTCCCTGGGCAGCGAGAGGGTACGAGGCTGGGAAATTCGAGGCTGGGAAATAGAGGGGTGAGCCCTCGGGGCCCAGCCCCGGGCCCCCATCCGGCGCGCTCGCGTCGCTCCGGGACAGAGAAGGAATTTATGGGCGTCGGAGTCCTAAGAATAGAGGAAGGGTCTACGAACCGGTCATGCTGAGAACGGGGCATTGGGTCGAGGAACAGCGGATCGAGGCCGGGCAGCAGATGCGCCGCCTGTTGGTCTTCTCGGCCCTGGCGCACGTGGTTCTCGCCCTGGTGCTCGTCCTGGGCCCCGGCCCGCGTCCCCTGCGAGCGCCGCCGGCGCTCATGGTGAATCTGGTGGCCGCGCTCCCCTTGGCGGCTCCGGCTCCGGCCCCCGCCCCCGCCCCCGCCGCCCCAACGCCGGTCCGAAAGGCCTCGGCCCCGGCCAAAGCGGCTCCCGCACCCCAGCCCAAGGTCAAAATTCTGCCCAAGCGGGCGCCCTCCGCCCAGGCGAAGCCCCGGGCCAAGGCCCGCCCCAAGCCCAAGCCCGAGCCGGTTCTCCGCCGCCGGGCTCGTCCCAAGGAACTCGCTTACGCCGACGCCCTGGCTCAACTCCGGGGAGAGGTGGGCGAGCCGGCCCCGGTCGCGCCGAGTCCGGCCGAGACCGCGCCCGCCGCCGCCCAACCCGTTGAGGTCCCGGCGCCGTCCCGGGGCGTGCGGGTTTCGCCGGAATTGTTGGCCTGGCACGTGGCGGTCCGCCGCCACGTGCGAGCGGTCTGGATCACCCCGCCCGAGTTTCGCAATCGGGGCCTAGCCGCCGAACTCGTGATCGACCTCGATGCCCAGGGGCGGGTTCGGGGCCGCCCGGAACTCGTTGGTTCTTCGGGCAACCCCTTCTACGACGACAACGCAATTCGCGCGCTGGTGAAGGCGAGCCCGCTGCCCGCGCCTCCCGAGGCCGGCCGGCGAACCGTTGTCTTTTCGCCCGAGGAGTAAGACGTCATGCAGCCGAGCCGCTTCATAACCCTGAGCGCTGCCTTTATCGCGGGATGGATGAGCCTCGCCGCCGGCTCGGCGGGCGCCCAGGACTCGGGCCCGGCCATCGTGATCACGCCGGGGGAGGGCCGTGCCTTTCACGCCGCGGTGCAGCTCTTTGCCGATGGGGGGTTCCCCGCACAGCCCCAACGTGCCCAGGGTCTGCGCGACGAGATCGAGGCGGGCATGGAATTTTCGGGGGTTCTGCTGCCCCTGAGCCACGACGCGTTTCTCGGCTCCGAGCGGACACAAAGCCTCGTGACCGAGAGTCGGCGGGAGGATTGTGCGGATTGGACCCAAGGCGGGGCGGACGCCCTGGTGGAGGGCGTGATCGGCGGCAGCGACACCGAACTCGTGGTCGACTACCAAGTCTGGGACACGGCGCGCTGCCGCTCCCTGGCCCGAGGCCAGCTCAAAAGAGTCCATTCCGATCGGGTGCGCCTGGCCAAGCTCCTGGCCGACGAAGTCGTAGCCGCCTTCACGGGCCTGCCCGGGGTGGCGGGCACCGAGATTGCCTTCGTCTCCGACCGGGGCGGGGAGCGCGAGATCTTCGTCATGGACGCGGACGGCGGCCGCCAACGCCGGGCGACCCGGGGCAACAGCATCAAGTCGTTTCCGGACTGGACCCCCGACGGGGGGGCGGTTCTCTACACCTCCTACGGCGACCGGGCGATACCGCGCCTCTACCTGACCTCCCGGGGCGCCTACCGGCCCGGGCCGATTCTGACGGGAATTCTCCCAAAACAGCCCAAATATCGAGGGGTTTTCGATCCGGAGGGCGGGACCTTGGCCGTGGTTTCGAGTCTCGGGGGCTCGACGGCCATCTACCGCGTCGATCGGGACGGGGGGAACCTGCGCCGGCTGACCCAGGGCGGCAGCATCAACATTTCGCCCTCCTGGTCGCCCGATGGCAAGTGGATCGTTTTCGTATCCGATCGCTCGGGGTCGCCTCAGCTCTACGTCATGGGGGCCGACGGCGAGGATCTGCGGCGCCTGACCTACAACGGGAGCTACAACACCGGGCCCGATTGGTCGCCGGACGGGCGCTGGATCGTCTATGAGACGCGTATCCACGGGCAATTCGATCTCTGGCTCATCGACCCCAGCGGCGAAATCAATCTGCCCATCGTGTCCCATCCGCGCAGCGATGAGGCCGCCAGTTGGTCGCCGGACAGCCGAAAGGTCGTCTTCAGTTCGACGCGAAGAGGGCGCTCTGACCTGTATACCGTAGACCTGAACGGGAAGAACCTGCGCCGGCTTACCCGGATGCAGGGTGAAAATCTACAACCTGCGTGGGGACCGTTCGCTCGCTGAATCCCGCGCTAAACTGCCGAGTCCTTAAGGGAGATCCAGGCCCATGAAAATTTTCGTCAGCGGCCCGTCAAGCCGAGCAGGAAAGGCCGAACCCCCCGGTAACGCACCGTTCCGGGGGCAGCGCGGCGTGCTGCTTCTCGGCCTGGGTGTCCTGCTCTTCGCGCTTCCGGGCTGCGTCACCCAGGGTGATTTCAGGAAGCTGGAAGAACGCGTCCTCGACGAAAGCTCACGCAGCGACAAGCGGCCGAACCCCTCCAAGCAGATCGCCCAGCTCTCGGCCCAGATCGATACCTTGCGCGCCGAGCAGCGCAAACTTTCCGGCGAACTCGAAGTCACGCGCAAGCAGGCCGATCGCGCGCTCGAGGAGGCCCGAAAGGCTCGCCGCCAGCTCGCCAGCCCGCCCGCCAACGGAGCCCCGGTGCAGGTGGAGGAAGAAGCGGCCGAGGAGTCGCCCCCCGAGGACGGCGCCCGGGTCAGCTCCGAGGAATTGGCTGCCTACCAGAAGGCCCTGGATGCCTGGCGGGGCGATGATCAAAAGCTCTGCATCGATCGTTTTCGAAAATTTCTCCAGACCTATCCGGCTTCGCCCCACGCCGATGACGCGGCCTATTGGATGGCCGACTGCCATTTCAAGCAGGGCGACTACCGGGTCGCGGTGCTCCGCTTCAACGACGTCGTCCGGGTCTATCCGGCGGGCAACAAGGCCCCGGAAGCCCTTTATCGCCAGGGTGAATCTCTGCTCAAGCTGGGGCCGGGTTTTCACGATGCAGCGAGGACGGTTTTCGAGCAGGTGGTCAAGGATTACCCGGATTCGGCACGGGCAAAAGAGGCGCAAAAACAGCTTTCGGCGCTGGGCAGCGGCTAGAGGCCGTCTTGGGTCTGAAGGGCTGATTTATCGGTGAAGGGCTGGTAAGGTGAGGCCCGCCAAAATTTGGCAAAACCGCTCATAGAACTCATTCTGAGAGGGTCTGGCGTTGAAAAAGCGCGACATGGAAAAATTCAAGAAGCTTCTCGAGGGGCAGCGGGACGAACTCCTCCAGAATGCCCGCAAGACATTGGGGGGCGATATCCATCTCGACCCCGACGATTTTCCCGACGAGATCGATACGGCGTCGTCGGAGATGAATCTCGCCTTCCAGGGGCGCTTGCGCGAACGCGAACGCGGGTTGATCAGCAAGATCAACCAGGCGCTGCAGAAGATCAGCGACGGCGTCTACGGCGAGTGTGAATCCTGCGGCGAGCAGATTTCCCTCAAGCGCATCCAGGCGCGGCCGGTGGCTGAACTCTGCATCGATTGTAAATCCGAGCAGGAGCAGTTCGAGCGTCGGAACGCCTGAGGGAGTGGCCCTGTGAAGCCCGCGGCGCCGGTGGCCGGATTGGTGCTCGGCATCGAGAGCTCGTGCGACGAGATGGCGGCGGCGGTGGTGCGGTCGGGCCGCGAGGTGCTCTCGAATGTCGTGGCCAGCCAGAATGAGGTCCACGCGCCCTACGGCGGCGTGGTGCCCGAACTCGCCTCGCGTGACCACGCCCGAGTGGTATCGGGGGTCGTCGAGGCGGCGCTCGCCCAGGCGGACCTGGCCCCCGAGGCCCTCGACGGGATCGCGGTGACGGCGGGTCCTGGGCTGGTGGGCTCGCTGCTTGTCGGCCTCTCCTTCGCCAAGGCTCTCGCCTATCGGGCGGGTCGGCCCCTGGTCGCGGTCCATCACCTGGCCGGCCATCTGGCGGCGGCGGAACTCGCCGATGAAACCCTCGCGCCGCCCTATTTGGGGCTGGTGGTGTCCGGCGGTCACACGGCTCTCTACCGGGTGGAAGCCGAGACCGAGCCCGGTCTTCTCGGTCAGACCCTCGATGACGCCGTGGGGGAAGCCTTCGACAAGGTCGCCAAGCTCCTGGGTCTGGGTTTCCCGGGCGGTCCGGCGGTTTCCCGGGCAGCCGAGGCCGGCGACCCCAAAGCGGTCAACTTTCCCCGTCCCATGGCGAAGAAGGGCGGCTTGGACTTTTCGTATAGCGGGCTCAAGACGGCGGTGGCCCTGGAGGTGCAGCGCCGGGGGGGCGCCGAGGCCATGTGCCAAGGCGAGGTCGCCGATGTCGCCGCCTCCTTCGAGGCCGCCGCAGTGGAGTCGTTGCTCGTGCGCGCTCGTCGGGCGCTTTCGGCCGAGGGGCTCCACCGGATCGCGGTGGTCGGCGGGGTGGCCGCCAATCGCCGCCTGCGCGCCGAATTGGCCGCCGCGGGGGAGCGCGACGGTTTTAGCCCCAGTTTCCCTCCCATCGCGCTCTGCACCGACAACGCCGTGATGATCGCCGCCGCCGGCGCCCGACTGCTCGGGCGCGGGGAATCCGATGGCCTCTCCCTGGGCGCCTTTTCGAGGGTGCCGGTGGGTGAAGCGCCCTGGCGCGGCGCTCCCGCGTGAGCCCTTCCCCGGGCGGCGGAGAGACGCGAGAGATCCTGGCTCGTCGGGGGCTCCACCTGCGCCGGGAATTGGGGCAAAATTTTCTTACCGACGATCGCCTGGCCGATCGCTTGGCGGGGCTGGCCGGGGTGGGTCCCGAAGACCGGGTCATCGAGGTGGGGACCGGCCTGGGCGTCCTGACCCGGGCGCTGGCCCGGCGGGCTCGCACGGTGATCAGCTTCGAGATCGATTCGGGCCTGGTGGCCGCCTTGGGTGAAGAAAAGCTCCTGCCCGGGAATGTCGAACTCATCCACGCCGACGCGCTGGGCGTGGACCTCGGGGAGTTCTTGGGGGAGGGCGAGGCGCCGGTGCGCGTGGTGGCCAATCTTCCCTACTCGGCGGCGACGCCGCTGCTGCGCCGGATGCTCGACCTCCGGCATCGCTTGGCCGACTGGTCGGTGATGCTCCAACGCGAAGTGGCCAAGCGCATGGTCGCGCCGGTGGGCAGCCGGGATTACGGCTCCCTGGCGGTGCTCCACCACCTGACCGTCGACGCCCAGGTTCAGCAGGAACTCGGGCCTGGGAGCTTCTTTCCCGCGCCGGACGTGCATTCGAGTTTTCTGCGGGTGTGGCCTCGGCACACGCCCCTGCTCGAGCCCGACGAACTCGCCCACGTCGAGCGCGTGGTGCGCGCGGCGTTCGCCCAGCGCCGAAAGACCCTGGTCAATTGCCTGCGCGCCGGCAGTGCCTGGGCGGAGGGGGATCGCGCCCGGCTCGAGGGGATCCTTGAAGGGGTGGGCATCGACCCCGGTGCCCGGGCCGAGCAGGTCGACCCCCAGCGCCTGCTCGCTTTGGCTCGGGCCCTGGCCTGAGTGCTTGCGCATGCTCGCCGAGGACTGCACCGTCTCGATCATGGATGAAGCCCAGGTCCTCGAGGCCCTATTCGAACTCGCCGGGGAGGCGGGCATGAAGGTTCGGCTCGGCGGGCGCGGCAACCTCGGCGAGGATCTGCCTCCCGTGGCCAGCGGAGTCTGCCGGGTGCGGGGCGAATTGTGGGTGGTGCTCGCCGGATCGGACTCGGTGCCCGTCCAGATCGAGACCCTGGCCGGGGCTTTGCGCGAGCACGCGGCGGAGTTCGTCGAGGCCCGCCACATGGCGCCGGCCGTCCGAGTCTTTCTGGACCCCCGAGGGGGTTGATCTCGGGTTTTGCTTGACGCCCCGGCCGCCTCGGGTGAAACTGCCGTTGTTGAGGGGCACCGCAAGTCGCGGGCCCTATCCAAAAAAAACCTGCCCGGGCAGCGACGCTCCCGGAAGATTTGAGAGAGGCCTCTCCACCACTCCGAAAACGCTTGGATCCCTGGCGCCCTTGGGCGCCGCCGCCGGCAAGGCCTAGCCCAGGCCGGCAAAAGAGGGACCGGGACGGGGGTGAGGGGGAGATCGGTTGGCCAAGGGTCCACGCACTCGCCCCCACGGCCGGTGTGTGCATCGAGGGAAAGAAGGCGCGAAGAGCGCCGGAACACCCAGCCACGGATCTCACCCAAGCGCCCCCGGATTTTGCGGGAGGCGCTTTTTTATTTTTCGATCGTCCGTCGCTGCTGTTTCAAAGAGGTCTCTAGGTTTGCTTCCCGGAAGAGTGGGGAGCCAGCGATCCAAGAGCTCCGAGAGCACCGGGCCCCCCAGGTTGGAGGCCACCTGTCATGTCGACGGTTACCGCTTCAGCACGCCGAGAGCACCGAGTCACGGTGCGCTCCCTCGCCCAGCGCAAGAGCCGGGGCGAACCCTTCACCATGCTGACCGCGTACGATTTCGCCTTCGCGCGGATCTTTGACGCCGCAGGCATCGACTTGCTCCTGGTCGGCGACTCGGTGGGCAACGTGGTCCAGGGTGTCGAGACGACCCTGCCCGTGACCCTCGACGAACTGATCTACCACACCCGCATGGTGGCGCGGGGCGCGCGCCGGAGCCTGGTGGTCGCCGACATGCCCTTCGGCAGTTACCAAGTCGGTCCCGAGGACGCCGTGCGCAACGCGATCCGCTTCGTCAAGGAAGCCGGCGCCCAGGCGGTGAAGCTCGAGGGCGGTGCCCTGGTGGCCGAGAGCATCGAGCGCATCGTTCGCGCCCAGGTGCCCGTGATGGGCCATGTCGGTCTCACCCCGCAATCCGTCAACACCATGGGGGGGTATCGCGTCCAGGGCCGAGGGGACGAGGGTCGCGCCCAAGTGCTCGAAGATGCTCGGGCCGTCCAGGAAGCCGGGGCCTTCGCGGTGGTGCTTGAGGGCATTCCCGCCGACCTCGGCCGCGAGATTACCGCCGAGTTGCGGATTCCCACCATCGGTATCGGAGCCGGGCCGGCCTGCGACGGTCAGGTGCTGGTGATGCACGATATGCTCGGCCTGGGCGATTCGCCCCCGAGTTTCGTGAAACAATACGCTCCGCTCGGCGAGTTGGCGGGTGACGCCGCGAAGGCTTTCGCCGAAGAGGTGGTCAACCGGAAATTCCCCGACGCCATGCACTCGTACCGCTAGGGGCGAGGCGTTTCGGTTTCCATGTCGTCTCCCCCGATTGTCACCACGGTGCGCGAACTCCAGGCTCAGGCCGATGGCGATCGCGCCGCCGGGCGTCGGATCGCCCTGGTGCCCACCATGGGGGCGCTCCACGCCGGGCACATGTCTCTGGTGAAGGCGGCGCGCGAGCACGCCGACCGCGTCTGGATGTCGATCTTTGTCAACCCGACCCAGTTCAACGACCCCAAGGATTTCGACGCCTACCCGGTGGATCTGGCTCGGGACCTGGCCCTGGCGGCCGAGCACGGCGTGGATCTGGTTTTCAACCCCGAGGCCCGGGAACTCTATCCCGAGGGCGCCAAGACCTGGGTCGATGTCGAGGGCTTGACCGACGCGCTCTGCGGGGCGAGTCGGCCCGGGCATTTCCGGGGGGTGACCACCGTGGTGAGCAAGCTGCTCCTGGCAGCCCGGCCCCATGTCGCGGTCTTCGGCGAGAAGGATTTCCAGCAATGCGCGGTGATCCGCCGGATGGTGGCCGACCTGGGTTTCGGAGTGGAGATCATCGGGGCTCCCACGGTGCGCGAGCCCGACGGCCTGGCGCTCTCCAGCCGGAACGTCCATCTCGGCCCCGAGGCCCGGGCCCAGGCCCTGACCCTGGCGAGTGCGTTGGACGTCGCCGAAGCGGACGTCGCTCGGGGTGAACTTGACCGCGACGCCCTGTTGGCCCGGGTCGAGGCCGAACTCGGCCGAGCACCCCTGGCTGAGATCGATTACGCGGAACTGTGCGACCCCGACAGCCTGGAGCCCGCTCCGCACCAGTTGGTGGGGCCGACCCTGCTCGCCCTGGCCGTGGAGTTTCGGCCGGGGGCCGACGGCCAAGGCAAACGGGTTCGCCTGATCGACAACCGCGTGCTGGCTGCTGCCGGCGTCGGCGGTTAGCACCCCGGGCGACGGAGAAAACCGGAGGGGGCAGGGTGGGTTGGTCACCCGCTCCTCGGCTTCGGGCGCTAGGATTGCGGGTCATGGCCCAAGAGGGAACCAAGAACATCGCGCGCAATCGTCGCGCCCACCGCGAGTACGAGGTGCTCGATACCTTCGAGGCCGGCATCGCGCTCATGGGGCCCGAGGTGAAGAGCCTGCGCGCGGGGCGCGCCAACCTGGGCGACGCCTATGGTGTGGTGCGCAAAGGCGATTGTTGGCTCGAAAAACTGCATATCAGCCCCTATGAGCCCGCGACCCGAGAGAACGCCGACCCCCAGCGCTCGCGCCAATTGCTGCTCCACGGCCGGGAGATTCGCAAGATCCAGAGCCGGATTGCCGAGCGGGGGCTGACCCTGATTCCCCTGAGCCTCTATTTCAAGAACGGCCGGGCCAAGGTCGAATTGGCCCTGGTGCGGGGCAAGCGCTCCCGGGACAAGCGGGAGGACATCAAGCGCAAGGACGCCCAACGCGAAGCCGATCGGGCCATGCGCGACCGCAGCCGGGGTCGCGGCTGATGGCTGGGCGCCCGGGCCGGGCTCTGGGGATCCCGCCGAGGTGAGGTGTCCCCAGGCGTCCAAGTCGGGTGCGCGGAGGCGTTTCTCGCGGCCGGGAGGTCCACCGGGGCGCATCCCCGGGAAAAAACTCGCCCAGGCCTACTTTTCCGGCCGGAATTGCCGATAGAGAATCCGATGCCCTTTGCCCGTCTCATACGCGACCAACTCGCAGCCAACCATCGGGTGGCCGCGGCCGTGGTCGATGTGCTCGGCGAATCCAGCGAGGCCGCGATTCGGGCCCGGGCCATGCGCGCCTTGGGCGATGAGGCACCGGCTCTGCATCAGGCGGGACGCTGGTTGTCCCCCAAGCGGATGGTCGCCCTCTTCGAAGCCGCCGGGCTCTCCCGCAGCCGCGGGCGCCGGGTAGGGCAACGCCTGATGCGGCCTGGCCGCGTCGGGCTAGCGCTTTGCTATGGCGGGTTGGCGACGCCGGAGAAAGCCTACCGCCGGGTTGACGATCTGCTCGCCCGGGAGTCGGCCAGTGGCCGCTATTACACTGCATCCATCGACGCCGAATGCGCGCGGGTGGCCTATAGCCCCGCTGACCCAGGCGCCGATGCGCGCTCGGCCTGGCCCGCGGAATTGGGCCCCGCTGTTTGCGGTATGCGGGAGGGCATGCTCGAAGCCGTCCCGATGCTCTTCGGTTTATTGCCCGGGCGCGTGCGCGAAACCCAATGTGCTTTTGAGGGTGCCGACCACTGCGAGTTCGAAGTGCACTGGACCCGAAACCCGCGCCGAGGGCTCGCCCTAGGCGCTGCCCTGGGCGGAGTGTTGGGAGGCCTCGGTTTGGCCGCCCTGGGTGTGGTGGGTTGGGGATGGGGTGTGGGTGTTCTGGGCCTGTCGTTCCTGGCCGGCGGGACGGGCCGGGCCGTGGATCTCGCCCGGCAACTCGAAGCCGTGGGGGGCGCGCGCCGCGGCCAGTTGGCCCTGCTCGAACAACTCGAATCTGGCCTCGCCGAACGCATGGACGACATCGCGCGCCTGGGCGAACGCCCGGCACCCGCCGAGTCGAGCCTGAGCCAGGGAGAGGGTCTGGTACCCGTCTCCCAGGCGGAACGCTCCGGGGGCAATGCTGGAGCGGTGATGGCCGCTGCCGGGGGCCAAGCCGCTGCGGATCTTCAGGAGGCCACCACGGGCCTGACCGAACAACTCGACGGCCTTCAGGCCATGGCCCAGGAGACCGGGGACGCCGCCGGTGCTTGGCGCGAAGGCCTCGACCACTGCCGACTCCACGCACGCCGCATGGAAGCCGCCGCCGGGGTTCTCGGGCGCGCCATGGGCGCGGGCGGGGGACGCCGGGAAAACGACTTGAAGAAGGTCGTCGAAGCCGCCCTGGCGCGGTTTCGGGCGCGCCAACCCGGGGATCTCTTCATCATGGAACAGCTCGAGGACGGTCTGCCCCCGGTGGCCTGCGACGCGAGCCAGATCGAGTACGTCGTGGAGCAACTTCTGACTAGCGCCCACGCGACGCTGCCCGGTGATGCCGAGGCAGGGATCCGGGTTGCTCTTTGCACGGCACCTGGGGGCGTGGAGGTCGTGGTCGAGGACGACGGCGAGAGCCTTGAGGCCGAACTCATCGACCGCATCTTCGATCCCTTTGTGGAAGAGGATGCCGGGAGCAGCGAACCGGGGCAGGGGGGGCTGCGCGCCTGCCTGCGCGTGGTGGAAGATCACGGCGGCGAATTTGTGGTGCAGCCCGCGGGCGAGCGGGGCAACCGGATCGCCTTCGTGCTGCCGGCCCTGGGAGAGAGCTGAACGGCCGCTGCCCGACTTGCCGCCGATCTGCCGCTTTGCCATGGCTCTTGGCCCAGGCACCCGAGCGGGGTATCCTTGGGGCTGTGGGGGCGATCTGGCTTCGACGGGTGGTCGAAGGTGGGCGCTGCGTGCCGAGATGGTCGCGCTCTCGTTAATCAGACGACACTGTTGGTAACTTTTAGATGCCGACGATAACTACGCACTCGCTGCCTAGCTGAAACTAGGTTAGCGACTCTCGTCCGTGACGCCTTCTATCGGGTTGCGGGAGTCATCAGAAGGCTGGTCACGGGCCGTTTCTCGGCCGCATCCCGTGACGAGACAAATGTCGAGATAGGGTGAAGGTTCTCCAGGACCTCGCGACTGCCGATCCCGAATTTGAGCGAGGACTACGCACGTAGACGCGCTGATTGGACACCATGCGGACGCGGGTTCGATTCCCGCCGCCTCCACCATAAACACCCTGAGAAAACAGTAACTTACAGAGGTCGAAAAGGACTCGGGGCAAACTCGGGGCAAGCCTAGCGGGGCTCTAAGATCTTCACCATGGCGTCAAAATTAGCCTCCACGCCCTTGGTGTAGCGGTCCAGCGAACTCCCTCTGGCGTGCCTTGAGTGCATTCTGAGCGCACGCTCCGAGAGCGGCCCCGCCAATGCCGACAAGACTGAGTGCCGGAGTGCTTCGCCCTGGGAAATCTGCTCTCCGCATTGCCGGATGACCTTATCCCAGACCCGGCGAGTGGCGGTCTGGCTCCATGACCGTTCCGCGTTGTCGGCTCCTGGGTTCCAGAAAAGCGCGGTGGCCTGTCCTGCCAGCCGTTGCTCTTTGGTGGTCTGCTCCGCTCGCCAGTTCAGCCACCTCTTCAGTTCAGGATTCCAAGGCGCGCGGCGCACGTTGCTCCGGGTCTTGCCATGGCTGACTCTGCCCTCCACGGTCTTGCCCTGCCTGCCCCGGTGCCAGTGGATCTCGCTGCCATCCCAATCGTCCAGCGTGTGAGCCACGGCTTCGCTGAAGCGCACGCTCTCGAAAGCAATCGCCAGCCACAACCCTCTCTTCTCCCACGGGATGGCTTCAAGCAGGGCCAGAACTCTGTCCATGGGGATCGTCTTCGGGGCGTGCTCGCGGGTGGCAATGATTGGAAATTCGGGGACGGTGCCGCCTTCGTCCTTTGCCCAGGCGAGCAGGAACGTGCGGAAGCCGTCGCTGACGTTCTTCCGTGTTTTTGAGCCGAGCCTCCGCTCCGCGAGCCAAGCGTGCCACCGTTTGATTTCTTTTCGGCTGATGCGGTCGATGCGTTTGCCCCGCCAGAACTGCCAATGCCCACCCGGCTGCGCCCAACGCTCAAGGTCTGCGAAAGCGCCGTTGGCTGATAGTTCGCCAATTTCCATACGCCTGCGCTGCTCTTCGATGTACTCGCTCGCCTTGTTCTCGATCAGATCGACAGAGAGGAACTGAGGCAGGTATGGCTTGACCGCATTGCCGGGGCTTACCCCCGCGATGATCTCGCTGCGGATGCGGCGGAGTTCAAGCCCGGCGTCTTCAGCGGTGGCGAACGGGATGAGTTTTGCGGCGTCATGCGGAGCCGGGTAGCCGTACAGCTTGACCATTTGAACGTCCCGGCCATCCACCTCCACGGTGCCCAGATAGATGTAGTGGCGAGCACTCTTGGACCCTGCCCGCTTGACCTGCCGGTGCTCGGTTTTCACCCTGCCGAATTGCTCTGCCATGCGGACACGCTGCCCCAAGCCTTCGTGGCGAGCAAACTCGTATGTCGGGAGAGCCTCCAAGTGGAGTTCAGTCCCCCTGGTTCCAAGCAAGACTGTGTGCCCGATTTCGCTGCAAAGTGTCCCTCTTGAAGGCAGTTGGATGACGTGCCGGCTGCCACTCCTCTGGCTGATGGGCGAGGATTAGAGCCTTCAGCGTGTTCCTGGCCTTATCTTGTGGCGATGGTTTGTATCTGCGAGAAATCAGAATCCGCTTAGCAAAGTCCTCGCTCGCGACGAGTCGGAGTGTGCCTGTCTCGATCAGGCACTCCTCCGTAGGAGGG
>JAQWRT010000043.1 GCA_029243605.1 Myxococcota bacterium
GCCTCCCCTGCCATGAACCCATCAAAGGGCGATGGCGTGATCAGGCCACGTTCAAAACTTCCGATCGCCCTCGCCATATTCTCGTAATTCAGGGGGTTGGACTCACCGGGAAAGGCGGCGGCAAAGAGCGGCGGATACCCCGGAATCGAGGCGAGAACCGCGACGACCGCCTCTTCGCTGGGCATAGCCATCTCGATGGGGTTCAGAACTGGGCCCTTGGCCTGGGCTTCGACATCGGGCTCACGCCCGTCCCAGAACTGGGCCACATGAAGTGCCGCATTCAAACTGGTGGGAGAATTACGGCCCCCGCGCTGGCCGCGATGGCCGGGCGAAGTGGGCTCCCCGTCCACGCCGTATAGGTCGAGGCGATGGCAACTGTTGCACGAAATGTCCTGTCCCAGGGACAAGCGCGGATCGAAATAGAGCATCCGCCCCAGATCGACTCGGGCCTCGGGCATCGGGCGCTCGGGGGTCGCCGCATTGGTCGGCAGGACGCCGAAGATCTGCCTAGCCTGGACACGCGATTCCGGAGCCTCCCCGCCAGCGGCCCACAAGGGGTTCGAAACGAGGAGCAACACCACTCCCCCCAGAGCAAGGCTCTTCCCCATCCATCGATATCCAATCGCTGCTACTGCTCGCACGCGTTTCCCCTTAAATCAAACCCTCTCCATTCTGGCACCGATTCCGGCAACGTCAATCGCGCGAAATCCCGGAATCGCGAGCGATCAACTCCAGCGCATGGAAATAGGGCTACAGTGCTTGGGCTCAAAGGCGCATCTTGTGTTCTGAACCTCTACAATAAGCTCATGATTCGACGCGAAATGAGTAGAAACCTCCACACCCCTTTGGGCCGAGGCGCATTGCTTGGCCTGGCCCTCCTACTCCTGATAGCGCCCTATGCCTACCCCCAGAGCCCGACCCAAACCGGCGCCGCTCCCGGGGGCAAAATCGCCGAATCCCCGGCCCCGAAGCGGGGCAAGCCGATCCGGATTTCAGACATCGGGCCGGAATCCGAGCGAACCAAAGGGAGCCTGAACGAAGTCCTGCTCTCTATCCAGCCCGACGGCACCTTCGAAGCCATCATCGTTGGCTTGCCCGACATTCGCAGCCATATCGAGGTCACCTCCAAGAGGTCAGAGCAAATCCAGGGACCGACCGCCTCGGTCTCGGACCTCGATCGCCTCGCGCGTGATTGGGACCCCATCCTGACGAAGCTCACCCGCTTCGAAGAGCGTCTCGATCAACGCGTCCGGCGAGTCGACGAGGCGATGGTGAAAATTGGCGAGAAACGTGAACGTTGGACCGCGACAAGGCGCGCCCTTGAGGGACAACAGGTCAGCGGGGAAGTCATCCTCCAAATCGACGAAGTCGACGAGGCCATTCGAGACGCGGTTGAGAAGGCCAACACCCAGCAGGCCGCGGGAGTCCGACTCCAAAGCGACGTCGCAAAACTCGAACAACAGGTGGAGGAGGATCTTGCGAGGATCGCCCTCGCCCGCCAGATCGTGGTGAGCCATGTCTTTATGCCCGACTCGCCACCGGCATGGTCCAGCGAGGTCTGGCGAACACTGACCGGCAAGGAAATCGGCAACAATCTTGAGGCACTGCGCAACCATTACATCGAAGCGCAGAACAAATTCCTCGCGGCCGAGGGACAAAAGAGCTTGCTCTTTTTCTTCCTCACAGTGGCCTTGATCTTTGCCATGTTCGCCTTGAGGAAATGGGTCAATGACCAACTTCGCCTAGAAGAAGATGTCGAGGCCCTTCGCGGGATATTCAGCCGGCCTATCTCCCTTGGCATCCTGCTCTCATTCGTGGCTGCCCTGGGAATATTCAGCGGCTCTCTCCGCACTCTCGAACACCTTCTCAGCGCGATGGCGGTGCTACCTGCGGTGCTGATCCTCCGCCAGATCCTCGACCGCCCTTTCTACCCCGCTCTCAATATCACCCTGGCGATCTATTTCCTCGAAAGCACCCGGGCCATTTTTATCGGCTTCCCTGTCTTCTCCCGGGTGCTCTTCCTTTTGGAAATGGGATTCCTGATGGTGTGCGCCATCGTCTGGATCCGAAGCACGAGCGAGCGCAATTCTGCCAAGGCTGAGTCGCAAGTCATGAACTCGTTCATCGGCCAGCTCTCTTTGAAGAGCATCCTCGTGGCCAGTGGCGTCGCCTTGGTTGCCAACGCCGCGGGATACACCTTCCTGTCTCGCCTCGTCGGTTCAGCCCTGGCCTTCGCGATCAACGGATCCGTGGTGCTCTACGGCTCGAGTCGCGTCCTCGCCGGGCTGGCCTCCCTCGCCATGTCTGCACGCCCGCTGAATCGACTGGGCATGGTCCGCCGTAATCGCAGCCTCCTCCTCGGACGTTTCCGCCTTGCGACCATGGTCGTCTTCGGCTGGTTCTGGGTCCGTGCGGTACTGATCCGACTCGAGCTTTGGCCCTCCCTCCTCCATTTTTGGGAAACCCTGTTTTCCACAGAACTCCCCCTACCCCAAATCTCAATCACTCTGGGCGACCTACTCGCTAGCGGCCTCGTCTTCTACGGATCCCTCCTCTTTTCGCGCTTTCTCCGATTCTCCCTGGACGAGGACATCTACCCCCGGCTCCAAGTCCGCACCGGGCGATCTAGCGCGATCTCAACCCTTCTCCAGTACATCATCCTCATCTTCGGATTCGCCTTCGCCGCGGCGGCTCTCGGCTTCGATGCCAACCGATTCACCCTCCTGGCCGGAGCCTTCGGGGTCGGCATTGGATTCGGCCTCCAGACCATCGTCAACAATTTCATCTCGGGAATCATTCTCCTCACCGAGCAGCCCGTCCAGGTTGGAGATACCATCGAAATGGGTCCGGTTTTCGGAGAAGTCCAGCGCATTGGTATCCGATCGAGCACCGTCCGAAGCTTCCAGGGAGCAGAAATCATCGTTCCCAACGCAGACCTCATTTCCCAGCAGGTCACCAACTGGACCCTCTCCGACCGAAAGCGCAGAATTGAAATTCCTGTAGGAGTCGCTTATGGGAGCGACCCCAATCAAGTGCTCGAACTTCTCGCCGAGGTCACGAAGAATACGGCCGAGATCATGCCGAGCCCCGAGCCCTACACCCTCTTCACCGGCTTTGGCGACAGTTCGCTCAATTTTGAAGTGAGAGCGTGGACCGACAATTTTGACCAGTTCCTCCGGGTCAAAAGCGCGGTTTCCGTCGGAATTTCTCAGGCCCTTGCCGAGGCGGGCATCACGATTCCCTTTCCCCAACGCGACCTGCACGTACGCACACTGCCCGGGGATAAGACCGCCGGGGCTCCCGGGCCCGATGAGCCCCCCTCCTCGGCCAGCTAGGCCGGTCCACCCTCGCCCGGGCTTTTCGTTCACCCCTGCTCGGGGAAAACGAGACTCTCCCACCGAGTCGGACGCCGAAAGTTGCTGACTCTCGGCCTTCGGCGGTGTAGCGTAGCCCTCTCGGGTGCCGTCAAGGATCCCGGATAACGGAGTCGAAAGCAGTGAGATCGATGGCGAGCAAGAGATGCCCAAACCCTACTTCGTTCTATTTGTCGGCACGACGCGGCGGGGCGGCTCTCGCCGCGATCGGCGCGCTCGGAATCGGGTGCAGCCCAGGGCCGATCAAGGAAAAACCGGTCCGTGAAGTCATCGTCGCCCAGGTCGAAAAGCGGGATGTCCCGAGACACAGCGACTGGATCGGAACCGTGGACGGCTTCAACAACGCGACCATCCGACCCCAGGTATCGGGTTACCTTTTAAAGATCAATTACGATCAGGGCACCCTCGTGCAGACGGGCGCGCCCCTCTTTGAGATCGACCCACGAGAGTTCAAGGCCGAACTCGACAGCGCCAAGGGACAACTCGGCGAGGCCCAGGCCAAGCTCAAGAAGACCAAGACCTATGTCACCCGCTATCGGCCCCTGGCCGAACAGGGTGCCATCAGCCAACAGGAACTGGACGACGCGATCCAGAACATGCTCGCCTCAGAGGCCAGCGTGGTGAGTGCCCGGGCGCAGGTCGAGCAAGCCCAACTGAACCTGCAATGGACGAAGATCGACTCCCCAATCCAGGGGATCGCAGGAATTTCCAAGGCCCAAATTGGCGACCTCGTGGGCCCGAACAGCGACCTCGCCACCGTCTCTCAACTCGATCCCATCAAAGTCAATTTTCCCATCGGCGAGAATGCATACATGGATGTCGTCCGACAGTATGGGGGACAGTCAGGCAAGCGTCGCCTTGCGTCCATCGGCCCCATCCTTCAACTCTTTCTCTCGGACGGCTCCGCATGGCCCGATCGCGGTACCCCCTACGTGGTGGGAAGGAACGTCAACGCGAGCACTGGGACGATTCTGATCGAAGGGCATTTCCCGAACCCGAAGAATGTGCTCCGTCCTGGTCAATTTGCCCGGGTTCGGGTGGATACCGGGACCATCAAGGGGGCGCTCCTGGTGCCCCAGAAAGCTGTCGACGACGTTCAAGGGAAATTCCTGGTCTCCCTGGTCTCGGAGGACAACGTCATCGAGGTCCGCCCGGTGGAGGTCGGAGAAACCTTCGGAGAGAATTGGGTCGTCAAAAAGGGCCTGAAGGAGGGAGACACCGTAGTCATCCAGGGCATTCAGAAAGTCAAGAACGGGATGAAGGTGAAGCCCAAAACTCAGGCGAAGAACTCAACGAAACCCTCCAAGTCGGCAGGGAGGCGGCCCGAACAGGGAAGTTCCCGCGCCGATTTTCGCGTGCCTGCTTCTCCCCTAGCGACTGACCGTCGGCCGAGCTGAACGAGACCCAAGCCACCATGTCCGATTTTTTCATCAACCGGCCCATCGTCTCCATGGTCATCGCCATCATCATGGTGATCCTTGGCAGCGTCGCGGTGCTTGATCTCCCGATCTCCCAATTTCCTGATATCGCCCCGCCCCAGATCAGCGTAAACACGACCTATGTCGGTGCCGACGCTCTGACCGTCCAGAAGTCTGTGGCGACCCCCATCGAGGAGAGTGTCAGCGGCGTCGAGGGCATGAACTACATGTACTCGACCAACGCCAACAACGGCGTCATGGTCCTCCAGGTCAACTTCTCCGTCGAAACGGAGCCAAGCACCGACCAGATTCTCACCCAGATGCGGTATTCCGAGGCCGAGTCAAAGCTGCCCTCGGACGTTCGTAATTTTGGGGTCACGATCCGACAGGCCTCGAGCAGCCCCATGGCGCTCTTCGCTCTTTACTCTCCCGAGCGGGTCTACGACGCCCTCTTCCTCTCTAACTACGCCTACATCAATGTCCTTGACGAAATGTCGCGCATCCCAGGAATCGGCCAGGTCAACATCTACGGCTCGGGCCAATACGCCATGCGGATATGGGTCGATCCGGACACCCTGGCGAGCATGGGCATCACGGTCCCCGAGATCGTCAGCGCCATCCAAAACCAGAACGACGTCAACCCCTCGGGCCAGGTGGGGGCCGAGCCCGTGCCCAGCGGCCAGCAGTTCACCTACACCGTTCGGGCCCAGGGACGTCTCACTACCCTCGAGGAGTTCAAGGACATTGTCGTCCGGGCGGATCCCGATGGCTCGATCGTTCGAGTGGGCGATGTCGCCCGGGTCGAACTCGGGGCCCAGACCTATAACCTCGAGGGCCGCTACAAAGGCCAACCCGCCGCCGTGATCGCCATCTACCAGAGGCCCGGCTCCAACGCCCTGGCGGCGATGACTGAAGCCAAAAACCTCATGGCCTCCCTCGAGACCCGATTTCCCGAAGGGCTGGAGTACGCCCTCTCCCTGGACACCACCATCGCGGTTCGCGAGGGAGTGAAGGAAATCATCATCACCCTTTTCGAGGCTCTGGCCCTCGTGATGATCGTGGTCTTCTTGTTCCTCCAAAGCTTCCGGGCGACGTTGATTCCGCTCCTCGCCGTCCCGGTCTCTCTGGTCGGGACCTTCATGCTCTTTCCTCTCCTGGGATTCTCGATCAACACCCTTTCGCTCTTCGGCCTGGTTCTCGCCATCGGGATCGTGGTGGACGATGCCATCGTGGTCGTCGAAGCCGTGGAGCATAAAATCGAAGGCGGCATGGCACCCAAGAGCGCTGCCATGCAAGCGATGCGAGAGGTCACATCGCCCATCGTCGCAACCACCCTGATCCTGATGGCGGTCTTCGTCCCCACGGCGTTCATCCCGGGCATCTCCGGCCGCCTCTACCAACAATTTGCCGTCACCATTGCCGTCTCCGTACTCTTTTCCTCGATCAATGCCCTGACCCTGAGCCCTGCTCTCGCGGGCATGCTCCTACGCCCCAGAAAGAAATCCCAGGGGCCACTCGCCCGCTTCTTCGCCGCCTTCAACCGCGGCTTCGAACGCATGACCAAGGGCTACCTCGCCTGGTCTGGGCATCTGATCCGCAAGGCGGGCTTCTCCATGCTCGCCCTGGCGGCTGTGGTGGTCGTGGTGGTCTTCGTGGGAGGCAGGCTTCCCACCAGTTTTCTACCTCAAGAGGACCAGGGGTTTCTCTACCTGAACGTGCAACTCCCCGCGGCCTCCTCGCTGCAACGCACAGCCGAGGCGTGCGACGCCATCGAGAAAATCTTGGACGACACGCCGGGAGTCGCCAACTACGCGACCATCGTCGGATTCAGTCTCCTCTCCGGGGTCCAGACCACCTACAACGGGTTTTTCTTCGTGACCCTTGAGCCCTGGGGCGAGCGCGATCCCAAGGGCCTCGAGGCCGACGTCATCGCCCACGAACTGAATGCGAAACTGGCTGCCTTCCCCGATGCCGTCGCCTTCACTTTCCCGCCCCCCGCCATTCCGGGCGTGGGGAGTTCCGGGGGAATCACCTTCATGCTCGAGGACCGCGACAGCCGCGGCATCAAATTCCTCTCGGATCAGACCAAGCGCTTCATCGAAGCCGCTCTCAAGCGCCCAGAACTCGGCCGAGTGGCCACCACCGCGCAATTCGACGTTCCCCAAATTTTTGCCGACGTGAACCGCGACATGGTGCTCAAACAGGGCGTGCCTCTTGAGAACGTCTACCAGACCATGCAGGCCTATATGGGCGGAATCTTTATCAACTACTTCAACCGCTTCGGCCGGGTCTGGCAGGTCTATGTCGAAGCGGAGGGCTCTTTCCGCAACGAGGTCGAAAAATTAGGCCGCTTCTACGTCAAGAACTCGGAGGGGGGCATGGTCCCACTCTCCGCCATCGTCAAGCACGAAAAGATCTATGGGCCCGAGTTCACCATGCGCTTCAACCAGAACAGCGCTGCCCAGTTAATTGTGGGTCCAGCCCCTGGCTATAGCGGGGGTCAGGCCATGGCGGCGCTGGAAGAGGTCTTCGAAGAAATCATGCCTGCGGGCATGGGATACAACTATATGGGCATGGCCTATCAGGCCAAGGAAGCCGCCGACGGAGTCTCGCCTTCGGTCATCTTCGGCTTCTCCCTCCTCATGGTCTTCCTGATCCTAGCCGCACAATACGAGAGTTGGTCCCTCCCCTTCAGCGTCTTGCTCACCACACCCATCGCCGTCATGGGAGCCTTCCTCGCCCTGCTCAGCCGCTCTTTCAGCAATGATCTCTACACCCAGATCGGCCTGGTGATGCTGATTGGCCTCTCGGCCAAAAACGCCATCCTGATCGTCGAATTTGCCAGAGCCCGCATGGCCGATGGAGCGGGTATCGAGGAGGCCGCCCTGGCCGGTGCCCAATCTCGCCTTCGCCCCATCCTGATGACTGCCTTCGCCTTCATTCTGGGCGTCATGCCCCTGGTCACGGCTTCGGGCTCCGGCGCGGTTTCACGGCAAATCCTCGGAACCGTCGTTCTCGGCGGCATGCTCGCGGCGACCTGTATTTCGATCTTCATGGTGCCGGTGACCTTCACCGTGGTCGAAAGGCTCTCCCACCGGTTCTCTCGGGAGAAGAAGGAAGAATCATCGACGGAGAATGCCCCGTGACAAAGGCGGCCCTCATCCCCGTTCTCGCGCTCCTCGGGACCCTGGGCTGCGCCATCGGCCCCGACTACAAGCGCCCCGAGATCGAAGTCCCCGTGGAATATCGGGGAAAGGTCACCGCCGAAGAAGCCGAGTCCCTTGCCGATCTCAACTGGTGGCAAGTCTTCGAAGACCCGGTCCTGCTGGAACTGATCAAGACCACCCTGGAGAACAATCTCGACCTTGAGATCGCCGTGGCGCGCACCGAGCAGGCCTATCGCCTTTCCATCGCGACGGACTCGGCTTTCTACCCCCAGGCGAGCTACGGGGGAAACGCGGGGAAGCAGCGCGCGCCGGTGGCTCAAGAGGGCGGCGCGACCCGGGATTTCACGAGCTACGCCGGTGCCCTGAATTTCGCGTGGGAGATCGACGTCTGGGGCCGGATCCGTCGGGCCAGCGAGTCGGCCCGAGCCCAATTGCTCGCCTCCCAAGATATTCAGCGGGCGGTGCTGCTCTCCCTTGTCTCGGATGTCGCCACTCTCTACTTCGCCCTCCTTCAACTCGACGATTCCCAAAATATCGGCAAGGAAGCCGTCCAGGCCTTCACCGAGACCCTTGACCTCTTCACCCGAAAATACGAGGGCGGAGTGGCCTCGAAGCTTGAGGTCGCCCGAGCTGCCGCGGCCAGAGCCCAGGCGGCCGCCATCCTGCCCGGCATCGCCATCCAGATCGCCAGCGTGGAGAACCAGCTCTCGGTCCTCCTTGGCCGACCTCCCAGCAACATTCCGCGCGGAATCCCCCTGGCCCAACAACACCTCCCGGACCTACCCTCCGGATTGCCCTCGGCCCTCCTTGAACGCCGACCGGACATTCGCCAGGCCGAGCAGGCGGTGGTGGCCTCGAACGCCCAGGTCGGCGTCGCCATGGGAAATTTCCTACCCAGGGTGGGCCTGGTCGCCATGTGGGGCGGCGGTGCCGAAGATCTTGGTAGCTTGGGTTCTGCGAACGTCTGGAACCTCGCGGCCGAGTTGACCGGACCGATCTTTCAGGGTGGCCTGCTCTACGCCGAGTACAAAGCCCAGCAAGCGGCGTGGGAGGAAGCCAAGGCCAACTACGAGTTGACGGCCCTCAACGCTTTCGCGGAGGTTTCCAGCGTCCTCGTCGAGCGCAGGCTCCGGATCGAGCAGCGCGGGGCGCGGGAGACCGAAGTTCAGTATCTCAATGAATCCGTCCGCCTCTCCCTGCTCCGATACAACGAGGGCCTCGCCAATTATTTTGAGGTCCTTCAGGCCCAGCAGGATCTCTACCCCGCCATGTTCGACCTCTCCCAGACCCGACTGGAAGAACAGGTCTCGGTGATCAACCTCTACCGCGCCCTGGGCGGCAGTTGGCAACTCGGCCTCGACTGGCTCCCAGAAACACCGGCGGTGGAGGCCACGGGCATCGATTGGCCCGGGGGGTCCGACAGCGGCCAAGCGCCCGCACAAGCTCCGGTCAAGTGAGCGCGCCGCCACCGCACGGCCCCTGGCTTCATTCCTGAGCGGCGAGCCACTCGACAACCTCGGGCGGCAGCGTGCTAGTCGCGCCCCAGGAGTTTTTCGAGGGCTTCGCCGTCGAGCCCAGCGAGACCTTGGAGAACCTCCCGGGAGTGTTCGCCCACCCGGGGAGGAGCGCGACGAAGCGAGGGGGGCGTGGCTGAAAGGCCCAGAGGGCTTCGGACCGAGGGGACCGAGAATCCATGGTCGTCCTCAATATTTCGAGCCAGGCCCCGGAAAGCCGCCTGCTCTTCGCCAAAGGCCTGGGCGATATCGTTGATGGGGCCGGCGGGAATGCCCGCTTCCTCGAAGGCTGCGAGCCAATCTCGCCGGCTTCGTTCCCGCATCGCCGAAGCCACTCGGGGAATCAATTCCTCGCGATGCCGCACCCGGGCATCGTTGGTCGCGAAGCGTTCGTCGTCCGCCCACTCCTCCCGGCCCGCAAGGGCGCAGAAACGACGAAACTGCGCGTCGTTGCCCACTGCCAGGATGAGGTGCCCATCGGCCACATCGAAAACCTGATAGGGAACGATATTCGGGTGGGCGTTCCCCCGCCGTTCGGGTGCATCCCCCGTAAAAAGATAATTGGCCGCCTGATTGGCCAGACTCGCCACCGTGACATCGAAGAGGCTCATGTCGATGTACTGCCCCTCCCCTGTCCGCTCGGCGTGATTCAGCGCCGCCAGGATCGCCACGGTGGCATTGAGTCCGGTGAGGACATCGGATAGGGCAACCCCCACTTTCATGGGCATTCCGCCAGGCTCACCCGTCACGCTCATCAACCCCGCCATGCCCTGAATCATGAAGTCGTACCCCGCCCGGCTGGCCTCGGGCCCCTCCTGGCCGAAGCCGGTAATCGAGCAGTAGACCAGCGATGGGTTCTCACGGGATAGGCTCGCGTAGTCGAGGCCGTAGCGCGCGAGGGCCCCCTGTTTGAAATTTTCGACAACGACCTGACTTTTCCTGGCGATTCGCTTCAGAGCATCGACCGCTTCGGGATCGGCGATATCCAATGCCAGGGAGCGCTTATTGCGATTGACCGAACAGAAGTAGGCCGATCGCTGGTCGTCTCCCTCCAGGTAGGGTGGACCCCAAGCGCGGGTGTCGTCCCCGCCGCCTGGGCGTTCGACCTTGATGACGTCGGCCCCGAGATCTCCGAGGCTTTGGGTCGTCCACGGGCCCGCGAGGATTCTCGAAAGGTCGAGAACGCGAACGTGAGAAAGAGCGCCTTTCTGCGCCTGCATGAAGATTCCTCCAGATCCTGACCGAGAGCGCGCCCACGATCCCCATCCGAAACGTCCGGGAGCGCCAAAAAATATCGAAGGATCAAACCGCCCAACCAACGGGGACTCGGGCGTGAGTAATCCTAGCGTCCCGGCCTCGATTATGACCGAGAGCCGGGTAGACTCGGATGCATAGTTTTCTCTTCTTCCAGCAGGGGCAGCCGAATATGCAGAGAGTCCTCATCGTGGGTGGTGGATTCGGGGGCCTGAGCGTGGCCCGGGGCTTGGCCCACAAGAAGGACTTCGAGATCACCGTTCTCGACGAACGCAATTACCACCTCTTCCAGCCCCTTCTCTATCAGGTGGCCATGGCCGTTCTGAGCCCGGCTGAGATCGCCGCTCCCATTCGGGGCCTGCTCTCGAGCAACCCGCGCGCCTCGGTCCACCGGGAGCGGGCCGTTTCCATCGATTTGGCCAACCAGCGCGTGGCCAGCGAACACCATGTCCACGAATACGATTATTTGATCCTCGCCTGCGGCGCCCGGCACAGTTATTTCGGGAACGAGGCATGGGAAGAGCACGCGCCGGGCCTCAAAAACCTCGAACAGGCCACCGAAATTCGAAGGCGAGTCCTCGAGGCCTTCGAGGAGGCCGAAACCGAGGAGGACCCTGCACTCCAGCAGGCATGGCTCACCTTCGTCGTGGTGGGCGGCGGCCCTACGGGCGTCGAGCTCGCCGGGGCTCTGGGCGAAATCAGCCGACACACATTGGCCCGAGATTTCCGGCGTATCGACCCCACCCACGCCCGGATCATCCTCATCGAAGCCAGTCCCCGGATCCTGGCGGCCTTTTCCGAGAAGCTCTCCCATCGAGCCATGCGCGACCTCGAGGGCCTGGGGGTGGAGGTCTGGACCGACAGACACGTCACCCGGATCGACGGCGAGCGGGTAGAAATCGGCGAAGAGCGCATCCGAGCCAAGACGACTCTCTGGGCTGCCGGGGTTCAGGCCCCCGCTCTCAACCAGACCCTCGGCACCGAACTCGATCGCCAGGGCCGGGCCCACGTCGAGCCCAACCTCACACTTCCCGGGCACCCCAATGTCTTCGTCATCGGCGACCAGGCCCATTGTCCCGGCCCCGACGGCGCGCCCCTCCCGGGAGTAGCTCCTGTCGCGCTCCAGCAGGGGCGCTACGTGGCCCGCTCCCTCGGCCATCAGGCTCGCGGTGAGAGCTCTCCGGATTTCAGGTATCGCGACAAGGGCCGCATGGCCACCATCGGCCATAGCCGCGCCGTGGCGGAAATTGGGAAGATCCGGTTTACCGGCCGAATGGCCTGGTGGGCCTGGCTCCTGGTCCACATCTACTACCTAGTGGGCTTCAAGAACCGAATTTTTGTCCTACTCCAGTGGGCCGCTGCCTTCGTGAGCTTCAGCCGGGGCGCGCGTCTGATCGTCGGCAAGAAGTGGCGCTTCTACCCTGAGACCGAGGGAGAGGCCGAGGGAGAGGCCGAGCCTCCTCCCGAAGCGGTCAATCCTGGGCCGAGGTCGAACGACTGACGCGAGCGGGCTCCGGCGTGCTCGCCGTTCTCCCCAGGCGTCCGCCGACTCCGGCCACCGGCGTACCCTCGCTCATCATTGGCGGATCAATCCCCAGCAGACGAGTCACCGTCGGCGCCACGTCCACGGAGCGGACCTCCCCTGGGCTGAAGCCGACCTCCACTCCACGGCCCAGGGCAAAGAAGATCGCCCCCATGGCCGGGTGATCCGGGGCGTATCCGTGCTTGCCCTGACGAGCCTCGGGTTTCCAAAGGCGCCGGGCCCCGAAATAGACCCGGGGCAAGAACTCTTCCCGGGAAAAACTGCGCGGGGGATCGACCAGCACCACGAGATCACCCGTGCGCTGAGGATGGGCGAGACGCAGAGCCTCGGGCAACTCTCCCATGCGATAGACCTGAAGACCCGGATCTTGGGCGATCAGGGCCTGGGCCCGATCACGATCCGTCGGGTCATCGAGGAAAATATGCGCCACCGCTGTGCCGTGCTGAACCCGGGCTGAGATTCCCGCAGCCTCGAAGCGCTCGGCCAGGGCCACCGACCCCTCCACAGCCAGCATGCCATGATCGCTGACCACCAGCAGGGTCAACTCGCTCCAGGCTTGCCGAGCATCGAGCCCCGCCAACAGCCTGCCGAGTTCGGCGTCCTGCTCCTCCAGCGCCTCGACCACCTCGGCGGAGTCCGGTCCGAATTGATGCCCCGCCCTGTCGGCCCCATGCCACCAACTCATGATGAGCCCCGGCCTGTCTCCCTCGGGCAAATCGACCCACTCCAGGATCTGATCCACTTTGGCCCGCTCGGAAACCCTGCCGTCGAAGGTCTTCCTCCGATAAGTAGCGCTGACTCCGTTCCAAGCATTTCGGCTCCCCACCCAGAACAAAGTGGCTGCCGTAACGCCCTGGCGCTCCGCCGTTACCCAGAGCGGCTCGGCTTTCAGCCAACTCGGCCCTTCGCCCTTGTCGTAATCGTAGAGTCCCCGCTCTCGGTCCCAAAAGCGGTTATCCACGATCCCGTGGCGATCGGGATAGGTTCCCGTCGCCAGGGAGACGTGGTTGGGAAAGGTGCTCGAGGGGAACACAGGGCGCATTCGCCCCGCCCGCAGCCCCTGCTCCTCCATTCGTACCAGCGCCGGCAGGTCGGCCTTATCGGGATAATCGTGGCGCACCCCATCCAGTGAGATCACGACCACTCGGGGGGCCGCTTCCGCCCGGGCGGGCCCGAGTAGGCAGACCAGAAGTGTGAGCAGGGCGCCGGAGAGGAACGGGTTCAAGGCCCTATTCGCCCCCTGGGCTCGCCCTCCCCTCAAGGCGCCGGAACTTCCTTGAGCGCTTTGAACTGATCGAGTTCCTGACGCAGGTCCATTGCCCACTTGTCGAAAACCTGACGAACGGCGCCGGAATTCTCCACGGGATTGCTCTCGTAGAACTGATCGAAACCGTTGCCAATATCGTTGCGCTGGCCGACGCGGACCAGAGGCTCTCCCGTCACTGAATCGTCGGCGTCGAGGACCAGGGTCATCGCCCCCGAAGAGCTGGAATAAACCGACTCATCGGCCAGCTGCTGGTTCTGGGGAGGCACCGTAATCACAAGACCCACGATATGACCCGCAATGCGAAGAACGTTCGGCCCCGGCTCGGTGACGATTTTAAAATCGCTGCTCTTCGCCAATTCCTTGACGAAGGCCTCATGGAAATACTTCTTCATATACCCCGTCGCCTGGGACGACAGAGCAAAATTATCGTTCAATCCATTGAGCTCTCCGGGCATGACGTTCTTGCGGGGCGGGCGCTGATAAGAAATCGTCACCTCCTCAAGGATCACGGCATCGTAATTTCCAAGATTGGCACCCGGCTTGACAAAGGTCGCGGCAAAGGGTTCCCACTTGATGCGGTGCAGGCCATCGGGCGTCACCGCTCCCTTGCCCGTCGCGTAGTAGACCTTGTCGCCGCCTGAGCCGGACCCGGAGCCGGACGCACATCCCATAAGACAAAGGGCGAGAAAGAGGGGCAGGCCGAGGCCGAAGCTTTTCATAGTGTCCTCCCGAAAACTGATTTCCATAATCTCAAGAGCCTACCGATATCGATGACAACTCTCCAAGCCCCGCCGAGGAAATCCCGAAGTTTGCAATTTTCAATACCCCGAGCCCGAAAGCACGCGAGGACCGACGCCTCCATCCCAGCGGCTCCCGACGCCCGCCGGGGCCCGGGCGCAAAGCCGGTCTGACAGAAAACCAGCCCCCCTACCCATCCTGGGATTCCCCAGCGACCCACCTTCGCGGCTCGCTCCTTCCCCGATCAAGACTCGGGCAGAACGTGCGCCCCAATACCCTCCCCGGGCTCGAGCGGTTTCGAGCGGGGCAAACACTCTGGTCGAAGTCCCTGGATACGATTTCCCCCGAGGGGTAGACCCTCTCGATTAGAGAACCGCTACCCTGCGCGCCCGGGGGGCCAGCACGCTGAACGTGTCAAAAGGGCCTGGGGCTATTCAGAGTATTTTGGATCGCGGGGCGGGGACACGACCATGGTGAGCCAACCCGGACGGGAACCCGGCCCGAGGATACGGGAAGATATTGAGGCAGACCTCCTCGATACGGACCACGGGAGATCCTCACCATGAGCGACCCCGAACCGACCGACGTCCTCAGTCTCAAGGACAGCGCACGCCGCTCCCTGCCCTACGCCGTACTCTCCGGGGCCTTCCGGATCGTGCTTTCCCTGACGGGGATGCTGCTCCTCGTTCGCTACCTGCCTCCCAATCTCTACGGGAAGTGGGCCGTCATGATAGGCTTCGGCGCCCCGATCATCCTCTTCAGCTCGCTCGGCTTCCTCCATTCCTTAATGCGCTTCACACCGGCACTCGAAGACGCCGAAGGGCGAAGTCGTTTTCTGTGGTCGGTTCTCTTTCGGCGACTCGCAGTGGCCCTGGTCATATGCATCGCCACTTTTCTGGCTTTTCCCCTCTTCGCGGAACGCCTCGGACTCGCGGAGCAATCCGAGGTCCTCAGCTGGCTGATCCCCGGCTTCTTTCTTCTCACCGCCAGCCAGTACCTGGTCGTCGGACTCAACGCGGGCTTTCACCAGCGCGAAGTCTTCTATGGCAGCGTACTCCAGCAGAGCGGCATCCTGATCACGGTCTTACTGGGCATCCAATGGAAGGCAGACCTCGTCTATTTCGCCGCGGCCCAATTCGTCGCGAACGCGATCTACACGCTTTTCAACCTCACCGTCGCGATCCGCTACCTGGGGGGCCCCCGGTGGGTCGACCTCAAGACCAAACATCATGAGCGCAGCGAGGAAACGCACTACCGACGCAGTTCTTTCGTGGACGACCTGGGCAACAGTTTCATATCCCCGGACATGAGCCGGTTCATCTTGGCCGCCTTCTCCACCAGCCCCCAAGTGGCCATCTACGCCGTCGCCACCAATATCGTGCAGCGACTCCGTGCCTTGATGCCCCTCGAAGTTTTTCGGCCGCTTGCGACGGTTGTCTTCTTCAAGCGCTTCGAGGAAACGAGTACCATCGCCGAGATAAACCGGATGTTCCACCTCCTGTTTACGGTCAACCGCATCGTAACGGTTGCCTACCTCGCGCTTTTTATTCCCATCGGCCACGAGGCACTCGTTTGGATCTTCCGCGCCGACTACGGAGACTCCTACCTACCCGCACTTGCCCTGCTCATCTCCATGGGCGTGTTCGGGATGCCCATAGGCCTAGTTGCCCAAACCCTACGACGACCCCAATGGCTCGTCTATTCCAAGATCGCCGTCCTGCTCAATCTGGGCCTGGGCATCCCATTGACCATCGAATACGGTGCCCTGGGCATGGCCTGCGCTACGGCCCTGAGCGAGTTATCGAAAAACCTGATCGTGTACGGACTGCTGCGCCGAGAATTCGAAATCAGATATCCCTGGGGTGCCAGCATCCGGATATTCATGGCGGCCACAGTCGTCGCTCTGCTGCTCCTTTTTCTCAAGCAGCACATCAACTTTATCGTCGCTGGTGGCCTAGGAGGAGTGGCCTGGCTGGTTTCGATTCGAGTTTTCCAGGTGCTGAGCAATGACCAACGCCAACTGCTCCGAGGAGTCACCCCTCCCCGCTTCCAGAAGGCCCTTGGCCTCTTAGTGGGAGCCTAGCAGGCCTGATTATTCCTCTGTCTCTGGAAGCGCTTTCCGGCATGCTGGATTCGAGATCAGCCCAACATCCTTCCCTTCAACCAAGACGGGAGAGCGCGTGCTTGTCTAAAAGCCCAGCTACCCGCCGTTACCCCTGGATGTCGTGCAGGCGGCACTCGGCGTTCGCTGTCCGGGTGCGCGGCCAAAAGGTCATAGAGCCCTGCCGGATGCTTCGGACTCCAAATTTCTGCCAGTTCAAAATCTTCGGTCAAGGCATGTCGCGGCCCTAGATTGAAGTAGAAGTTGTAGCCGAAGCTGCGAAGGAACTCTTCAAGATCCTCAACCCTATCCCCCACGCGCGCCAAATGTGCAGCACTGACTTCGACCATGATCACCGGACGAAACCGTTCGATAAGACCCGCGGCACTCTCAAGAACTCGGAGTTCCATTCCCTCGGTATCGACCTTCATAATGTCGAGACGTTCCAGCTTGGTCTCTCCCTCCAGTCCCCACGAGTCGAGGTGGACCGTTTTCAGAGCCGCCTCCGCGGTAAAGTCGTCACTTCGTTCGGATGACTTCTCACTCGGCTCCGACGGGGTGAAATAGGCTGCGCTGGTGTGATCACCCAACATGTGAGTTGTATACTCGCCCTTTTTGTCACTAATCAAAGCGTTGATCGCGGTGACACGCTCCCCCAGACCGTTCGTGGAAATATTCCTCGCAAGAATCCTATGCGACTCCGGAGTGGGTTCGAAGCTGAAAACATGCCCGCTGGGTCCGATATGTTGCGCTAGGGGAATCGAGAAAGTTCCAATGTGCGCCCCCACATCGAGGGCCACATCCCCCTCACGGGCAAAGCTCAAGATCATCCCCAATTCGCTGCGCTGGTGGCCACCGTACTCGCGCAACTGCTTATTGACGAAGTCGCCTTTCCGAGTCCAGAAAACGCCGTGCGGCGTTTCGATCTCGACCAATTCTTTGTCTAGCTCTTCCTTCTTTGCCATCGATTTCCTCGAGAATCCAAAAAAGAGTCAGGTACCTGAGAGCCAGGGGGAGCCACGATCGAACGACCCAGCCTGTTTAGGAACTAGACCAGACTATCGGCATGAGCCAATCGAATATGCAGACGATTTCTAAAGCCCCGCGAAAACAGAGCTCTGCCTGGGCCAATCCGCCTCCCACTCAATCAAAATACTAGATCAATGACTTTCAAGATGGCTGGCCTAGAGACCGAAATAACGGAGGATGGGCAAGTTAATATTGCAGCCCCAACGGAATTTCCTTCCTCCTAGAGCCCAGGCGTCATCGAATCCCGACCAGCTTGCTAATCTCGTCCTACTATGAGCCATCTGGCTACGTGCCGTAGGTGAGTTCACACATAAGGAACCAACCCCGATGGCGCGCAGAAAAACGGAACGACCTCCCCGGAAGATTCTGGTCGTGACCTCCGTGAGTCTGGTAGCCGACGCTAGCGGACCCGGCAAACTCGCCATCGGTATTGCCCAAGCCCTTCACCGTGAACACCGACTCAAGGCGATAGTGAGCCCCCATGCGGAACCAGGAGCGCTCGATCTTCCCGATCCCCTATTTCGCTCCCCCCCCCACCCTCTCTTTCAAAAAGTCCTCCGCAGGCTGTTGGGTATCGCCCCAGGAATAACCGAAGCGAAGAATAGACGAATCAGGGAATCCATCTTCGACTTCTTCCTCAGCCGATCTCGCCTTTTAAGCGGCACCGATGCCATCCTCTTCCTCAAGCCGACCTTCCCGCGAAGTGCGAATAGAGCCACCGCCCTCGGCGTCTCTTCCTTTGTCTGGGCCTCTATCTTAAATCCCGAATTCAACCGAAATCAGGTCGTTGCCGAACGCGAGAAGTGGCAGGTCGATGGCGGACACGTCTACACGGACGACCGCCGAATTGAAATGCTCAAACGCTTCTTCTCCGAGGTGGGCCATATCCTTGTGGGCTCTGATTTGGCCCATCGGTCTTATTCCGAATCAGATTTTCCGACTGGGACCGTCTCCCTCATCGATGGGAATTTTGCAGTCGACCTCGAAAGCTTTTCACCCTCGTCGAGGGAAACGAAAGACTCCACGTTTCGAGCCTTCCACGTCTCCCAGATGAACATAATCAAGGGAGTCGGTTATCTACTCAGCGCCTGGTCCAAGGCAAACCTCGAATCAGCAGAGCTTGTCCTAGTCGGAAGTATGGAACCGGGGATGACAGAACTTTGCCGGCAGATGGCAGTCTCTTCGCTTCGCATCGAAGGATTCGCTCAGGATGTAGGGGCTCAGCTGTCCCAAGCCGATGTGTTTATTTCTCCCTCAGTCGCCGACCTTCACCCCTACACCGTTCTCGAAGCCATGGCATCTGGAGTTCCCGTCATAGTCTCCGATCGATGCGGAATAAGCAGCGCGGTTGATCATGGTAAAAACGGGTTCGTCTACCCCTATGCCGACTCCGACAAACTTGCGGAACATCTACGCTGGTGTCGGGAAAACCCCGAGGAACTCGCAAGGATGGGGAAATCTGCTCGGGAAAAGGCAATGCGATACACCCTGAAAAACTTTTCAAACTCTCTACTTAACAAAATTGACCGACTCAGCGAGGAGACTGGTAGGTGAGCCTGCTCGGAGCTTCCCCTGCGCTCGTCGGGATAATTCGTCGATCTCCTTCGGAGACCGACCGCCGATGGATGGCCGAGATCACAGGCGGCACGAAGACTCCATTTGAGCATCTCGAGATCGCCCAGCGCGGTCTTATTGTCGCCTGGCAATCCCGGGGAACGCGCCCGGAATTTGCCTCCCGAGCACGGTCACTTGCGGGAACCCACCACGTGATTATTGCCGGCAGAGCGCACGCTCCCGGAAACTCGCCCGAAGAGTACGCAGAAGCGTTGGCTCAAGAGGGAGAGGCGGCCCTACTCTCCACAGCGGGGCCCTGTGTCGTACTCGCGTGGTCAGATCAAAATACTCGACAGGTCTTCTATCGCCCCGAGGGCGGCCAACGGGTGCTCTGCTATGCCCGACTCCCGGATGGCCTTCTCTTCGCATCCGACGCTCGAGTCCTCGCCCTTCACCCAAATGTCGATACCGAGACCGATTGGCTGAGCGCTTCAGAGCAAATGGTCTTCGGTCATGTCTACGCCGAGAAAACGATGTGGGGTGGCATACAGCGACTCGGCGCCGGAGAGCGACTCAGCGTCGAAGATGGCGAAGTCGCTGTCATTGCAGCGCCTCAGCCCCAGCAGCCATCGTCTAGCGACCCAGAGTCCAGCATCGAAAGAATCGACCTCGCCTTGCAGCAGGCCGTCCGAACAGCCTGGGAGGGCCCCGGCCGAACAGCGCTCTGCCTATCAGCAGGACTCGACTCTCGAACCCTGATGGCCGTGGCGCACAAGCAGGGAATTTCGCAGATATGCGTGACCAACGGGATCGAGGGCAGCATCGAGTTGCGCCTTGCCGACCGAATGTGCCGAACCCTCAACGCCGACTACCTGACCTGCCTTCTCGAGAAACAGGTTGTTGACCAGATCCTGCTTTCCGCCAGTGAAGTGGCCAGGATCACCGATGGAGAGGGCACTATTCAGGGAACCAACATGCTCCATCTCACAAAAAAATATCGCAGCCACCTTGGCTTTGATCGAGTGATCCGAGGGATCGGCGGTGAACTCCTAAAATTGTCCCTCGCATACGGGTACGCTTGCCCTGAAGAAATAGTCAAAGCCGGCGACGACTCAGCCGCCGCGTCGCATATCTTCACACAACTCGCCTACTCCCCCAGTAAAATTGAGGCTTCCACTCTACGGGGAGATCTTTCCGCTTTCATGGACAGCGGCCCCAAAGCAAGCTTTATGAACTCATGGAACGCCCTCGCTGTCGAGCAAAACAACCTCGGCAATAAAATCAGCACCCTATTCCTCAGGGCCTATATCGCGAGGGCAACAGTGGATTCCATGAGAATCCTCCGACAATCAGTCGACCTGGAACAACCTTTCCTCGACGAACGCTTTCTGAAAACTTTATTCTCTACGCCAACAGAACTCAGGCTCAACCCATCGCTTCAAGTCGAACTGATCCGTAGGAATGCTCCCGAACTTTTGCGAATTCCGAAATCCAGCATTCGTGTCCCCCTTGACGCCGGGCGCTGGCGAACCTTGAGTGCAGAACTCTTCGAACGCGTCGCTGTCCGCTTGGGCCTCAGGGAAATCGACGTGCCTGAAAAGTGGCTCCTTGGCTCCCTCGACAATTTCTTCCAAGAAACTCTCCTCCAAGAGGAATCCCTCGAAAGGCCGCACATAGAACCCGATGCCATGCGCGCATTGCTCTCAAGAAGCGATCGCGACCGCGCCGGTTCGCGCACCTTCCTCGGCCGCCTCTGCGCCCTGGAGTTGCACCTCAGGAATTCCTTCAAGCATGAAGGAGTTCCCCGAGAATAAGTTCATTTTTTGGGCAAAGGCCGAGAAGGTGCCTGGAGCGGCGGCAAGCAGTCATCAAAGCACGCGCCAAAACTCTCAAAAATAGCGATGTCGTCGGCGGCCTCGAATGATTCAGAGAACTTAATTTCGAGCGACAAACCTTCCGCACCTTCTGGGGCTTTAATCTCTGCCCGGTAGCGATCAAAAGTGTTCTGACTCGGAAATCTTGCACTCTCGTAGATCAGAGTCGAGGCAATTGGCCCGATGGACTCACCCGTCGACCATCTACCAGAAATCTTCGGAGCGGCGACACCAATGGCTCGAAAACCCTTCTGGGTTCTTGCCATGAGATCAACACGGTACCGTGCCCCACCCTCTATCGTTATTTCTTCAAGCGTGATTGAGGCTTGCCCCAAGGACGGATCGAGACAGATCCCACCGTCACTATTTCCCTTGAATTTCTCCGAGAACACTGCACATCGCCCACGGTGGTCGGCCGTCGCGTTCTTCAGTTTGAGAACGGGCAAAAAAGGCCAGTCAATCTGATAGAAACTAGAGGAAGGGCTCTCGCCGTCGAAGAGATAGAGAACCTTCCAATCGTGGTTCCAGAATGCCTGAAGCCCTCGAGCCAAGCCGCTCTCTCCGCCGTATCGCTCGGCGTGAAAAATCGTAGCCACACCTCCCTCGACGGCGCTAAAGGTATTGGCTATCGCCGCCCAGTCGTCGACGTTGATCGGGCTGGCGCCCGACAGGACCTGACTTTTAATTCCGATCTCCTGGTACCACGCGGCCACAGCGACCATTCTGCGCAAGGCAAAGGGCGGGTAAGACCAGGGCTTCATGAGGATAGCCCCTCCCTCAGCCTGCACGTGATCGAGGATGGACAGGGGGACCTTTTCGACTTCGCTTGCGCAAAGCGAGGGAAGCAACCCCGGGGCCAGGGCACACGCTGACCGCCCTTCCTGACCGCCGTATCGGAGCTGATAGTCCTTGTCCCCACCATTGCTGAAGGGGTTGAACATATCTGCCCAGAGCCAGAAGTGAGCACCGGGGTGCTTCTCTATGGTCGCGGAGAAAATATTGTTGACTACCCGAGCAAATAGAGCCGCATTGGAATTGCGAAGCTTCCCGTCTTCTCCAGTACAGGCCCAGCTCCGGTTGACGCCCCGTACTTCGCTGACGCCCCAGGTCACCGAATCGGCCTTGAACGTATAGGTCTCTCCCCAATTGGGAAAATTCTTGAGCTCATAACCGTCCAGATAGCGCGCCAGAATCTTTTCGAGTTCGATTCCCTTAGCCACCAAATCGAAGTCGCACAAGTTAAGAGCGGCCTCGACTGTCGTCTGCCCATCCCACTGCTTCCGGGGAGAATCGACGCTTGAGTACTGAGCCCCGATATCGTAGGAGGCAAGAACACGCTTCTCTGGGGGCGCCTCCTTCCCCAGCCAGCGGATCTCGAAGGGATTCAGACCAAAATCGTAGGTCGCCCCCTGCCCGCCCTCGAGCATGCGCTCGTAGTTTTGTGGCGCGAAACAAATCGTCTCCTGAGTGCCGACCTGGCAAATCTCGTAATCCTCCCCTTCGACCAGACGAGCGCCCGACCTGGTCTCAAGCAAAGGAGGCGCAACCACGCCTCGCAGATTCCGCAAATCGCCGTCGAGACGCCGTAACTCGATATCATCGAGCCAGACTCGGCCGGCATCCGGGGATGCAAAGAAGCGCACCTGGACTCGGACCGACCGTACCCTCTCGGCCATTTCCTCACTGACGTCGAAGACATGGGCGAAGTAGCGCCAACTCTCCTGAGACGGATCCAGTTGGCCTGGGAGGGAAAGAAATTCTTTCGCCAGCCTTTTGTCTGTCTGGCTGCCCTGGGCCGAAGCTTGGTCAAAGAAATAGAGGTTGATGTCACCTTTCACCGAGACTGCCTGGGTCGGCTTTGAGAGCCTGCTCTCGGCATCGTCCGCCGCCTTCACCCAGGCGCCCAGGACATAGCGGCCCGCCTCAAGACGAACCGGTTGGTACCTTTGGGCAATCTGCGCCCCCTTTCCCTTCTCGGGGACCAGAGGGAGTTCTGCACGGAGGCTCTTCGTATCGTTGCGACCGGCCAACCCGTCGACCTTGAGAGCCCCCTGACCCGAACCCAATTGCCAACCCTGAACCGAGCTGAAATTTCCTGAGCTAAGAACCGCATCGTCCCATCCGCGCAGAGAAACTCCATCGAGACCCAAGCTGCCTGAAGAAAGAGATGCACGAACCACCAGCCGAGCCTGACGAATGGGCGCTTGGGTAGCCAGACCGGGGATTAAGAGTTCGAATTCCTGCCCCTCCCCAGTGGCCGTGCTCCCGGCTCCGAGAGGAACCGAAAAACGTCGTGTCCTTCCGCCCGCTTCGACCTCGAGAGTTAGGCTACCCTCGAAGCCAACCACAGGCCCTATGCTACGGAGCCGCCCCTCTAGGAAATAGCGCCCTTCAGAAGACATCCCCTTGAGGTCGAGGGACTGAGCCAACTCGCAATCCCGGGCGGGCCCGGTGAGCCGCCAAACCCGGCCGGAGCCCCCAGCGCTGCCTTTACCCTGAGGCCCAAATTGCCAGCCCGCCCCTGAACACGGAGTGGCCAGCCAGGGTGAGCCACCCGAGCCGCTCCACCCCCCGACAAGTCTCCCCTGGCGCTCGGGAGCCGCCTGCCACTTTCCGGGTTGCGCCTCGATCCAGAAAAAGGGCTCCCTCACAACACCCAGGCCATCGCCGTAGGGCAACTGATCGAGGCTCAATTGGGCCACCTCTACCTCGGGCGGGCCCTTGGTCCCGTACCCCACGTACGAAGCACCCATAAAATAGTTCACATCCATGAAGCGCCGACCCGCTTCAATCTGGACCAGAGCCGCTGCGCGCGCGCCAGTTTTCTGCCACGAATACTCCTCTTGGGAAGACCAGTGGGCAATCCAATCCACGGAGTTCGCCCCGGAACGCGCGAGAGAATCGAGCATATCCAGGGTCTTCTCGGGAATCGAACTCCAATTGGCGCTCATGGGCCTCCACGACGGGTACGCCCCCCGCCTCGGGTGATCGGGATAATCCCAGACCACCACCGGTTCGAGATGCGAACGGCGACGTCCGCTTTCGACCTCGATCAAAAGTCGCTCGACGACCTGCCCCCCACGGAAGAGACCTTCGGGAGTATTCGCACCGACAACGATCCGCAGGCCCTTTGTTGGCACCCCTTGGGCGACGAGTACATACCCCTCGTCCCCCATACGGTCGAAGGGCTGAACCCCGGGCGGCAGATCCGTAATCGCAGCTTTTCGGGAAAAATTATGAAAATAGATTTCGCCTTCCCCGGGCCGGAGATTCGCCGGTTTTCTGCTCTTGGGGACCACCGCATAATCGGCCCCCTCGAGCCTCGAAACCAGGGAGTGAGCGTCTTCCGTGTCCAGCAGAATCCTGAGTTCGTCCGTCGAGGCCTGATTGTGAAGAATCCGTAGGCTTCGTATCGAGGCCAGGCTCAAAGCCTCGCCCAAGCTCCAGGCACCTTGGGGCGTCGGATAAATCGGCGGTGTGGAGACGGGCAAGGATGCCGTGGGCGGAGTCGTGATGGAAGCCTTGACGGGTGCCGGCCCGCCGTCGACCAGAGCCTCTACGCTGTACGTGTAGGGCCTTCCCGACTCAACGGAAACATCGGCATAAGAAAGAACCTCCTTCGGGAGGCTAGCCACCGGACAGAAGCCCTCGGCATTCGACTCCACACACGATCGCGAAACCTTGTAGCCCTGGGCACCCGCCACATCAGCCCAACTCAAATCGACTCGGCGCCCATGAACTGCCGTGGCCTCGAACGGGGTCAGACCCGCCGCGATTCCAGGAGCGGGCGCCGCCAGCAGGCACAGGAGGAGACCCCCGCCAAGCGCTAGCCCCCTAATGTTGCGCCGAAACTTCCGACTTCGATTCGACTCCAAAAAAATCCCCTGCTTCCCCGTGCTCCATCCGGTTCCCAGAAGGAGGCAAACAACGCCGGACCCTGCCCTAGTTCTCGACACCCCGGCGAACCGCTTTTCCGGGCTTGGCATCGGGGTCCAGGACCCCTTCTCGAATGACCGGAACGCCTTGTACGAAAACGTATTTCATCCCTTCCGTATGGGGCAAGGGGTTCTCCAGGGTAGCCCTGACATCAATTTCAGCGAGATCGAAGACAACGAGATCGGCGTCGGCGCCCACCGCCACCCTCCCCTTTCGTTTCATAGCAGGGACCTCGGCCTCCAGCGCACGTGCGGGGTTGTAGGAGCCCATCCGAAACGCATCCATCAGAGTGAACTCCTTCCACTCCCGCACCCATAACTCGAGAAAGCGGGTGTATGTGGCTTGGCCACGAGGGTGAGCCCAAGCGTCCGAAGGAAGCGGCCAGGCGTCTCCAGGAATATAATTCCCCTGACGATCCTGCCAGGGCATTCCATCCGAGCCCAGAATGACTCCTGCGAAATCGAAGGATTGACGCTGAATCGCTCGATGTTCCAGATTTTTTTCAGAGTCGCGATGAAGTAGGAAGATCATCGCCGTAGGGTCCTCTGCCCGCAGCCGACGGAGCTCCCCATCGGTCTTGATCGGCTTCCCGTAGTAGAGGATGTCCGAGGAAACGAAGCCTCGACTGAAATGCGGCAACTCCTCGGGGGCGAGGAACTCAGCCCCAAGAAAGGTCGACCCCGTCTCCGAGACCAGGACCTCGACGTCGATATGCGCCCCCTTTTTCCGAGCGGCTGCAATCATCGGCTGGGTTTCCGAAAGCGAGGCCAGCGAGATGTGGCAGATATACCAGTGGGCCCCTGTCGTGATCGCGTTCGCGATAATCTCCTGGGTAGACGCGATATCTCCCCCTGGATCGGCACCACCCCAGAAGCGCGGGTGAACCATGATCGGAACCCCCTCCCGGGCCGCCATCTGCGAAAGTGCCTGGATCTCGCTGTGTGGAACCTCTGGCGCGTAGCCACTGATCAGCCCGATCCCCAAAGCCCCTTGATCAAGACTTTCTTGCACGAGTTGAAAAATCGCAGCCTCCTCGGCCGGAGTCGCCTTCCGTGTCCAGCGCGCATCCTGGGTCCCCTGCTTAAAGCTGTTCATGGTCCCGTCGGCTTCGACTCCGGCAAGAACTTGCATGCGAGCAAGCCCCCAACTCGCCGTCCAACCGAAATTCGTCGCTCGCCCCTCTTGTTCGGCCAGGGCATACGCCTTGGCCACGGGTAGCTGGCCCACCTCTCCCTCGATGGCTGTCGTCACGCCATCATAGGCCTGCAGCCGACCGCTCAAGAGGGTTCCGCCGTGGGCGTGGAGGTCGATAAATCCGGGGCCCACGGTGCTCCCGCTGGCATCGATGGACTCGCGACCCACGAGGGGTTCGCTGGAAATGGCAGCGATCTTTCCCTTGGTGATCCCTATATTCTGGACGGCGTCCAAACCCGAAGCCGGGTCGACTACGTGCCCCCCGCTGATCACGAGGTCATAAGTCGGCTCTCCGGCCTGACTCGACATCCCGAACACGCCGACCAAGGCCAAGCCGGCGTAGAGCCAGGCCATTCCAAAAAAGCGCAGCCCGCGGGATCCGTGCTCCCGATCACTCCTCGTCAATCCATCCTCCCAACGCTGGGCTGACCAAGTCAATCGAGTCGCTCGCCCCCTTCAGGCCGACACTGGCGACCCAAGCCCCTCTCGGGGCCCGACTCGCCATAGGCATTATTCTTCGCGCCCGCCGAGCCCAGCACCACCTTAGCACCGAGGGGAGCCCTGCGACGATCAGCCCGCCAAATCGAGCCCATGCCACTAGGCTGCGAGGCAGCGTGGGCCCACGCGGTTTTCTCCGCAGAGCCTTCTTTCGTTCGTTGCTCAGAAGCCCGGCTAACCCACCCACTCAGTCACGCAGATCGTACGCCTCGAGCTTCGGGGCACTCATCTCCTCACGAAAACGGTCGAAGGTCCACGGCCAACTCGCCGGAACTCCCCGGTCATCGAGGTACCAACTGCGGCAACCCGAATTCCAAATGGTGGATTGCGCCGCTTCGGTTCGCTCGACCTCAAAGGCCTCGAGGGCCTCGTGAGTCACACTGAGTTCATTGCAGCGACCCGAATTTCTCAACTCGATGAGCTGGAGGATATAATCAAACTGCTTCTCTGCGATCTCGATCAAAGAGAAATTTCCCACGGGCCCGTTGGGGCCGTTCAGCATGAAGAAATTGGGCATATCGGGCACCGAGATGGAAAGATAGGCCGAGGGCCGCTCGCGCCAGCTCTCATTGAGGTTCACGCCCCCGCGACCAATGACTTCGATGGGGCGAACGAAACGATCAACTCGGAACCCCGTGGCAAGAACAAGCACATCGAGTTCGTGAAATGAACCGTCCGCGGTGCGAATCCCTCCGGGCTCGATGCATTCGATCCCCTCGGTGACCAACTCTGCGTTGGGTTGCTGGATGGCCTCGTAGAAAGCGCCTGACACCACCAGACGCTTGCACGCCGCCTGGTAATCCGGCCGGAGGCGTTCGCGCAACTCAGGGTCGGTGACGCTTTCCTCCAAGTTCGTTCTACATAGAGCTTGAAGAGTCTGCATGGCTTCGGAATTGGAATCGAGAAGCCCCTTGGAGAATTGCTCGAAATAATCAGAGGCCATGGCCTCTCGCATGGCCACAAAACTCGCGCGATCCGTGTGAAATGCCTCTTTCTCTTGATCGGTATAGAGGGGGTTCAACTGGGGCGCGATCCACTGCGCCGTGCGCTGAAAGAGCACCATTTTCTCGACACTACTCGTCGCAGCGCCGACTATTTGGACAGCACTCGACCCGGTGCCCACCACCCCCACCCTTTTCCCTTCAATGGCCAGGTCGGGTCTCCAGCGTGCGCTGTGGATCCACTCGCCCTCAAAGCTCTCAAGGCCGGGGAGATTGGGAATATTCGGATGATGAAGCACACCCGTGGCCGCGATCACAAAATCGGCCTCATCCTTTCTCCCCTTCGAGGTCTCGATTCGCCATCTGCCCTCACTGAACTCACAGCGGACGATCTCCTCCTCAAAACGAATTGAGGCGTGCACGCCGTATTTCTTGGCAACGCCTCGGAAGTACCCAAGGATCTCGTTACCCGGTGAGTAGAGCTGGCTCCAATCCGGATTCAGTTCGAACGAATAACTGTAGATATGCGAAGGCACATCGCAGCCGATGCCCGGGTAGGTGTTCTCCCGCCAGGTTCCACCCACGTCGTCGGCTTTTTCATAAATCGTGTAGTTATCCAGGCCCGCCTCGGCCAGCCGAATCCCGCTGAGGATTCCGGCCATGCCCGCGCCAATGACGACAACCCTCGGACTGCTCTTGGTCTTCTCAGATCCCATGTTTCCCCTCACTGGCTTCCAGCCCAATAATGCAGTCAAGAAATATTAAATTCAAGGTCTAGAGGCGGATCGAAAGATTCCGAACGGCTGCCTAAGAGCAATCGCGCCAGCAAGACTCTTCCCATTGAGGCGACCGGCCCCAACCCCACACGCCACCCGTAATTTCGAGCCACAGCATCACACCCGACGCCCTGGGCAAGCGTGCCCGCCCGAGCCAGAGCGCTAGTTTCTCAGGGGATTCGGGCTACCCGGGTTCCTCGGCCGCCCCTTTCCATTGCATTTGGAGGTGTTTGGCATGGATCGTCGCCATCACGATTACGCAGACTCGTCGCTCCGCAGTTGTCCGGCGCCCCCGGCCAGCCTCGTCCCCAGAGGCCACTCTTCGGATCCCTTCGCTTGCCCTTGCTGCTCTAACGTTTTCAGCGAGGCCCTACGCCTCGCGGGAGTCGATTTGGCATCCCATGCCCGGGCTCTGCGCCTGGGAGAGAAACGAGAACTGGCCTCTCTTTTTGTCACCCACGCCGAGATCATGACCATGGACGAAACTTGTCCGCGGGCCGATTCGATCTGGATCGATGGCGGCAAGATCGCCTGGATCGGCCTCGCGCAGGATCGCCCCGAAGCCTCCCAGGGCCTGGACGAATTTGATTGCGCCGGCCGATTTGTCATGCCGGGTTTTGTGGAACCGCACATGCATCTCGCTCCCCTGGCTCTGCTCCAACCCTTCGAAAACGTCGGTCCCTTCCGTTTCGAAACCACCGCCCAAGCCATTGACCGCCTAGCCGAAGTGGCTCGGGAGACCCCCGAAGACGACTGGGTCCTGGGCCGGCAATTCGACCCCTCTCTCCAGGAGGGGCCACCCGCCTTGACCCGGTCCATGCTCGACCGAGCAAGCACTCGCCACCCGATCTTTGTCTACAACGCATCGCTCCATCTCGCCTACTGCAATACCAGGGCGCTGGAGATCGCCGGCATTACAGCAGAGACCGAAGACCCTCCGGCGTCGGAAATTGTTCGCGATTCCAATGGCGAGCCTAACGGAGTCCTCAAAGCCGGTCCGGCCATGGCGCTGGTCGCTCGTCATAACCCCAGCCTCCGCGGAAAGAACGCTGCAGAGGCCTGTCTAAAAGTCTTTAATCACGCAAATCGCGTGGGTATTACGACGCTCTGCGATCAGGGGACCGGCCTATTCCAGGGAACTCGAGAGCTCGATCTCTATGAGGCGCTCAGGACGAGCCAGCGGATGACAGCTCGTTTTCGCTACTCCCTCGGCAACACCCTCGCCGAGCGATGGGACCAGACGGAAATCGCTTGGGGCCAGGGCGATGAGTGGGTCCGTGCCACGGGTTGGAAGATCGTCAGCGACGGCTCAAATCAGGGCCGCACCGGCCTCCAACGCGAACCCTTCCTGGGCTCCGACGAAAATGGAATCGCGTACATCGAACCCGAGGAGCTCGAAGCCGCGGTTGAGCAGAGACTTCGCGAGGGATGGCCGCTCTGCGTCCATGCCAATGGAGACGCAGCCATCGACCGCGCCCTCGCTGCTTTCGAGCGCGCCGACCAACTCGGCCTCGATCCCGGGGGCCGGCGTTCGCGTATCGAACATTGCAGTATCCTCCACGACGAACACATCGAGCGCATGGCCGCCCTCGGAATCTCGCCGAGTTTCCTGATCGGCCACGTCTACTATTGGGGACATGCCTTCATCCACGATCTCTTTGGCCCCGAGAAGGCCGCAAAGCTCGACCGAACAGCGAGTTGCGAGAAAGCGGGGATCCGCTGGACCCTCCACTCCGACGACCCGGTTACCGAGATGAATCCCCTGCGCTGCATCGAGAACGCGGTCACGCGAAAGCTCTGGAAGGGCGACGGTTTATTGGCCCCCGAGGAGAGAATATCAGTGGACGCCGCCTTACGAGCCTCGACCATCGACGCGGCATGGCAATGTCACTCAGATCAGGAAGTTGGGAGTCTCGAACCGGGAAAATACGCTGACTTTGTCGTGCTCGATGCAGACCCCCGTCAAGTCGAAGCCGATGACCTCGGCGCGATCAAGATCCTCGAAACCTGGGTCAACGGAACCCAGGTCTACAGCGCCTAGCGATGACCACCACCAGAAGCTCGATCTCAGTTGGACGCTTCATAGGCACCGGGTAGGACGAGAATTTTACTCGGCAGCCCCACAGTCACTGTCGTCCCCCCGCCGAGGACGGAATGAATATTCAAGCTGGCACCCACACTCTTAAGGATCTCGGAAGCCACGGTCAAACCGACGCCCTGACCTCCCTCCTCTACCCGAGTCGAGAACCCTAGGGTTTCAACCCGCGAAAGAAGACTGGCCTCGATCCCTTTTCCGCGATCTTCCACCGCGACCGTCGCGCCCCGCTCGCTCCGAATTACGGAAACCGAGATGGCGTCATTCGCGTCGCTCGCAGCGATAGCGTTATCTAGAATACCCACTAGGGCGTGCACAAGAACCCTGGGAATGCGGGCCTGCCCCAGGGATGGATCGATCCTAACCACCACCGGAACCAAGCAGCCCCCGGAGCACGCGATTCTGCGTGTATCATCGACGACCTCGAGCACCGTAGCCTTGCCATCCTCTCCGACCTCCGACCTCTTGGCCTCTCGAATAAATTCGGCAAGGTCGCGCTGCCCATCCCGAGCCACCCGGCTGATCTCCCGGATCTCTGATGGAACTACTCGCTCCAGTTCCGACAGATTTTGCGCAAGCAGTTCGATACATCCTAGCTGCTTACCCACCTCGTGAGCGATCGCCAAACCGACTCGACCCGTCGTCGCCCTTCGCTCTGCTTGGACGAGTCCTTCCACCAGCCCCGAACGGTGGATCGCATGTCCGAGGGTCCTAGATGCCTCAACCAGGAATTGGCCCTCCTCGTAACCATACGAACGACCCTCGCGCGAGTGACCCACCAGTACAACCCCAAGCTCCAGGGAGCCGTGTCTTATGGGCAATACGACCTCGACCCCCAACTCCAGCAGCCAGCTCTCCGTCCCAGCGATCGACTCACCGAGATTTCCCAGATGAAGAACCGAGACTTCCGTCCGGATCATCCCCGAGGCCGCCTCAACAACCTCGGCCTCTGCGACCCGACCTTCGCCGATCGCGGCGCTACACACAAAATTCCCGTCAGCACGAAGATGCACCGCACACGAAGCCCCACCAAACATCCTGCCAACGGCTTCTACGAAACACTGGCAGACCTCCCGCTGATCCTGAACCTCGGCCACCTCTCCCTCGAGCCGACTCCCCTCCGCCCTCAGTCGGGCTGCCCTACGCATCAACACAGTCTCTAAGGAGGAAAACAACCCCCGCCGACCCTTCTCAATAACGACAAAAACGGCGAACAAGAGAACCAGAGCTTCCGTCAAAGCACCCCTCCCTAGGGGAGCTAAGACTGCCCATACGACTCCGACTGCCGCCACTGCGTACGCTGCAGCCACCAGCCCTGAGGCTACGAACCTGCGGGTCTGATACGGCAAGCTGAAGAGATCGTATTGGCTGATGGCGAGACCAACGGGGATGGGAAGGAGCAAGGGAGCGCCTGCGAGTGCGAACAGGACGGGCTGAGGCGCATCCAACTCGTAGGCCCCGACAAGAAAAACTAAACAGCTCCCGAGCGACCCCGCGAGAAGCATTCGGGCCCGAGCACGAGCGACTCCAAGTGGAGATTCTCGAACGGAGAACCAGCAGGACGAAAGCAGCCAGATCCAGCTCGCCACAAGGAGTACCCCCAAAAGCGGAGGGAAGAGCCGCCAAAAGAACGGAGACTGAAGCACCGACCAACCTCCAAAAGCAGCCAGGGGGACCAAGACCGCGTAGGGCAGCCAGAGGATTCGTGGATGGCTCTCCACCACGGGCCGGGAACTCGGAAAGACGAGGGCGAGGTGGACGAGGGCTGCGGGCACTAGACAGAGCATCGTGATCGCCGCCGCTTGGGGAGCGTTACCCCAGGGACGAACCGCTCCCACAAGAAAGACCGAGATAACGCAGGCCTGAAGGACCAGGAGAGCGACGGGAGCTCTCGAGGACGTGCGAAGCAAAACAAAGGCCAGCGCGGAAAAACTCAAAAGCGCTCCGAGGCCAGCCGTCGAGTACAACCGCAGCCTCTCCGACTGCCCGTGCCAGCGAATCTCGACTTCTCGCTGGACGAGTTCCGAGCCCCGTCGAACGGACACAGAGATCCGGTCAGGTGCTCCTCGGAGCGCCCCTTGAAGCCCAGCAGGATCGCTTAGGTCTCGCTGTCCCGATGCGCCCCCCCAGGACAACGATCGGACCTGATCACCTGGGGAAAAAGGACAAGCACTTCCCCAATAGAACGACGAATAGACGACTCCATTCGGAAGGATCCAACACGGGAGTTCCCCAATGCGATTGGCCGTGAGTATATCCGCGAGACCGAGTGCGAGGACTAGAATAATTGGCGCAGAGGCGAGGGCTATAATTTTCAAAAGTCCCCCTTTTACACCGTCTGAAAATCCACCAGAAAGGTTTCAACAAGTTCGCGAACTCGGGAGGATGAGAATCGTGACGATGCTTTCGCCTCCTCCGACCTTCGCTCAACCGATTTCCAGGCCGAATTTATTGGCCCTGTAGTAGATCGCGCCCCGTGACAGATTGAGCCGACGTGAGATCTCCGAGACGTTGCAGCCTGTCTCCTCGATCAGCCACTGGAGCTCATCTTTTTGATTCCGGTCGCGTTGCCCTCGTGGCGAGAGCGACGGCATCGCGGTCTCCTCCAAAGCTAAAAGAATGCTCTCATAGGAGAGAAGCGCTCCCGACTCTCGCTGAACCGCTCGCTCGAGGACCGTCTTCATCTCATGCAGATTCCTCTTCCATTCGCGACCACTCAAAGCTTTCATGGCTGCGTCTGTCAGTCCGATCGGCTCGTCGCCACCGAGATCAAGCGCAAGCTGGGCGCAGAGGGCGGTGGCGAGAGCCGGGATATCCTCTCGGCGGGCCTCCAAGTTTGGAACCTGAATTCGACCGAGCTCAAAATGCCGCACTAAGGAGATTTCGAGGCCGGACGACCGCACATCTCCAACGACCGAAGCGCATATTTGAACGCTATCGACTCTTCTCTTGGCACCCGTTTCGGCGACCCGGTCGATCAGGGAGGCCACAAAAAGTTGGTCGTGCCGCGGCAGTGCCGAAATTTCATCGAGATAGATCACACCGCTTGTCGGGAGAGCCCTTGCCTGTCCTGATCGGCAGTCGACTCTCTCTAGAGGCTCGGTCCCAGATAGCAGTCGGTGAATCGTACGAACGGTGTGAGAACGGCCACTCCCGGGTTCTCCTTCGACAACTATGGCAGCGGGTCGTTTCCTGCACGATATATCGATGGCTCGCCGCAGGCTCAGTGTCGCAGGACTTCGGCCAGGAATCGCCTCCTGAATCCCCTGGGCCAACCAATTCCTAGAAGGCCTATCCGGAATCAGCGATCGAACTTTGGCCGGCAACGATTGAACGCCCTTCGGAAACTCGACGAAGTCTTGCGCACCATTCTTCATGGCGGCCACCGCACAGTCAACGTCTCCGAAAGACGACAACATCACGAAGGGCGCTTGGGACGCGGATCGCACCAAACCGAGGAGCCGCAGACCGTCGCAGCCGTCCATGCGGAGGTCGCTCACTACCAGATCGGGCTGGCAGGCGATGAACTTCTCCCAGCCTTCATACCCGCCAGAAGCTTCGACCACGCGCATCCCCGCATCTTGCAGCTTGCCGCTCACGACCAATCGAGAGGCACGCTCATCATCGACCACCAAAATCGTCGGGGGGGCTGTCGGCATCGTCCCCTGCTCCCATGCGAATTCGCGATAAAGTCGTCAGGGCGGATCTTCCATTTCCTGTATACCACCGGAATCTCGAGATTGTCTAGGGGATTGCGCCTAGAGAGTTCCGACTTGATCGCGACCTGGGGCCGTGCTGAACCTTTATTTGGGGCGATCTCGCCATGCTTTCCTCGGGGCGGTCGGGATCCAGCGGTCTGGTGACCTGTCAGAAAGTGACGTTTTAGGGGCATACCGGGTTGGCGAAAGCGCATTCGGCGTGGAAAACTCGTCGGCGCCTTGGCGAATCGACTTCTTTCAAGCTTGACCGAGCGCAGCCGCGAAGCGGTTCCGCCCATAGAGTTGCAGAATTTTCTCGACACCTTCCTCTACACCGAGGAAAGTGTGTTGGTCGACGAAATCCTGCGACTCGATGCCGACGAGCGAAAAATCGAGGCGATTCTCGACACCACGCGAAGCCTTCCCTTCGCAGCCAGCCAGCGGGTGAGCGAACTCCACCCTGCTCATGTGTCGGCCGGGGAACTCCTCATGACCACGGGTAGTCTGGGGTGCCTACACGCCTACTTCTTTCACGGGTGCCGCTGGAACCAGGGTTGGGCGGGCTTCGGCAACCGCGTCCATCGTGCGGACTTCAAGCGGATCGCACTCGTGGGCCCGCCGGTCGAATTGCTCTCATCCGAGACCCGGACCCGGGTCGGCGCATCCCGCGTGGTCATCCGGTTCAGTTTCGAATTTCGCCAGGGAGGACAACTGGTCTACGTCGGCGATCAATCCGCCATGTTCGTCAAAGGCAAGGTCGTAGGCTAAGGGCCGCGCCTTTTTGTCCTACCCGCTAACCAACTGGGTTTCGACCAACTCGCGATAATTCTCCGAAGTCTGCATCAAGTCCGCGTGGGAACCGTCAGCCACAATACGGCCTCGATCAACAACTAAAACTCGGTCCACGTCGACCACGGTCGACAAACGGTGAGCAATCCAAATCACCGTCGGCGAAAATTCGAGATTACGAAGCGATTCCTTGATTCCCGCCTCCGAATCAGAATCCAACGCGCTCGTCGCTTCGTCTAGGATCAGAACAGCCGGACGACCAATCAGAGCTCGGGCCAGGGCGATTCGCTGACGCTGCCCCCCTGAAAGCCGAGAGCCCCGGTCGCCTACCTCGGTTTGGTACCCCTCGGGCTGGGAAGCGATCAGGCTGGTCGCCCCAACGAGATCCACCGCTTTGGCCACTTCCTCATCGGTGGCGCCATCCCCACCGTATTTCAGATTCTCTTCGAGCGTCCGGGAGAAAAGCGACGAATCCTGAGAGACGTACGTTATCTGCCGGCGTACCCAACTCGGGTCGAGTTCCCGTAGGTCCACGCCGTCCAATCGAATGATGCCCGAGTCTGGGTCGTAGAGCCGAATGACCAACTGCACCAACGTGCTCTTCCCTGACCCTGAAGGACCGACGATGGCGACCTCCTCGCCTCGATCCATGCACAAATCAATGGCTTGCAAGCCGTGGGGGTGGTCCGCGCTCCCATCCTCTTCGCTGTAGTGAAAACTCACGTTCTCGAGCTCGACCCGTCCCTCAACACTTTCGGGTCTGAGTCCTCCGCCGAGGGGCATTTGTGTCTCACGATCGAGGTACGAAAATATCCTTTCGGTTGTGCCATGAACACGAAGCGCTGCGGCAGTGGACTGTGAGAGATTTCGGGTGGCTCGCGCCACTAGGCCGGCGTAGAGAATAAAGGAGACCAACGCACCGGCAGTCAAATAACCAGCAACAATCAACTGACCCCCAGCCCAAATTCCGGCCACTACGGCAGATTCGCCCGAAAGCTTCGCAAAACCTTGAAGCCGCGCATTGGCCTTGATCCCTCGTTGCGCGTTCTTGATGGAGGCGTCTATAAACCTTCCGAACCGCTTTACCTCGAAGCGTTCGCGGGCATAGGCCCGAACTGTCCGGATGCTCGCCAGCGTTTCCAAAGCCGCCTGGGCGACTTGGGACTCAGATCCTTGCAGAGCTTGGGCCGCCCTTCGCCCCCTCTCTCCAAGCTTGGAAGACCCATAAGCGATCGCTGGCCAGAGAACGACAATCACCAGCGCGAGTTGCGGCGATGTATAGATGACCAGCCCGGTGCCCACTACGAAGAAGAAGAGCTGCTGAACAGCAAGAGGCAAGACGCTCCCAAGCAACGCGTTCACTTGGGCCACATCGCCCATCAGTCGCGCCATCAGGTCGCTCGAGCTCTCCCGATCAAAGAAGGCGGTCTCCTGCTCGGAAAGGTGCTCGACAAGTTGCAAGCGCAGGGCTTCAACGTTGCGGCGCGCGGCACGACCGAAGTACTGATAAAGCTTCGAGAGCGAATACGATTCGATAATGAGGAGGCACGCCATCAGGAGCGCAAGCGGCGTGATTATGTCCAACCTATCTCCCAGAATCGCGTCATCGACGATAATTCGGATAACCTGCGGGAAGCCTAGGGTGGTGCCGATACTCAGAACGGTGAAAAACGCTCCCAGCAGATAGAGTTTCCGCTCCATGCGCATGACCGGGCCAACTCGCCGAAAGAGCGAGATGAGTCCCGCGCGCGTACCGCTGTCGGCCATTCGTGTTGCCTCGCCAGTATGAGGCCAACAGGCCCTACCCAGAATCTGGGTCTTGAAAAGCTCATGCGGGCCTTACCCGACCAGCGCTCGCAACCGAGTCGCGGACTCGGAGCCATGCCTAGCCTAGGGTGCCTCCGGCGCAATCACACGCTCGCTCTTCGAACTCTGTACTCGCATGATTTCAAGCACGGGGAAACTTAGTCGCTGGCGCCGAGGGAAACAAGCGATGCTGGCTACGAAGATTCTGCCCCGCTCAGGGCTGCCGCCGGGACGGTAAGCGGTGGCGAGTCCTATTCTCGGCGGGCCACAAGGAGTAGACTGGCGTAGAATCAGTTCTTTCAGCCCAATCAACCTTGGAGCCCTGCCCTATGAGCCGCCCGACCCTACGCACAGAGTTCTGCGACCGCGTTGGCATCGAATACCCCATCGTGCTGGCAGGCATGGGGCCAGTGGCCGGCACCGGATCGCCCACCGCCTGCTCTGAGCTCGTAGCCGCGGTTTCTAACGCCGGTGGCCTGGGGGTCCTCGGGGGCGTGGGGTTCTCGCCCGCTGCCCTGTCCGAGGAGATTCGAAAAATCCGCTCGCTCACCGACAAACCCTTCGGAGTCGACCTGCTCCTGGCGTCTAATTTCCTGATGCCCCGAGGCAAGAAACTGGACTCGGCCATGCAGGGCATGTCTTTCGAAATCCCCAAAGAGCACCGCTCCGCCATCGAGCGAATCGCCGCTGAGGTGGGAATCGAGCTTAAGAAGGCGCCGCCCGAGGCCGGAGCCATGGGAAGCTGGCTCGAAGAGGGCAAGAGTTGGGCAGGGTCACAGATCGAAGTTGTCCTGGACGAAGAGGTCCCCGTATTCGCCTCGGGCCTCGGCTCGCCCGAACCCTTCGCAGAGGCTCTCAAGGCCAACGGCTCGACCATCCTCTCCCTAGTGGGCAATGTCCAAGGTGCGCTTCATGTAGCCGCCGGCGGAGCCGATTACGTGGTCGCCCAAGGAACCGAGGCCGGGGGCCACACCGGCCGCATCGGCACCCTCGCCCTTCTCCCCCAAGTCATGGATGCCGTCGCCCCCACTCCGGTGATCGCCGCGGGCGGGATCGCCAGCGGACGGGCGCTGGCGGGAGTCCTTGCCACCGGGGCCGAGGCCGCGTGGTGCGGAACCGCCTTTCTCGTC
>JAQWRT010000054.1 GCA_029243605.1 Myxococcota bacterium
GGCGAACGCGTGGGATCATCATGTCTCACAGTACACTGGGCCGCGCCGTCAACCCTTATCAGGCGCTTTCGATTTGCCATGTGTGTGGCCCCACGGGCACTTCGGCGCAGTGACGGCAGCCCAAACCCTGCCCCGAATACTCTTCAAGGTCTGCACGTGCTCGGTCCTCGACCCGATCCAGACCACCATTGATACGCTCAATCGTTTTCAGCCCGAACAGTTGGGCGGCTACTCGACCACCTTGCATGAAATTGCCCAGGCTTCTTTGGAAGGCCTACTTGATATCCGTCCCCAAGCCGTGACGCTGGGTGGCGAGCCATTGTCTGAAGAGGCGGCCGTCACCATCGAGAAGGCGTGGGGCGTCGTGCCCATGCAGACCTATGCGAGCAGCGAGTCCATGTGCCTTGCCCTTGAACTTCCCGGTCGAGAGGGTCTTACCTTATTCGAGGATGAGCATATCTTTGAAATCCTCGACGCTGAGGACCGGGAGGTAGCGCCGGCCGAGACCGGCCGAATGATCATGACAAACCTGTATAACCGCGCCATGCCGCTGATCCGCTACGACATGGGCGACTACGTGACCCGCGGATCGCGCCCCTCGCACGAGCGCTTTGATTCAATTCTACGTGTTGAAGGGCGCGTCAACGATGCTCGGCCTCTTCGCTTGGACGATGGCTCGGTGGACAGTCTGCACCCTATCGTCTTGAGCGAGTTCTTTGTGCCTGGGGCTTGGAAGTTCCATTTTGTCAGCGAGTCCACCTCCGAGGTCGTCATTCGATACCTCGCGGCTGAACAGCAAGATGGGCCCACCCGTGACGCCTTCACTCGATTGCTCGCTATTGAAGAAGGCAGAGACTTCGACTGCCGTGAGCCTGGAACGTGTGGATCAACTGCCGGTGGACCCCAAGACGGGCAAATATCGATTGGTGGTGCTCTCGCCCAGGGGCTCCGTTTAGCTCGTGCCTCAAAGCCGGACCATCCACTCAAGGAATGGGTCTGCAGGCGATGGTGTGACTGCCTCGTGTGTCGGGGCCAGGTAACTGGTTACTCCAGATGCCACCACGCGCTTCGGACTGTCCGCGAGAAGGCAGTTCTCTATCGGTCGGCCAGGAGCGCGGCCTAGCGCGTGGAGATAAAACTGACAGCCGACCCGCCGACCTTCTCAGGCTCCGAGAGAGCCGCAGCGTGGCCGTGATGGGCAATCCATCAGCTAGTTCGGGTATCGAGGAGTGCCTTCATCCACTCGATTCTTGTAGTATGGTCGGCTCCGCTCAACTGGGACCCCGATGCAGGTCGAACAGAACTAAAGAGGGATTGCGCCCGCCTCGAGAGAGCTTTGATGGTCTCTTTCATGAGATGACGCCGCTCGCTGGTAGTGTACGTTTGGGGGCAGGCCATTCAAGCTGGTTTTGGGAACAACACCCGTGCGAGAGTGCTATGTCAAAGCCCCAGCGCGAGCCCGTCGCGGGAAATGGAGTTCGCCTCGAAGCGCCGCTAAGAGCTAGGACGGGAATAGAGTACAATAATGGGGTGGACCAGCCGAATCTCCCCGACCTGACGGCCCGCGACGCGCTTCGACCAAAGCTTCGCGGGGTGTTTCACCTCTACGCGTTCTTCGTCGCTCTGGGCGCCTGTGCGACCCTGCTGCTCGCCACCTCTTCGGGTACGGAGTTCCTGGCCACGCTCATCTACTCCACCGGCCTATGCGGAGTTCTAGGGATTAGCGCCCTCTACCATCGTATCGATTGGGCTCCACGGAAGAGGGTCTGGATGCGGAGGCTCGATCACTCGATGATCTTCGTCCTAATCGCCGGCAGTTACACCCCTTTCCCGATGCTGGTTCTCCCGGGGCCCATCGGATCGACGACCCTGACTTGGATCTGGCTGGCGGCACTCGGGGGGCTCGCACTCAAATTAATCTGGATCCAGGCACCGGATTGGCTGGCCGCCGCCATCTACGTCGCCGTGGGCTCTCTGATCGTACCGTCGCTGCTGCCGCTGCTGGAAATCCTGGGCACACTCCCGGTCGTGCTGCTCGGCCTGGGTGGATTGCTCTATATCGTAGGCGCGCTGATTTTTGCGTTACAACGCCCCGATCCTGCACCCGACGTCTTCGGCTACCACGAGATCTTCCACCTCTGTGTGATCGCCGCCGCCGTACTTCACTTCGTGGTGATCGCCTATTGGGTCGTGCTCTAAGTAAGGCGTCTCCGAGGGAGCCCAAATCGGGCAGGGTGGGCGCGCGAAAATCGAGGGTGTACTCGACGATGGCCCCCGAATCTCAGAGTCGGAGGGGATAAAACATACAAGCTGGATTCTGGCATGGCGTCCGAGTATCGGCGTTCTCCGCTCGGGGCGCACCGTACGACCCGCGATCGCGAAACCTCACTGAGCTCTAGCCGTCAAGATCTCAGCGGTCGGGTCGTAACAACGGAGTGGGCAGCTCGCCGATCAAGTAGCGTGTTCGCCGTTTTTTGTCGTTAGTCGTGGTTCCCTGCAAACCAAGCGAGCCCTTCTTCCGCGCTGCCCTGAAACGCAATGGGGCGCGCCAACCGGGTCACCGCACGGTTGTAGAGCTTGTCGTAGTAGTGCCGGAGCAGGCCATCGACCCAAGGGGTGTGGGCGTCGACAGAGAGCCACCGCTCCTCGTTATCCGCCAAAGCAAGAGCTTTTAAGCACTCCTTTAAGTGCGTTCCCCCTAGACGCTTCGCGAGCTTGTTGAGGTTTTTCTCCAAGTTTTGGCGCACTACCGCACGCGATGACCGCTCGGTGGGATCGAAGACGTATTCGCGAATGATGCGCGCAACTCGCTCGGATTGGGGCGTCTCCAAAATCATGACCGGCGACTCTTGGACTCGGTTGAAAATGATTTCCGGTACCTCGACATGGCCAACAAACCGGGCTTCGTCCTCAATCAATGTCATGCGCGGTGCTGCGAGATGAATCGTCGCAGCCAGCTCGTTCTCAAACGTCTGTTGCGCCGGCTGTCCGGCTGGGAACCCACCGAATGCGCTGCCGCGATGATTGGCCAGGCCTTCGAGGTCGAGGGTCAATACGTCCGGTCGCACAATTTGGCGCAGCCGATGCAGGAAGTCGGTCTTGCCGCATCCAGTCAGACCAGAGATCACCAGCGTTTCTGTCTGCGCGAACTGTGACTCCAAGCTCGCCATCAAGTACTGGCGCAGGGCTTTGGTGCCTCCCTGCACGCGTGACACATCCGGATCACCCAGCCACTCCATTGCGATGCCACTGCGCTGGCCGCCGCGCCAGCACGCAAAGGTCGTCGGACGTTCGCTCGCGGCAACCGCTTCGCGCCAGCTAGCCACGCGAGCTTCGCGGTGCGGTGCCGTCAACTCGACGCCGAGCGCTACGGCAGTTGCATTGCCTTTGGCGTGATAGCACTTACCGACGGCATGACGTTCTTCGTCATCGAGGATCGGCAACGACAAGGCGCCGGGAATCGCGCTGCGATGCACTTCGCTCGGCGCACGCACATCGAGCAACTGGAACCCAGGCTCTTTAGCGCCCAAGGGAAAGACGTCCGAGGGGGAGATCCGAGCTGGACCCGTCGATACTGGAGTAGGTATGGGATTAGAAGGCACTGACACGGCAGTAGTCTACTGGAAAAAAGCTCTCAAAAACCGCGTTGAGAATGCCCACCGAACGCACGCTCACAGCATAAATGTCTGGGTATGGGCATTAACTTAAATCCCTAGGGGAGGCGCGTCGCGGGGTGATCGCCCCTGCTATTTCACTGCTCTCGAAAATCTCGCCTTATTTCCGACTGCAGGCTTCCGTGGTCGCGCGTCCCGCCCATCTCAAACACTTGCGCGGGGAACGGATAATCCGGCGGTTTCGACTCTCGTTCTGTAGATAGATCCTTGCGGCGTATCCGTGGTGCCATCGTCCGCCGTTACGATGTAGAGGTCGCGTCGATCATTGCCACCGAAGCAGACACTCGTGACTCTCGGCTCGGAAAATTTGAGTTCACCATCGAGATGCCCCTCTGGTGTAACTCGCACCACGCGTCCCGCGCCATAGGCTGCGATCCATACGCACCCGGACTCGTCGACGCAAATCCCGTCCGGCGCGCCTGCAGGCAATTTCACGAAGACGCGCCGGTTGATGCAGAGACCGTTTTCGTTGATGTCGTGGGCAATGACGTGGGACCGGAGGCTGTCGCTGTGATAGAGCACTCGATGATCGGGCGAGAATCCGATGCCATTGGTCAGCGCTACATCGCCGTACAGGATGGTCGCTTCGCCTTCCGCGTCGACGCGGTAAAGCGAGCCTGGCTCCGGCTCGGTCTGTTTTCCGAAGGGATCGAAGCGAAGACTTCCGGCATAGATTCGGCCGAGGGTGTCGGTAAAGATGTCATTGAAGCGGGGTGCTTCGGGGTCGCTATAGATCGTGCGTGTCTTCCCTCCGTGTACGTGACTGAGGTCCCGGCCCGACACGACGATGCCCCCGTCTTGATGGAGCACGATTCCGCCGACGCCTTTCCGACGCGGCACCACAGTTTCAACCTCGCCGTCCGGTGTTAGGCGGTGGACGCCCCCCAGTCGGGCATCGCAGAAGTACAGCGCGTCGTCGTCGTCGACGCGGGGCCCTTCGATCAGGCCGTAGCCCGAAAGAACAGGCTCTATGGTGCCGTCTATCTTCATTGCACCTCCTGGCTGCAATTGATCCCTGATGCTGACCCAATTGTCCAACTGGATCGGCGTTCTCTTGTGGCCATGGGATAGGGCGTGCAATCTGACTTGCCCGGATTCCCCGACTAGGAGAGTCTAGGACAAGCGCTTTTTCATCAACACCATGGGTGCTGGTACTTCTCCAACGTCCAAGCCGGTAAACTCGTTCACAACTTGCCAGCCATGGGCTTCATAAAAATCTCGTGCATTCTTGTTGCCCGCAAGAACACTGAGTTCGGCCAAGGCATTGTTTTCGGCAATGAGGCCTTCGCCATGAGCCAGAAGTCTTTTTTTCTATCTCTGCGCGAAATAGCATAGGATGTTGAGGTTGCCTTCCGTCAGAGCTTCAGAGTATGGGCGTTATGGCAACTCCGCACGAGGCTCCCGTGTCGGGCTTCTGTTCAGGGACGAAGCCAGACCCACCGGCCCCTTCTGCGAGTGAGGCCGGGTACCATCAGGACAGTGATAGGCCGGCGAAGCACCCCGGTTGGGCGCTCGAACGCGACCGGCGACTCTGTGTCCAAGCCAACTACCGGGCGTTGCAGAGATACAACGATTTCTCAGTGGTCGACCAGGCCATGGGGGCCGCTGACCGCTCTCGAGGGGTATGCTCTCGATATGTCGTTTGGCGCCTTCACTATGCTCCCTGATGCCCGCCCGTATTGCGGCTTCCGGCGTCGCTCGCCGCACGCGCTCGATGGCAGGTCGGCGCGTGGCACCGAGATCAACGGGCTGTGCGCGCGTGCCACCAGGGAGGCACCGCTTGGACCCCGTTAGTCAGGGCGTACTCGGCGCAGCTGCCGCGCAGGCCTTCGCCAAGCCCCGCCAGGTCGCTGTGGCGGGCCTGCTCGGAGCCCTCGCTGGGATGGCGCCCGATCTTGACGTGCTGATCCGTTCTTCCGTCGATCCGCTGCTCTTCCTTGAGTTCCACCGTCAGTTCACTCACTCGCTTGTGTTTATCCCGGTTGGCGCCGCGCTGTGTGCCGCGGTGCTGTTCCCGTTCGTGCGGCGGCGATGCCGGGGGTGGGAGGTTTATCTCTATTGCCTTCTCGGTTTCGCCAGCCACGGGCTGCTCGACGCGTGCACTTCGTACGGGACACAGCTTTACTGGCCTTTCTCGAACTCAAGGGTGGCGTGGAGCAATATCTCGATCGTCGACCCGCTGTTCACGCTTCCGTTGCTTATTCTGGTGGCCCTCGCAGCCACCCGTGGCCGCGTAGCGCTCGCCCGCGCGGCGTGTGTGTGGGCGGCTCTCTATCTCGTGGTTGGAATCGTGCAACGCGACCGCGCTGAGGCTGCGGGGTACGCCATCGCCCTGGCGCGCGAACACACTCCAATTTCGGTCGAAGCCAAGCCGGCCTTCGCGAGCCTGCTGCTGTGGAAGACACTCTATGAGCACGCGGGGCGTTATTACGTCGATGCGGTCCGCGTTGGCTTGACTCCCGTGCACTTTCCCGGCCAGAGCGCAGCCAAGCTCGAGCTCGCGCGAGACTTGCCTTGGCTCGATCCGGGTACACAACAAGGGCGTGACCTCGAGCGATTTCGCTGGTTCTCTCAGGACCACCTCGCGCTTCATCCACGCGACCCCTACGAGGTCATCGATGTTCGCTATTCGATGCTGCCCAACCGCATCGAACCGCTCTGGGGCATCCGCCTCGACCCTGCCGCGTCGGGCGACGCTTTCTCTCGGTTCGTCACCCAGCGCCGGCTCGGCGACGGCGACCGTGAGCGCCTGCTTGAGATGATGTTCGCTACCGACCCGTCGGAAGGGCGGCCCATTAAACCCGGAGGGGGATAGGACATACAAGCGGGGTTCTGGCACAAAGTCCGGGTATGAGCGTTATGTTAAATCCCTAGGGGAGCCGGGTGACGGGCGTCGCGGGCCTAAGGACCCTGACGCGGCCATTCTCCGTCGGCGGCGCTCGCGCTGGGTCAGGGTAGACTCCCGAGATGCCCGATTCCCCGACCGTCCCACCCGGAACCGGCGCACTCTCCGACCTGCGCGTCGTCGAGTTCGCCCAGGCCCTAGCCATTCCCTACTGCGGCAAGCTGCTCTCGGATCTGGGGGCGAACGTCGTGAAGGTCGAGCCGCCGAGGGGGGACACCTATCGACTTCAGAACCGATCGCGCGTGAAGCATGAAGGACGTGACTTCGCGATCAACAATCGCGGCAAGCGCAGCCTCTGTCTCGACCTGACGAGCCCGGAGAGCCACGAGGTCATAGACGCGCTCGTGCGCGAAGCCGACGTCGTCCTCGTGTCGCTCAAGGGATCGGACGTGCCGCGCTACGGGCTCGACTACGAGACCCTGCAAAGGATCAACCCGGGCCTCGTCTATCTCGAGAACTCGCCCTACGGCAGCCAGGGGCCGCTCGCCCAGGACGGTGGCTATGACGTGGTTGCCATGGGGCTCTCGGGGATGTCGGCGCTCCTCGCGCTGCCCGACGAGAACGGCGACACGCCGCGCTTCGTGCGCCCGGCGCTCGCAGACATCGTGACGGGGATTCTCTCGTGCCTCGGCGTCGTGACGGCGATCCGTCATCGCGATCGGACTGGGGAGGGGCAGCGCGTTGAGACTTCGCTTCTTCACACTTCGCTCGGGCTGATCTCGAACATGTTCTATCGCTTCGAGGACTACGAGGGCGCGTCGATGGACGCCTTCTCAGAGATTCTCGCTGGCCTGCGGGAAGAGGGCGCTGGCTTCGCCGACCAGCAGCGAGTGATGCAGGATCACTTCGGGGGCTGGCCCATCGGCAATATCTACTTCCGGCATTATCGGACGAAGGACGGCTTCCTATCCGTGGGCTGCCTCTCTCCCCGCCTGAATCAACGCTTTCGCGAAGCCACGGGCCTCGTCGACCCGCGTGGCGCGAAAGACTTCGACGAAGGGCGAGAGGCCGGGCAGGCGGCCCTTCAGATCCTCAAGGACGAGGCGGAGGCGCTCTTCGCCGAGCGCGAGACCGAGGACTGGCTCGCGACGCTGCGCGAGCACGGCGTGCCCTGCGCCCGGATGAATTTCCCCCACGAGATCTTCGACGATCCCCAGGCACGGGCGAACGGCTTCATCGAGGACCTGGAGCATCCGTGGCTGGGTCCCTATCAGGTGGTATCGTCTCCGCTCAAGCTCGATGCGACGCCGCTGGTCGGTCAGGGGCCGCCGCCGTCGCTGGGCGCCCACACGGACGAAGTGCTCGGCGAGGTCGGCCTCGCCGCCGAGGCGATTAAGAGGCTCCGCGAGGCGAAGGTCGTCGGCCGCTACGACGAATAGAGCGCGCTCACTCACCGAATCTGAGAAGAGGGATACCGACATGGTCTATGCCCCCAATACACGCCCCTACTATGACGCGGACAGCCACATCATGGAGTTGCCCGACTTCCTCAAGGCGTACGCGGACCCAAGCATCCGCGACGAGCTTCCGCTGGTCGACTACGCCGCCTCCGTCGTCACGCAGGAAGAGCTTGACCAGATTGTCGACCAGGGCAATCGACACACCGACGAGCACGTCGCGGCTCAGGTCGCCCTGGGCGACGAGCTAATCGCCAAGTCGAAGGAGATCCAGGCGCTCGGAGCATTCGACTCGGCCCATCGTACGCAAGCAATGGATATGCTCGGCTTCAAGAAACAGCTGATCTTCGCCACGCATAGCGTCGTCTCGCCCTTTCATCCCAGCTCGAAGAAGAGCCTCGAGTTCAAGTACGGCGCCGCCCGGGCACACAACCGCCACATGGCCGAATTCTGCGCGAACGACGATCGTCTGATGGGTATCGGCGTCGCGTCCCTCGACGATCCCGATCGCGCGATCAAGGAAGCCGAGTTCATCATCGAATCCGGCCTCGAGGCCGTCTGGCTACCCCACCGCGCGCCGATCGAAATTTCCCCGGGCCACGTCGACCTTGAGCCCTTCTGGGCGCGATTGGCTGAAGCCGGCGTGCCCTTTGTGATCCACGTCGGCGGCTCGCCGCTCCATTCGCTCAAGCAGTGGAGCAATAACGGCCGAGCCAAGGTCAAAGACATGTTCGGCGGTGGCGAGAACGTCCGAACGAAAGACGCCGCGGTCATGCACCAGGTGCCCGAATCCTTCGTGACGATGCTTCTGCTCGACGGCGTGTTCGAACGCCATCCGAAGCTCCGCGGCGCCGCGGTCGAGCTGGGCGCTGGTTGGGTGCCCGAGATGCTGAACCGGCTCGACTGGATTTCCGAAATTTACGGAAAAGTCGACAAGAGCGTTCGCTTCAGTCGCAAGCCCTCGGAGCAGCTCACGGAGCAGATGGGCTTCACTCCTTTTCCGAATGAGGACGTGTCGCGGCTGATCGAACTCTCGAACGAAGACCTCTACCTCTTCTCGAGCGATTACCCCCACCTTGAGGGCGGGCGCGACCCGATCGGGAAATTCGAACGTGCAGTCGAGACGAGCACGCCCGAAGCGCAGACGAAGTTCTTCAGCGAGAACTTCCTGCGGCTGTTTCCGGGAGCGCGGGTCTAGCGACGAGGGCAGGGCGGGGCGGTTGGGGAGAACGCGATTCATGACACACGTTGCCAAGGCGACTGGAGTCATCCTTCTCGGTCTAGTGACCGTGGCGTTTGTGTCCCAGAGGCATCTTGTCGCGAGTGTACTGCGCCCCTGACGAATTCCGACGAGGTCGGCCAGGGTGTCTTCGTGGACGATTCGGTCTCGGAGAGCGACCGGGGCGCTCTACTCGAAGATATCGCCGCCGTGTAGAAGCGAATCGCAGCACTTTACGGTCCAATTCGCGTACGGCCGACGATGCTCGTGTCTGTAACCCAAGGCTTGACGGACTGACGCGGCGCTCAAGAGGGGATAGGACCGTCAAGCTGAGTTCTGACACAACGTCCGAACATGGGCATGATATTAAATCCCCAGGGGAGCCCAGTCGCGGATGCGGACGGCGGGCACCGTGTCGTAAAAGAACTGGGCCGCGAAGAAAATCACTACCCGGCGATTCAATTGTCCTGGCTATCGGTGGGGTAGTGGCAGATCCTTTGTGTACGGGTTTCAATACCATCAATGAACGTAAAAAACATTTCTTCGCCACTCAGCCTGCGAGTAACCGCGTCGAATAAATCGAAGAGCCTGAAGACCATGACCCCGTTCTCGTCGAAGTGAATCGCGGTGTTGAAGTTTTCGCAGAAGGGCCCGACGTCTCTCGCTCCGTTCTCGAGTGTTCCATCTACGCGAAAATCGTGAATCGTTCTGTATGCAGTCACCACCACACGATTCCCACATTGCTCTACGCGTTCCAAATGACCGACACGCCCCGATATGCCGAGCCAGAGTCCCCGCATGTCCACCACTCCTTCAGCCAACGGCTCAGTACAGTCGGCTAGAATAGGCATCGGCGTCCGTGAATAACCGCATCCCGGGGTATATGCCTTGGGAATCTCATCAGCTGTTTTACCGGAGCCGTCGAGTTCGGGCAGATCGCAGTAATTGACCGTTTCTCCGTCTTGGAGAAAGATCTCCCGATCGGTGGTATCCGGCGGCCTGGGGACGGCAAAGGCATAGACCAGCAGGCAGAGGATTAACGCGACCAACAACCCGCCGAGTGAAAGCAACACGCGGAATATCATGTTTGGCTCCGGTCTCTACTTTTGGCTATAGGGTGACAGTGCCGGAAGATAGAACATTTAGGCTGGGTTCTGGCGCAGCGTCCGAGTATGCGCGTTATCTTAAACCTCGAGGGAAATCCCGTCGCGGGCGCACGAAAATAGCCGATTGCCTCCGCCGCCAGTCCGCGTGATGCTTCGTTTGTTCGAGTGAACCTCCCCCTTTGGCGCTGACACAGCACGTAAGGATTTGCCATGACCCCATTCAACTACGCTGCACGATCGGCGGACCCCACCGACTTCATTCGGGAAGATCTCGCCGTCGCCCATCGCGAGGCCTGGCAGCACATTGCAGCACCCGGCTCATGGTTGAGTGGGGAAAAGCGCATCGCCGTCGCCGAAGAAACGCGCCGCGCCCGCAGCTGTGCCCTGTGCGCTGATCGCAAGACCGCCTTATCGCCCTTCTCATCATCCGGCGAACATGATCACAGCGACGTCTTGTCGCCACAACTCGTCGATCAGATCCATCGCGTCACGACCGATGCAGGACGACTCACCCGCGCCTGGTACACATCACTTCTCTCCGAAGGGCTCTCCGCAGAAGAATACGTAGAAGCGCTGGGCGTAACGGTTGTTGCCATCAGCATCGACGAGTTCCACCACGCCCTCGGCATGCCATATGAGCCCTTACCGGCCCCGCTGGAGGGTAAGCCGAGCCACTATCGCCCGAGTGGTGCCGAAATCGAAGAGGGTCAGGCGTGGGTCCCGATCCTCGCCCCCGGTCGTACGACACCGCCGGAGAAAGATATCTTTGCCGGCATTCCACCAGGAGCGGCACCCAACGTCATCCGGGCACTTAGCCTCGTGCCAGCAGAAGTACGTGCATGGAAGATGGTGAGCAGCGCGCAATACCTGAGTACCGCAGAGATGAGGAGCTTCGAGACGAAGCGCGCGATCGACCGTTCGCAAATTGAACTCGTGGCAGGACGCGTATCAGCCATCAACGAGTGCTTCTACTGAACGACCTCCCACGCGGTGATGCTCCGTGCGAGCATCGAGTACCACGGCAGCCAGGGCGACTTGCGTGCCATCACCGAAGGTTCAAAGTCCGGAGACAGTGGGGTACTCCACGGCGTTGAACTGACTGCGTTTGCCGAAGCGGCTCTGCAAGGTGACCCGGCGTCGCTCGCTACGGCACGAGACAATCTGCGCGCGGTTGCGGGATCGCAAGCGGTGGTCGATGCCGCAGGCGTGATTGCGAATTTTCAGCGCATGGTACGGATCGCGGACGGCGCGGGAATCAGCTTGGATGCGCCGGTTGGAATGATGTCCAGTGACTTTCGCGAGGCGTTGGGTCTGGAAAGTTTCGCTTCCGCTGAACGATCCAGGGAGCTCAGTCATTTGCAACGCATCGTCGCACCCCTGCTGCGCCGTGTCGCGAACTTTGGCTTGCGCAGAGTTGGGCGGCGCTCTCGCCGCTAGATCGCATCAAGCGGAAGGCAGATCACAGAGCCCGCCGGTCTGGTCTGCAGGACGCGTGACGACATCGAGCTCAAGCGGGCGGTGGCGGTCCTGACTCCGCTCGGCTGCGGAGTTTCTTCAGGGTCTGAAGTGGCAAGTCCTTGCTGGCGTCTCTCACGAGCCAGCCGGGGAGGTTCCCTCCGGGATCGGAGTCGACGGTGTACACCACCGCCGTTCCCCCTTCGACGGGCGTGAGTTCATAGGAACCCTTCAGATTTTTCATGCGCACGCTTCCCCTCGGTCTCGGTACCGAGTCGTCGTCGATGCTCTGGAACTCGATCAGGATGCGACCGTCTTCTAAATCGCTGCGTTTTGTGGTAGTCACGACATCGCGATCAGAAACCGGCCACGGCGACCCGATTCGGCTATAGCCAACCACGACACCCTTATCTCTTCGCACGACCCATGCTTCTTCGCAGTTGTGCATCCAGCTTTCATGGGTGTGAGTCGCACGGATCCAGCTCGCGACCTGTTCGGGTGAGGCTGCGATCCGAGTGGTCCCGATCAAAATGGGGAGCAGCCTCCCCTCAGCCCCTTCGGCTTCTACCCTGACGCCGTCTTCCTCGGTTACGACGGTTCGCTCGGCAAGCACCGGTGCAGCAAACAGGATGAGCACCAGCACGCAGAACCTTTTCATATGAATCATCCGATACCTCCCTCAAGCAATCGGCAAGATAGCCGTTCCGGACAGGTCGCCACCGATATATGCCGAGTACAAGTTGCGTTGTCGGCGCGAAGTTGTCATTGACTTTGCCCACTCGCGCCGTTCCAGGGCGAGCAAGAGCCCGCGACGCATGGCGTCGAAACACGAAATTCGGATGAAAGGAACCCCTGGCGGGTAAAGCAATCCAAATCAACCCAGGAACTATTTCATAAATGCCTGGGTTTGTGGGGGGGGGACGGCTCAAGAGCCAAGACAGCGCGGTTACGGGGTTAGTGGCGTGGCCGGTGGGTGCGGCGGCTTCTATGAACTTCAACGCAGGTGGCCGATGTTGAACCGCTTGGCGGTGAAGAAGCCGCCGAGCAGGAGGTCTCCGTCCTCAAGGAAACTCGTCATGCCGCCCCAGGTATTCCAGCGGATGCTGTCGTCGGGAAAACGCCAGCGAGCCACCAGTTCGCCCGTATCCCAATTGATGCCCTGATACTCGTAGCGCCCGTTTTCCTTGTGGGCGATGTAAGCGAGACCCGTCTGGGGCGAGACCCCGGGCGGCATCCAGTCCGTGTTGTCCACATAGTCGAGCGTCCAGTCCAAGACGAAGCGGTCCTCGTCCGGAAGCCAGTCGAACTTGTGCATACCTCGCGGCGCTTCGCGCGTGACGCCCGCGAGGAGCGCGTTGGGAATAATGTTGAGCGGGAATGGAATGGGCGCGGGTTCCGGGTAGGTCGAATCGATCACGATCACTCCGTAGCCATAGGCAACCGGTGAAGCTTCGATGGTCGTACGGGCGTCGGGGATGCGGATCTGACCCGCGATGCGCCTTGAGCGGGTTCCGGGCTTCTGACTGAAGTCGGCCGGGATCGCGTCGCGCCAGAAAGCGACGAGCTGTGCGCCGTCGGGGTGTCCGTCGGAGATGACGACGAGGTGATCCTCGTCGTCGCCGAAGCCCATCAATGTTGGAGTGGTGCCCGAGCCGTGCGATGCGGCGCCCAGTTTCAACGCCTCGCCCTCTGGCATCACGTCGTAGGCGCTCTTCCAGCCGCCCCGGGACTCGTCGGCGGACAGGCTCTCGCCGTCCCAATCGAGGCCGTACATGTGCTTTGATGTCGTCACGTAAATGCGCTTTTCGTCGATGGCGATGCCGTTCTCGACGTGCTCGCCGGGAAAGAACATGTGGTCGCGCAGGGTGAGATCCCGGTCGAAGACGAACACGCCTCCGGAGGCAGCCGCGACGAGGTGGCCGTCGTAACTCATGGAGATGGCCTTGAGGTGCAGGTCTTTCGTCTGTTCGGAGATGTTGGTCGGCAGCAGGTCGAGCACATTCACATGCTTGACGGCCCGCAGCGGTGCATCGATCTGGTTTTCGTCGAAGGCCTTCAGTAGGTTCGTGCGGTTGTAGGTGGTGTAGAAGTATCCGTCTCTATCGATCACGCCATACGGCCCGTTCGCCATCCCCGTGAGATCGAGCTGGAGCACCATCCACAGGGAACGAAAGAGCAGGCACCAGTCCTGGCCTTTGCGGCGGTTCCCGTCGATGCCCGCCATCACTCTTTCGATTTTCTCGGGCGTCACATCGGAGTGATCCGCATCACCCGGGTAGGCGAGCACCGAGATTTGCTCGAAGGCTTCACCCGTGGCTCGAATTTTGACGAGGCCCGTAGCGGTCCCCGCAATCACCGTGGTCTCGCCGCCCACCTTTTTGACGAGGGGCGACGACGACCAGGTGACGGGCACCGTCTTGACGTCGGCAGCCACGAGATCCTTGCCTCGCGTGGCCCCGTGCTCCGTCGAGACGTCGGTCTGCGCCGGATTGTGATGCGACATAGGGTAGGGGCCATCGGCGAGCCAGGGGTTGGCCCCAGGCGTTTCGAACCCGCTCGGCGAATGCGCGGGCGAACCCGTTCCCGGCAATGCCTGCGACGGGGTATCGCCGTCCGCACCGAACACGGGGCTGACAACCGGGGCTGCTCCCACCTGGGTGCCAGCACTACCCGCAAAGATCAGGAGAGTCAGCACGACGAGACAAGGCCCGAGGGACTTAAGCCCAGATACCATGAAGACCCCTGTGTGGAGGAGAGAAGATTCCCCGCGAAGGGGCTCCCTGAGGATTTAGCATAGCGCCCATACTCGGACGTTGTGCCAGAGGGGAGGCCGTATGTCCTATCCCCTGGGCTTTCACTGGGGTCGACATTATGGCATTCAGGGTGCCTTAACGGAATGATGCACGACACGCACTCATGGCGAAAGCAGTTCGATCCCGAGATGATCTACCGTGCAGCCGAACGCGGTCATGGCTGCCGGTTGAACTATATGGATGAAGCCATCGACTTCTATTCTCTTAGGGACCGACCTCTTGCGTGAGGGCGTCCAGAGCGTCGAGTGATTTTCGGCGGAGCCGCCGACACGACGGTTCGCGGCTTTGATTCCCTCGGTGCCCCGTTCCATACCCGACGCAAACTTCGTCCATCCGGCGCGAGCCTACGCCGGCTGCGCAAACGTGCGCGCCGGCTCCATGAGCAAGGAGGCGAGAGGCAACGCCTCCCGCTGTAGGTGTTGCGTTCGTAGCGTTGGACTCATTCTGGGTTGGGCGAGGACCGCAAGGCATTGAGGGAATAGGACGTTTAAGCTGTCCTCCGTCACAGCGTCAGAGTATGGGCGTTGTGTTAAATCCCGATGGGAGCCTCGTAGCGGGCGGGTTTTGGCTCGATTAGTATAGGGGTTTAGACCCACCACCCAGTGCCCACTCCGAGTCGGGCCAAAGGAGTACCAATCATGTTGCTGTCGTCGAGGGGCTCTTGGCTCACCGTTCTTTTTCTCGCGCTCCTAGTCCCTCTCTTCATCGCGGGGAGTGCTCCCGCTGACGACGACGACAGGGACGGCAAAAAGTCGATGACTGGAGTTTGGGTCTCGAGCCCCCCCGCCTGGTGGGTGGTTCGCTACGACGGGGGCACTTTCTCCGGAGACGTGCAGATGCGCTGGGAACTCGAAGAAGACGAAAACGGCATGATCACCGGCTTCAACATTTGGCACTCGCCGAACCCCCAGGAGGGCCCCCTAGCAATCGGAGCCATGTGCATGGTCGGGGCGCGCAATGGATCGAGCGTCGTCATTTCGGAGGCTGGGCTTTTCAATCAGACCGGTCCGCTCGTACCGAGTTTCGAGTTCGAGTGCAGGCACGGGGGAAAGAATAAGGCACGCTGTCTCGGCAACGGCTTCTCGGTTCAGCCACCGGTTGCTCTCACCGGCAATATGAAGCGCTTAAAGAACCCCGAACCGCAGTACGAAATTGAGGGCTTCGTAATTGACGACATCCGCTTGCGCTGCGGGAGTGGTGGCTGAGGGCCTCGCTTTCGCTTCGGCTCCCGGAGCCTCGACCCCATAAATATTGTTTTCCAAGAGGCATTGGTTTCCAAGACCCCGGGGATCGAAGGCGAAGCAAGTACCCAGGCGCCATGAGTGGCGGGCGTTGTCACAGGGAGCCGCTAGGTGTAGCTGGGCAGGGACCCCGCGCGTAGGGCGCGAAGGTTGGCGAGCCCAGTTCGTTTCGCAGTTCCGTGTGGACTGACCGGGCAGGGCAGGGCGATTTCCTCGACATTAGGAGAGGGTTGTCTTTCAGCAAAACGGGTGAATGGGGAGAAAAACTCGCCGAAAACGGAAAAGACTTTCCATCACAACAGCCGCCGAATTCGCGCAACTGATTGACTACACTAGAGTTTTAAGATTCTCCGCTACGGCATGGTGCTTGCGTACAAATGACCTCATCTATGCGCTGCCTCTCAATGCTCGCAAGCGCCGCCTGCTGGCTCGTCCCCGCTCTCGCCCTGGCTGCCGAGACGAGCGTCTCGCTGTTCACCTACAACGCCGAAGTCTTCAACTCCGCTTCGGCCACCTCAAACGTGATCCAGCAAGTGGACGCGGACATTGTGGGACTCCAGGAACGCTCCGTCTTCTTCTTCGGAGGCTTCTCAGCATCCGACGCGGTGGCCCTCGGCTATCACTACCACGAGTTCGGTAGCACCGCGGCCAATCTCAACTCGCTCGACACCGCCGTGCTGAGCCGCTTCCCCATCGTCGAGACCTATGCTGACGGCGTGAAGGTTGAACTCGCCTCGGGAAGCTTCGCCTACGTCTTCAATGTCCACCTGGAGCCCTTCCCCTACCAGCCCTATGGCATAAGCGACGGCCTGATCACCACTGAGGCCCAGGCCATCGCCGAAGCAACGGCCACGCGCGGAGCAGGAATGGCGAGCGTACTGTCTCAGATGAGCGTTCCGCTGTCGACCGGAGACCCCGTCTTCCTGGTCGGAGACTTCAACGAGCCGTCGCATCTCGACTGGACCCAGGCCGCGGCGAACGCGGGCCTGAATGTGGGCTTCGGCGCCGTCGACTGGCCAACGTCGAGAAACGCGGAGTCCGCCGGCCTGCTCGACGCCTTCCGGGAGGTGCGACCCGACGAGGTCGGCGATCCCGGAGAGACCTGGACGCCCGCGCCAGCAGCAAACGAGGTGCACGATCGCATCGACATAATCTACTTCTCGGGCACCGATCTCACGGTCACGGATTCGGAGATCGTCGGCGAGAGCGTCGCCAACGCCGATCTGGTGGTGAGCCCCTGGGTCTCCGATCACCGCGGCGTGGTAGCGAGCTTCCTGATCAGCGACGCTCCCCCCGCCTGCCCCGGTGGTGACGGCGACGGAGATGAAGCCTGTGACGATGTGGATAACTGCCCTACCGATTCGAACCCAGACCAACTGGACCAGGATTCAGATGGGATTGGGGACGTGTGTGATGCCTGTATTTTTGAGGCAACCAATGACTCCGATGGCGACGGCTCCTGCGATTCCGTTGACCTCTGTACCGGAGACGACACAAGCGGTGACACGGATAACGACGGGCTGTGTAATGACACCGATACCGACGATGATAACGACGGCGTCGTCGACGGCTCTGACCTCGACTCTCTGAATCCTACTGTCTGCACGGATGCCGATGCGGACAGCTGCGACGACTGCGCCATCGGCGTCGACGGCTTCGGGACACTGCCTGATAATACTCCCGCCAACGACGGGACCGACACCGACAGCGATCTTCTGTGCGACGCAGGAGATCCCGACGATGACGGAGACAGCCTGGATGACTTGGTCGAGACGAATACTGGCATCTTCGTCAGCGCCCTGGACACGGGAACTGACCCCCTGGAACCGGACACGGACGGAGATGGCTTTAGCGATGGGGAGGAGGTTGTTGCAGGGGCGGACCCCAACGACCCGACTTCTGTACCCAATGGAAGCACCGCAGTACCGGCGCTGACGCCTTTCGGAACTTTCCTGTTGATCTTATCGATCCTACTCGTAAGCGTGACCCTTAGACAGCGACGCATCTAGGTACTGCCCCTCGTCCGCCGCGAGGCTCTCTGTACGGGCTCGAAATGACGCCTATACCGAGCATTGTGCCGAAAGATCACTCGGGGCTGTGTGAAGAGGGGACAGAACCCAGCTTATATGTCTTATCCCCTCGGTCCCCAGGTTCGTATCGGCTACGAGCGGCTGAAGCGCGACCTGGCCGCGAAACACACCGACACACGCGACTACAGCGAGGCGAAGGGACAGGTCCGCTGAGCGTCTAGGCGTTGCCCACCGCCCAATCCCATCAGTTCTGCGTGAGAGGCGCGGCGGCTAGGAGCCGCTCGAGCCCACCCCGCGCGAGATGTAGGCGTCGACCTGTTGCTCGAGGATCGCGAGCGGGAGCGAGCCGTTTCCGATCACGACATCGTGGAAGGCGGCGAGATCGAACGCATCTCCGAGTGCGGCCCGCGCTCTCCCCCGCAATTCGATGATCTTGAGCATTCCGATCTTGTAGGCGAGGGCCTGCCCGGGCCAGACGCAGTAGCGCTCGATCTCCGAGACGTTCTCGTCCCCGGTGTGCGCGCGCATGTAGTCGAGCGCGCGTTGCCGCGTCCAGCGCTTGAAATGCAGCCCGGTGTCAACGACTAGCCGCACGGCGCGGAACTGTTCAGCCTTCAATCGACCGAGGTCGTCAAAGGGATCCGTCTGGTAGCCCATCTCCCAGGCGAGCCGCTCAGCGTAAAGGGCCCAGCCCTCGATGAATGCCGTGAAGGCTGGAATCTTGCGGAAGTTCGGGATGTCGCCGAGTTCGGTCTGGATGCCGACTTGGAAGTGATGGCCGGGGATGCCTTCGTGATAGGCCAGCGTGCGCATCTCGAAGCGCGGCGGGATCTCGGCGAGCTTGGCAAAGAAAATTGCGGGCCGAGAGCCATCCAGGCTCGCTGGGTTGTAGTGACTCGCCGCGGTCGCTTCGCGGTAGGCGGGAATGCGTCGCACCTCGAGCGGCGCCGCAGGCACGATATTGAAGGCGGCGCGGATCCCGCCGCTGATTTCATCCACGATCTCCTGGAACTCGCTGACAATCTCCTGTTTCGCCTCGGGTGTGTCGGGACGAAGGAAGCGTTCCTCCCCCGCGAGGCCGCGCAGCAGTTCGGGAAGGGGGGCGTCGGCATAGCCCTCCGCCGCAAGAATCTCGTGCATCTCCGCTTCGATGCGCGCTACTTCGGAGAGACCGATCTGGTGGATCTCCTCCGCCGTCAGTTCGGTCGTGGTCATCGAACGGATGCGGTACTGATAGTAGGCATCGCCATCGGGCAGGTTCCAGACGCCTGCATCGTCTGTGGCGCGCGGCGCCAGCGCGTCGAAGAACGCGATGGTGCGATCGTAAGCCGGGTACACGGACCTCTCGACGAGGTCGATCGCCCGGCCTACCAATGCGCTCCGGTCCTTCTCTGAAATTTCGGCGACATCCGTCATCCGATCGCGAAACGACGTAACGAAGAGCGACTCCGTCGCCGCCGTGTCGCGGATGTTATGCAGGTTTCCGAGCGTCTTGGCGATGATGAAACGCGGCGGAATGATGCCGGCATCCGCCTGCCTCTCTGCAACGGCGAGTTCCTGGTCGAGCTTGGTCTCGACCGCCGCGAGCCGCATGAGGTAGTTTTCGGCATCCCTTCTCACTGCGATGGGATGCACGCGACCGAGGAAATCGACGAGATCGAGGTAGGCCCCCCGGTTCTGTATGATCGCGTAGTCGTGCAACGCGAACCGCTCGCCCTCGACCCTGTCGAGGAGCGACCACTCGAGGACGTCATACGAGAGCTGGTCCGAAGCACTCAGTCCTTCCCGGTCGTAGCGACGCAGCGTCGTCAGGTTCTCCTTCGAGCCCGCGAGTGCCTTCTCACGCTGAGCGAGGGAAACGTCGTTCAACTTGTCGCTATGGAAGTCGAGGAGCGTCCCGTCGAGGATCCCGATCTGCGACACCAGTTCCGGATTGTCCAGCAGCAGCCGTACGAACACCCGCTCATAGAACAGTCGAATCGAGAACGGTTTGAACCAGACGAGGTTCACTACGAGTACGCCCACGACGAGCACGGTGACGAAGCCGCTCCACTTCAGAATTCTGCGCATGGCCATCCCCCCTCCAGAGCGTCCAGCACGCGCTCGCCGGGGAGTCTGCCATAGGCCGCGTGGTCGTTGCCTAGACCAAATAGCACGATTGAAATGGCCAAGACTCCTCCGGCGCAGCAGTTAAGACCGTTTCACAGCCATTGCACTGTACTTATCTGCCAGCACTTCCATTCCCGGCGAGACTTCAACCTCATGGGGTGTGTAGCTCGGCATATAGATCCGAAGCAAGCGTGGGAGAATATCCCGGACCTTGGGCATCTCGAAAGTCGCACCGGCGACCAGAGTTTTCGGCGCGCGGCTCGGCGCCCTACCCTCGTTCGCCTTCACCATGTACTTGGCCACTCTCCGAACCCAACGCGTGAAGTGCCACTGACCGTAGATGCCGACGAGAAGCCGATAGAGGTACCCACCCGATACGTGCTCATAGACGTCGAATGCCACGTTACGATGCTCGAGCTCTTCGACAAAATGCCATTCCACCATCTGCATGAAAGGGGAGAGATCCTCTCCGAAGCCGTTGGGCTCCATTAAGAGCTTCACGGTGCTCATGGTGAAGGCCTCGAACCCCTCTGCGTAGGCCAGATTCCAACGGAGCGACTTGGTTCGGGAAAAGCGCTCGTAGTCCTCCGCCAACTCCTCCTCGAACTTGGCGAGGCCAGGGAAGCCGGCCCGGCGGACCGTCGCGTTCCACTTCATATGCATCCTGTAATGCTGACCTTCCTGCGCGGCAAAGCGCTTGAGGTCCTCGAGCAAGGCGGGATCGTCGACCTCCTGCTCCGCAGCCTTCATCGACCGGATCAGATAGGGCTCCAGATGAGGCAATAGCAGCGAACCCGCGACCATGGCGAATGACTGCTCCGGGTTACCCGGAACGATGATGGGATCGACGTCCTCGTCAAACTCGAACGGCATCCGCCGAACTGTGATCGAATCCAAGATGGCCCTTGCCTCCTAGTGCTTCGTCAGCATACCAAGGGGATAGGACATACAAGCTGGGTGCTGGCATAACGTCCGGGTATGGGCGCTATTTTAAACTCCTAGGGGAGCCCCTGGGGGCGGGCTGGTGGCAAAAGGGTAGGGCGGAGTCCCCAATTCTCCCTGGCGCTCTTCCGAGCCCCCCCCCAGCCCCCTTATCTGAGAGTGGGTTCCCCGTAATCTATACACAGGGTTTTGCTCGTCCGAAGGGCATGGGGCCCCAGATGGGCTCGGGGAATATTTCTAAAACTTAGCTACAAAATTTTTTGAAAAATTCCCGACGGTTTTAATCTCCCCAGTAGGTATCTACCCGTCACGGGCTCCCCTAGAGATTTAAGATAACGCCCAGGCTCGGACGTTGTGCTGAAAGGCAAGATCAGTCGACTAAGAGGGCTTCGATGCTATTGAAAATTTCTTCGGTTTGCAGGCAATTCGAAAAGACCATTCCGACGCCGGCCTTAACCTGCTGTGCGGCG
>JAQWRT010000072.1 GCA_029243605.1 Myxococcota bacterium
GACTTCGCCGTCGTTGGATGTTTCGGCGTCGAAGGTCGCGTTGGTATTCAGCAGCCCCGGGTCGGTCCATGTTGTGCCCGCATCCGTGGACCGGGCGAAGAAGATGTCGGAGTCGGTCCCCGAGGTGTCGCCCATGGGGGCCTCGGCGATGCTGTTCCGGGATTCCCAGGCGGCGAGCCAGAGGCCGGAACCATCGGTGACGATTTTGGGCGCGGCATCGTATTCGAATTCCGTGGTGCCGTTGGTGTTGAGGAGCGCAGGGAACGAAAAATCCGGGCTCTCGCAGCGATCGCCGACGCCGTCGGTATTGCTGTCGGTCTGGTTGGGATTGGCGGTGAGGGGGCAGTTGTCGGACGGCCCGCTGTACCCGTCGCCGTCGATATCGTTGAGGGGGTCCGAGGGAAAGGGGTCGCAGATATCGCCGAGCCCGTCCTCATCCGTATCCGGTTCGAAGCCGATCTCGCCGACGCCACCCTCGAAGGGGCAGTTGTCGTAGCCCAAGAACAAACCCCCATCGTCCGCTGGCAGGTAGTCACCGTCGAGATCGTTGGACCAGGCGAACAAGATGTCGCCGTCGGTCCCCGCCGTCCCGCCCAGGTTTCCGGTTGAACTCCACGCCGCCACCCAATTCCCGCTTCCATCGGTGGCAATGCTTGCGTACGAATCCGACGCGGACGGAACGGCATCTTCGGTTCCGTTGACGTTCAAGAGAACGACGTCGGTGGTTACGCAGGGGCCGCCCTCGCAGGGAGTGGGCCCCGTAGCGCTATAGGAAGGACTGGTGGCGCTGGCGATAAAGATGTCGGTATCGGTACCGGCGCTGCCTTCGTAGAAACCGGTGGGGACGAATACATCGCCGGGTAGCAGGTACTCACCTAATCCGGCGGGATTCCGGTCCTCGCTGGAGTGCCATACGGTGACCCAATGCCCGGCGCCGTCCGCGTGGATTCTCGGCGAAAAATCTCCGCCTGTGTCGATTTCGGCGTTGCTATCGAGAACGGTTGGCGCACTCCAGCCCCCCGTATTCCGCCGCATCAGGGAGACGAAGATATCGTCGTCGGTTCCCGCTGAACCGCCCGGGCCGGCCAGATCCTCGTTGGATTGCCAGACCGCGACCCACGAGTGCATGCCATCCCAGATGACTTGGGGATAGGTATCGCTCCCGGACAGGGGGTCGATCCCGGAATCCGTTGTGCCGTTGCTGTTGAGCAGCGCCGCCGACGTCCATGAAGCGCCGGCGTCCGAGGAAAGGGCAAAGAAGATGTCGTAGTCGTTGCCCGCCCCGTTCAAATTCGTCTGCGAGTCCCAGACGGCGACCCACTCGCCCTCGCCATTCGACGCGAGATGGGGGTTCTTGTCCCGGGCGTTGGCGCCTGAATCCGAGGCTCCGCTGCTGTTGAGGAGCGCGGGGTCCGACCAGGTGAGGCCATTGTCCGAGGAGGTGGCGGTCAGGATGTCGAGGTCCGGGCCGGTGGTGCCGTTCAGGTTTGTGAAGGATTGCCACGCGGCGATCCAGTTGCCCGCGCCATCGCTGGCAATGGTCGGGTGGGAATCGATGTCACCCACCCCATCGCTGTCGCCGTTGTTGTTGAGCAGGGCGGTGGCGGTCCAGGTGTATCCATCATCCGCGGACGTGGCGACCAGGATGTCGCCTTCGGTGCCCGTGGTGCCGTTGAGGTTTTCGTGCCCTTGCCAGACGGCGACCCAATGGCCGGCCCCATCGCTGGCGACCTGGACATTGTTGTCGCCCCCAGAGTCGCTGGTTCCGTTGGTGTTCAGCAGGGCCGGCGGGCTCCAGTTCCCTGGGATGCCATCCCCCGTCGAGAAGAAAATGTCTGTGTCCGTTCCCGCCGTTCCGCCGAGATTCTCGTCGCTCTCCCAGACGGCGAGGAACGTGCCGGCCCCGGAATTTTCTCCCCAGGCGATCTGGACATTGGAGTCGGGCAGGCTGTCGGTGTCGCTGTTGGTGTTCAGCGGGGCCGGATAGGTCACAATCGCGGATTGGGCGCACGCGCCTCCCGCACCCGCCGCGACGGAAGCCCCAAGCAGGGCGAGGCAAAGGAGCAGGTGCCGAGCCGAGGAGGAGGTTCGTATGGGCAGAATTCGAGGAAGGCGAGGACGCATGAGGGATTGGCTCCGAATTCGCTTCCGTGCGGGGGCGACAGGGAGAAGGCCCGAAGTGCGAATCGACCGGGATCGAATCCTTATTCTACGGGATTGGTCGCACACTCGATTTAGTTTTTACCTTTTTTCCTAGATGTAGGGTCGGGTTTTACCGCCGCCGAGAATGTATTCCCTTCGAATTGGGAGCTTTGGGCACTCCTCCTTTGAGGGAAGGTCCATGACGGGTGCAGGGGGACGGGCCAGCTCGGATTCATGAATCGCGCCTCCGGGTCGAAGTGGATACACGGAATCTTCGCCGTCCCAACGGCCCGGGGCTGTGAGCGAAGTCACAGGTCCTGCCCGAAGAGGAATTCGCTGACGAGCCGCTCGTCGGCGCCTCGACGCGGCGGCTATTGGGCCCCGAAGGGAGCGTGGGGGAAGAGAGTGAGGCCTGTTCGGTGGCGGCCGAGAAGCGCCCCAGGCGGACTCGGCCGGGGCGCGCTCAACGAGTCGCCTGGCCGAGGGGAGCCCCGGGTGGGTCGATCTGGGCTCGGCGCGTCTCGCGATTTAGCGGCGGCGACCTCGGAGGCCGGCGCCGGCGAGACCCAAGCCCAGGAGTAGGGCGGTGGAGGGTTCGGGAACCACGCTGTACCCCTTGTAGAGCACGCGCAGTCCGGCGTTGCCGTCCATCACGTCGGTGAGGACAAGGTCGAAGAAGAACGGCCGCACGGCGCCGAGGGAGACCTCTTCAAAGACCAGGGACAGCCAGGGCTGGCCGGCCAATTCGCTGCTGCAGATCGTTCCGTTGGGGCTCGATTGGATCGTCGAGGCCTGATAAGTGGCCGCGTCGATATTGACATCAGATCCGGGCGTCGCCGCCAAAAAGGGAGGGGCCGTGGCTCCGCAAGTGTAATCGGGAGCTTCGCGAAAACTTGTAAAAACCAGCAGCCCTGTGGAGCGACCGAAAAGCTCGTTGAAAGTCACCTCGCCCGACATGTGGATGACATCGCCCGGCGCAAAGTTGAAGGTCGGTTCGGCAACCGGTTGGTTGAGGGTGACCGCGTATTGCCCTGCGGAGGCGCTCAGGCCCGCCGTGTCTCCGTCACTCAGATCCCAGTTCAGGATCGGAACCGCGAAGGAAGGGGGCGCGATGGCCAGAAGCGAGAACGACAAAAAGAGCAGGGCCCTGGCGACGCGTCCGGAGGCACCGGGTGCGTTCTTTGAGGCTCGGGTCTGCGGTTCGATATTTCCCACTTGGGCTCCCTGTGGTGATCTCGGAGGCGGCGCTTCCGACGTTCGGGTCTGCGGTCAACAGGGAGTGGTGCGTGATCCTGGGAAATGTCAAAAACCAACTTTTTTTTGGGGCCAACTCGACCCATGCGCAAAAGAGACGCAACTCCCTCGCATCCCCGAGGCTGGAGGCGACTCGGTTTCTGGTTAAAGACTGTCGGTATGCGCGACGAATCTTTCTATACACGCGGAATCCTGCTTGTGGATTAGCTCGGAGGAGCGGATGAGCGTATGATTGACCCCGTCTCTAAATCACTCGCGGTGGTAGCTCGCCGCGGGCGGAGCCCAAACGATGCCTTTGCCGATTCTGACGCTCTCTCGGATGTTGAATGCGAAACTCACCCGTCTGATCACTCCCCTCCGGGTGCTGTTTGCGTTCTTCGTGTTCGCGCTGCTCTGCACGACGGCATCGGGGGTGGGGGCCCAGTCGGGCGCCCAGGATCCGCCGCTCTTTGGCCCTGCGGAACCCCACTACCAGAGAGCCAGCCATCTCCTCCGGGAGGACGATGTCCCGGCGGCCCTGACCCAAATTGAAAAGGCGAGAGCGCTGGCCCCGGATGCGCCGAGGGTGCTCCGGGTCTACGCCAAAGCACTGATTCTTTCGGGTCGAGGGATCGAGGCTCGGCAGGTTCTTGTCCGCCTCGATGGGCTCGAGCCCCCGGATCCGCAATTCGACTACGAGATCGCCGTGGCGAGTTTTCGCATGGGGGATTGGGAACTCGCCCGGGACAGGCTGAGCGGGGTTGCCGCCGAGACGCCCGAGCCGGGAAACGCCTACATCTACTTGGGGGCCGCCTACCAACAACTCGGAGACTACGAGTCCGCCGAGGCGTCCTTTGCCCAGGCTCTGTGGGTCGATCCCGAGTTGGGGGGGGCTGTCGCCTATCGCAGGGGACTGCTCGCCCTGCAGATGCGCGATTTTTCAGGCGCCCAGACCGAGTTTGCGTCGGTGCTCGAACTGATCCCGGGGACGCCTATGGCGACTTCAGCAGCGGGCTTCGTTCAGCAGTTGAAGGGCTTGGAGCCGAGGTCCTGGGATGTCTTCGTTCGCGCGGGCATGGGATACGACTCGAATATCAATCTCGCCACCGATGAGGACTTCCTCGCGGCCTCGGGGGAAGAGGGGTGGCGCGGGCTGGCAGCAGCGGGCGGCTCCTACGAGTTCGGGGACGAGGAGTCGGGGCTCCAAGTAGGCCAGACGATCTACGGTCACTTTTACACCAATGACGGTCAGTTCGATCAGCAGACCAGCCTGACCTGGGCCTGGGCGCACTATCGGTTCAATGACGCCCTGGAGGTGGATCTTCGCTACGGCTTCGAGTTCGCCTGGGCGGATTGGAAGCAATACCGGAGTTCCCAGAACGTCGAGCCCGGGCTGACCTGGGATATCAACGAGGATTGGGCCGTCCGCGCCTCTTACCGAATCGAGGATCGCACCTACTACTTCACGCCTCCGACACCAGAGTTCAACCGGAATGGGACCGTCCAGTACGTCGGCGGAGATGTCTTTTACGTCTTCCCGAGCCGTCGTGTGGGGGCTTCGAGTTGGCTGCGGCTCGGCTATCGCTACCGGGACGAGCAAACCACCGGCAACCAGTTCGACGCGACGGGGCACCAGCCCATCGCCACCATCGCCCTCGGTGGGCTTCCCTGGAAATTGCAGGCCTTGGTGGATGCCCGGGTGGAATGGCGCGACTACGCGGTGGCCTCGTTTTACGATCCCGCCCCCGGCCCCCGAAGGGATACGATTGCGATCTTGCGGGCGGGTCTCGAAAGGCCCGTGGGGCGCAACGCCAGCGTCGAAGTTGCCTATCGCTTTACGGATCGCGATTCGAATGTCGATTTTTTTACATATAAGCGCCACGAGATCAGTTTAATGGGTACTTACAGATACTAGGGTTCCCGTTCGCCTTCTCGTCGTTCGGATCCTAATAATTGGACCGGACCTTGAGAGGGATTCCCACAATGCGAATGACTCGAAACAACTTCTCCTCAGCTCTTGCTGGTATCCGCCGTCGCGAGCGTGCGCCGAGTGGCCGCTTGAGTGCCCAGCTCTCATTGCGGGCGCAGCTTGGCGCGCAACTGGGCGCGAGCCTCCTGATCCTGATCCTGGCGGGTCCCAGCTTTGCGGCGGATCCCATTGGCTTCGTGGCCGCTGTGGAGGGTAAGGTCGATCGGCTGCGGGCGAATGAATCAACATGGACGGCGGCGGTTCTGGATGAGGATGTTCACGCCGGGGATACCCTGCGAACCGGGCTCAACTCGGTGGCCAAGATTGTTCTCCTCGACGATACCGTGCTCGGCCTCGGAGAGGACACTGAACTCCTGATTAACAATCTGGTACTGGGGCCCGATGCCTTGGTCAAGCCCTCGGTTCTGCGTCAGGTGCGCGGTCAGATTAGGACCCGGGTCGGTGAAGCTTTTGGCGGCGTTACCCGAATCGAGGTGCACACCCCGACCGCTATCATGGGCGTCAAGGGCACCGAGGGAACGACGCGGGTCAACCTGGGTGGCGGCGACGCGAAGTCCCGAGCCGCGGTACCGGCGCGCGAAGAGGGTCAGCCCCTGAGCGCCTTCGATATCGCCTTCGCCGACGCTCGCAAAGAGCAGGGGCCGGGTGGGCTCTTCCTCTTCGGTGGGAAATCCTACTCCACCGATACGGCGGCAGATTCCAACGATTCCCCGAACTATGACGAACCGTCCACCTTGGTGCGAAATTGGGAAGGCGGGATCACCGCCGGCATGTTGAGTGGAGACAAACTTCCCGTACCGCCCGGTATGTGTCGTCTGGTCTACATCGACAGGATCGGAAAAGCCCTGTCCTGCCCTTCGGACTTCGTCCCCGTCGATGTGCCCGTGACGGTTGGGGGCGATCTCGCGCAGGTTCAGGCCGACCTCCTGATCGCTGCCTTACCTCCGGTTAGCGCGGGGGTCGAGAGCGGCGGCATTGGCTCGGTGGTCGGCGAAGCCCTGCTCATCGAACCCACGGATCCGGTTCTTGAGGATCGCACCGACAGCGATGCTTTCTTGGGCATCGGGGTGAATCCCCTCGCGAATCTCGATTTCGGTGCGGGCGAAGTCGGCCCGGACCCGGGCGGGAATCCCCTGGGTGGTCTCGGCTTCGGTGGCGGGGAAGTCCAGCCGGATCCCTAGGCTCTGGTTTGACGATCTTTGCCCGGCCCTTGTCTTCGGGGCGTAACGGGGGATCCTCTGGGACTCATCGTGATGGCTTCCAGATTTCGTGCAGCCGGAGTGGGGTGGATCGCATTGGGCGCGGCTTTGCTCGCCTTTGCCCTTCACCCGTGGCTGCTGGATAGGGCCGAGTACTCCCTGCTGGATGCGCGTTTTCGGCTTCGTGGCCCGCAACCCGTCGCAGAACCCGTGGTGATCGTGGCCATCGACGCCGCCAGTCTTGACGAGTTCGGGCGTTGGCCCTGGCGTCGCTCGCTCCTCGCTGATCTCATTGATCGCCTGGCCGGGGCCGGGGTCGCCGCGATCGGCGTCGACCTGGTTTTCAGCGAAGAAGAAACCCCGGCTCAAACCGGAGCGCTGCGACTGGCGCGCGAAATTCTTGCGGCAAAGAATTCGTCCGAGGAACCGCGAACCGAGGAAATCGCGCTTCTCGATGAAGCCCTTGCCGAGTCGGATACCGACGCCCGCCTTGGGGCTTCGGTGGCGGCGAACGGTCGAACGGCTCTAGGCTATTTTTTTCGCACAGGCCCAGGCGAAGCCGATTCCCCCGGAGTTCTGGAATCGCGCTTACCCGATATTCGACGTTCTCGGGTCTCGGTTGCGAAAGTTCCGGCGCGTTCCAGCTATCCGATCCTGACCTGTACCGGGCTCGAGGCCAACGTGCCCGTGGTGGCGGGTGCCGGCCGGCGTTCGGGTTTCCTCTCGGCTCTGGCTGATCCCGATGGTGTGACGCGTCGAGCGGCCTTGGTCGCCCGCTGCGCAGAATCGTATTACGTATCCCTTGCCCTCTCGGTTTACGAAATCGTCAGTGCCCAACGAACCCTGCTGCTCGGGGACGATCAGGCTCTGCGCGAAGTGCGAGTCGGCGACCGTGTTTTTCCCACCGATGAGGGAGGCAGGGTCCTCATCAACTTTCGCGGTCCGCCGGGAACTTTTCCGCGAATCAGCGCGGGTGACGTGTTGGCCGGCCGGGTAGCGCCCGGCGAACTCGCCGGAGCGGTTGCGTTGATCGGAGCGACCGAGGTGGGTCTACGCGATACCCGATCCGGGCCCTTCCCGGGGATCTACCCGGGCGTCGAGATCCATGCCAATCTCCTAGATAACTTGCTCGCGGGGGATGTGCTGCGCCGTCACGACGGGTTGGTCGTCGCCGAACTCGCGCTGATCGTGTTGATCGGGGTTCTTCTGATCCTGGTGATCCCTCGGACGTCCGGTGTTCTGGCGAGTTTTCTCTTTGCGACGGGCCTGGCCGGTGTCCTGCTGGTCTCCGGTAGCCTGGCCTTCACCGAATTCGGGATCTGGCTGAATCTTGCGTATCCCCTGGCCACGGTGGTGCTCGTCTATCTGGCCGTGGAGGTGACTCGAAGTCTCGCCGTCGAAGCCCGGGGGCGACGAGTTCGGGATATGTTCGCCACCTACGTTCCGCCTGGAGTCGTGAAGGCGCTGGCCGAGGGGGAGGCGGACCTACGTCTCGGGGGAGAGAGACGGACGCTTTCGCTTCTCTTCAGCGACTTGCGTGGTTTTACGTCGCTTTCCGAAAGCCTCGGGCCAGAGGGCACCATCGGCCTCATGAATGTCTACCTCGAGGCGATGACTCGGAGACTTTTCGCGACCGGCGGGACCCTCGATAAGTATATCGGCGACGCCGTTATGGCCTTCTGGGGCGCTCCTCTTGCCCAAGAGGATCATGCCGAACGCACTTGTCGCGCGGCATTGGGGATGCAGGAAGAACTCGTCACCTTCTCGGCGCGCCATCCCGATCTTCCCGGGGCAGAGGGTCTCAAGATGGGCGTTGGGATCCATACAGCCGAGGTCGTGGTCGGGAATATGGGAAGCGACCTACGTTTCGATTACACCCTGGTAGGCGATGGCGTCAATCTCTGTGCCCGTCTCGAGAGTCTCACCAAGGTTTACGGGGTGGGTATTCTGGCCAGCGCCGAACTCGCGAGGAGCTTGCCCGCTTCCTTCCTCTTGCAGGAGATTGACGAAATTAGAGTCAAGGGTAGGCGCGGAGCGGGGGTCATCTACGAATTGCTGGGCGAGCGAAGCGCGGCCAGCGAGGAAGGACCTTGGCTCGAGGCCTACGCCGAGGGCTTGGCAGAATATCGGTCGGGGCGCTGGCCCGCGGCCCGGGAGACGTTCGAGCGGGTGCTTGCTGCCCGGGGCGAAGATGGTCCGAGCAGCGCGTTGATCGAGCGGATAGAGGCCTTGGGCGGAGTGCCCCCGGATGGCTGGACGGGCATTTGGACCTTCGAAACCAAATAGGCGCCGGCGCTATCTGGGAATGATCTCATCGGGAACGGGCGCGGTCGGAGCGACGCGATCGGGCAGGTTAAAGGGGGCGAAAAATTCGTCAAGGCATGCACGGGCCTCGGGGGGCAGGTAGGAGAAGTTGAC